>QCEQ01000045.1 GCA_003278525.1 Prochlorococcus sp. AG-355-P16 | reverse complement strand
GTAATGGTTTTTGTTTTGGTTCATCGTTTAGAAAGGCATTAGAGAGGTCAAGATGCTCTAAATTAGAGTATTTTGAGATATCATTTAAGCTTGCTTCGCCAGCAAACGTAGAAAATGGTGCTAATAGACCAATTGCTGCTGGTGCTACTAACAAGCTTTTAAAAAGCTTCATAAAATTCCTCACACAATTTAAGGTATTTTAAAGGTAATCTATTTGTTCAAAATTAACAACCTCCAGTAGACAAAATTCGAGCCGGCTATTACTCAAACACTCCTTTCACAGTGAAATCCTTGCTCCAAGAGTTTTATTTGTTTTAATAATTTCAATTGCAGGTTGCAAAAGTTCCTTATATTCTTTCCAAATTCCTATAGAAGAAGAATAAAATTTCTTTCTTATTTGAGCGCTACTTGCAGTGTATACATTTCTTTTGTTTTGATGAGGAGACAGATATTTTTCGTTCCAATCCCAATTAAGCCAATTTATTATCTTGGGAATAACATTATTAGGATTTTTAATTAAGTCCTCATAGTAATAATCATAAATATTTTCACCATATTTAATTTTATATTCCTCCATAGTTTCAAAATAGTTCATATATAAACTAGTAATATCAGGCAAAGAGAAAGAGAAAGACTGATTTAAAAAGTTTGCTCTGTATATAGATAAAATATTGTCAAGAGGATTTCTTATACAATTTATTATTTTTGCTTTAGGGAAAAAATTAGAAATAATTGCACAGTACATATAATTAAATAAACTTTTATCAGTGTATGTGATCGACGATTTAAATTGATTAATAACTTTTTTTTCGTATAAGTCATAAACATCCTCAAAATCTTTAGCTTCCTTGATAGATTCCTCTAAGAAGTTAACCTCACCCATATCAGTTACTTCAGAATTTAAACTTAATATGTTTTCCAGTAAAGTGCTTCCGGATCTCGGCATGCCAACAATAAAGATATAATTAGAAGATTTTTTTAAATATTCAATTTTTGAATTTTTGATTTTTAGTGATCTATAAAATTCAGTATGTTTAATCTTTAGACTTGAGTCAGATTTTTTATATTTCATGCCTTCGTCGTTGGCGCTCTTAAGGTATTTTGCACTTTCTTTATATTTTGCTTGCTTATGAAGCAAATTTGAGATTGCAAAAGCTGCGAGTATTTTTGAGTTTGGATCAAGATTCTCAAGTTTTGTATTTAATAAAAAGTTTAATTCGTTTTTATGATTCTTAAAATCATAAATCCCAGATAATTCGTAAAAACTATTAAAGTCATATTTATTTCTCGAAATAATAAATAAATTAGTCTCAATAGCAAGTTCAATCTGTCCTGAATTTCTATAGAAAGTTGCTAAGTTCTTATAAAAAGGCATGAAGTTAGGAGATAGTTTTATTCCCTTTTTTAGTATTTGTATACTTTTACTTAATTGATTCTTATTGTTATAAAGAATACTCAGATTTAAATACGCCAATTCTAATACTTGGTATTTTTTGATTAATTTTAAAAGAATAATTTCTGCTTCTTCATACTTCCTTTTTTTTAAGAGTGCATCGGCTAGAAGAATATTTATTCTTATTTCTTTGTTATTATCCTTTGTAATTCTATTCTTTTTATTTAGAGCCTCTAAAATATACAAAGCCTCATCAATATTGAATTTATTGATGTAAATCTCAGACTTTAAAAGTTTATAAATATCATTATTTATAGATAATGCAATAGCTTTATCTATATAAACTAATGCATTATCAAAGTTTTTCGAGGCAAAGTACAAAAGAGAAAAATTATAAAGTAAATCTCCATGATTAGGATCAATTTTTATTGCCTTTAGGAGTACTCTTTCTGCATCTTTAAATTTATTTTCAATTTTTAATATTTCTGCTAATAAAATATAAGGATTAATTGATGATGGAAATTTATTAATTAAATTGAGAAATACTCTTTTTGCTAAATTGAAATTTTTTAAATCTCTACAAAACAAACCATAAGCGTAAAGCAAATCAAAAGAATCATTATTTGATTTTAATAACAATTGAAAAATCTGATTT
>QCEQ01000044.1 GCA_003278525.1 Prochlorococcus sp. AG-355-P16 | reverse complement strand
TCAATAGGCTTCATTGATTCTATCTTTGAAAAAGTGATTTCATATATAGAGCCATCAAGCGTTGATCAATTTTCATATAACCCTAAAAAGATTAATCTCTTGATTAATTCAGTTAAAGATTTATACGGAGTAAATTTAACTAAAAATTCTCCCGATCAATTATGTAACTATGAATTTTTCAGAACATCAAGAATCAATACCTGTATTGGCATAAATTACTGGAAAACATTGAGTAGGAAAAACTGGGAAGACATTTCAAAAAAATACAATATTAAATACCTCCTCACAGAAGAGAAAATTAAAACATTGAATTTTTGCAATACATATGATATTTCAGACTTGGAACATAGTAAATATACTTTAGTTGACAACAAAAAAATAAAATTTATATACCAATATGACTTATCAAATGCAAATAAATTAAATCAAAATTGTAAATTATTAAAAATAAGAGGCAAAGCAATAAATTAAAAAATACTTGATACTTTTACAAAAATTACAGTTATAAAAGCAATTAAATATGTTCCTAAGAAAGCTGATATTAAAGATAAAAGTATATTAATTTTTTTTTGGGGAGGTAACACCCTAAGAGTTAAAGCAGAATAAACTGGCAAAGGTAATGCCGGATTTGCCCTTACTAAAGATAGTATTAACATTTTTTTTAATTTATTTATTTTTAAAAATCTTTTAGCTAATTTTTCAATATATTGATCAGATGAGATTCCAAAACCAAAAGTTCTAGGGAAAAGCATTTGGGTAAAAATAGCTAAAGTAACGGGGAAGGTAATAGCTAAGGATGCTGGAATTATTTCATATAACTGTCCTGCAATTATTGATAAAGGTAAGGTTGGCAGGCAAAATATCCCAAGTACATAGTAAATAAGTCCAAAGGATACTATATCTAGTTTTGAAAAGTTATTAATTATAAAATTACTTGATTCATCTTTAAAGAAAAAAAACAATATTAGAACAGCGGCTAATAAAAAAGTGCCCTTATTTGCATAAATAAGAGCCCATATTTTTTTTATTAGATGTTTGTATTTACTTATCACTTTCAATTATAGAGTAAACTTTATCAATAATTCTCTCTAAAGAGGGTGGTAAATTATCCACCTTAGGATGAAAACCAGCAGTTCTTGGGTTTAATCCCATGACATCAATAGTTTTTTTTGTTTTAAGCATTATTTCATGAGCTAAACATCTTGGGATTCCATCTACATAGTCATCATCTAAGACAATTCCTCCAAATTTGGAATTTATCAGCAACTTAATCCATTCTTCTTTTATATAAAAAGGCTTAATTTTTACTTGATGGATTACTGATATCTTTAAACCTCTCTCTGAAAGAATTTTACTAGTCTGTTGGGCTGCAAATCTTGTAATTGAGATAGGAAATAAAATTAAATCACTATCCTCATAAATAATATCTGGAAGCTCCTCGCTATTATTAAAACTCCCTCTATGTTCTGAAATATAATAAACATCATCTTTTTCCATAAATTCTTCATAAGCCATCTCATATTCTTTTGGGGTCATTGGAGCTATTATTTTCACCCCCGGCATTCGATAATACAAAGAGTGATGAGACGAGCCAGCCACTGGACCAATCCCACCTTCCATTGCAATACTTCTTATAAATATAGGGCAAGGAACCTTCCATATTTCTTTTGATTTGCATGCATAATTGACAATAATTGGTGCGTTATACCAATTAAATCCTTGATATCTGATTATGTAGAAGGGTCTTCTTCCAGCTAATGCAGAGCCTACAACGATTCCTCCTCCCGCAACATCAGCCATCGAAAGTTCGATCATGCCATCTTTTTCATATAGTTCTGGAAGTGTACCTCCGACCCATCCAACCGCCGAAAGGCATTGGCCAAAAGCAAGACCATTTTTTTGTGTGAGGTGGGTCCTCACAACATTTTTTATTGTTTCTCTAACTGTTTTTGCCATGTTTCCTCAACAAAGTTTTTAGTTTCGAAATGGATATCCTCAGCTTGACTGCCAATAGATTCCATTTCATATTTATATCTATCAAAAGTTTCTTCTGAGTCCCTTCCTGCTCCAGCATGCCAAAATAATCTATGTGTATTTACATTTAGAAGCATGGGTTTAGAGAACGCATTATTTAATTTTTCTCGTAATTCAATTGGATCGTCAGAAACTTGACATGCGGTAATATTAAATGACTGCGCTACAGCATCCATTTCCCAATTTCTTCTAACTTTTTTTTCAGTAAGTATTGATAGATTGTTATCTTCAACTATAAATAAAATTGGCAATCCTTTTGTCGAAGCCCATCCTAAAGCACCTAAAGTATAATCTTCTTCTGCTGAAGCGTCGCCCATTATCGCAATAGTAGGTTTTTTATTACTAAAACAAGAT
>QCEQ01000043.1 GCA_003278525.1 Prochlorococcus sp. AG-355-P16 | reverse complement strand
TCAAGGAATTTTTCAGAAAGTTCTAGATTTTTACCGCAACTAGCCGTAATGATTATTAGATCTTTAGTTTCAGTCATAAATTAGATAAATAAATTTAATAGTTAGCACCTGTTTTGCGGTGATGAACTGCTGTAAGACTATCGGATTTTAGTATATTACCGTGTAGTACTTCGGCGTAAATTACCCAATGATCTCCGC
Source organism: Prochlorococcus sp. AG-355-P16 (assembly GCA_003278525.1). Classification (GTDB taxonomy): domain Bacteria; phylum Cyanobacteriota; class Cyanobacteriia; order PCC-6307; family Cyanobiaceae; genus Prochlorococcus_A. The sequence continues at coordinate 2,195 of QCEQ01000043.1, read as the reverse complement.
ATTCCATTCTCTCTTTTACAGAAGCATCTAACCATGCTAGCGATTCAGGAATGATTATCTGTTCATTAGGAGTTAATTCAATATTTAATCCTTCAAATCTATCTTCTCCAGGTGCAAAAGGCTTTGTGAATCTTTTCAAAGGTTCTTTAAAATCTTTTTCACTTAAAATATTCAAAGCAAATGAATCTCCTATTTGCAGAAGAGACTCTACCGATCTATCTTTTGAGACTGCAATACTTAGTCCAGGCGGAGAAAAACTTGCTTGACTAACCCAAGAGGCAAGCATTGCTCCTTTAATATTATTCTCATCTTTACCTTTAGAGGCTGTTAGGACACAAAGAGAACCAATTACTCTTCCAAGAGCTTGTAGCTTTGGATCCGTTTTGCTTGTAATCATTCCAGTATCTGATTTTCTGGGTTTTTTCTTTGCTTTTTTTAAAATTTTTCTTCCAAAGTGAGTTCCGATTTCTTCTAACTCTTTAATCTTTGGTTTATTTGGACTGAATTTAATCCTTACAGGGTCAAAACTAAACTTAAAACCACCGTCTTTTAATTTTGTTTCAAGTAAATCTATAGCTTCACCGCTCCAGCCAAAACTTCCAAAAATTCCCACTGGCTTATCTCTATTACCTTCTGCTAACAATGTTCCTAGTGCACTAACTATTGGAGTTGGGGCGTGACCACCCAATGTGGGTGATCCTATTAAATATCCATCAGCATTTTGGATAGATTTTACTAATACATCATTAGGTGTAAATTCACAATTAATACTTTCAACTTCTACAGAAGTTTTATTTATCCCTTTAGCTAATGCATCACCTATTGATGCTGTATTTCCATAAGCACTTGCATATATCAGAGCGATCTTAGGATTATTTGTTGAGAGATTCTCACCCCATCTAATATAGTCATTTAAAAAGCTTTTTAAGCTATATTCGATCGCGGGACCATGTAACGGTGCGATAGTTTTAATGTCATAATCTGCAATCTTTTCAGTTATTGAAACTACTTGATTAGACATTGGTGCCATTAAGCAATCATAAAAATGTTTCCTATCAATTTCAGTACTAACTCGATTTGTTTCAGACCAATATTTAGATGCAATATGTGCAGAGAAAATTTTTTCACTAAGAAGTATTTCTTGATTACGTTCATAAATTATCAATCCACCAGGCCAACGTGCTGTTGGAATAGGAATTAACTCTAGTGAAATGTTATCTAATTCTAAATTTATTTCTTTTTTGATTATCTTTACTTCAGGTAATTGAATTTCAACAAAGTTTTCTAAGGTAGGATTTCTTTGATTCCAAAGTTCGCTAATAAGTTTATAACCTGGATTTGAGCAAGTAATAGTTGTGTTTTGAAATTGGGTACTTATATTTTTTATAGTTTCAATAATTTGGGGATTGATATGACCAGAAATGAAGTTGATTTTATCTAATTTAAATTGATCGCAAAACTTAGAAATTACTTTATTAAATGAATTTAAATATTGTTTCTCAGGTGGATGAATAATAAAAAGTTCTTCATGACTTCTTATAAAAAAAGTATTAAAGGACGTTCCTTTTTCAAGGTTAAATTCAAGTTCAAATCTTTCCTTATTTTGATCTAAGAATCTAAAACAAGAAAAATTTTCGGTAATTTCAAATTCTGATATGTTTTGATTTTCTGCAAGTAAGCCAATATTAATATCTGACATTTTAAAGACTTTCTTAGTAATAGTTTCCGACTTATTAGTCTTGGTGAGGTGTCATATAGACTTTCAACGGATTTTCAACTATCGACCAGAACGTTTAGTTCTTGTGAAACCGCTGTTTATCAGTCGATTATACCTATTACAGCACCATTCATGAGTTATTAAATGTAGGGTTTCCAACTGGAACGCGATTTCTTGTTGATTATCTAAGCAAATTGATGATTTTTATAAATTTTTCTGTAATCATCATGCAATCTTTTTGTTGCTACTCTTCTATTTTTCATTGCGTCTCTGAAAAACTCCATTTCATAAAAGTACTGATTTTCAACTATAAATCAAGAAAAAATTTGTTATGACTTCAATCTATATTTTTTTCAACTAAATTAAAAAAATATAAATTTGCTATTTGAGTTTAGTGATGCAAATGGTTTGTAAATACTCTAAATATAAAGACTAGTCAATAATGATTAGCAACTTTTCTGTGATGAACTGCTGTTTT
>QCEQ01000042.1 GCA_003278525.1 Prochlorococcus sp. AG-355-P16 | reverse complement strand
CCAAAGATAATAAATACATAGACTATGAACCTTGGCATTGGAGATATGAGGGATCAATTGAAGCTTTAAAAGTTTTTGAAAGATCAAATAAAAAATCATAAACATAATTTACTAATTAAATTGTCAATATGATTATGTTTTTCAAAGTCTTGAAGAGATAATTCTCATATTAAGCATTCTTTGAGTTAGCCTTGATAAAGTCAAACTACTATTTATATTAATTTTATAAATGTCATCTTCGATAAAAGAAATTAGAAATGTTGCAATTATTGCCCACGTAGATCATGGTAAGACAACTCTTGTGGATGCTTTGTTATCTCAATCTGGAATATTCAGAGACAATGAAGTTGTTCCTACATGCGTAATGGATTCGAATGATCTAGAAAGAGAAAGAGGAATAACAATACTTTCAAAAAATACCGCAGTAAAATACAACGATACCAGAATTAACATTATAGATACACCAGGACATGCAGATTTTGGAGGAGAAGTAGAGAGGGTTTTGGGAATGGTTGATGGTTGTCTACTTATCGTTGATGCAAATGAGGGGCCTATGCCTCAAACAAGGTTTGTTTTGAAAAAAGCATTAGAAAAAGGACTTAGACCAATAGTTTTCGTAAATAAAATTGATAGGCCAAGAGTTGTCCCAGAAATAGCTATTGATAAGGTACTGGATTTGTTTTTAGAGTTAGGAGCTGATGATGATCAATGTGACTTTCCTTATCTTTTTGGAAGCGGCCTTTCTGGTTTTGCAAAAGAAGAGATGGAATCTAATAGTGATAATATGATGCCTCTTTTCGAAGCCATTATTAGACATGTTCCGCCTCCAGTAGGTGATGCAAATAAGCCTCTTCAGCTACAAATAACTACTTTGGACTATTCTGATTTCTTAGGCAGAATTGTAATTGGGAAAATACATAATGGAACCATAAAAAATGGTCAACAAGCTAGTTTAATTAAAGAAAATGGAAAAACTATCAAAGGCAAGGTTAGTAAACTATTAGGATTCGAAGGATTACAAAGGATTGATATAAATGAAGCATTCGCAGGAGATATCGTTGCCGTATCTGGTTTCGATGACGTCAATATTGGTGAGACCATAGCATGTCCAGATTCTCCTCATCCACTTCCATTAATCAAAGTTGATGAACCTACTTTAAATATGACTTTTGTTGTTAACGATTCTCCATTTGCTGGAAAAGAAGGGAAGTTTGTTACTAGTAGACAATTAAAAAATAGATTGGAAAGGGAACTTTTAACAAATGTTGCGTTAAGGGTCGAAGAAACTGATTCTCCTGATAGGTTCTCAGTCTCAGGAAGAGGAGAATTACATTTAGGAATTTTGATTGAAACTATGAGAAGAGAAGGGTTCGAATTTCAAATTTCACAACCTCAAGTTATTTTTAGAGAAATTGATAATGTTGAATGTGAGCCCATAGAGACTTTGGTCCTAGATGTGCCTGAATTATCCGTTGGTTCTTGTATAGAGAAACTTGGATCAAGAAAGGCGGAGATGAAAAATATGCAGACAAGTTCAGATGGGAGAACTCAATTAGAATTTCTCGTACCATCGAGAGGACTTATTGGTTTTCGGGGTGAATTTGTTCGAATAACAAGAGGTGAAGGTATCATGAGTCATTCATTTTATGAATACAAACCTAAAACAGGAGATTTTGAAACTAGGAGAAATGGAGTCCTTATAGCTTTTGAGGAAGGTGTTGCCACATTTTATGCTTTAAAGAATGCTGAAGATAGGGGAGTTTATTTCATTAAACCTGGAGTCAAAGTTTATAAGGGAATGATAATTGGAGAAAATAATCGACCTCAAGATCTTGAGTTGAACATATGTAAAACTAAGCAGTTGACTAATATGAGGTCTGCAGGGGCAGAAGAACTCGATACTTTGCAGTCACCCGTTGATATTACCCTTGAAAGAGCACTCGAATATATTGGTCCAGATGAAATGCTAGAAGTAACACCGAATTCAATAAGAATGAGAAAAATAAATAAAAAGAAAAAAAATTAATAATTAGTATGAATGAAGAAAATACAAAAAGTTTTAGAGATTCCCTTTTTACTGCTTTAAATCTTTTTAACAATCATGAATGGTACGAGGCTCATGATGCTTTTGAAGAAATCTGGAATTCTGTTGATGGTGACGAAAGACAGGTTATTCAGGGAATTTTACAAGTATCTGTTTCTCAGTTTCACTTAAGTAAGGGTAATTTAAATGGAGCTACTATTTTGCTTGGAGAGGGTTTAGGTAGAATAAAAACTAGAACCAAGATTAATTTAGGAATTGATCTCGAATCCTTCTGCCGATGTTTGGAAGATTTATTAAGGAAATTACAATGTAAAGAACTAATAGATGAAAAAGATAAGCCTTTTTTGAAAACCTTGCGATAAATTTGATTATATATTTACCTGCAATTAAGTTATTTTTTTCTTTTTGTTTTTTTTAAGTAAAAAAGAAAACTAATCGATCTCTATGAAAATGAACCTAAAAATTCAAAATGTATCCTTTTCAATTAAAGGAAGATCAATTGTAAATGATGTCTCCATAACTGTGAATCCAGGGGAAGTTGTAGGTTTGATGGGACCTAACGGTGCAGGGAAAACTACTACTTTTAATCTTGCCGTTGGAAATATAAA
>QCEQ01000041.1 GCA_003278525.1 Prochlorococcus sp. AG-355-P16 | reverse complement strand
AATTAATAATTACGTACTTTTTATAAAAATAAAAAAAAGAGAGGAATAAACCCCCTCTTAATTAATCAGTTTCAAAAAAAAATTTAATTTTTTGAGTCTTTCAATTTCATTTCTTTTTGTGTTTTCCTGATTCTTTCTTCAAAGACGGATCTTCTGTATGGAGTAACTTCTCCACTTTTGGTAGCCAAAAGTTGGGCTTCATATAGCCTATTGGCTCTTTTGATTTTTTCTCTTATTTGTAAGAGGTTATTCATGGTCTTTTGCAGTTAATGAGAATCCCGTTCCCTACTCCCATTTCATGCGTCCAGAGATATAAACTTGGATGAACGTAAGTGAACAATAACATCTTTAAAAAAATTCTGCGAGAGTAATTTTTACTAAATTTTTCTTAAAAAAAATAAATATTGAATAGATAGTATAAACAAGGTTTTAATAGTTCCTAAATTAGGATAATAAAATTGTTTGCGACCCATCATTATTATCCTGAATCACTATTTTTTTATTAGGGAAAATATCTGATAATATTCTTTTCAAATTTGAATTATCTGAATGAATTATATTACTCATATTTTTTGAATTAATTTTCCAATTTTCATCTACAAATAGTTCTTTATCATCGCCTTTTTCACTCTCCAGTGATGTCTTATTTAGAATCTTAAGTAACAGTTCTGAATCATAATCTTTAAATTCTTCAGGGCCCTCTTTTAAATTTTTAATCATTATTTAGAAATCTAATGTTTCTAAATCTTGCATAAGAAATTTGAAGAATACAAGGTATTAATTACCTAAAAATTTCTATTAAGATAAAAATTCCAGATGCAATTAAAATAATTTTCTTTAGAAAATTTAATTCCAAAATAGCTAAAGAATGATATTTAAAAAGATTAATTAATCATTTACACCATTTATTTACTTGTTAGGTTGCAATTAAGGGAATAAGAAAAGATGCCAAGAGTAATTAACAAAAAAATTAGACTTTTTAGATGGTTAAACTCAGGGATGATACTGCCATTTATCATTATGGCTGCATCCTCATCAATCATTCTTTATGGTGTTTTATTTATCCTAATAAAATAGTTTTTTTAATTTAAGCAGCTAAGTTTTCCTCAGATTTAGACATAATTATTGCAGCTTTTTTTAATAAACTAACTACTTCTTTTCTTCCAACTGCATTATCAGCTTGAAGCATTATTTCATAATATTTTTTATTTATTTTCTTCATAAATAGTTTTAATTTAATCTAAAATTACAACACCATATGATGGTGTCAACTGTAAATAATTCTCATTTATTATTTCTTTGATTATTTTTGCACAATAAAAATTGCTAATTTATTATTCTTCAAGTTTTTTTAATTGATATGCCAAAAAATCATAAATATCAAAATTAGTAATCCTTTTAATTAAGCTATATTGAAGGATTTGAAAACATAAAATAAACCTCCTATTAGGATCAATATTGCAGCTCCATAAAAAAGAAAAGGAATAATTGGATATTTATACAATGTAGACCTTACTTTCTGTTGTATGGCTTTTTTATCAAGTTGAGGCAACTTTATATCTTCAGTTTTTTCTCTAGGCGGAACACCTAAATTTTTTCTTCTCTTTGCCTCTCCCATAATTAATAATGAGGTATTCCCATACATTTTAAATAATTGTTATCAGCTAAATCTAAAATTTGATTCCATTCTTCATGAGATGTTTCCAAATTATTTTTAAAATCTTTTTCAAATTTAAGAATACACCTTTTTTCTATATTTTCTGGAGAATTATAATTTCTTAAAAAAGAAACACTCAAATACGATAATGATGAAAAAACTATAATTATTTTAGCAATCCTAAAATTATTCATACCTTAAATGATATTGCCTTATAAAAAAATAAGGTACTTGTTGGTTTTATAATTAATTTAATCTATTAAAAACAATTATCAAATGATAAATTCGGTGAATTTTAACCATTTGCCTATTCAGGATTTGGTTGTTTCAGGATTAATAATCTTTACAATGTCGACGATTATTGCCAATATTTACGACCCATTATTAGGAATAACTTATGCATTTGGGAATATTCTTACTCTTACCTTTTTGAGCTGGTTATACAAAGAGACTTGGAGTGATCCAAGGAAATAAATCTAATAAGGAAAAAAGATAAATAAAAAAACTACTTCTGTATTTTTAACTTTGAAGAATACTTTAAATTAACTATGTAAGTTGCAATAAGAGAGAGTATCAAAAAAAATAATAAGCTTTCCAAGGTAGATTGGGGCATAATCATGAGTAGTACCAAAAATGATATATCTTTAAAAAAAACGAATTCTGAAAAAAAATCAACCCTTTCATCATTTTTTATACTCAAACTTGTAAATTTAATTTATCTTATAAAATCCCTGAGATTTAGATTGATTTTAATTTGAAAAATATTTTTCAGCCCTCCTAAAGGCTTTTACTGCACCTTTATAATCAAGACTTTTTAATTTTTCCTTACTTTTTTGTTCCAGCATTTTTACTATTTGATTTCTCTTTATTTCATCAATTTTCAGCTTATGATCGAAAATAAGATCAAATTTTGAGGAATACAATCTAGATAATTCTTCTCTATATTTTTCAATAATTTTTTCATCACAAGATTTAGATTTCAAAATTGCATTAGCCTTCATTTTGTCATCTATTGCCCCTTTAAAATTTCCTTGTTTAAATTTCTTCTCACTTG
>QCEQ01000040.1 GCA_003278525.1 Prochlorococcus sp. AG-355-P16 | reverse complement strand
TATTTAGAGGTGAATTTGGAAAAGATATTTCGATATTAACTATTATTTTACGAAATGCACTTTTATAAGCAAAAAAGATGTAGCTTTTATATACAGTATTATTTTTTTTCGTATGTTGAGGGTAGCTGTTATTGGGGGAGGTCCAAGTGGTTCATGTGCTGCAGAAATACTTGCTAAAGCTGGAATAAAAACTTGGCTATTTGAGAGAAAATTAGATAATGCAAAACCATGTGGAGGAGCTATACCACTGTGTATGGTGGAAGAATTTGATTTACCTGAATCAATTATTGATAGAAAAGTAAGGCATATGAGAATGATATCTCCATCAAATAGAGAGGTAGATATCAGCTTAGATAGAGTTTATGGTAAAAGCGATAATGAGTTCATTGGCATGTGTAGAAGAGAAGTTATGGATGCCTTTATGCGCAACAGAGCGTCAGATCTTGGTGCTACATTAATAAATGGATTAGTTACTTCTATTGATACTGGCGATAATAATCAAGGGCCATATAAGCTTGCCTACTCAGATTTCACGAATGGAGATAAGAAAGGGGAACTTAAAGAGCTTACTGTTGACCTATTAATAGGAGCTGATGGAGCCAATAGCAGAGTCGCAAAAGCAATGGATGCAGGAGATTACAAAGTTGCAATAGCATTTCAGGAAAGAATTAAATTGCCTAAAGAAGAAATGAGTTATTACGAAGATCTTGCTGAAATGTATGTCGGAACTGATGTTTCTCCTGATTTTTATGGGTGGGTATTTCCTAAATATGATCATGTGGCTGTGGGCACTGGAACCATGCAAAAGAATCAGTCATTAATTAAAGGACTTCAAGAGGGTGTAAGAAATAGGGCAAAGAAAAGACTTGTTAATGGTGAAGTAATAAAGGTAGAAGCTCACCCTATTCCTGAGCATCCAAGGCCAAGAAGAGTAGTTGGGAGAATGGCTTTGGTTGGTGATGCAGCTGGTTATGTTACTAAAAGTTCTGGAGAGGGCATTTATTTTGCTGCGAAAAGCGGAAGAATGTGTGCTGAAGAAATTGTTGAAGCTTCAAAAAACGGTCAACTAATTCCATCAGAAAAAGATTTAAAAAACTATCTTAAAAAATGGGATAAAAAATATGGCACAACTTATAAAGTGCTAGAAATCCTTCAAAATATTTTCTACAGAAATGATTCCGCAAGAGAAGCCTTTGTTGAGATGTGTGATGACATGGATGTACAAAGACTTACCTTTGATAGTTACTTATACAAAAGAGTTGTCTCCATGAAACCATTACAGCAACTTAAAATTACATTGCTTACACTTGGATCGATATTAAGAGGGAAAGCTCTAGCACCTTTAAAATATAAACCCGTTGATAGTGCCGTTAGGGAAAATAAAGAAGTAGAAAAAATGTTAGAAAATTATTCAATCAGGGGAGGCATTAAAGTTAAGAGTTAAAAAGTGTAAAGTCGGCTATTTTTAGAGAATAATTTCTTATTAAGCTCAACAAATTGAGTCTATTATTTCTAATATTTAAATCCTCTGACATTATTAAGACTCCCTTTTCATTATCAAATAAATCTTCGATAGTGTTTACATTAATTTCAAACAAATTTAGAAGTTCCAGATAATCGCAATAACCTTCCGAAAAAAGTTTTTCTAATTCTCCAGTAAATTCAAAAACTTTCAATTCACATTCTTTTTCAAAAAGATTTGTGTTTACATAATCTCTTGTTGATAGAACGTCAGTTGAAAGATCGCTATTATTAGCTAATTTGCTTACTCTAGTAATTACCTTCTGGATATTAACAAAATTTTCCTTTTCTTTATAATAAACAATAGATTTAATCCTATTTTTAAGATCAATAATATTTAATACTCTTTTTTGAGATAATTCATCAGAAGAGCAAACGGCCTTTATTAATTCTTTACTCAGTGATATTTCTTCTAAATGACTAACAATTCTTTGAACTAAAAATTCATTTAAATCATTTAATACTGTTTCTTTTGAGAAGTTTAAATTCGGAAATACGATTTTCCAAAAAGCAATAAGTTCGTTAAATAATTTATCTAAAGGTAAATCAAGTTCATAATCCCAAATTATTTTAATCACTCCATTCAAATTTCTTCTTAAAGCATAAGGATCAGATGATCCACTAGGACGTTTACCAGAAATAAATATACTTATTAAAGTTTCGACCTTATCTGCTATAGAAACTATTGCACCATATTTCGTGGAGGGCAAAGCATCTTTATAAAAAGAAGGTAAATAGTGTTCAGCGACAGCCAAACAAACGTCTTCACTAAATCCCTCATATTTAAGATATTTACCACCCATTATTCCTTGCAGCTCAGGGAATTCGAAAACAATTTCGCTACATAAGTCGTTCTTACAGTATTTGGCAGCTTCTATTATTTTTTTCTCCTCTAAAGACTTATAATTTAAAAATTTAAGAATTTTTTTTGTAACTTCCTCTATCCTTTCTACCCTCTGAAATATATTTCCAAATCCTTTCAAATAAGAAACAGATTTAAGCTTTTCATTTCTCTCGATTGAAGTAACTTTTTTATCACTTTCCACGAAAAACTTTGCATCTGAAAACCTTGCCCTCAAAACTTTCTCATTACCTTTTGCAATATTATTATTTGATTCTTCAAGACCATTTGAAATAACGCAAAAAGTTGTACTAATATTTTTTTCAGAGCTTAAATCTAGTTTAGAAAAACTTTTGTTTTTCAATAAAAGAGGAACGTATCTCTGATGACTTTTCATAACTGTTGAGAGAACTTCAACTGGAAGATCAAGAAATTCATCGCTAAATTTGCCAATAATTAAGTCTGGCCATTCAACTAAATCAGTTAGTTCATTTAGTAATCCTTCTGAAAGGTCAGGTTTCAAATTTAAAGATTTAGATGCATGATTTATTAAACTTTCAATTTTTTCTTTTCTTTCTTTTCGAAATGCCATTACTCTATTTCGTTTCAATAATTCAAAAAAATCATCAGGATTCTGA
>QCEQ01000039.1 GCA_003278525.1 Prochlorococcus sp. AG-355-P16 | reverse complement strand
CAATAATAAAAAATTCAAAAAAATTAAAAGGATATAATATGCATTGCAATTATCTGTCATATGACAAAAAAAAGACTTGGGAAGAATTAAAAAAAACTTCACATTTTGCAAGTTATGATTTTGAAGACATGATAAAAATTAAAGCTCTAAAAAAAATAATTTTTGATCCAAGATTGCCATATCTTGCTTATAAGACACTTAATTGTATTCCAACATTTTATGGACTAAATCTAAGATGGTCTTTTTACAGAGGAGATAAATTGCATGGACCACAACAATTCCATAGAGATATTGAAAATCTTAAATGTGTAAATTTTATTTATAATTTTACAGAAACTCAAGAAGGAGATGGATCTCATATATATATAAAAAAAAGCCATAATTTAGAATCTCTTGATGAGATATTCGACCAAAAGAAAAATCTAACAATTAATAAAAAATATAAGATAAAAGATAAAATGCGTCCCAAAGATTTTTTTACATTGCCATTTTCTGGATATGGCTTAAATCCTCTTATAAACCATTACTTTAAAAGTAATATTAAATATATCCTTAAGGATAATATCCCAATCTTAGAGAATAATTATGGAATACATGCCGCTGATGTACCCATTAATGATAGATGCGTCTTATTAATACACTTTTCTTTAAGCGGTAGTTTAGCTAGTGCAGTAGGCTCAAAAGAAATTAAAAAAGTACCTTACAAGGAAGTTGAAAATTTTTTGGAAGATAATTTATTTAATAGATATATTTACAGATATTTGATTAATTTTCCAATGAATATAAATTCCAACATGAATAGATAAATAATTTATCTATTTTAAATATATATAAATACAAATTATTTAATCCAATAAACTTTCTAAAAAAACTTTGATTAATTCAAATGAATGTAATTTATATTTATTAAGAAATGCATTAAAATCATCGTGCGCATTTTCATCAGCACCATCTGAAATTACTCGCATTACAAGCCAATCTAAGTTTTCTTGATGAGCTACTTGCGCGAATGCCGCACCTTCCATCTCAACAGCTAATAAGCCATCAATATCTCTAGAAAGTTGTTTGATTTTTATTTTTTCAGAAATGAACATATCACCAGTTGCAATTAATCCTTTTGAGAGTTTACCAAATATTTTGAATTTATTATTTAATAGTTTTTCTTTAAGAGGAGAATAAACTTTCTCTAATATTTCTTTATCAGCAAATATCTTTTGAGATTTAATCGCAGGAATAACAAATTTTTCGAATAATGGTCTTGCATCCATATCATGTTGAATAACTGATTCTGCAATAACAATATCCCATTGTCTTAGATCCTTATCAATTGCACCTGCAACTCCTGTAAAAAGAACAAAATCGACTGGAAGATCTTTTATTTTTGAAGACAATAATCGTGTTGTCGCTCTAGCTGCACTGACCTTACCCCATCCACTCCAAGCTGTTGTGATATAAATTTTCTTTGTATTAATTACAATTTCTCCAGAAAAAAGATCAATATCACCAAAACTAGATTTTTTAACAAATTTTAAATTATCTAGAATAACGCCAACTTCTTCAGGCATTGCTGATAAAATCCCAATATGAGATAAATTTCTTTTTTTTTTAAGCAATATAAATTTATTTAATTTAAAGTTATGTTATCAGAAAGATTAAAAAAATCCATAAAAGATTATCCTGACTTTCCAAAAAAAGGAATTATTTTCAAAGATATTAATCCAATAATTGCAGATTCTCAACTTTTTTCTGATCTAATAAGAAAGATATCAAGTTATCCATTTTATAAAGAGACAGACGCAATAGTTGCTATCGATGCCAGAGGATTCATTTTTGGGAGTGTAGTTGCTGAAAGAGTTAAAAAACCTCTAATCCTTGCGAGAAAAAAAAACAAACTTCCTGGTGCACTAATTGAAGAAAATTACGGTTTAGAATATGGGCAAGATTCATTAGCTATTCAAGAATCTGCGATTAAAAATTTTAAAAATTTTGTTATCATTGACGATTTGTTGGCTACTGGAGGCACCGCAAAATGTGTATATAATATCCTCAAAAGAAATAGTAAAAATATAATTGCATTATCAGTAATTATTGAATTGACATCTTTAAAAGGTGCTGAGAATTTTAAAGCTCCAGTTTATTCTGAAATTAAGTTTGATTAAAAGATAGAATTTAATGATAATTAAACTAAAGAACCTGAAAAGTAAAACAAATACGATAATAATTCTATATCAACTTATTGTTAATAGAAATAAAATTGGATTTACACAATAACAGAATTTTTCTCTTTTTACATAATTATAAATCCATTACTTAATATATTTTTTTGTAATTGGTTTAGTAATATAAACAATAAAGAATCTATTAGTGCCTTAATAGCAAAAAAATTGATTTCTAAGGGAATAGGATTTGGAGCTCTTCGACATATCTCACCTGAAAACAGATCTAAATTTAATAAAATTGTAATCTGTTCAAATAATCAATACATTAAAAATTCTCCTTTAGAATGTAGAGAAATTTTAGAGGATTTATTTACAATAGGTTATGCAAAACTTCCAATTAAAATATCGGAAGAACAAGTCTTAAAAGCACAAAATTATTTTGGTAATTGCAAATTCTTTAATAGCCAAGTTTTTGCACAAAGTGATAATAAAGAAATTAGAGAAGACTGGAGAGAAATTAAAATTTCTAGCTCAAATATAAGAAACTTTTGTTTTAAACAAATAGATACTATCAAATTTCTTCAACTAAATAAGATAGTTGATTTTGCATATCTAAAAAAAATATCAGATTATTATTGTGGATTTAATACAAGTCTTTATGACCTGAATACTTTTGGGACAATTAATTAGAGAAAAAAAGTCATACGTTATGCGAACACATAGAGACTTTGATGATTTTAAGTCTTTGACCATATTCATTGCATGGACAAAAACAAGTTCAGATGATGGAGCTACTTTATTTATGCCTTATAGCTATAATTCATCTAAATCAAAAAATAAAATGATTCCTTTATGTGCAAAAGAAGGAGAAATTTTTGATTTTGATAGTTTTGGGCTACACGCAGGAAATATTAGCGTAAAAAAACCTCGCTCAACTAGTTGGATCAAATATGGTAATCCAATAAATTTGGCTACTATTCAGAATGGAACAAGTACTATTGACTCTTTTAATACAAAAATCTCATAATTAAAAAAATTTTTACTAATTAGAATTAATCCCTAAGAATAAATATAGTTGCAATAATTACAGCAAGATTTGGTTCGAAAGTGGAGCCAAGGAGATTCGAACTCCTGACCCCCTGCATGCCATGCAGGTGCTCTACCAACTGAGCT
>QCEQ01000038.1 GCA_003278525.1 Prochlorococcus sp. AG-355-P16 | reverse complement strand
ACGTATGTTGTGTAAGCCCCAAGCATCATTAGTTCTCCATGGGCAAGATTTATTACACCCATAAGACCAAATACAATTGCTAGACCTAATGCAGCAACGAGTAGTACAGATCCGATTGCAACACCATTAAAAAGACTATCGAGAAGTAACTCCAATTTAGAAAAAGAAAATATTTGATTATATAAAATAAAAGGAGGCCTTAACCTCCTTTTATTTTGAAGTATAGGTTTAAATTAGATTAAAGCTTATACTTTTCTCCTTTAGAAGGATCTGTCCAATCGCATGCAAATCCTTTTGAACTTGGATGCTTTTGGTTCCACGCTTGAGGAAGAACAACTCCTGTCTCTTCAAGGATTGTAAATCCACCCTCTGCATTAATCTCCCCTATTCTTACTGTTTGAGATAAGTGGTGATTAGGCATAACTTCAACAGGACCTTGTGGAGCATCAAACTTTTGTCCAACAAGGGCTTCCCTTACTGCGTTGTCGTCGAATGTGCCAGCATCTTCTACTGCCTGTTTCCATAAGTAAACCATGTTATAAGCAGATTCTTGAGGGTCAGCTACAACACGATCTGCTCCCCATCTTTTCTTGAAACTTGCAGCAAATTTCTTAGATGCAGGAGTATCAATTGACATCATGTAGTTCCAAGCACCGTAGTGACCTTCAAGGAACTCAGGACCAATTGTACTAATCTCTTCTTCAGCAATTGAATAGTTCATTACGTAGTACCCACTTGAAGGAGTAATACCTGCGTCTTGAATCTGTTTGAAGAATGCAACGTTTTGGTCACCATTAAGAGTATTAATGATTATTCCACCATCAGGTAAAGCTTTTTTGATTTTTGAAATAATTGGAGCAACTTCAGTATTTCCTAATGGAAGGTAATCTTCTCCAACAACTTTACCGCCTAACTGTTTTACCTGAGCTTTTGTGATTGTGTTTGAAGTTCTTGGGAAAACATAATCAGAACCTACAAGGAAGAAATCTCCACCAGCTGCGGGGGAACGCTTATACATGAAATCTGTAGCGGGTTCAGATTGTTGGTTTGGTGTGGCTCCTGTATAGAAAATGTTGTTAGAACATTCCTGAGCTTCATATTGAATTGGGTAGTAGAGGAACGCATCTTTTGATTCGTAGACAGGTAACATTGCCTTTCTACTTGCAGATGTCCATCCACCAAAAACGACAGGAACACCGTCTTGGTCAATAAGTTTCTTTGATTTTTCAGCAAAAGTTGGCCAGTCAGATGCACCATCTTCAACTATGTATTCTATTTTGTAGCTTTTGCCACCTACTGTAACCCCACCAGCAGCATTTATCTCTTCAATAGCCATTTTTTCTGTATCAACAAGAGTTGATTCTGAGATAGCCATTGTTCCGGATAACGAATGCAAAATACCAACGGTTACTGTGTCATCGAAACTTCCGGAGGTTCCGCCTCCACCACAGGAAGTTGCGGTGACCGCAAGTGAGGCAGTAGCTAAACCTGCCAAAATACGCCTTGAAATTCTCATGAATTAGGATAAATTAGGTAATTGACCCTCATAAGGGGGATAAAGTCAAAGTTATTAACGAGTGAGGATTCGTTTTGTATCAGTCGTAACTTTTTGTTGAATCCAATATATTAGGAATGAACATTTTTCTAGTTTCGATTGTTGGGAATATGTGATTCTAAAAATTGAGTTATTTCTTCAACTCCTATGCCGCTACTTAGGTTAGTAAAAAACCAAGGTTTCCCTTTTCTCATGAATTCAGTATCACTTTTCATAATATTTAAATCTGCACCAACTTTATCTGCTAAGTCAATTTTGTTTATTAATAATAAATCAGACCTCGTTATCCCTGGTCCCCCTTTTCTAGGAATTTTGTCTCCGGCAGATACATCAATTACATATATTGATAAATCTACAAGTTCTGGACTAAAACTAGATGCTAAATTGTCTCCTCCACTTTCTACAAAAACAAAATCTAAAGGATTATATTTAGTTTCTAAATCTAAAACTGCATTTTTATTTAATGAACAATCCTCTCTTATCGCTGTATGAGGACAACCTCCAGTTTCTACGCCAATAATCCTTCCTTCCTCTAAAACTTTTTTATTTATTAGAAAGTTAGCATCTTCTTTAGTGTAGATATCATTGGTGACAACAGCTATCTCATGAGTTTTTTTCATTCTTATGCATAGAGTCTCTAATAATGCAGTTTTTCCTGAACCGACAGGCCCAGCAACACCTACTCTCAATTTGCTGCTCATAAATTAATTTCTAAAAAGTTTTGTATAAAGGTCATTATGATTTTGTTGTGCCATAGCTAAACCTACATTGCCAAAATAGATGTCATCAATTTCTTTGTCCATAATTTCTTTAGAAACTTTTGAAATTATTTCTAATAAGTCTCTCTGAATTAATTGTGCTTTTGTTGACCCAATAGGAATAATTCTCAATGCAGCATTAAGTTGATTCGCACTCCAAGCATAAAAAAAATTCTCTACCATTTCTAACTTGGTAATTTCAAAACAATGACAAGCCCAGCTCCATGCTAATGACCAGGAGCTTTTTTTATTATTTTCATATGGATATTCAAATCCAAATTCTTTGGTTAAATCAAAGAGTGATTTTGCCATTTGAATTTGTTGTTCTCTCATTTCGAGAGAGTCCTTTGATGAGAGGATCCATTTATCCAAACTCATTAGCTTTTGCAAATTACCATTTAAATTTTTGCGGTAGTTTATCTCATTGAAAATATCAAAAAAATCTAGTAAAAGTTTTGCATCGAGTCTTATCTGACCAATTTCTAGTTCACTTATGATTAAGTTTTTTACAGAATTTGAATCTGTTAAATTTTTATTATGAAGATAACTCTCCATTCCCTCCGAATAACAAAATCCTCCGACTGGTAAGTTAGGACTAATTAATAAATATTTTAATAAGTGACTTTTACTCATGACTATGGGCACCTCTTTCTGGGAAAAACTTTTTTTTCGTATTTTTTACATCAACATTAAAATTAAGAACCATATTTTTAATAACATAATCACTTTTTGTTAGAAGAATGCCTTCTTCTATTTCTACTTCCACGTGCCTATTTCCGAGATGATAAGCAGTTTTAATTAGCTCAATTTTAGAATTTGAACTTATTTCAATTAAATCTTCTGTTTTGGCAATTATCTCTACATAGAAATTTGACTCATTTGTTGAAAGAATATCTCCATCATTTAATTTGCCCTTTCTAGGTAATTGTAAAATTATTTCTTGATTACAATCAGTTATTCTTTTACCTCTTAAGATTCTTCTTTCATCTGAACTTAAAGTAAGTTTTAAAAATGAACCTAATTTCGGTTTGTCCTTAATCCAATCAGTTACAACAATTTGTTTATTCATTCTCATAATCAAAATTTTTGGTTACTTTAATTTAGTAATTAAAGAAAACAATTTATGATTAAAACTTCATGGGAAGGTAATTGTTTCTTAAATTTTTTTAATAATAAAGCAAGTTTGGGAAATGTTGAAAAAACAATCTTTAAATCTAAATCAACTTCTCCTTATAAGTTATTAAAGTCTACTCATGATCAAGAGGGCAGATGCATTTTGCCTGTTCTCCATACTGCAGGGGGATTGGTAGGAGGTGATTTACTCGATTTTGAGGTAAATCTTGAAAAAAACTCTAAGGTTTTATTGACTACTTCTTCAGCTCAAAAAGTATATGGATCAGTTGGAAGATCCAAAATCAATCCAAAAGGAAGTTTTTCAAAGCAAAAGAATCTCATAAACATTCTTGACAATTCTCATTTAGAGTTTCTTCCCCAAGAGACAATCATCTTTGCAAATGGTTTGTTTGAACAAATTTTTAAAGTATC
>QCEQ01000037.1 GCA_003278525.1 Prochlorococcus sp. AG-355-P16 | reverse complement strand
ATGTATAATTCTTTAGGAAATTATGGATGGCTAGAAAATTTAGCTAAAAATGTAAGAGAAGAAGTTGAGGTTATTTTAGGTGATATAAGAGACCCATTATGTGTAAAAGAGGCTCTTAAGAGTAATGATATAGTTTTCCACCTAGCAGCATTAATTTCGATTCCCTACAGCTATGTAGCTCCCAAAAGTTATATAGAAACGAATGTTTTAGGTACTTTAAATATACTTCAAGCTGCTAAAGAATTGAATATTAGTAGAGTCATTCATACCTCAACCTCTGAAACCTATGGTACAGCGCAATTTGTTCCTATCAATGAAGAACATCCAATAAATGCACAGTCACCCTATGCGGCCTCAAAGGTAGGCGCAGATCAATTAGCTTTAAGCTATTGGAGAAGTTTTAACACACCAATTTCAATAATTAGACCTTTCAATACTTATGGTCCAAGGCAAAGTAATAGAGCGGTAATTCCATCAATAATTTCTCAGATTCATAAAGAAAAAGTCGTAAAACTTGGATCATTAACGCCAACAAGAGACTTTAGTTTTGTAAAAGATACGACTAATGCTTTTATTGAAGTATCTAAATCTAATAAAACTATTGGAAGAGCAATTAATTCTGCCAGTAATTTTGAAATTTCAATAGGAAGGACAGCTGAAATAATAGCTAATTGTATGAATAAAGAATTGAAAATAGAATTAGATCAAAAAAGATTAAGACCAAAGAATTCTGAAGTTGAAAGACTTTATGGAGATAATAGACTATTAAAATCCCTAACTGATTGGGAGCCCTCCTATTCCGGCATAAATGGCTTTAAACAAGGAATTAAAGAAACAATTGATTGGTTTTCAAAAAAAGAAAATTTGAAATTTTATAAATCAGGAGAATTACTTCTTTGACTAATCATTTACCATTAAAGATAGTAGATATTATTGAAAATATCACTGGTAAAGGTACGGCAGAAAAACCAATACCATTACACGAACCAGATTTCACCAATTCAAATGCTACTAATTATTTAAATAATTGTATAACATCTGGATGGGTAAGCACTGCAGGAGAATGGGTTAACAAATTTGAAAAAGAATTAGCAAAACTCACTAAAGCAAAACATGCAATTGTTGTATCAAATGGAACTGTAGCTCTAAGATTAGCTTTGAAATTAAAAGGTGTTAAAGCAAATGAAGAAGTAATAATACCCCCGTTATCTTTTATTGCTTCCGCGAATGCAGTCTCACACCTAGGAGCTATCCCACATTTTGTAGATATTGAATTAGATACATTAGGAATTTCTCCTGAAGCACTAATTAAAAGATTAGAAGAGTGTTCAGTTTTAAAAGATGGGAAAGTTTTTAATAAAAATACCAATAGAAAAATTTCTGCAATTATGGCTGTTCATATTTTTGGACATCCTTCTAGAGTAGATGAATTAAGAAAAATTGCATCTGTATGGAATATCCCGCTTATTGAAGATTGTGCAGAGGCATTAGGAAGTTATAGGTATGAAGAAAATTCAATAAAACATTGCGGCTTATTTGGAGAAATAGGAACATTAAGTTTTAATGGAAATAAAATTATAACGACTGGAGGGGGTGGGCCATTATTAACAAATAATGCTGATATAGCAAAAAAAGCAAGACACTTATCTACTACCGCTAAGAAAAATCATAAATGGGAATTTGAGCATGATGAAATAGGATGGAATGATAGATTACCAAATATTAATGCAGCATTAGGCGTTTCCCAAATAGAGCAAATACAGAAAAAACTTAAAATAAAATATAGATTAAATCAAATCTATACAAAAGCTTTCGAAAACTTAGAGGAACTTTATACTCTAAATCAGCCGGAATTCTGCAAAAGCAATTTTTGGCTAAATAATATCATCTTGAAAGAAAGAAATGATTCCACTTTAAAAGAAATAAGAAATAAAATTCTTGAACTATCTCACCAAAAATTCATATATACTAGACCAGTTTGGAAGCTTTTAAGTAAGCAAAAACCTTATTTAAAATCTCCTAAAGGAGATCTAACAAATTCTGAATTTATAGAGTTTAGAATTATTAGTCTCCCAAGTAGTACAAAAATTTATTCATAAGTGAAAAAAAATTCTATGAAAATAAAAATAATTGCCGAAGCTGGGGTAAATCATAACTGTAGTATTAAAAATGCATTTGATTTGGTCGATGCTGCTATTTATGCAGGTGCAGATGTAGTCAAATTTCAAGCCGCATTACCCGAAGAAGTAGTTACAAAGAGTGGAGAAATGGCACAGTATCAAATAGAAAATATTGGGTCTAAATTAAGTCAACTTGAAATGACAAAAAAAATTCATCTAGAGTTAAAAGATTTTAAAAAAATATATGAATATGCAAAACTTCAAGGAATTGCTTTTTGTACAACTAGTTTTGGAGAAACTTCAACAAAATATCTCTCTAATTTGAATATGCCTTTCTGGAAAATACCTTCTGGCGAAATAACAAATATCCCTTATCTAAGAGAAATTGGAAAAAAAAATAAGCCCATTATTTTATCTACTGGTATGTCAAAACTATCCGAAATAGAATTCGCATTAGAAGTTCTTGAAAAATGCGGGCATGATAGAAAGTTAGTTACTCTTCTGCATTGCACAAGCGAGTATCCTGCGAACAAAAAACAAGTCAATTTAAATGCTATTAAAACTTTAAAAAATACCTTCAATGTAAATGTAGGTTATTCAGATCATACTTTAGGTATTGAAGTCCCAATAGCTGCAGTAGCATTAGGTGCTTCTGTAATTGAAAAGCATATTACACTAGATAAAAACATGGAGGGACCAGATCATATTGCAAGTCTAGAACCAAAAGAATTTAAATTAATGGTCGAGAGCATTAGAAATATAGAATATGCTATGGGTGATGGTATTAAAAAACCTACTAAAGCTGAACAAGCGATTAAGATTAATGTAAGGAGATCAATAGTTGCTAAAAAATATATTAAAAATGGTGAACTATTTAATGAACAAAATATAACTACAAAAAGACCTGAGGGAGGAATTTCTCCAATACATTGGGACAAAATAATAAACTCAACTTCAAAAAAAAATTATTCTCCAGATGAATTTATAGAATGGTAAAAAAAGCTAGGAAAATTTGCATAGTAACGGGATCAAGGGCAGAGTATGGCTTGCTTAAGCCAATCATCAAATTAATTGATAATTCTTCAAAATTAACACTTCAATTAGTCGTCACTGGAATGCATTTATCAAAAGAATATGGATTCACTTTAAATGAAGTCGTAAAAGATAAATTTCACATTAATAAAAGACTAGAAACACTAATGAGTTCAGATACAGCAGTTGGTATCTCAAAATCAGTGGGTTTAGGAATAATAAGTTTTGCAGAGGCTCTTGAGGATTTAAATCCAGATTTAGTTTTAATTCTTGGAGATAGATATGAAATATTATCTATAGCTATTGCCTCTTTATTAGCTCAAATTCCTATTGCTCATATTTCTGGAGGAGAAGTAACACAAGGTGCCTTTGATGAATCAATAAGGCATAGTATTACAAAAATGTCCTCAGTTCATTTTGTAGCAGCAGATGAATATAAAAGAAGAGTTATTCAACTTGGAGAAGACAAAACTAGAGTCTTCAATGTAGGAGGATTAGGAGTAGATGCTATTAAGAAAACAAATTTTCTTAGTATTAAAGCACTTGAAGAAAAAATAAATTTCAAATTTAAGCAAAAAAATCTTTTAATAACCTTCCATCCAGAAACATTAGATAAAAAATCTTCATTAATTCAATTAGAAAATTTATTAAGCGCACTTGATAAATTTGATAACACAGGATTAATTTTTACTATGCCTAATGCAGATTCTGAAAGTAAAAAAATCGATGAAAGAATTAAAAATTTTTGCCTGGATAGAAAGAATACTATCTATATAAGATCCCTTGGACAGGAAAAATATTACTCATGCTTAAATATCATTGATGGTTTAGTTGGTAATTCTTCTAGTGGAATATGTGAAGCTCCAACTTTTAATATTGGGACAGTCAATATTGGCGAAAGACAAAAAGGGAGACTTAGATGCAAAAGTATAGTTGATGTAGACGCAGAAACTAA
>QCEQ01000036.1 GCA_003278525.1 Prochlorococcus sp. AG-355-P16 | reverse complement strand
CTTTTTCATAATTTAGAAAGTCTTTCAAAATAAATGAAATATATATAATTGAAAAATCTGTTGTTATAAAAATAAGTTTTCTAATTAAGGGATTTAGCGTGATTATATACTTTATTAGATTTTTAAAGATACTTTTAAAAACAGGAAACAACATGATTTTCGTTATTTACTTATTGCTTTTTTAAATGGTAAAGCAAATTTCTTATCAATTAGAAAGCCTACAAATAAAATAGCTATTGATGAAATCAAAGCAATTTCTAAATTTATTATTATATATGCTAAGGAAATAAAAATAGAAGATAATAAATATATTGATGTAACTTTCGAATGGCTCCATCCATTACTACAAAGTCTTTGATAAAGATGTAATTTATGTGGTTTAAATATATTTTGTTTAGCAAAATATCTTCTTATTACGCAAAAAAAAGCATCTCCAAGAATTGGGATAATAACAAGAAATAATCCAAAACTTTCTTTAAAATTGGAATTAATGAAAATTTCTCCAAAGATTACTGCACCTAAAAAGGTACTTCCTACATCACCCATGAAAATTTTTGCAGGATTCCAATTTAATAGGATAAATCCTAAAAGAGCACCTATAAGAGGTAAGACATTATTATTATTTGTAAAAAAAACTGTTGTTAAGAATATTATCGACGACCCAGCAACTAAACCATCTATCCCATCCATAAAATTTATAAAATTTATTATTGCAGTACCAAATATAATTGAAATTAATAAACAAAAAATCATTACTAAATAAGAGATATCGTTTTTTAAAAAGGAAAGTAATCCATTATCTATTGAAATTAATGTAATCAAAATAACTGTTATTAATTGCACTAAATACCTTAAAAGAGGATTTAATTCGTATTTATCATCATAAAGACCAATCAAGGCTAAAGGTAGATATAGAATTAATCGAAAATAACTACTTAAAAATGAAAAGAATAAACTAATAAATATAAAAACAATTCCACCTGCTGAAGGGGTTAATTTGTTGTGGGAGCTTCTTTTATTTGGAGTTTGTCCAAAATTAAATTTTAAAAAAGGTATAAGTCCTAAGGTAGCAAAGTATGTTATTAAAATAGTTAAAGCAAGATATGTTATTTTCATAATTTTTTTTCTAATTTTTCAAAAACCTCTAATTGTCTTTCAAGATTTCTTTTTTGAGTAAATTCTTTAAGAGCTATTTCTCTGGATTTTTTAGCAAAATCATTTTTTAATTTTTTATTTTTAAGCATAATTAATAAGGCTTTTTTTAAATCTTTGACATTTTTATATTTAAAAAGTATTCCATTTTGATTATGTTTTACTGCTTCTCTGCAGCCTCTTATATCTGTAGCGATTATAGGTAATCCACTCATCATTGCTTCTAAAATTGTCATGGGCATCCCTTCTCTCCATGAAGGTAAAATAAATGTATCTAAAATTTTATAAAAACTAGGCATTTTGTTAGAAGAAAGCTCGCCTATTAAAAAAATATTTTTTGGAAAAGATTCGCATGCTTTTTTTATGAAATAAGAAACATCATCGTTATGCTCTCCTTTTAATCTTGAACCACATATGCAAAGAGATGTATTTGGAAATTCTTTTAAAATTTGAGAAAATGCATGTATTAATTCTATAAATCCCTTTTCTTTTACAAACCTCGCAGCGACTCCAAATGTAAAATTATTATTTGGAATTTTATGTTTAGATCTTCCCAGATTTTTTTCTTTTTTATTATTAATAGGGTTGAAGTCACTACTTACACCATTAGAAATAAATTTTAAATTACTTTTATTCTTAAATTTATATTTAACTGCAAAATTATAGTCCTCCATTGATACAAATAGAATCCTAGAGGTAATTTTAGATAACAAAAATTCAATAGTGAAAAAAATTAAGAATTTGATTCGATTCATGTTTTCATGAAAATAAAATCCGTGACATGTATAAATTATCTTTGTATTTACTAAAAAGATTCCTGAAATTCTTGCAACTATTGAAGCTATTGGGGTATGGCAATGAATCACCTCAATTCTGTTTTTTTTACATACTTTTATAAGTTGTGTCGTCGATTTAAAAATACTTATTAATGAAGTATTTCTTTCGATTGGGTTATAAAAAAATCTAAAGCCGTTATCATCATACTTTTGTCCTATATATTCTTTTTTATTAAAAGAAGTATAAATTAAATGACCCTTATTCTTTAATTCCAATGCCAATGGATAAACAAATTTTTCAAATGTAAATTCTATACCCGTAAAAATTAATACCTTCATGATTTTTTAAGTTCTTGAACCTGATTTCTAATCCCTTTCTTGAATGGTGTAGGTTTGTAAAGATTTTTCTTTAAAGAATCATAATTTGAGAAACACTTAATTTCTCTAAGCCTTTTTATCCTCTCCACACTTATTATAAAATCTTTACCCTTAATAAGTTCTAGAAGTCTTGCGACATTAATTGATAAATAATATGGAACATTTATAATTCTAGTCTTAAGTTCTAAAGCGGCGAATATTTCTCCGTAAAATTGATAATAGTTAAGGCATTCATTACCAGTAATATTAAATGATCCATTTATATTTTTGGTATAAATGCAAGATAAAATAGCATCTACAAGGTCTTTATAATAAAGGGGTTGTATCTTTCCCTTACCTGAAGATAAAGAGGGAAAAAATTTATATTTATGAATGAAATTTATTACTTTATTTATATTCTTATCTCTTTTTGAACCATAAATTAAATTTGGCCTCAGGATGATATATTCCTTAAATTTCGATAAATTGATTTCCTTCTCAATATATTTGTAAATATTTGAATATTCTTGCGCTGGGGAAAAAATACCAGTAGTTCCAACAATTATTAGTTTAATATTTTTGGGGTTTATTTTTAAAGTTTCTACTGCTTCTTTTAAAGCCAGGAAATGTCTACAATTTGATATTAAAACAATAATATCAGGATTCTTTAGTAGGATCTTTTCCCATGAATAAGAGCTACTGAAATCTAGAAAATAATGATTTTTTTCATTTAAATGATATTTACTTATATTTTTATTTAATGAAGCCGTAGTGATTTTTTTGAAGCCTCCTTTTCTAATTATTTTTTTAGTTACTTCATATCCTATTAATCCTGTTGAACCAATAATAGCAATGTGGTTTATTCTTTTTTTCATTTATTGAAATATAAATCACTAAAATTTAAGGAATTAATAAACCCCTTTCTTAAAAAATCTATCGAATTTATTGATCTATTTTCTCTGCTATTTTTTTCATTAAAGATAATTGCCTGATGAATTATTTTTAAATCATATTTAACATTTTTTCTGAGTTTAAAAAGATTATTCCCTAAAAGATCCCATGAATCGCCAGCATTAGTAGCTATTGGTATACAGCCTGACGATGCTGCTGTTATGAGAGAATTTGGATAACCTTCCCATAATGAAGTTGAAATATAAAAATCATATTTAAAAAGAATAGATTCTAAGTTACTTATTTTAGGAAAGAATCTTATTTTATTAATTGGGTTTAAATTTTCATAAAATTTTTTACACATTGAATTATCAATATTATCACCATAAATATCAAGAATTAGCTCATATTTTTTGTTCTTAAGTGCATTAAAAAGTTCTATCATGTAAGTAAGATTTTTTGACTTATCATCTCTAGCTAATGACAAAAAATAGAGTTTATTATTTTTTTCATTACTTTTATTAAGAAATTTCTTTTTAAATTTAATGGTATAGGGTTTATTGGGAATATATACCGATTTTTTTTTGCAATAAAGTAATCTTTTATTATGGTCATTAATTGAAGCTTTACTATTAAATACTATTTTTTTTGCGATAATTCTTGATAAAAATGAATCAATAAATGCATATAAAATTGTTTTTCTTTTTAAAGAATTATAGTTTGGGAAAGCTTGTCTAATAGAAGTAATTACTGGTATTTTGGTGAAAATAGATATTATCATTCCAAGAATATTTGCATGATACATCCAAGTATGTATAAGATCATATTTTTTAAAAAATATATTTTTAATCAAATTTTTTAGATTTTTAAAGGTTATTTTTTCATTTAGTCTAAATATAGGTATACCAAGTTTTTTAAATTCGTTCTCTAATTCACCTCCAATTATAGATAACAAGGTAAAATTTACATTATATTTTATCTTATATTCTTTTATATGCCTTAAACAACTATATTCAGCTCCATGCGGTTTTAGGCATGTAATTACTATTAAAATATCCACTATAGGTTATAAAATTTGTAGTCATATTTAATTATGGAGCTAAGTACTTTATGACAATCAGCATAATAATCTTTTGAAAGATTTATATTGTTTAACATATTATGTGGATGAAACCAAATATTTATATCTTCTTCATGTTTTAATTTTTCATAGATATAGTTTTTAAAGGATTTGAGATATCTTTTATAAACAAAACTATTTTTAGGAAAATCTAGAAAATAGCCAGAATCAATAAGCTCTATGTCATTTACTGAAAATTTTTTCTTTATTGGGGACTTATTTATTTTTCTACTGAGTGGCAAATTATATCTATCATACTTTCTTAAAAACTTAAAATAATATTTTATTAAGAAACTCGCATCATGATTCTCAGAATATAGTCTGATTA
>QCEQ01000035.1 GCA_003278525.1 Prochlorococcus sp. AG-355-P16 | reverse complement strand
AAGATAGTAAATTTTATTTTCTGAACTTACGAAGAAAGTTAATCCCTTATATTGTGATCTTTTAAATTTATCTAATCTAAGTTTGTGTAAATTCCAATTATCAGTACTTATGTCAGGATTAAATTCTTGTTCTTTTAAGAAAGGTACATAAGTTGGACTAATTGTTGTTTTTTGGGATAACCCTCTATTTCGTTTTGAATAAAAAAGTAATAAAAATAAAAGTACAAAAAAAAGAATTAATAATATATTTGTCATTATCAATTTTCCTAATTTGAAAAAACTTTATTTGGAGAATCAAGAACTTTTCACAATAAATTTCTTAGTAAGTAAAAAATCCTATTTTTATATTCTTGTATTTTTGAATACTTATCAAGGGGTTACTTAAATCAGATTATAAAATGAGTCGCATTTTCAACATGACTCAGAATTCCATGAATACTCCTTATGCAAAAAGAGTAGCTGAAAAATTTAGAGAGGCTCAAAACTATTTAAAAACTAATGGTTTTAGTAGATCAACTAAACATTTACTGGAAGATATTGAAAATTCTGTTGAAAAATAATGCCAATACCTCCTCACTTACCACAAATACAATATGGCTACGATGATGGCTTTACAACCATTGTTTTTGGGTTAATAGGAAGTTGCTTAGGATGTATCTTAATTTTATTAATTTCATTTTTTGAATTTAAATTCAAAAAGCAAAATAGTAAGCCTTAAGAGACTTACTAAACGTTAAATAAGAACTCCATTACATCACCTTCGTTAACAATATATTCCTTACCTTCACTTCTTAAAAGACCTTTAGTTTTTGCATTGGCAATTGAACCTGAATCAATTAAATTTTGATACGAAATAGTCTGAGCTCTTATAAATCCTTTTTCAAAATCAGTATGAATTACTCCTGCTGCCTGTGGCGCAGTCATCCCATCTTTTATTGTCCAAGCTTTTGTCTCCTTTTCTCCGGTAGTGAAATAAGTTTTTAATCCCAATAATTTATATGTTGATCTAATTAATGAACTTAATCCCCCTTCTTCTACTCCTAAGCCAATAAGGTAGTCTTTTTTATCTTCTGGTTCTAACTCTATTAATTCAGATTCGACTTGCGCTGATATTTTTATACATTCTGTATTTTCATTGCTTGCAAAACTCTGAACTGTTGATGAAAAATCATTACCTTCAGCTAAATCATTTTCATTTAAATTAGTTGCGTAAATAATTGGTTTAGCAGTAAGGAAGCCTAATTGCTTAATTATTAAATTTTCTTCTTCATTCAAAGATATTGATCTAACTGAAAGGCCTTTCTCTAGCTCTTCTTCAATTTTTCCTAGTAAGGTATCTTCTTTAGCTGCCTCTTTACTAGTTCTAACCTGTTTTTTAATTCTTTCTCTTCTTTTTTGGAGTTGAGATAAATCAGCTAAATTCAATTCCAGATTAATTATCTCAATGTCATCCAGGGGATCTACCTTTCCAGAAACATGAATTACATCACTATCTTCAAAGCACCTTACAACATGAACTATTGCATCAACCTCCCTAATATTTGATAAAAATTTATTTCCCAAACCTTCGCCTTTACTAGCTCCTTTTACTAGTCCTGCGATATCTACAAATTCAATTTTTGTTGGGATAATATTTTGGCTAGAACTTAAATTACCTAACTCTTGCAACCTTTGATCTGGGACTGAAACTATGCCTTTATTAGGTTCTATAGTACAAAAGGGGAAATTAGCCGCTTGGGCCTTAGCATTTTCTACAAGTGCATTAAATAGAGTTGATTTTCCAACATTTGGTAATCCAATAATACCTGCTTTTAACATTTGAAAAAACTTATGGAAAAATTATCAAGAAAACATCTTCTAGTAATATAGTATTTACTTAACCAATCTTGGATAAGTTAATTATAATCGTCTTGATTATTTATTTAGTTCCTAAATATTCTCTAATTCTGCTTTTAAAAAGAAATGTTTGATTTAATAAAAAAAAATATAAATCTAAGAAGTGGAATTATATTGCTTTCTCTAGCTATATTTTTCGTTTTTATAACCAATTCCTTTAAGAAAAATAAATCAAAAGATATTTCTGATTTTGTAGTTCAAGTCGAAAAAGGAATCCTCTCAGATTCAATTAATACTAGTGGTGAAGTAAAAGCAATAAGGACAAGCAATATTGGGCCTCGGAAGCAAGGCGTAATAAAAGAAATAAAAGTAGATGAGGGCGATCTTGTAAAAAAAGATCAGGTTTTAGCTTCTCTTGATGATGAAGATTTTATCTATAAAATTGAAGAACTTGAATTAAATGTAGAAAAACAAAAATCTGAATTTTTAAGAAGGGAATATTTATATCAAGAAGGCGCCGTAAGTAAAGAAGACTATGAAAGTTATAAAAATAACTACAACATTAGTAGCGCAAAACTTAATGATGCAAAAGCTGAAAAAAGTTTCTATCTAATTAAAGCTCCTTATGGAGGAAAGATAACTGCAAAATATGCTGAGATAGGATCTTATGTCACACCAAGTACAAACTTAAGTTCAGACCCTAAAACCAAAAACTTTATTTTTGAACTATCAGAGGGCCTAGAAATTGTTGCTAAAGTTCCTGAGAGTGACATTGGCAGAATAAAAATAGGTCAAGAAGCCTCAGTAAGAATTGAGGCTTATCCCTCAAAAAAATATAGTGCCATAGTTAAAAAAATAGCTACAAGAGCTGTAAAAGATAATAATGTAACCTCATTCGAAGTAACTTTAAATTTTAAAGATATTTTGGAAGAAATTAAAATTGGAATGACTGCAGATCTTGAATTTAGAGTCGAAGGTAATAAAGAAAAAATCTTAGTACCAACAGTTTCTATTGTCACTGAAAAAGGTGAAAAAGGAATTTTGAAAGTTGATAAAAATAATTCTCCCAAATTTGAAAAAATCGAAATTGGTATTAGTAGTGGAAATAAAACTTCAGTAATTGATGGATTAGAACCTGGAGAGCAAATCTTTATTGATATTCCACCTTGGGCTAAGAAGAGAAAATGAGTTTAAAATCTGAAAACTCTAAAAAACCAATTTTACTTTTAGTCGATGGCCACTCACTTGCTTTTAGAAGCTTCTATGCATTTAGCAAAGGGATTGATGGAGGTTTAACTACCAAAGAGGGATTTCCAACAAGTGTCACTTATGGATTTCTAAAAAGCCTTCTGGATAATTGTAAAAATATTAGTCCTGAGGGTGTTTGTATTACGTTTGATACCGAAAAACCTACTTTCAGACATGAATTAGATCCAAATTATAAGGCCAATAGAGATGTTGCACCAGATGTTTTTTTTCAGGATATTGAACAACTAGAAATCATTTTAGAAGAAAGCCTTAATTTACCAATTTTTAAATCTCCAGGATACGAAGCAGATGATCTCCTAGGCACAATTGCAAATGATGCTTCTTCTAAAGGATGGTGCGTGAATATTCTTTCTGGAGATAGGGACTTATTTCAATTAGTAGATGATCAAAAAGATATTTATGTACTTTATATGGGTGGTGGTCCATATGCGAAAAGTGGAAATCCAACTCTTATGAATGAAAATGGAGTAAAAGAAAAATTAGGTGTTGCGCCAGAAAGAGTAGTTGATCTCAAAGCCCTAACTGGGGATAGTTCTGATAATATTCCAGGTATTAAAGGAGTAGGGCCAAAAACTGCAATTAATCTACTAAAAGAGAACGATACGCTTGATGGAATCTATCAGGCTTTGGACAAGATTCAGCAAAACAACGATAAGAAATATAAAGGATTCATCAAAGGTTCAGTTATAGAAAAGCTCAGAAACGATAAACATAATGCTTTTCTTTCCAGGGATTTAGCAAAAATAAATACTGAGGTGCCTTTAATTTTAAGTAACGGTTATGAATTAAAAAATATAAACCAAGAACTTCTTTCAGAGTCACTGAAAAAATTAGAACTATCAACACTACTTAGACAAATTGATATTTTCAATTCAACTTTCAGCAAAGGTGGTTTTGACAAAAATAATGTAGCTAAAGAGGAGCAGAAGGCACCAAAAGTCGCAAGCAATAATGAATTAGAAAATATTGAAAATAAAATCCCTAAAATCAACGTAACTGTTGTAGATGATTTCGAATTACTTGATAGATTAATTCAAAGATTAGACAAGACTAATCAAATAGTTTCTTTAGATACAGAGACCAATAGTTTGAATCCAATCGATGCGGAACTTGTTGGGATAGGGTTATGTCTTGGAGAAGAAAATGATGATTTATTTTATATACCTCTTGGTCATCAAACAAAAAAGGAGACCTCCAAGCAATTATCAATTGAAGATGTTTTCTCAAAGCTAAGAAATTGGATAGAAGATCCAAAAAAAGAAAAGGCACTCCAAAATTCTAAATTTGATAGGCAAATATTTTTTAATCATGGACTTGATCTTAAAGGCGTAACCTTTGACACCTTGTTAGCAGACTACCTTCTTAATAATCAGGAGAAACATGGGTTAAGTGAAATTTGTTTTAGATTATTTGGATTTAAGCCTCCTTCATTTAAGGAGACAGTTGGAAAAAATAAAGACTTTTCATTTGTTGATATTGATGAAGCAAGTATTTACTGCGGTTATGATGTTTTTCTAACTTTTAAGATTGTCAAAATTTTTAAAGAAAGTTTTTCAAAGGAAAAAGATGAATTAATCAAATTGTTCGAAGAAATCGAGCTGCCTTTAGAGCCGGTATTGTCCCAAATGGAA
>QCEQ01000034.1 GCA_003278525.1 Prochlorococcus sp. AG-355-P16 | reverse complement strand
GTTGTAATAACTAAAAAAATAAAACCCTGAGCTAATAATCCATTTATGTGCCACGTTGTATTTACTGCTCCCATTAAGAAAGAATAATTAAAATCTAAAAAATCTATAGGAAGAAAATATTTAAAGTTATAAATGTAATTTAGAAAAAAAAGCGTTGGTATTGAGATTATAAAGAATCTTCTATCTTTAAATTTAATAACTCTGGCACATATTATTGATAACGCAATTAAAGGAAAAAAATAAGCTGAAAGTCTCAAAAAATATAAAGATATACAATCGCTATTTTCTAGAGAACTAAATGATTTAATTATTATTTGAGAAAGTGAAAAAGTATTTAAAGATATAATTTCTGCCAATGATAAGATTTCTCTACTAGTTGCACTTATATAAGTATCAGCAAGCGAGTGAGCGGTAGAATAACAAACTTCTGAGCTGTTTTTGGTTGCTCCCCAAAATACTTTTATGCAACTTAAAGAAAATGAAAATAAAATTAAAATTATTTCAAATTTATAAAAAAATGTAAATTTTGAAATATTTTTAAAATGCATTTATATATTTGCAAATTGATCTCTTTTCAATAAAGGCATTATTTTGATAAGTTCTTTTATTCCTTGTTCTACAGACCTTTTGGCTTTAAATCCTTTTGATTCAATTTTACTATTACTGATAATATAATTTCTTTTATCAACATCTTCGCCAATTTCTGATATGAAATAAACGAAATCAGGAATCAATCCTTTGATCTTTTCACATAATTCTCTTTTAGACAAATTTGCATCACTCAAACCTAAGTTGTAGCAGTCCCCTTTAATTTCTAGATTATTTATTCCAAAAAGGAATGCATCAACTGCATCATCAATATGGAGATAATTTCTTTTAAAATCAGCCTCAAATAAAATAATTGCTTTATCAAAGAAAGCTCTATAAGTAAAATCATTGACTAATAAATCTAATCTGGGACGAGGACTTACTCCAAATACAGTGGCTAATCTAAAAGTGATTGCATTCCCTTTACTTAAAAGAAAATTTTCTGCCTCAACTTTTGCCTTGCCATATAGCGATATTGGTTTTAATTCAGTTTCCTCATCACAATAAATACCTTCTTGACCTATTCCATATCCGCTGTTGGTGCATGGGTAAATTATCGTTTGATTCTGAGATGAGTTCTTTGACATCATTATTACTGCATCTCTATTTACTGTAGTAGCGGCAATTTTATCTTTATTACATAAAGGTGCACCTGTCATGCAAGCAAGAGGAATTAGAATATCGGCCTTTTGGATAAGAGGTTTTATTAATTCTTCATCTCGCGCATCGCCTACTATTATGTTGCATCTTTTATTAATTCCTGGAATTATTAAACTATTTTTTTCATACATGAAATTGTCTACACATATTAAATCATGACCTTCATTAAGAAGTTTAGGAACAAGTCTTGATCCAATATATCCTGCAGCACCTGTAATAAGTATCTTTGCCATTAACTTAAATTATTCAATTAGAATTATACATTTTAGATAGCTTTATTATTGATATATTAAAGCAGCCATAAAATAAATAAATATTTTTTACTCTTTTTTTATTTTTCTAGAAAATAAATTAATTCTTTATGATTAAAAAAACTTTTAGTATAAGGGCCTGAAGGATTAGGGGATATTATCCATCTATTTGGAATTCTTGCTTCGAAAGCAGCTTGCATATCGGATTTTTTGTCCCCAATAAAAATATCATTATTAGAGATACTATGGCATAAAATCATATTCGGTTTTGGTTTTCTACAATGACAATTTTCACTGGGCAAGTGTGGGCAAAATCTTATTTCAATATCGAATCCTTTTTTGTTTAAAGTTTCTAAAAAATAGAAAGACAGTTTTAAAAAATCCTGTAATGAAAATAATCCTCTCGAGATTCCTGACTGATTTGTAATTAATTTAAATTTGTATCCCTGTGATTTAAGAATTTCAAGAATTTTAAAAATTTCTTGATACCAAATAAATCTCTCTTTTGTACCAATATATTGATTATCTATATTAAAAACGCCATCGCGATCTAAGAAGCAATTCATTAATTATTTTTAAAAAAGCTTGGTATAAAGATTTGTGCATCAGCAAAACTCTTAGGTGTGCCAATATCAATGAAATTTATATTATCTTCTAAAATATAAGCTTTTGTTTCATATTTAGAAATAAAGTCTTTATCCATCATTAAAGGTCCATTTTTGGTTGATTTTTTATCAAGTGCAATATAAAGTTTCTCTTTATTTACTAATGTTGCTCCCATTGAAATATATGTGGGTTCTTGTTCTGTATATTTCAAAAATCCATTAATTATCTTGTAGCCACCATATCTCTCATTGGTATTACTTTTTTTTACTACGTGAATTGTGGAACATTTAAATTTGAGGAAATCTAAGAAAACACTTTTAAGACAAACATCAAAAATTGTATCTCCATTTAATATTAATAAATTATCATTTTTACATTCCTTAAAAGCATATAAAACTGCACCTAAAGTACCTAAAGGTTTTTTTTCTTTTATGAGTTTGACGAAAGAATAATTATTTGCAAAAAATTTAACTAATTCTCCATGTCCAATGCCTGATGAAACTACTAATTCGAAATTTATAGTATTAAGCGAATTTTTTAACCACTTTAAGAAATATTCAAAAAAGGGAATATCATTAATTGGCGCCAATAATTTTGGAATTGGACCAAGAATAGATTTTATTCTTGTGCCTTTACCTCCAGCAAGAACTAAAACAGTTAAATTATTTGATAACATTGATTTTTTCTAACAAGAAATCAATTTCTTTGATGTCTAAACTTGGATAATTACCAATATACATTGAATAAAAATGAATATGATCAGATATAGGAAAATCAATTGGAATTTGATCATCTGAATATTTCTTAAGAGATCTTACATAAGGTTGTCTAATTTGATTTCCTCCTCCGGCACTTCCTTTTCTAAATTCAATACCATTTCTAATAAGTGTTTCCTGTAAATGATTCATTAATGAATCATCCTTTTCTTTCAATATCAAATTGAATGCATAATTACTTTGACCTTTTAGATTAAAGTCTTTAAAAGCCCAAGAGGGTAAACCGTTTAAAAAATATAAAAAATTGTCTTTTCGGATTTTTATCATTTCATCAAGTCTTTTTAATTGATTTATTCCAATTATTGCTCCTATTTCATTATTTCTAAGGTTAAAGCCCTTAATAGGAAAAATAAAGAGAGGATTTAAATCTGGATATTCTTCTTTATAGCTATTTTGAATGTTTAGATCTTGAGATTCTCTCAACATTCCATGAGCTCTGGACATAATTAAGAATTCATAAATTTCTTTATCATTTGTGCAAACCATTCCACCTTCAATAGTACTCATATGATGAGCGTAGTAAAAAGAAAAACAGGATATATCTCCTATTGATCCTGCTTTTTTTTCGAAGATAGAATTAACACCGTGCGATTCGCATACATCTTCTATTAGTAAAATTTTATTTTTCTTGCATAAATTATATATTTTTTCAGTTAGGCCATTTATTCCTTGAGCATGGGTTAAGAATATTGCACGAATATCCTCGTGCATAGAAATTTTTTCTTCAAGTTTATCTTCGTCAATTGCAAGTGTTTTGATATTAATATCCACGAATTCCGGATCAAATCCCATCCAGAGAACTGATGATATGTCAGAGCTCCAAGTAAAAGGAGGTACTATAATTTTGCCACCATGTGGATATTTTTTCTTAAGCCAAGCAATAGCTAATAAATTTGAAGATGAGCCACTATTTACAAAAACTGAATATTTTACACCAAGCCATTCAGACCATTTTTTTTCAAACTCTACAACATTTGGCCCAGATGTTAATTTAGGATCTTGAGATTTCAGCAGTTTAATAACCTCGTTAAGATCCTCTCTTGTTATGTTATTTTTCATTAGTGGATAACGCATTTTCTATAAAATATGTATTTCTTTTTGAGGAATAGATTTAATATTAACATGAATCTAATTTCATATACCTCACAATTTAGGAATCAAAATTGCGTGAATTAAAATTTTTTACTTTCCCTTAGGACTTTTTAAAATAGTATTTTTAAATTTAATTTTCGTTAAAAATCATCTGACTTCCTACTTTACCTATTTTAACTTTTACCCAAGTTTTAACATTAACTGAATTTTTAATTTTTTCATGTAAGTGATTTGGGGCCCAACATATAAAAAAACCTCCACCACCAGCACCCATAAATCTAGTGCATAATGAACCTGCAGCCTCAGTAGCATTAATTATGTCAGTAGTCCGGTCATTATATTTATCTCCATTCATTTCAATCTTTATATCTCTTATAGCTTTTGTTAATTGAGCATGTTTATCAATCTCCCCTTCATTTCCAAATAGATCAATTCCTTTATTTGAAATTTCGCTAAGCTCATGCATTAAACTTTCAGAATTTTTTTTGGTAATAAAATCATCAATTTTTCTCGATGCAATGTTTGAGAAACGTTCAATACCATCAAAACCCATCAATAAAGATGAACAAATATATTCAGTATATTCTTTCTTTGAAATGAACTTTCTTGGTCTTATCCCTTCTGCATCACCTTCAATAATTACTAGTCCACCAAAAGCAGCAGCACATTGATCTTGGAAGCCAACCATTTCCCCCATTTGATTTTGCTCTAGATTTATTGCTGCATTAGCTAAGGCTTCTCTTCCAATATATTTGCCATCAAGCCCTTTTAAAGAAGATATTAAACCAACTGTAAAAGAAGATGAACTGCCTATTCCACTTCTGGCAGGTAAATCTCCAATGTGTGATATTTCAATACTTTTGCCTGCTCCATACCTTTTTAAAACCTCTCTAGCTGAAGGATGATTAATATCTCCTAAAGAATTTGTTGTTTCAACTTTTGAATAAGAAACTCTAAATTTATGGTTAAAAAAAGGGGGTAATTCTCGAACAGTGAGATAACAATAATAATCTAATCCCGCACACAATACTCTAGCTTTGTTTTTTTTATACCATGCAGGATAGTCTAACCCACCACCATAAAAAGATAATCTAAAGGGAGTACGGCTTATTAACATTTTTTGCTAATCACTTATAAAGAATATTAACTTTTTAAATTAAAAAAAAAAAAAATTTATACAAAATTTATAGATCAAATTTTGTTTTTTCCATCTCAATCTTATAATTCTTTATTGTTTCAATAAGTCCTTTTTTAAGTTTTATTTTTGGGGTCCAGCCAAGCGCCTTTAATTTTGTTATGTCTAATTGTTTTTTGTAAGTGCCATCCGGTTTGTTTTTATCC
The DNA here is from genome assembly GCA_003278525.1 of Prochlorococcus sp. AG-355-P16. Lineage (GTDB taxonomy): Bacteria > Cyanobacteriota > Cyanobacteriia > PCC-6307 > Cyanobiaceae > Prochlorococcus_A. The sequence continues at coordinate 644 of QCEQ01000034.1, read as the reverse complement.
CAAATTATCTCTCCGTTATAGTTAATTATTTCAGCAATATTTTCAGCAAGTTCTTTAATAGTAATATCTAATCCAGTTCCTACATTTAAAAATTGGGTTTCATTAATATCTGGTTTCCATCTTTCTAAAACGAATAAGCATGCATCAGCAAGATCATCAGTATGTAAAAATTCTCTTAGTGGGGATCCTGAGCCCCAACAAATTACTGATTTATCATTATTCTTTTTTGCCTCATAAAATCTTTTTATCAAAGCAGGTAAAACATGACTTCTTTCTTCTTCATAGTTATCTCCTGGTCCGTAAAGATTAGTAGGCATTAATCCAATAGCATCAAAATTATATTGTTTTCTGAAAGCTTCACAAAGTTTTAAACCCGAAATTTTTGCTAAAGCATACCATTGATTAGTAGGTTCTAAACTTGAAGTCAATAATTCACTTTCTTTTATAGGTTGAGCCGAGAATTTTGGATAAATGCAACTACTCCCCAAAAATAGTAATCTTTTTACTTTACTTAACCAAGAATTTTCAATTAAATTGTTCTGAATTTTTAAATTTTCTAGTAAAAAAGAAGCTGGGAAAGAATTATTTGCATGAATACCGCCAACTTTTGCAGCTGCGATAATTACAATGTCAGGATTATTTAT
>QCEQ01000033.1 GCA_003278525.1 Prochlorococcus sp. AG-355-P16 | reverse complement strand
TCTCCTGCTCCAATAAACCTTATAGGCAAATTTACTTCTTCAGATACTGCTAAAGAGACTCCTCCTCTAGAAGTTCCATCTAATTTAGTTATAATTGCACCGCTTAAATCTGCGGATTTAGCGAAACTTTTTGCTTGCTTTAAGCCATTTTGACCCTGACTTGCATCTAAAACTAACAATGATTCAACAATTGCATCTGGAACCTTTTTATCAATAATTTTTTTTATTTTTGCTAATTCATCCATCAAATTATTTTTTGTTTGCAATCTACCTGCTGTATCTACAAGTAGTAAATCAACATTTCTTTTTTTTGCAGAATTAATTGCGTCAAAAACTACAGCGGCTGGATCAGCATTTTTTGATTGGTTAGATATGACATCAACGTTACTTCTATCTCCCCACACTTTAAGTTGTTCTACTGCAGCCGCTCTAAAAGTATCGGCCGCAGCTATCAAAGTTTTATAATTACTTCTTGATGACAAGTATGCTAACTTTCCTAATGTAGTAGTTTTACCCACACCATTAACTCCTACTAATAACCAAATATTTAGTTTCCCCTTCTGGGGAACTAAAATATCAGTGCCCGAATTTTTTATTGGTTTATCTATAATTAACTTTAATTCTTTCTTCAAGAATTTTATTCCTGCTTCTCCACCCACTACTTCCTCGTTTAATTTTGTTCTGAGAGAACCTATAACTTTATCTGTTGAATCAATCCCTACATCAGCTCTTATTAATAGAGTCTCTAAATCATCAAGAGATTCAGGAGTAAGAGGATCATCTCCCAATTTATCCAATAATTCAGTAACAAATCCTTTTCGGGTTTCTTCTAATCCTTTCCGTAATTTAGTTAACCAGTCAATTTCATCAACCGAAATTTGATTTATTTTTTTTCCTTGAGAAGCTAATAACATTGCAGACCAAGTAAAATTATCGTCAAAATCTCCTAATTCAGGTTCTGCAAAAGTTTTAGACGATCCAGGAATATTTTCGTTATTAGCAATATCAATCAATTCTTGCTTTTGCTCTTCCTCTCTCTCTAATTCTTGCTTTTGCTCTTCCTCTCTCTCTAATTCTTGCTTTTGCTCTTCCTCTCTCTCTAATTCTTGCTTTTGCTCTTCCTGTCGTTTTTTTAAAAGTGCATAAGCCTGAGCAGCCCACTCACGAGAATTATCAGAATCAGGATTGGTCATTATAAATAGTTCGTATTTAATAAATTTAAAATACTACTTATTTATATCAAATAATCATGACAATTAAATTGTTTGTAATCTCCTTAAAACTCCATTAATAAATTTTCTACCTTGCATATCACTATATTTATTAGCTAAATTAACAGCCTCATTACAGGCAACAGCAACTGGTGTGTTCAAAAAATTGATATCCACATACGCTAGACGCAAAATATCCCTATCAATTCTTGGTAGTCTTTTTAATCTCCAGTCATCCATTGCTTGATCAATATCAGAATCAATACTTTTAAGATTATTAATTATATTACAGATCCTTTGATTCACATCCTCTCTAATATCAATCTGACCGCTAGAAACAATTAATTTTGGGAAGTCTAAAGTTATTGAGAGTGTATTCATTACATTTTCAATTTTTGTTAGAGATTGTTTTAACTCATCTCGAACATTTGAATAAGAGGATTCAAGCCCTTCTTGCAATTCACTTTCTAGTATTTTTTGTGAAGCATTTTCTAACTCTGACTCACAATTATCTAATTCCTCTCTGCAATGGTTTATTAAAGAATCCAAAGCAGATTCAAAAACTTCTTCTATCTGCAATTTATTTATTTTAAAATCACCTCTATCTTTTATAAGGCCAAGAGAAATTAAGGATAATTCTCTAGAAAGGGATTTATTATGCATCAATTAAGAAGAAGTATTAGTGGAAGCTCGTAATTGAGAAAACAATTTTGAAAATGTTGGATTCGAAGTGTTATTTTTTTCATCTGGATTAACAATCCCTGCAGAAATAATTGTTCTAAAAGCATCTTCAACAGAAATATCTAGATCCTTCACGGAAGACTCAGGAATAAGTGTGTACCAACCAGTAGTTGGGTTTGGTGCTGTAGGTATAAAAACACTAATTAACTTTTCTTCCAATTCTGGCTGCAAGGAAGGTCCTACATCTCCAGTTACGAACCCTACACTATATAATCCTTCACGAGGATATTCAACTAAAACAACTCGCCTAAATCTATTAGATTTATTGCTTAAGAAAGTTTCTAACAATTGTTTAAGAGTTTTATAAACTGCTCCAGCTACTGGAATTTTTGATAAAGTACCCTCTCCAAATTCTAATAACCATCTTCCTACGAAATTTCTCGCCATCAAGCCTATGAGCAAAATAGCTAACAAAGGAACAGTTAAACCTAAGGTTAGATTAATTAAATCTTGTAATAAAGGATTTAAAGTAATAAAAGGATTTAGTTGCTTTGGAACTGAAGTAACTAATGTTAAAACAAATTTACTAACTAACGATGATAACCATATTGTTGTAGCTAAGGGTATGACAACCAACAAGCCCGCAATAAGATCATTTTTTAGATCTTGTTGAAGCCTAGATCCTAAATTCGAATCTTGATTTTGATTAGATTCAACCAAAATAACCTTTCTAACTATAATAACTTTACTTATAATTTAACTGTTTTTAATGAGTTAGGATATATTTTTCTTAAATATATCTAATTTATTTATAAGTTTGTTCTCCGAAAATAACTTTTAAAAGTAATGCTATAAAATGTAGAGATATGATTAATACGATTAAAGACAAAAAAGAAATAAGTAAAAAATTAAAAGAAAGGGCTATTATGGAAGGCTTTACAATTGCTGGAATTGCTTCGATACCAGGTAGTTCGCGTATTCGATTAAGGACTAATGCATTGGAAAGATGGTTATCAAATAATCACCATGGTGAAATGAAATGGATGGAAGCAAAAAAAAGAAGAAATATAGGCTTACTTTTGAAAGATGCAAAAAGTGTTTTAAGCGTTGGATTTTCTTACATTCATTCAGAAAACAACAATAATAATTTTCTCAAGGTAGCAAAATTTAGCCAAGGAGAAGACTATCATAAAGTAATTCACAAAAAATTAAAAAATATTGGTAGATGGATCAATTTAAAAATTCCTGATTGCGAATGGAAAATATGTGTTGATACATCTCCTCTTCTTGAAAAAGCTTGGGCTGAAGAATCAGGAATTGGTTGGATAGGAAAAAATAGTAATTTAATAAACAAAAAAAACGGTTCTTGGTTTACTTTAGGTTTTTTGATCCTTACAAAAGATTTAGTACCAGATAAACCTCATCAATCACTTTGTGGAAAATGTGCTATTTGTATTGAACATTGTCCTACAAAAGCAATAGTAGAACCCTTTGTAATAAAATCGGATCTATGCATTGCTTACCACACAATTGAGAACAGAGATGAAACTATTCCAAAGAAAATAGAAAAAAATTTAGATGGTTGGGTTGCAGGATGCGATATTTGTCAAGATGTATGCCCTTGGAATAAATCAGTGCCATACAACAATAATTTTGAAACCACACCGAAAGATTGGATTAAAAATCTTGATATTGATTCCTTAAATTGGGACGATACAACTTGGAAAAAAAATCTTAAAGGAACCACATTAAAAAGAATTAAACCATGGATGTGGAAGAGAAACATACAAGCAAATCTTAAAAATAAAAAAATAAAACTATGAAAAATTTATTAAGAAAAATTCTCTGTATCTCGTTCTTCAATTTTTACTTTTTTCATGTAGAAAAAGTTCAACCAATAGTTCCCTATTATTATTTACCAACATTAAAAAATTTACAAAATCAAAGTTCTTATATTGGCAAAAATGCATATCAGCTACTTTATTTAGGACAATATGAAGACAGTCTTAATTTAGCCAAATTAGCTGTAAAAATAAATGCAAAAGATGAAAAACTATGGTTGATTTTGGCTGAAGCACAAATAGCTACAAAAAAATACAACAACGCATTAAATTCTCTAAATAAAGCAGAACAGATTAATTCTAATATTAGCGAAATATATTTTGCTAAAAGTAATATTTACTTAAAAATTTCCCAACAAAAAAAGGCAAAGAGTTCTTTAAAAAAAGGAATAAAGATAGAACCTAATAACTACAAAGCTATTTTTCAATTGGGAAATATTTCATTAATGGAAAAAAATTACTTAGAAGCTATCAAATTGTTTGATAAATCTATAAAAATTAAACCTGATTTCTGGCAAGCAATTAATAATCAAGGTTTAGCTTATTTCGAGAGAGACGATATAAATCAATCGATCAAATTTTTTAAAAATGCAATATCAATTCAGGAAAATGCAGAACCATTATTAGGACTGGCCTCATGTGTAAGAATTAATGATACTAAATTAGCAATTGAGCTAGCAAAAAAAGCTTTGGCTAAAGATCCCAAATATGTTAATTATGATTATAGAAAAGAACAGTTATGGGGAGAAAAATTACAAGCTTCTACAGAAATTCTTTTACAAAATGAACAACTAAAAAAAGATGTGATACTGGCAAAATCCAAAATAATTGAATCATCTTAATGTTCAATACTGGTAAATATTGTTTTACCTATTAGTCTTAATTTAGTTAATTAAAAAATTTAGTTAATTAAAAATTACTTAAGTCTGCGCTCTAATGGATAAGAAAAACTTCACTTCCATCTCGCTTCAAGAAGAAATGCAACGTTCTTATTTGGAGTATGCAATGAGCGTCATAGTTGGACGTGCGTTGCCTGATGCAAGAGATGGTCTTAAGCCTGTACAAAGGAGAATCATATTCGCGATGTATGAATTAGGTTTAACTCCTGATAAACCATTCAGGAAGTGCGCAAGAGTTGTTGGAGATGTACTTGGAAAATACCATCCTCATGGAGATCAAGCAGTTTACGATGCATTGGTAAAGCTAGTACAAAATTTCTCTACTAAATATCCTACTCTTGACGGGCATGGGAATTTTGGATCTGTGGATAATGATCCGCCGGCAGCAATGAGGTATACAGAAACCAGATTAGCTCCAATAGCTCATAAAGGATTTCTTGAAGAAATTGCATCAGAAACAGTAAACTTTTCAAATAACTTTGACGGTTCTCAAAAAGAACCAGATGTTCTTCCAGCTCAACTTCCATTTTTATTGTTGAACGGCTCATCAGGTATTGCTGTTGGCATGGCAACAAATATTCCGCCTCATAACCTTGGCGAAATTGTAGATGGTTTAGTTGCCTTAGTTAAGAATAAAGATATTAGTGATAAAAAACTTTTTAGCATTATCAAAGGGCCTGATTTTCCTACAGGCGGAGAATTAATTTATAGTCATGCAATAGAAGAACTTTATCAAACTGGAAAAGGATCTATAACGATAAGAGGTGTTGTAGATACAGAAGAGGTAAATTTAGGCAAAGGGAAACATAAAAAGAATGCAATAATCATTACTGAACTTCCTTACCAAATTAATAAAGCAGGTTGGATTGAAAAAGTCGCAGAACTTGTTAATTCAGGCAAGATTATTGGGATTTCTGATATTAGGGATGAGAGCGACAGAGATGGAATGAGAATTGTAATAGAACTAAAAAAAGATTCTAATTCTGAACTTGTTATTTCTAATTTATATAAGAAAACAACTCTCCAAACAAACTTTGGTGCAATATTCTTGGCTTTAATTAAAGGCAAACCTGTACAACTAAATCTGAAGAAATATCTCAACTATTTTCTTGAATTTAGAGAAGAAACAATTAGAAAAAGAACTTTTTATTATCTAAAAAACACTCTTGATAAACTAGAAATATCAGAGGGTTTATCTAAAGCTACAAAAAACATAAAAAAAGTTATCGCAATCATAGAAGAATCAGAAAATTCTGTACAAGCTAGATCAAAATTAATAGAAAATTTTTTCTTAAGTGAAAAACAAGCCAATTCAGTTTTGGATATGCCACTAAAAAAATTAACAAATCTAGAAAAAAATCAAATTGATAAAGATATAAAAAATTTAGAAGAAAAAAAGAATTATTTTCAAAAATTGTTGAATGAAAGAGAATTATTACTTGAATTACTTATAGAAGAATTATAAATATTAAAGAAAAAA
>QCEQ01000032.1 GCA_003278525.1 Prochlorococcus sp. AG-355-P16 | reverse complement strand
TACGAAAAAAGTATATTGTATTTGTAAAAAGTTCCAAATTCTGATGGAAATTATTTGTAATCAAAATGAATTAAATAATGCTATACAACTAGTAAGCAAGGCAGTTGCTTCAAGGCCAACGCATCCAATTCTTGCAAACATACTTTTAACAGCTGACGAAGGAACTAATAAAATTAGCGTCACAGGATTTGACTTGAATTTAGGAATTCAAACTTCTTTTGATGGAACTGTCAAAAATAGTGGAGCTATTACTATACCTTCAAAACTTTTATCCGAAATAGTAAATAAACTACCTAATGAAACTCCTGTTTCTCTAGAAGTCGACGAGTCTTCAGATAATATCCTAATAAAAAGTGATAGAGGTTCTTTTAATCTAAAAGGAATCCCCTCTGATGAATATCCTAATTTGCCATTTGTTGAAAGCGGTACTTCTTTGAATATTGATCCTAGTTCTTTTTTAAAGGCTTTAAAATCTACAATTTTTGCCAGTAGTAATGATGATTCAAAGCAACTACTCACAGGTGTCAATTTTACTTTCAAACCAAATTATTTAGAGTCTGCTTCTACAGATGGTCATAGATTGGCTGTTGCCTTAATTGGTAATGAAGAACATATTGAAAATAAAGAAAACTTATCTTTAAATGTTGATGATTTATCCGTAACTATCCCAACTAGATCATTGAGAGAAATTGAAAAACTAGTATCTTTGAGAAGCTCAGAAAATTCAATTAAGCTTTTCTATGACAAAGGCCAAGTAGTATTTATATCTTCTAATCAAATAATTACTACAAGAACTTTAGAAGGTACTTATCCTAATTATTCACAATTAATTCCTGCTTCTTTTTCTAAAATTCTAAATTTTAATACAAAAAAATTAATTGATTCATTAGAAAGAATTGCTGTTTTAGCTGATCAGCAAAGTAGTGTTGTAAAGATTAAATTAGATAATACAGAGTTAGCTTCAATCAGCGCAGATGCTCAAGATATTGGAAATGCAAATGAATCAATACCTGTTTCTTATTCTGGAGAAAATTTTGATATTGCATTTAACGTAAGATATTTGTTAGAAGGTTTGAAAGTTATTGCTTCTGAAAATGTACTTTTAAAGTGTAATATTGCAACTACTCCAGCGGTTTTTGTGCCAGAAGATAATCTGAATTCTTTTACTTATTTAGTTATGCCTGTGCAGGTTCGTTCTTAATTTGAAATTACCTAAAGAAATTTTATTAAGTGAATTATTAAATTATAGTGTTAAGGGCAATATGGTCCTTAATTATGGAAATGGTGAAAATGTTTGGATGCATCCTCCAGTTCACCGGATTCTGGGATGGTATTCTCGTCCTTCAAATTTTGATTTAAAAAGAAATGTTTGGCGATTAAATCAAATTACTCAAATAATTGATAATGAAATTTATGTCAAAGGAGATCCAGCTATTTCGGATTTAGCTACTTTAAATAGGTTCCCAACTTTAATAGAAGCTAATCTTATAAATGTAAATGGATCAAAAATAGGAGTCATTGCAGATTTTTTATTTGAAATGAAAACGGGCAAAATTAAATATTACTTAGTTTCTAGATCTAATCCTAAGATTCCAGGTTCTAGTAGATGGAAATTGACTGTTGATAATATCAATGATCAACAACCGGGCTTGGTATTCTGTGAAAGTAATTCTTTAGATGATTTACCTTTGATAAAATCAAGTATTAAATATGAATTTATGCAAAAAGGGAAAAAAATTTTTGATAGGTTTGATGATATGAAAAATATCGCTTCTAATAGATTAGAGGAATGGCTTGAAGAAGATGAAGATATTAGCCAAAACTTAGATTTTAAACAAAAAAGTTTTTATAATAATGAAAGAACATCTATACCGTCTAGTGAAAAAAAAGAAGATGACCCTTGGATATAAATAATGATAAATCAAGAAAATAATGATCTATATGATCTTAATGAAGCACTACAAGTTGAAAATTTAACAATTAAGGATTACGAAGAAATTTGCAAAAGATTAAAGAGAAAACCTAACAGAACGGAATTAGGCATGTTTGGCGTTATGTGGTCCGAACATTGTTGTTATAGAAATTCAAAACCTCTACTATCTAAGTTTCCCACTAAAGGTAAAAATGTTTTAGTTGGACCTGGAGAAAATGCTGGCGTTATTGATGTTGGAAATAATCAAAAACTAGTTTTTAAAATAGAAAGTCATAATCATCCTTCTGCTATTGAACCTTTTCAAGGCGCAGCAACAGGTGTAGGAGGAATTTTAAGAGATATATTCACAATGGGTGCTAGGCCAATCGCAGTCTTGAATTCATTGAGATTCGGCAACCTAGATAAATCATCAAATGTTGATTTACTACGAGGAGTTGTATCCGGTATTGCACATTATGGGAATTGCGTAGGTGTGCCGACCGTTGGAGGTGAAATTGAATTCGATGATAGTTACTCTGGAAATCCTCTAGTGAATGTTATGGCTTTAGGACTTTTAGAGACTGAGGAAATCGTTTGTTCTGGAGCTAAAAATGTAGGATCACCAGTGTTATATGTTGGTAATACAACTGGCAGAGATGGTGTTGGTGGTGCTAGTTTTGCTAGTTCAGAATTAACTACAACTTCATTGGACGATAGACCTGCTGTTCAGGTAGGTGATCCATTTGTTGAGAAAAGTCTTATTGAAGCTTGCTTGGATGCTTTTAAGACAGGGGATGTAATTGCAGCTCAAGATATGGGTGCCGCAGGTTTAACATGCAGTAGCGCAGAAATGGCCGCAAATGGAAATTTAGGGATATCTATCGATTTAGATTTGGTCCCTTCTAGAGAAGATGATATGTCCTCATACCAGTATTTATTATCTGAATCGCAAGAAAGAATGTTGTTTGTCGTTAAAGAAGAAAAAATTAATGATCTTATTGAAAAATTTAATAAATGGGGATTATATGCCAGTGTTATTGGTGAAGTGATAGGAACTAATGAAGTAATTATTTCTCATAAAGGTAAAATTGTGGCCCAAATACCTACATCTGCCTTATCTGATGATACTCCTGTCAATTTTCATAATGTGATTAATAACGTACCAGATGATCTTATAAATAAATGGGAATGGAAAGAAAATGATTTACCAGAAATTCATGAGCAAAAAATATTTTCATTGAAGGAAAATAAGAATTTTTCTTTTTCAGAAATCATTTTAAAACTACTCTCTAATCCATCAATAGCTTCTAAACGATGGATTTATAAACAATATGATTCTCAAGTTCAGGCAAATACAGTTTTTAAACCTGGAAAATCAGATGCAGCCGTAGTCAGACTAAGGGAGCAAAATAAAAAAAATAAAAGTAAAGTATTTTCTGGTGTCGCTGCTTCAGTTGATTGCAATAGTAGATGGGTTGCGCTTGACCCTTTTAGAGGATCTATCGCTGCTGTTGCAGAGTCCGCTAGAAATGTTAGTTGTGTTGGTGCTGAACCAATAGCAATTACAAATAATTTAAATTTTTCTTCCCCTGAGAATGAAATAGGATATTGGCAACTTTCATCTTCATGTAATGGAATTGCTGAAGCCTGTAAAGCCTTAGAAACACCTGTTACAGGAGGTAATGTATCTTTATATAATGAATCAAAAAATAAAGATAATCTAATTACTCCTATCAACCCTACACCTGTTATTGGAATGGTGGGAAAGATAGATAATGTCGAAAAAGCTATAAGTAGTGAATGGAAAAATATTGAAGATGAAATCTGGTTAATTGGCTCTTCCAAATCAGAAATAAAAATTGCAGCTAGTTCTTATCTAGAATATTTTCATGGAGAAATTACAGGTCGGCCTCCAAAAATAGATTTGTTGGATGAAAAGTTTTGCCAGAGTTTTTTAAGAAATGCAATTTTAAATAGTCTTGTAGTTTCTTCGCACGATATCAGCGATGGAGGCTTAGCTATAGCTTTAGCAGAGTCTTGCATTTTGTCCTCAAGGGGTGCAACTATAGAATTAGAGAAAGATGTAAATAGAGTTGATAATTTATTGTTTGCTGAAGGGGGGTCAAGAATTATTTTTTCAATTAGTAAAATGAAACAAAACGAATGGTTTAATTATTTAAAACAAAATCAAATAAATTTCCCATTGAGTGTTTATGTAAAAAAAATAGGATATGTATCTAGTGACTCGCTGAAGATAAAAATCAACGAAAAAAATATTTGCAATATTAGGGTTGAGGAATTAACCGAAAAATTTAATAATAGTATTTCAGATTACTTTTAAATATGAAAAACATTTCTCAACTATTAATCATTTTAAGATATTAAGTTATGTGCGGAATAGTTGGAATTGTTTCTTCAAATGATGTAAATCAACAAATTTACGATAGTCTTTTGCTTTTGCAGCATAGAGGTCAAGACTCAACAGGTATAGCAACAATGGAAAATACTGTTTTTCATATACATAAGGTTAAAGGTCAGGTTAATACTGCTTATAGAACTAGAGATATGAGGAATTTAATTGGCAAAATTGGATTGGGTCATGTTAGGTATGCAACAAAGGGATCAGCAGAAAGTGTAGAAGAAGCACAGCCTTTTTATGTAAATGCGCCTTATGGAATTGTTTTGATACATAATGGAAATTTGACTAATACCAGAGATTTAGAAAAGCAGTTATTTAATGTCGACAAGCGGCACACAAATTCTTCAAGTGATACTGAAATGTTGTTAAATGTATTTGCAACAGAATTACAAGAACAAATTCATAATCAAGAATTAGAACCTGATATTATTTTTAATGCGGTCAAATCTTTACATAATAGAATTCAAGGGTCATATGCTTCAATTGCGTTAATTTCAGGACATGGCTTATTAGCATTTAGAGATCCTTTTGGTATTAGGCCTTTAGTCATAGGGAAAAGACTTTCATTAACCACAAAAAAACAAGAATGGATGGTTGCAAGCGAATCTTTAGTACTTGAGAATAATGATTATGAAGTAGTGAGAGATGTAGATCCAGGAGAAGCTGTTTTTATAAATCTTGATGGGGAGTTTTTCTCGAAGCAATGTTCTGAAAATCCAATGTTATTTCCCTGTGCTTTTGAATATGTTTACTTAGCTAGGCCAGATTCAATTATGAATGGAATTTCAGTCTATAAAGCTCGTTTAAAAATGGGAGATTATTTAGCAGAAACAATAAAAGAAACAATCAATTCTGGAGATATTGATGTAGTTATGCCTATTCCTGATTCTTCTCGACCCGCGGCAATGCAAGTTGCAAGACAGTTAGGGATAGAATATAGGGAAGGTTTTTTTAAAAATAGATATGTTGGCAGAACATTTATAATGCCTGGTCAGCAGAAACGTAAGAAATCTGTAAGGCAAAAATTAAATGCCATGAGTGCAGAGTTTAAAAATAAAAATGTATTAATTGTTGATGACTCGATAGTAAGAGGTACTACTTCTAAAGAAATTGTCCAGATGGCTAAAGATGCAGGAGCAAATAAAGTTTTTTTTACATCAGCAGCTCCTCCTGTTCGTTATCCTCACGTTTATGGAATTAATATGCCTAATAGAGATGAATTAATAGCTCACAATAGGACAATTAGTGAAATCGCGGATAAACTTGAAATCGATAACCTTGTTTATCAAAGTGTTGAAAGTTTGCGTAAATCTATAATTGGTGATTCTCCTATTAAAGGTTTAGAGATGAGTTGTTTTACTGGTGATTATGTAACTGGAACGGTAAATCAAGAATACTTAAATTGGGTTGAAAATGAATATAAATCTTAGTTGAGAAAGTTTTCAAGTCGGAAACAATTTTCAAGGTATTCATCCTTATCTAATTTTAAAAAATCAATTAAAAAGTTTGATTTATTGGATTTGAAATTTAATTTATTTAGGTCTAATCTTGCAGATTTATTTTTATTAGTTTCAATATCAAGGTAATGGTTACTTGCCATTATTTTGAGAAAGTAATCGTTTTTAAGTTTGGTTTTTTCATTCAAATATCCCAAACTGTATTCATTTGAGCAGTAAATTTCATCACTATTTATGCAAAAGATTTTTCCTTGTTTAGATATTAAAAAAATATTTTCTCCATCATTAAAGGTACAACAAGAAACGATTTTTTCAGATGGCAAAAGT
>QCEQ01000031.1 GCA_003278525.1 Prochlorococcus sp. AG-355-P16 | reverse complement strand
ATTTTCTTATTTTAATTATGAATTTTTGTGGTTTCGAATACTTCATATTATAAAGTTTGTTACTAATCCTGATAACCCTAATTTTGTTTTAAGAGTTGTTGTTTTTTTATCTTCTCTTATTTTCCTGAAAGCTTTTAAAAGAAGAACTAATTCATATTTATTACCCTTATTTATAATTTTTTTGCCTGGAGTAATTGAACTATATATAGTAAAAATTAGACATGGGTTAGCCTTATCCATTTTTGCTTATATATCTAGCTTTAGATTTATAAAATTTAAGAACTTTTACTATCTAATTGTGGGTTTGATTCATAATAGTTTTCTTTTGACTATACCAGCATATCTTGTTGGTTTGGGTTTGAATAATTTAAAGATTTCAAAACTAGGGAGATTATTTTTAAATATTTTTTCTTTTGTTGGAGGTTCAGTATTTAGTTTATTTATTTTACAGTTAATGAAAATTTTTGGGATAAGACAATATTTTTATATTGAAGAAGCATTACAACAATTAGAAGATTTCTCAAGTTTTGGGATTTATAGAGTTGCAATATTCATAATTGTCATTTGCCTTCTATCTATAAAACTTAATTCTTATGACTCTGATGCATTAATGTATGCCACAAGCTTCTTTTTAGGAGTATCTTTTCTATCTTTTATTGGTGGAAGGTTTCTAACTACCTACCTACCTTTTTTAGTTGCTGAAATTATGATTTCAAAAACTCAAAACAAAAAATTTATTTATTGGTCAATAAGGTTTTTAATAATCTCAATTTTTATTTATGGATGGATTATTAATTCAAGACAGCCAGGTTGGGGATTTTATACATAAAGAATAATTAAAATTTTTTTTAATAGCATTTTAAGCTACTCTAAGTTTATAAATTTTGATTTATACCTTGTCAAAATATAAAAAGATTATCTCGAAAAACTTTAATGAATTAAAAGAATTAATTAATAACTTTTCTGAAGATCAATTTAATACAATAGTTGAGATTGCGTTACTTGTTGTTGAGACAATTAATTCTGGAGGTTGCATCTTTTGGTGCGGTAATGGAGGAAGTGCGTCAGATAGTCAGCATTTGTCGGCAGAGTTGATGGGAAGATTTAAAAAAAATAGAAAACCTTTTAAATCAATAGCCTTAACTGCAGACTCTTCTCTTATTACATGCATCTCTAACGATTATGGTTATGAAAATTTATTTTCTAGACAAATTGATGCTCTAGCAAATGAAGGAGATCTATTGATTGTTTTATCAACCTCGGGGAATAGTTTAAATATCAAAAATGTTCTTTCAAAAGCTATAAATAAAAATATTAAATCAATTTCCTTCTTAGGAAAAGGAGGAGGATTAATAAAAGAAATTGCAGATTATTCTTTAATTATAAAGTCTGAAGAAACAGCAAGAATTCAAGAAATGCATTCTTTAATAGGACATATAATTTGTGAAATAGTTGAAGAGGAATTAAATTGAAAAATTAAATTATTAATTTTTTTTCAATATAAATTATCTTTAATAAATTAAAGTTCCATAAAAGTATAAAATAATATAAATAGGAGTTTTAATGGTTCATTATTACGAACCAGCTAAGCCGTGGGTTCTTAATCGAAAAACAAATTTAATAGAAGTATTTCAGGCATTACAAAAATCTAAACTTCCTGTGATATTAGTCGAGGATGATTTTACTGTCTTTGGTGTACTATCTAGTGGTGATATAGGAAGATTTTTTTCTGCAAACCCTGATTTATCAGTAGATAAGGCTGAAGTTGAGCAAATTGCAAATAAACTTCCAGTAATTGCTCATATTAATGATGGATATGAGACTATTGAAGCTTTTTTGAGAAGAGAAAAAATAAAAATCCTTCCATTAATAGATGGGGATAGAGTATTGACTAAAGTTGCTTCAGATGAAGAAGCATATCTAAATTTAAATAACAAAATTGTTAAGTGTGGAGGTAGGCCATATCTAATAGCAGAAATTGGTGTCAATCATAATGGATCATTAGATGAGGCTTTTCTACTAATTAAATCTGCCGCTGAATCAGGATGTGATGCTGTGAAATTTCAACATCGAAGTAATGAGCTATACAATAAAAAACTTTTAGATTCTTTTGATCTTGGGACACAATATATTATTTCTCAAATAGAAAAAACAAAATTAACCTTAAATGAACTTAAAGATTGTGTTGTTTATAGTAGAGATTTGGGATTGGATGTGATAATAACTCCTTTTGATAACTTAGCTTTAAGTGAGATAAAAGAATTTGAACAATTATTAGTAGCTTATAAAATTGCTTCATGTGATTTAACAAATTATCCTCTACTTGAAGCGGTAATAAGAGAAGGAAAGTCTATTATCCTTTCAACAGGAATGAGCTATGAAAGAGAAATAATACAGACTAATGAATTTCTTAAAAGAAGATGGATAAATAATGCTTTTTTGCATTGCAACTCAACTTATCCTTGTCCTGCTGAAGATGTAAAACTTTCTTATATCAAAAGGATAAGAGAACTAACAAACACTGTTGTCGGATATTCTTCACATGATGGTAAAGGTTTTATCCCTCAAGCTGCAATTACATTTGGGGCTGCTATTTTAGAATTCCACATTACTAAGGATCATAATAAAGAAGGTACTGATCATTTAGCTTCTATTCAAATTGAAAATCTTGGGAGATTTGTTTCTAATGTTCACGAAACTTATATGGCTATTGGAAATTCAGCACCAAGAAAACCAAGTCAAGGAGAAATGGCTAATCGTCAAACTCTTGGTAAAAGCTTGGCAATCAGCAGAGATCTTAAAAAAAACTATGTTTTGACAGAAAGTGATTTGATTTTAATTTCTCCAGGATACGGTAAAAACTATGATCAGAGATTTCAATATATAGGAAAAAAATTATTAACAAATTGTTCAAAATTTACTTACCTTAAAGATGAATTATTTCAAAATGATTCTGACTCTGCTTTACTCTATGAAGAATTAAAATTTGCTTTCGATAATTTGAAAAAAAATGGTTATATTCCCGGTATCCCAGTTAGGTATCATGACTTTAATAGATTAATGAAATTATTTAACCCTCCAATGGTGGAATTTCATATGTCAGATAGAGATTTATCTCTTGATATAAAAAAGTTTGTAAGAAGAAATTTTAAAAATTTATATTTATTAGTTCATGCAATTGAGCAATATGAGGATGGCTTCATTTTGGACTTTGCAAGTTTAGATGAAGAAATAGTTGAGAGATCCTTTAGAGAAATTGAACGATTAATTAAGCACCTTGATGTTCTGAGAAAATATTTTAAAGATGTGGAACAAATACCTATAGTTATAAACTTAGGAGGGTTTTCAAAGAAAAAATTTTTAAACTCAGAAAATAAGAATAAGGCCTTAGATAAAGTAATCATATCTTTTAATAAACTCAAAAAATTATATCCATATTATGAATTCTTACCTCAGACGATGCCTCCTTTCCCTTGGCATCAAGGAGGCAGAAGTTACCATAATTTATTAGTAGATAAAGAAAATATAAAAGAATTTATTTCTAGAACTGAATCTGATATTTGTTTAGATGTATCACATTCAGCATTAGGCAGTTTTTTTCTGGAAAAAAGCTTTTTGCAGTTTTGCTCAGACTTAAATACATATGTAAAACATATTCATTTATCAGATGCAATGGGTAATAGTGAGGAAGGTTTAGAAATCGGGGAAGGAAGTATAGACTTTCGAAAATTCCACCAAATAGTTACAAAAAAAAATAAGTCAATTTTTTTAATACCTGAAATTTGGCAAGGCCATCTCAATGATGGTAGAAAATTTGCAAATTCTTTAATTAAATATAATAATATTATCCAAAATATAAACATTAATGAATAATAAAAATAAAAACAAAAACGTTATCATAACTGGATGTAATGGGTTGATAGGTTTAAAGCTTTGCCAAGAAATTAGTAAAAAGAATATTAATATTTTTGGGATTGATTTTATAGATAAGAAAAATATTTCTTCTGATAATTTTAATTTCTATAATTGTGACTTAACTAATGAAAATCAAGTTGAAAAAGTTATTGAAGAAATCTCCAAAGAAGTAAATAATATAGATTGTCTAATACATTTAGCCGGGATAGATTATAAGGTCGCTTCTAAATTAAAGAAAAATCAATTAAGTTTAGACCATAATTCTATCAGTAGCCCAAAGCAGGTAATGCAATCGATAAATGCAAATATTGGAATGCTATATAATATAGTTTATTCATTATTACCAGTATTTCTAAAGCAAAAAAAAAGTAAAATCGTTTTAATTGGATCAGTCTATGGATCAGTCTCACCCAATCCTAAATTATATATAGAAAATAATAAAAAATATTTTTATCAAAAACCAATAGAATATACTTTATCAAAATCGATTTTTCCTTCTTTTGCAAAATATCTTTGTGCCCATTATTCTAATCAAGGATTAGTTATTAATAATTTAGAACCTCATGCGATAATTAACTATCCAGATAAAAAATTTTTAGAGAATTTTAAGAAGCTATCTCCTATGGAAAGATTATGTGACGTAAATGAGATCGTTGACCTAATAATTTATTTAACAATAAGCAAATGTTTATATTTAAATGGAGAAACAATAAAAGTAGATGGGGGATGGTCAGTACTTTGACTTCTTGAGTATCGCATGGCAAAAATTTTATGCATAGGTTTTGGTTCTTCCGGCAGAAGATATTTGAAAAATTTAAAAAGGATAAATAATTTTGAAATCTTTGTAGCTAGGAGAAATTTAGATTTTAAAATCAACCCACCTTTAGCACAATATGAAAATTATAACTTTATTAATTTTGAAGAAATAGCTAAATATGCTCCTTATAAATTTGGGTTTATTAATACACCTTCAGCCTTACATTTCCAAAATTTAAAAATGGTAGACAAATATATTGAGGAATCATTGTTAATTGAAAAACCATTAATAACAGATATGAAAGACAAAGAAGATTTAAAAAATATTTGTAGGGCCTCTTCTTTTAATATATTTATTGGTTATCAATATAGATTTCATCCAATAACAAAATACATTAAAAATATAATAGATAATAAAAAATTTGGTTATTTTGTTGAAGGAGAATTTAATCATGCTGAAGATGTAAGAAATTGGCATCCTTGGGAAGACTATCAAAGTAGTTATTCTGTAAATTCAAATCTAGGAGGAGGAGTTAAAAATACACTCTCGCACGATATAGATACAGCAATTTATCTTTTTGGTAAACCAGCTAAAAAAATAAATTTTTTTGGAAAAGCATCACATGAAAGTGAACTTTTGTCAGATGCCAACGATTGGCATAAATGCATTTTTTACTATAATTTCGAATCTAAAATAAAACCTATACAAATTAATGCTAGTTATAATTCAAGAATTGATATTCATAATTTTGTGTTGCATTTTCAGAATGCTTCAATCCTAGGTGACTATAATAAAGGATTAATTGAGGTATATGAGGAAGGAGGAAATCTAATAAAAAAAAAGGAACTATACGCATCTAAAGATGACTGTTTTTATGATCTCTTAAAAAATATGACTAGTTTTCCAAAAAGACAATTTCAAGAAGATGTAGTAAATTTAATTAATGAAGATTATATAGAGCTTATTTGTGATATCCTTCTTGAATAATAAAATATGAGAAAAATAGCGATCATTCCAGCTAGGGCTGGGAGTAAATCCATAACCAAAAAAAATTTATTACTTTTCAGAGGTAAACCATTATTTTATTGGAGTTTAAAGGTTGCAATTGAGGCAGATATTTTTGATAAAATATATTTATCAACTGATTGTGATGAAATTATTCGATATTCGAGAAATTTGTCTATCGATATAATTAAGAGACCAAGTGAAATTTGCAAAGATAGATCGAGAGATATTGAATATTTAAAAAATCTAATAAATCATATTGATTTTGAAGATTATACCATTTCAATTCTTAGACCTACTAGTCCATTAAGAAAAAAAGAGGTTATTCAAGAATGTAATGTGGTTTTTGAAGAGAATATAGAGCATTATGATAGTTTAAGAGTCGTAGCTAAATCTAAGGAAAATCCATATAAAATGTGGCATATAACTAAAGAAAAATATCCTAAACTAATTCCTTTGCTCAATCCGCAAAATATTCATGAACCTTATAATGCCCCTAGGCAGGAGCTCCCAGAAACATATTGGCAAACTGGATATTTGGATATTGTAAAGCCTTGCAATATTAAGAAAAATAGTATGCTTGGGCATAGAATATTCCCTTTTTTAAAAAATGATGATTGTCTTGATATTGATAATTTAGAAGATATCAAATAAATCATTATTTAGTTAATTTTTTTTAAGGAAACTTTTTATAATTTTAAATTCTTATTAAATTTATTGTCTTAATTTTTGTTATTGAATTTCTAAAAAGACAAATCATGCTGATATCTTATGATTATCCTTTGAAAATTTGTTTTAGTAAATTAGATGAATTTTGCTTATGAATAATAAAAAACCTGTTGTTTATATCTTATTAGAAATGTATAAAAGAGAATTTGATTCAAGATTAAAAATCAAATCTTTTCTAGAAAGTAGAGGTTTAAATGTAATTTTTGGTCACAAAGATACAATCAGATTAGGAATAAGGATAGGTTTGTTACCTCCTGGAATAATCTTTGATAAATGTGCGCAAGATACCAAATTTAATTACTGGCCTAAAATAAAGAAACGCGGTTTTATTTTTTCATTATTAGATGAAGAAGGAATACATACATTTAAAAAAGAAATTAAAATGAGATTAGGTAAACCAAAATATATAGATATGATTTTTTTTAATAATTTATATCAATTTATAGCAACAAAAGGTATTTATAAAAATAAGGGTTTTATTTTGCCAAATCATAAAATTTCTGGAAATCCTCGGTTAGAAAATATTTTGGAAAATAAAACTTCAAAAGTAAAGGTAAAAAGTAAAAAACCTAAATTATTTATAATTGGCAACTATAGATTTATGGATTGGAATCCATATAAAGATCAAGATAGAGCTTTCAAAAAAATTGTTAAACAATTTATAAGTAATTATAAATTTGAAAGTAGATATGAATTTATTTATAGACCTCACCCTGCCGAGGACTTTGAGATAGAGTCACTATGCAATAATGCAGGAATTAAAGTTGAAAGATTCAAATCAATTAACCAAATTATTGAGGAGGCAGATATTTTAATTACAAATAGATGTACAGTATCTATTGAATCAATTATTAAAAGAAATGATATTTTAATTTTTTCATATTATCATAAAAAATCTTCAAATATTTTCACTAGATGTGGAACATCTAGATTCGAAAATCTTTCTCAAATTAATAATTTAATAAATGATTACTTTAATAAGAAATTATTGTTATCTAAAAAAATAAAGGAACAAAGATTAATACTAATAAATTTGTTTGAAGGCAAAAAAGATTCTATTGATATTATTTCATCTTGGATTATTGAACATTCAAAAAACCTGCCAAAGTACAATATAAATAAATTGATTTTAAGGTCATGTATAGTATCATTAATTGGTTTTATTCTAAATAATATAATTCCCGCTAGAAGAAGACTTAGATTTAAGATAGATAATCATTTAGTTAAAAAAGCAATAATAGACAAAAAAATTAAGAAAAATCTTGGATTAATATATTTTTAAGGCAATGAAAAAAAGTTTTAGAAAATCATATTTCTTATCAGGAAATTTAAAGTTTTTGTTAATCTCATTGTTAAATTATCTAGAACCATTAGAAGGTGATTTAAGTAATAGTGGTTATCTAATAAAAGAAGATAAAAATATTCCTTTGTTTGATAAATCAAATCCTATTATTTCTTCTGCAGATATTGTTGCATATTTTTTAACTAAGAAAGATATGAAGAAAATAATTAATAGTTATTTACTTAATCCTAGATTGGATCAAATAAGAATCCTTGAGTCTCCAAAAAATTCTCATAAATACCAATCTGAGTGGCATCATGATTCTTGCGGTCATAGAATAAAAGTATATATAGGTTTAGATAAAGAAATTAGTGAACTAGTATATACTGAAATTATTCCTAAAACTCAAAACAATATTTATTTCGACTATAACAATACAAGACTAATACCCACTGAAGAGGAACTTGCATTAAATAGAGTGAAAATTAATTTAAGGCATGGGCAGATTTTTATCTTTGATACTAATATGATCCATCGTGGAATTTATTCAAAAATAATGACAAGGAATGTTATCGAGATTGAATATTCAGCATTTATTCGTGGGATATTGTTGCCAGGGAAAATTGGTAGAAAGAAAGATGCTAGGATTGGAAATCTTTTAGATAATAAATTATTTATTTCAGC
>QCEQ01000030.1 GCA_003278525.1 Prochlorococcus sp. AG-355-P16 | reverse complement strand
GTATTTTTAACCCATTTTGTTGATGGGAATGTATCTACAGGTAAGACTTTAATATTTTTAAAATTTCTATAATAATTATCCAGAAGAATTCTGCAGTCGTCAGAAGTTAATCCTGGATCTCTTAATCTCCCATATATAGTCGAATGCATACCCCTTGAGATTGGGACTAAATGAGGCGTAAAAAGCAGTTCAATTTTATTTCCAGAAATTAAAGATGCCACTTGCTCGATCTCCGAGGTATGTCTATGGTTTATCAATCCATATGCTGATGTACCTTCTCCACATTCTGATAAGAGTAGCTTTTGGTTAGGTTCTCGACCACCTCCTGAGGTCCCGCTTTTAGAGTCAATAACTATACCTTCATTTTCAATAATTCCTTGAGAGAGATAAGGAGTTAATGGAATAAGAGCAGATGTTGGATAACATCCTGGACAGGCAATTAATCTTGCTTTTGAAATTGCTTCTATATTTATTTCAGGAAGACCGTAAACTGCCTCTTTACATAAATCATCATCATTCCTTTTATAAATCGCAGCTTCTTTGGAATATACTTTTTTCCATTCATCTAAAGACTTATATCTATAATCAGCAGATAAATCAATAACTTTAAGTCCTCTATCTAATAATTTCCTTGTCAATGTTGAAGATAAGCCATTTGGTAAGCAAAGGAAAGCAACATCTGCATTTTTTGAAATATTATCAACTGAAATTTCTTCTATATAAGGATCATTATCTAGATAAATAAAAGGGAAATTATCATTCCACTTTGATCCAGATGTTTTATTACCTCCTAAAAATGAAATTTTGTATTTTTTATTTTTCTTTAAAAGATTTACCGCTTGAATACCGCCGTAACCTGTAGCACCCACTATTGCAACATTCATTTTTTTGAATTGGCAGACTTTGAGATAGGATTATAAAGTGTTGAATTTAAGGTAACTAAAACACTATTTTTCTATATTGATAGGAATAATGAAAGAAACAAGTCCCAAATCAAATAATGGAACAATTTTGGATATAAATGAATCTTTTAAAATTGAATTTGATCCAATCAGCGATGCGTTGGCAG
Source organism: Prochlorococcus sp. AG-355-P16 (assembly GCA_003278525.1). GTDB lineage: Bacteria > Cyanobacteriota > Cyanobacteriia > PCC-6307 > Cyanobiaceae > Prochlorococcus_A. The sequence goes on along the minus strand of QCEQ01000030.1, from coordinate 7,436 downwards.
CTATACGAAATGGTGAATGCATAATTGTTGTAGATGATGAGAGAAGAGAAAATGAAGGAGATTTAATATGTGCGGCTCAGTTTGCAACTCCACAGCAAATTAATTTTATGGCTACTGAGGGACGTGGTCTTATATGTCTAGCCATGCAAGGTGAAAAACTTGACTCTTTAGATTTACCATTAATGGTAGATAGAAATACAGATGAAAATCAAACAGCTTTTACGATATCAATTGATGCTGGACCTGAAAATAATGTTACTACTGGAATTTCTGCTGAAGATAGGGCAAAGACAATTCAAGTTGCTATAAACCCAAATACAAAACCCGATGATTTGAGAAGGCCAGGACATATTTTTCCATTAAGAGCTAAGAAAGGTGGAGTATTAAAAAGAGCAGGTCATACTGAAGCGGCAGTAGATATTGCAGCAATGTCAGGTCTTTATCCAGCTGGAGTAATTTGCGAAATACAAAATCCTGATGGTTCCATGTCAAGACTTCCACAACTTAAAGAGTATGCAAAACAGTGGGGAATGAAATTAATATCGATAGCAGATTTAATTAGTTATCGTTTTCAAACTGAGAGATTTGTATTTAGAAAATCTGATGCGGTACTTCCAAGCATTTTTGGTAATTTCAAAGCTTATGGATATGTTAATGACCTTGATGGTTCAGAGCACGTTGCATTAGTTAAACAAAAATCATCCAAATTAAGCGAACCTGTACTAGTAAGAATGCATTCAGAGTGCCTAACTGGCGATGCTTTTGGATCTTTACGTTGTGACTGTAGACCCCAGTTAGAGGCCGCATTATCAAGGATAGAAAAGGAGGAAGAAGGAGTTGTTGTTTACTTGAGACAAGAAGGTAGAGGTATTGGTCTTATAAATAAATTAAAGGCTTATAGTTTACAGGATGGTGGATTAGACACTGTAGAAGCTAATGAAAAATTAGGTTTTCCAGCTGATCTAAGAAATTATGGAGTTGGAGCACAAATATTAACCGATCTAGGGATAAAAAAACTAAAATTACTTACAAACAATCCTAGAAAGATTGCTGGATTAGGTGGTTATGGAATAGAAGTTATTGAGAGAGTTCCATTAGTAATCTGTCCAAACGATAATAATGCAGAATATTTGAGTGTAAAAAAAACCAAGTTAGGCCATATGATTGATGAAGATAATTCTAATTCAAGAAATATCGATCCATTTATATCTATTTTTCTAGACGGAAAATATAAATCTATTGATCTAGTTCCAATAAAAAATGACGTTATTAAATTCTGTAGCTATAAGAATATTAATATCAAACTAGAAAGTACTCCAAGATTATTGGCTTTTTGGAATCGACCAAAATTAGTTTGGAGAATTTTGCATGATCAGAATAGAACTAATTCCAGTATTACTGAAGAAGAAATAAAGAATATAGAGTTATTTATTCAATTTTTATCTAATTATAAAAATAGTACAAAGATTGGAATTATCGTTTCTAGAAATATTGAACAGGCATTACACCCAAAAAGTAGCATCAAATTAATCAATACTAAATTTACTTTTAATAATGAAATTTTATATTCATCTACAAGAAAATTTAATCTAGATAAAGAGACATTTAGTATTGTTTTTGAAGGCTAAATTATTAATTGAGGGTTGCCTTAATAATTTTTGAGCCATTAGTAAGCTTTAGCACTACATCCATATCATCAGTCTTACCAAAAACAGTATGAACTCCATCGAGATGAGGCTGAGGTTCATAGACTATGAAAAACTGACTACCACCTGTATCCTTTCCTGCATGAGCCATAGAAAGTGAGCCTTTTAAATGTTTATTGGAATTAATTTCACATTTAATATTATATCCAGGACCTCCAGTTCCAGGCATACCAGATGCTCCGTCACGAGTATTAGGACATCCACCCTGAGCCATAAATCCGGGAATAACTCTGTGAAATGCTAGACCATCATAAAAACCATCACTAATCAAATTTGTAAAGTTTTTAACTGTATTAGGCGCGTCGTCAGGGAAAAATTCAATATTAATATTCCCTACTTCTGTTTCAAATAATGCAGTTGTCATGTTTTATTTGTTTAATTAATTATTTTGATATTTTAATAGCTAAAGCAACTTTTCAAGGTTTTCCTTAATGGTATTTATATCAATGTTATCTTTTTTACTATTTTCGTCTTCCTCCCAATTTTCAACTTCTAGATTTTTCTGTGGCGGTGAAATTAACAACCTATCTTCTGCTGTTTTTGGTACAAAATTTTTTTCTACTAATTTGCATTCATAGTCTAATTTATTGCAGAAATCTTTTATTTCCTCAATGTTGATCATTTCAACTGTTGGCAAAGGAAAATCTTGAGCTTCTAATAGACCACAATATCTTGTCGCATCATCCTTATCTTCAAACATAAGAACAATGGTCCTGCCTTTTAGTTCGATTGAATGAATGCCTTCCTTATCTGTTCCTGAATTATATAAAAGAACAAATATGTTCATAAGTATCGTTTTTTTCTATTTATATAATATTTGATTAAGAATCAGAAAGTGATAATTCTTGTAATCTTGTGTATAAAGCAATTTCTTCATCATTAATATCAGCAGGTATCACTACCAAGATTTCAACATATTGATCACCTACATTATCTTCGAAAGTTAAACCTCTACCTTTCAAACGTAACATTCTTCCCGTGGATGATTTTGGTGGCACTTGAAGTGTGACATTTCCATCAAGGGTCGGTACCTCTACTGCACAACCAAGTAGAGCATCATGAGGAAATAACTCTAGCTTATAAAGAACTCTTAAACCGTCTATTCTTAGACCACTTTCGGTTTGTACTTTTAACTGTAGATAATGATCCTTACCTCCTCTTGCAATATTTTCAAGTCTTAATCGCCACCCATCTCCAGCGAAAGGAGGCGTATCTACTTCTACTACGGTTTCATCTTCAAGCTCTATTAAAATTGAAGCTCCATTTAAGGCCTCATCAGGAGTTAATTCAATAACTGTTTCAATATCTTGGTGTAGCTTAACTGGAGGTGGTTCCTCAGGAGAGGTTGTAGGGTATTCATAATTATTAAATTCATCATTATTTGTATTTATTGATTCATCCTCAAATGGTTCATTATCATATTCCTCGTAATTCTTTGGTGAGTATTCATATCCAAATAATGAATCAAGATAATCTTGAAAATCAGGAAACCCTGTCTTGAAATTATTATTTTCATAATCATCCTGGATATTTTCATCCGAAATATTATTTTTTATATTGGGATTGCGTAGATATTCGTATGCTTGGTTAATTAATTTAAATCTCTCTTCTGCATTAAGATCGTTTTTATTTAAATCTGGGTGCCATTTTCTTGCTTCTCTTCGAAAAGCCTTTTTAAGATCTTTATCATCGAAATCAGGGGATAAACCCAAAATCGACAAATAGTCTTTTTTAGAGGAAGTAGTCATTGTCCCATGGATCATCGTCCCTAGAATTACCATACCTCGAATTTCTATAATTTCTATTCATTTGATTATCCCAAGGATCATCATCCCAATAATCATCTGAAAAGAGTTCATCCTTTAATGATCCAAATGTATTTTTTATGCTTTGTAAGGGATTATTATCAGTTTTCTTTTCTGCTGCAAATTTTCTATTTAAGCCGAATAATGCTTCTTGAAGAGCACTTACTGAGATTTCTAATTCTTGAGGATCATCATCATCTATATACTCTTCAACATCTTGAATGGCTAATTCAACTGCTCTCTGTTGTCTTTCAGCACCATAAGGGCCAAATTCCAATGAAGCATCTCTAAGTCTTCTCTCCGCTTGCGCAATAAGAGTTAAAGCACTATTTTTTCTATCAATTACAGATCTTCTCTTTCTATCTTCATTAGCTTTTGCTTTTGCTTCTTCAATTATCGAATTTATTTCTTGTTCATTTAAATTAGAACCCCCAGAAATTGTAACTGTTTGCTTTCTTCCAGTGGTTCTATCAGTTGCACTTACTTCTAAAAGACCATTAGCATCAATATCAAATGCCACCTGGACTTGAGGTATTCCTCTTGGAGCTGGAGGTATTCCTGATAGTCTAAATTTACCTAGTGATTTATTTTCAGATGCTAAAGGCCTTTCTCCCTGCCGTACTTGAACAACCACTGATGATTGATTTGCTTCAGACGTACTAAAAACATCAGATTGTCTAACTGGTATTGGAGTATTGCGAGGAATGAGTACCTTCATAAGACCACCAATAGTTTCTAAACCTAAAGATAAAGGAGTTACGTCATTTAGAAGTAAATCTTGTAAATCACCATTAATTATCCCGGATTGTATTGCTGCACCAATTGCAACAACTTCATCTGGATTAACTGATTGACAGGGATCATTAGGAACAAGAGTCTTTACTAATTGTTGAACCATTGGAATTCTGGTGCTGCCACCCACAAGAACTACCTCATCTATATCTTCTGCGTTCCATCCGGAGTCATCTAATGCTATTTGCACAGGCTCTAATAATCTATCTAAAAGATCTTGAGATAATGATTCAAAGATTTTTCTATCTAAGGTCTCCTCAATATGTAATGGACCTTCTTTACTAGTGGTGATAAAAGGTAACGATATTTTTGTTTTTTGCAATCCAGATAATTCACATTTAGCTTTTTCGGCTGCTTCAGTTAATCTCTGTAAAGCTTGTCTATCCCTTCTTAGATCAATTGCATATTTTGCAAGGAATTTTTCTGCAAGCCAATCAACTATTTTTGAATCAAAATTGTTACCACCTAGTTGGGTATCTCCACAAGTTGCTTTAACATCAAACACACCATTAGAAATTTTTAATAATGAGACGTCAAATGTTCCTCCTCCTAAATCAAAAACCAAAACATTATTAGAAGAACTTTTTTCAAAACCATAAGCTAAAGCTGCTGCTGTAGGTTCATTAAGGATTCTATCTACTTTTATACCAGCCAATATTGCAGAATCCTTTGTAGCTTGCCTTTGAGATTCATTGAAATAGGCAGGGACTGTAATAACAGCAGAGTCAACAGTATCTCCAAGATATGTTTCAGCATCATTAATTAATTTTCTAATTAATGAGCTAACCAATTCTTCTGGTGCATACTCTCTTTCTGTATTTGGACTAAGAACTCTAACGCTTCCAATATTATTAGCCTTTACATTGTAAGGAACAGAAATACTATTTTCATCTAATTCATCCCAATCACTGCCAATAAATCTTTTTAGGTTATAAAAGGTATTCTTGGGATTTAGGACAAGTTGTCTTCTTGCTTGATCTCCTATTACTATTTCTTTGTCTTTTGTAAATCCAACTATTGAAGGTGTAGTTCTAGAACCTTCAGAATTAGCAATAACAATTGGACGACCAGCTTCTATAACTCCGACAACAGAGTTAGTAGTCCCCAAATCAATTCCAACTATTTGCCCCATGATTTTAGATCGCTAAATTAAAGCAAAATTTACAAATAATATAATTAATTTTTATCTTAGATATCTACATATAATAGTAAAAATCAAATATTTTCAACTTAATTTAAATAAAAAAGATTATTTATAACTTGTCAAAAAGATTACTATCTATTTAAAAAAATTCTATAGTGACAAAGTTGTTGATGGAGCTAACCCAAATAAACTAATATAAAACGGAGAGAGAGGGATTCGAACCCTCGATAAAGTTGCCCCTATACAGCATTTCCAGTGCTGCGCCTTCAACCACTCGGCCACCTCTCCCAAGAAAACCATTTTAACCCTTGATCATCCCATTTTAGAGTAAAGTTATTTGAAAAAAACTTTCACAGTCACGATTAAAAATAAGGAAACCGGGAAGGTGTACCAAGAGCAGGTTAATAGTGATGATTACATACTTAAACAATTTGAAAAGAAAGGTTTCAAACTTGCATTTTCATGTAGAAATGGTTGCTGTACAAGTTGTGCAGTTAAAATTAAATCTGGTACCTTACAACAACCTGAAGCAATGGGTGTATCTCAGGCTTTAAAAGACAAAGGTTATGCACTTCTTTGTGTCGCTAAAGTAACTTCAGATCTTGAGGTAGAAACTACATATGAAGATGAAGTTTACGATTTACAATTTGGACAATATTTTGGGAGGGGAAATACAAGAGTTGCGCCACCTTGGGAATTTGAGGAGGATTAACTATCATGATTGAATTATGTGAAATAGAGCAACTTGCAAATCAAGTTAACTTATCCATTTTGTATGAAATAGCTAAGAATTCCGCTCAAATTGGTAATGAAATTTTAAAAGTTAATTACAATAAGATTCAAAAAATATCATCAAAGGGTAGGAAGGGTGATCTAGTTACAAATGTAGATTTGGAAGTTGAAAATAAAATAAAAGAATATCTATTAGAAGCGACACCAAACATATCTATAAATGCAGAGGAGTCGGGTAAATTAAACAAATCTTCGGATCTAACGTGGTGTATAGACCCATTAGACGGTACAACAAATTATTCCCATGGATATCCTTTTTTTGGGACTTCTATTGGTCTTGTATATAAAAATATGCCAATAATAGGCGCTATATCAGTACCTTATTTAAATGAACTATATTCAGCCTGTATAGGTTTAGGCTCATTCTGCAACGATAGTGAACTTAAAGTATCGAATCCCTCTAATCTTTCTGATAGTCTACTTGTAACTGGTTTCTCTTATGACAGATTTGAGACAGAGGATAATAATTATGCAGAATTTTGTTATTTAACACATAAAACTAGAGGTGTTAGAAGAGGAGGTGCAGCAGCAGTTGATCTAGCATTTGTTGCGGCAGGTAAGGTAGATGGTTATTGGGAAAGAGGATTGGAGGTATGGGACTTAGCGGCCGGTGCTATTATTGTTAAAGAAGCTGGTGGTATTATTTCTGATTATCCATCTGGCAAATTTAATTTAAGTTCAGGAAGAATTTTAGCTTGTTCTCCAAGCCTTGAAAATGAATTAAAAAATGAACTAGATAAAGTTTCTCCATTTAAAAAAAATCTTTATACCTAAATTAGCTAAATATTAAAATGACCGATATAAAGGAAATTAAATTAGTCGATGTAAAAAATAATTCAAGCATCGTAAATAATTTAAATAGTATTTATAAATTATGGGGATATGAAGAGGTTTCACCCTCATTTATAAATACCTTAGAGACCATAAAAGGCCGTGGCGTTATTGATGAAAATCAGGTTGTAGGAATAGTAAGTAATAATTCATTATGTCTTAGGCCAGAAATGACAACATCTATTGTTAAATTATCATCTACTAGATTAATAAATAAGAAAAGACCTATAAGGTTATTCACCAATGGAATGGTTTTTGATAAAAAACAAAATAATAAAAATTTATTTAAGTTACAAGAAAAATTGCAGAGTGGAATTGAATTAATTGGATATGATACAAAATACCCAGAAATTGAAGTAATAAATA
>QCEQ01000029.1 GCA_003278525.1 Prochlorococcus sp. AG-355-P16 | reverse complement strand
CGAAAACCTCCACACTTTTCGTTTTCCCAAATTGGGGGGATTTATGTAAATCTAATATTTCAGCAAGGCACATAATCCAATAAGTATCTTTTTTTAAATTTAGACCTTCACAAATATGGGTGGGGGCCGATTTAAAACAGCCAAAATCTGTTGATATATTAATATTCATGATTTGAGTTTCAAGTTCCAGACTTAAAAGTTCTATTTCTTGCTCAGAAAGGGATGTCCCAAAAGAATATGATTCAATTAAAAGTTGATAATTCATAAAAGTTTTATTTTTTCAAGAAATCCATCGAGTTATTTTTGTACCCTCATAAATATGCCCTGAAGCTTCAACAATAGGTTTTGTTTGAGGATTCATAAAAATATCGTATAGAACATTTTCTGGTCCTTGAAAAATTACAGTTGCCCTTTTAGGATCATCTATTGATTTACCAATATAAGTTGTTTTAACACCCATTTCTTTAAACATCGACTGCTGTTCCTCAGCATTCATATGAGATTTATATTGTTCAAACGTATTACTTAGTTGAAAATCTAAAATAGTCGTTTCAATTGTCATGGTAGTTATAAGATGTTTTTTAGATTTTAAATCTTTTTGCAAAAAAATAATTGAATAAAGATTAGTTTTTATTAAGCAAGGTATAAACTATTTTTTACTTATGAGTTATAAATCAACTATAAAAAACAGATTTTAATTTTGGACTCAAAAATTTCTCCAAGAGAACAATGGACTAGTAAGTTGGGATTCATTCTTGCAGCTGCTGGTAGCGCAGTAGGTCTTGGTAACCTTTGGGGTTTCGCTTACAGAGCCTCCCAAGGTGGAGGTGCTGCTTTTGTACTTTTATACGTACTAATCGTTTTAATTGTATGCCTTCCAGTATTTGTCGCTGAAATGGCTTTAGGAAGAAACGCTACCTCCAGCACATTGCTTGCACCAGTAAAGTTAGCTGGAAAAAATTGGTATCCATTAGGAATTCTTTTCTTTATAGCTCCCTTGGGAATAGCATCATATTATTCAGTCATAATGGGGTGGACCGCAGATACCTTGTTCCATTCATTATTTTTTGGATTACCAAAAAATTTAAGTGAAGCAGAAACTTTCTTTGGCTCAATTAGTAGTGGTAGCAGTGTTTTATTGGGGCACCTATTAAGTCTCGTTCTTACTGCCATAATAGTTTCATCAGGGATAAAAAAAGGAATCGAAAAGGTAACAAGATTCTTTATGCCTATACTTTTTATAATTCTTCTATCTCTTGCAATATGGGCCACTTCACTTTCAGGCGCGTGGGAAGGATATAAAACATTTTTGTTTAAATTTGACTTTGATGAATTAAGGAACCCTCAAACCATAAGAAATGCTTTTACTCAAGCTTTCTTTTCTTTAAGTTTAGGAATTGGAGTAATGGTGACTTACGCTTCCTATCTAAATAAAAAGAGTAATCTTCCAAAACTAAGTGTTGGAGTTGCCTCATTGGATACTTTGGTGGGTCTTATGGCAGGACTTATTACTTTTCCGATTGTTTTAACGTTTGGTTTAAATGATGCTATTTCTGAATCAACGGTTGGTGCATTATTTATATCAATTCCTACAGGCCTTGGTTCATATGGAGCGGTTGGAAGAATTGTAGCTGTTGCATTTTTCGCACTAGCTTATATTGCAGCAATAACTTCCTCTGTTTCATTATTGGAAGTCCCAGTTTCTTCTTTAATGGATAAATTTGGTTTTAAAAGAGAAAAATCTGTTTGGCTTATAACTCTTTTCTTATTCTTAGCAGGCATTCCTTCTGCATTAAACTTAAACATTCTTGGAACTATTGATTCGATTTTTGGAGGAGTATTACTTATCTTTGGTGGATTCTTGGTTACTTTCTTTATGGGATGGGTAGTGCCTGGAAAGTTTAATGAAGAACTTAGTGATTCAAAAGTAGGAATCAAAACGACACGTTATTTGAAATTCATGACAAGATGGGTTGCGCCCCCAATTATTGGTTTTGGACTATTTATTAGTGTGTTTGATTTGCTCAAAGGCTGGGTAAGTTAGAAAAATTTTACAAGTAATATAGTGCGGAAATAAGGGGGGTGGTATAAGTCGATCAACAAATTAAATCGTGAAACTTTTTGCGCATTATTTGAAAGCAAGCTTAAAAAAAACTTGTCAATATATTAGTATTTGCAGTCGTTCTTGTTTAAAAAGTTGATGTGTTGGAGAAGTTCTTTTTTATTTTTTAAAAGCCAAAAAATTTTTTCCAAAAAATATCTTACCGCGGATCCTTTTTTTTAATTAAGTATTAACTTTTAACTTATATTTAATCTCAAACGTATCGCCATAAACCATCCCTAATAGAATCTATATAAGATACATTTAGGTGTTTAATTTAAAGAAATTAGAGCTCCTAAAAGAATAGATAACAAATTTGATGTCAACCAAATCTGATTCACTAAAAGGAAAGCTTACAGAAAATTTTTCTGAATTTTCTCAACTATCTGACTATTCTTTTATGAATTGTCTTAAAGCAGATCCTCAATCAACAAAAGATGGAAATGATCATAAGCCGCGTTCAGTATATTCAGGTCATTACGTACCAGTTGTTCCAACCGCTATTCCAGAACCAGAATATATTTCCCATAGCAACAAACTTTTTGAAGAACTAAAGCTAAGCTCAGATCTTACTAAAGACCAGAATTTTTGTCGTTTTTTCTCAGGAGATATTTCTGTTGCTAATTATCCAATGAGTTCTGTTGGTTGGGCAACAGGTTATGCATTATCAATTTACGGGACTGAATATACCCAACAATGTCCTTTTGGAACTGGCAATGGTTATGGCGATGGCAGAGCAATTTCTGTTTTTGAAGGTTTATTCAATGGGAAAAGAATGGAAATGCAACTTAAAGGAGGAGGTCCAACTCCCTATTGTCGAGGAGCAGATGGTAGAGCTGTCTTAAGATCTAGCGTTCGAGAATTTCTCGCACAGGAATTAATGGATGCCTTGGGAATCCCTACCTCAAGATCTTTAACACTTTATGTCTCACGTTCAGAAATAGTTAGAAGACCTTGGTATTCCAAAGGGTCCAGGTATTTTGAACCTGACATCATGATTGATAATCTAGCGGCAATTACTACGAGAGTCGCTCCATCTTTTTTACGTGTAGGCCAGATTGAACTTTTTGCAAGACGAGTTCGGAATAATGCGCATGATGAGGCCTTCAATGAACTAAAGATGATAGTTCAACATCTTATTGATAGAAATTATAAAGATGAAATTGAATATGAGATTTCAATTGAAAGTAAGGTAATAAAACTGGTTTCGTTATACAGATCAAGACTTATATCACTTATAGCAAACTGGATGCGAGTTGGTTATTGCCAGGGTAACTTCAATAGTGATAATTGTGCTGCTGGAGGTTATACCTTGGATTATGGCCCCTTTGGATTCTGTGAATTATTTGATCCAAGATTTCAACCCTGGACAGGTGGAGGTGAACATTTCTCATTTTTTAACCAACCTTCTGCTGCGGCAATCAACTTTAAAACATTCTGTTTCTCTCTTAGTCCGTTACTTTCAGGGAACAAACAAGATCAAGAAAAGTTAGATCAAATCGAAAAGGATTTTTCTGAATTAATGAATAAGGAATTGATGAAAATGTGGGCAAACAAGCTTGGTTTAGAACATTACAACGAAGCTCTAATAAATGATTTTTTTAATCTCATGGTAATTTCAAAAGCAGACTATACAATTTTGTTCCGCAAACTCTCTGAAATCCCTGATAACTTAGATTCTTTAAAAGACTGTTTCTATCTACCAATTAATGACGAGCTCAATAATAGGTGGGAAGTATGGCTTCAAAACTGGCAATCAATCTTGAAGAAAGAGGGAAATATTAAAGCGAAATCAGCATCAATGAAATCCCTTAATCCAGTCTATACTTGGCGCGAATGGATGGTCGTTCCCGCATATGAAGAAGCTGAAAAAGGAAATTACAAAAAAATAAAAGAGTTACAGGATGTCTTTAGCAATCCATATATAGAACAATCCTCAGAAATAGATCAAAAATATAATCGACTAAAGCCAAGCCAGTATTTTAACTATGGAGGAGTATCTCACTACAGCTGTTCTTCATAAAAGTTTAATCCTCATACTGATAGAACAACTTTGAGAAAAATCTTATTTATTTATGGCCGTAGGCATTCCAACTACTGATACAACTCCCACGTGAAGTATGGCCGGCTTCTTCCCAACACTTTTCACATAGTGGGGGCCCCCATTATTACTCTCTATAAATGCATCACCTGCTTTAAAGAAATTAATTTCTTCACCCCTCACATGCTTTAATCTTCCTCTAGTGACATGAATCAACATTGGGGAAGGATGAGTATGAATTGGAGTTTTCAAGCCAACTGGAATTTTTACTTTTAAGAGTCTTAATTCAGGCTTACCCTCGAGATAATTAAAATTTTTACCACTTAGTCCTTTTGAACTTTGAATAATAGGTGTAACTTCAATCTTTTCTTCTGCAAGAGAAGGTTTTGGTAAAGCTAAAGTCCCAATTAAAAGGAAGCAAACTGGAATAAATTTTTTTAATTTCATTAGATATTTGAGTTTCACTAATAATAGGTAGTTTGCAAAAATAATAAACTAATTTATTTTTTATATAATTTTTCTAATTGCTTAATTTCCTCTCTTAAATCCTTACCTCTATTATTTAATTTATTATTCTTAATAACTATTGGGATAATCCACCAGGCTTGAAGACCTAAAAAGATAAATACTAGGATCAATAATTCAAAAGTACCAGGCTGCATTTGATAAATAACCCTTCTTTGTTAATAACATTATTCTAAAAGTTATTAAACATTCATGAGATATGAAATATTTCTAGGCTGCCTCTAATTCAATGTTAAGTTCAATTCCCTTTGAAATGATTGCTTCTTTAAATTCAATAAGTTTGGAAATTATTCTTTGCTTCTCAGGTTCAGTTTTATGAATATCATCTACAACTTCCTGCATTGCAAGTGTTACTTTTTATAGTTTGATTTCTAGATCTTCCCTGTAATTCATAAACTTAAAGAAATTATCTTATTTATTAAAAAACAAAATAATTATTAGTAAATAAGTACTTAACCTTAAAAGGATTGACAGCAAAACAAGGAGGATATAATTTATAGTACAAACGTATCAATAATTATCTGGCCGATTAAAGGTAAAGTATGGATCCTAAGTACTCATTTGGTTGTAGCACTAGCAAACCTAACGGATGCCTACTAAATCCCGAAGGCAGCAGAATTATCTTTTTCGAAGAATGCAAAAATTCTCCTAAACCTAATTTAAAAATTCATACTCATCTTTTCTACACAAATCACCTTGGAGAACCTGGAGGGTACAAATCCTCTGAAAAACTCAACATAGATTCAGCCTGGGAAAAGTGGCACGAACTGCGCCAAAAAGGGTGGACAGAAGTATCTCATAATTACGGATAAATGATCCGGCCAAGAAAAAGCCTTTATGTTTTATGAGCTAAAGAGTTTCCTAAAATATGGAATTCGGTGTTAAAAATAAATAATCAATATTTATTGACATTTGTATATGAGGATACATTAAATTGTCTAAAATCTCATAAGAATAAAAGAATAAAAATTAATATGCAATATTATTTCGATGATAAAAAATTAAATAAGATTGAAAAGCAAAAGGCGGATAAAGATGTTCTGAAAATTTTCAATCCAATTCACGGATAACTATAAATTAAATCAGGGTTTGAAAACAATGTAATCGTAGATACCAACAGCTTTTTTATTAATTGATTATAAATTAAAAACACGAGTTAACCCGTTCCAATTTGTTGACTCTGAGGTTTTAACCGTTGACTCCTTATCTACTTCTAGTTCTGACTCGCTAGTTTCAAGATTCAAAAACGGTATTTATATACCTTAAATTATGGAAAAAAAAATCGCAAAGAAATATGCCGATCTTATAGTCCAGGCTAATAATTCAACAGGCAGAAAAGAAGCTTTGTCATTGATTAAACAAGCAACAAAATTAAAAACCAAACTTGATCAATACGAAATGATGTAGTCTCTTAAAATCTACAGACTATTCAAGATGAGGTAGAAACAACTAGTTCCTTTTTTTTTATCTTGCTATACAAATAATAAAAGACGATTTAACTTCTTTTGCTTCAATGAAATGTTGTGGAATTAACTGAGCTAATTAGGGATTACGTTGCTACAGAATTATTATCAAGTATTGAACTTGACTTTCTTGAAGGAGAATTATGGGAAACCACACAACATATCGCAGAACTAAATACAGTAATCAAAGCCCCTAAAAACATATGCAAGAAATTAGGACTAGATGAAAAATCTTGTTGGCATTTATGCTGTGCAGCAGTTCTTGACTCCTCAAGACCATTAAAAAATGGACAAAATAGAGTTGATGATTTTAAAAAACTAATTAATCTAAATGAAATCAGCTACATATAAAAAAGACTCAATGATACGTCTACTTATTGCATCAATTCTTTTTTTTATACCACTAGGAGGTTTTGCTGATGAAAAGCAAAGAGAAATTGAGAATGAAGCTATAAATCTTGTCATTAAAAAATATGGAAAAGGCCTAGAAAATAGATTAAAAGGAACGGGAGTAACCCCCAGTTATCGAAGTTGGTATGAAAATGATTGTTTTGTAAGTATTGCTGCAGGTACTTACCAAGAATATACTTGGTCGGCAATAAAGTGGTTTAGCGTTAATGTCTGTTCTGAATCAACTGAAATAATGGAAAGTGAATGAAGGAAATAAGACGCCTATTAGTTTTGCAGCATTTAGAAATAGAGGGGCCAGGTCTTTTTGAACAATTTGCTAAAGAAAGAAATTTAAAAATTGAAATTATTCGTTTAGATAATAAAAATACTCTGCCACAAACAAAAAATGGTGACTTTATTTTAATTATGGGTGGACCAATGGGAGTTAAAGATATTGGAAGCGAAAGATATCCATGGCTTGAGTTAGAAAGAGATTTTATAAAAAAAGAATTAGAAAAGGAGAGACCTATAGTTGGTGTTTGCTTAGGTGCTCAGTTGCTTGCGAGTGCTGCGGGAGGAGATGTAGAAATTCTTAAATGCGGATCACCTCCAAAAGCATTACCAGAAATTGGATGGTCTCAAATTTTTATTAATAAATCAAATAAAGACTTTAAAGCTCTGTTTGAAGAACCTTTTCATGTACTGCATTGGCATGGAGATAGGATTTTATTACCTGATAAAGCAGTACTCATTGCTAGTAGTGCGCGTTGTAAGGAACAGTTTTTTAGGATTGGTAATTTTGCTTACGGATTACAATTCCATATAGAGACGACGGGGAGAATGATAAATAACTGGATTAAAGAAGATAAAGAGTTTGTTCTTAAGGGATTAGGCTCAAATGGTCAGGAAATTTTAAAAGAAGAGAATAAAAAATATATTGATAAAACTTTTTCAAAAAGAAAGCTTCTAATAAGTAAATTATTTGAATTATTAGATAATTAAAAAGGTCATAATCCAGTAAAAAAGGGCTTGATAAAGCCCTGAAAAAAATTTAAAAAGGATTTTTACTAGAAAATACCTGGAAGAATTTGACCAGTAAAATAATAAGCTCCTAAAAGAGCAAACATTCCAAGCATTGCGGCTTTACCATTGAGCTTTTCAGCTTTTTCGGTCATGATTTTTTTTGCGAATTCCATAATAAAGTGAAATAGTTTATATCTAAAAACTAATCATTCAAATTTCATAATGATGTAGTTTTTTCTACCAAATTGATATCTTTCTAAGGATTTAAAAATAAATACTTAAACAACAAATTGAACTCTCAATAGTTTTGAGCCAATACGTAAATCGTAGCAAGCCGAAAAAACAACTATTTAAATATCTATGTTACGGTTCTGCAACAGTTATGTAGTAAATATCTTGAAAATAACTTAATTTCGTCCTAATACTTTACATTTTTTAATAGTAGTGTTACATTAATTAACAATTACACAACTTTAATGGCTAATTCAAACGTTACTACTGAATCAGGCGGCAGACAGAATATGTTTCCTACTGAGACACGTCCTTACATAGATGAGTCTGTTTCTTACGACAGCTACCCACAAAATGCCGAAAAAGTTAACGGTCGTTGGGCAATGATTGGCCTTGTTGCGTTAGTTGGTGCTTACGTTTCAACCGGACAAATTATTCCTGGCATTTTTTAATGAGTCCACTTTCAGGTTTCTTAGCCGTAATTGTATTCTTTACAGCCATCCTCGTTGCTTATTTAACCAAGCAATTTCAAAACGAAAATTTAAACTATTCATCTTCTAACCAAATGCAAAACACAAACACAAAAGTCAAAACAATCGAAAAAGAAAAAGTTGTTGCTGAAACTCTTAACGGCAGATTCGCAATGCTTGGATTAATTGCTGCTGTTGGAGCATACCTAACAACAGGACAAATAATTCCTGGTTTCGTTTAAAAACCTACTATTTATCATTTCTACAAATCAAAAAAATGGAAAATTCAAAGACAACTTATTGGCAAAACGCCGAGAGAACTAATGGAAGAATGGCAATGATGGGCTTATTTGCATTAGTTGTAAATTATGGCTTATTTGGATGGATAATCCCAGGAATTTTTTAAAATGAATTTAGGCTTACTTTTTCTTAAAGTAAATACTTTGGGAGTAATAACTCTTTCTGAACTTGATTGGATAACTAACCATCAATCTGAATTTTCAAGGTTAGATATGGCTTTAGTTATTAAAATCGGCCGTCTTATGGATTCTGGAGTAGTGGAAATTGATAATAGATTGCCTGTTTAATTTTTAAAAAATGATCGTCATGAGTGTTTGTCAATAGGGATACTGACAAACACTTTTTTATGAGAAAAAATATTTGTAAAAAAAAGAGATTGTTTCTTAGCTAAAAACAATCTCTCAATTACCTAATTCTTACATGAAAAATTCAAGTAAGCTTTCAGATCTTAACTGATTTGTTTTTATAGTAAATCCGTAAAAATGCTTTTGTAATTTATCTTTTTAAACCACCTCTTTTTATCCAAAGGAACCATGTAACCCAAATAGGAGGAAGGAATCTGATTAAAAAAGAAATTTTATACATATAAAATGGGGCATTTTCACTTTCAAATAGATTTATCAAAAAGGAAGATAAAGTTACCCAAAGTAAAATTATTAATATATTTGCTCCCAACAAAGCAAACTTATTTTGTTTGAATATTTTTGGCATAAAATAAATTTTTTATATTCTTAATTTTAAATAATCTCGGGAAATAAATTATATATTTTCAAAAAAACTTCAAATTTAAAATCCATATCCAAATAAAAAAAGTACTGAATTTCAATCCCTCTCCAAATAACAATCCAAAAGCTATAGGAGGAGAAAATATTAAAAAAAGAATAGAGAATAAACTAAATAA
>QCEQ01000028.1 GCA_003278525.1 Prochlorococcus sp. AG-355-P16 | reverse complement strand
CATTAGCTGCCTGTGGAGACATAAATAGAAACGTTATGGCTCCTGCAGCTCCATTTGATTCGCCAGACTATAATATTGCAAGATTGCTGGCAAAAAAAATTGCAGATCTTCTTACCCCAATGGCTGGCCAGGGCACTTTTTTAGAGCTTTGGGCTGATGGAGATTTAGAGTACACCATAAAGCCTGATAAAGATATTGAAGCAATTAGGAAGCTCCAATTCAAAGATAATGTTTTTAGTGGGATAAAAGATGAGCCTCTTTATGGTTCAACTTATTTACCAAGAAAATTTAAATGTGCTGTGACAGTTCCTGGGGACAATTCAGTTGATCTTCTTACCAATGATATAGGAATAGTTGCCTTCACTTCTAAAGATGGAAACTTAGAAGGGTGCAACTTCTATGTTGGAGGCGGTATGGGTCGCACACATAATAATGAAGAGACCTTTGCCAGAATTGCAGATCCACTTGGATATGTTGAAGAACCTGATGTTTTTGAATTAATACAAAGCATTGTGGCTATTCAAAGAGATTATGGCGATAGAAAATCAAGAAAAAATTCAAGAATGAAATATCTTCTTCATAGAAAAGGTATTAAATGGTTTAAAAAGATGCTTCTAGACAATTATTTTAAAAAAGAAATTAAAAAAATCAGAAAAGAACCGAATAATGTTCTTATTGATTACCTAGGTTGGCATAAACAAAATAAATCCTCCTATTTCGTAGGTTTACCTTTATTATCAGGTAGATTATCTGGAGAAAAAAAGAATATCATCTCAAGTATTGTTAAAAAATATAATTTAGATTTAAGACTCACTCCCAATCAAGATATTTTACTTTGTAATATTGCTAATCAAAACAAAGGTGAAATTCAAAAATCTCTATCAAAAATTGGATACGGAAATTTAGAAAACATTAATGAAATACAAAGACATGCTTTAGCTTGTCCTGCTTTACCACTTTGTGGTCTTGCGATGACTGAAGCTGAAAGAATACTACCTGATGTATTAAAAAGGATTGAAAATTTACTATTAGATCTAAAAATACAAAAAACAATATTATTCAGAATGACAGGATGTCCGAATGGATGTACAAGACCTTACATGGCCGAATTAGCACTTGTTGGAAGTGGTCAAAACAAATACCAATTATGGTTGGGAGGGAGTAAAAATCTACAAAGGCTGGCTAAACCATACTTACAAAGAGTGGAACTTAACGATTTAGAAAAAACTCTTAAACCATTATTTCATAATTGGAAGAGAAATTTGGATTTGGATTTCGGAGATTTTATAAATAATCATGATGAAAATTATATATTGAATTTACTAAACAAAAAACAATAGATTTTAAATTTTTCCATAAAAAGCATTTGCTTTTTTATTTTTCCAAGCCCATAATTGATCACCATAACTAAAATGCCACCATTCATTGGGATGTTGAGCAAATCCAAATTGAGTCATAATTTCCCTTATTAAATTTCTTCTATTATTCCAAATAATTGCTTCTTCATTCTTTATGTTCTCATAAAAATAAGGATTTGAGGTCTCATCCATTTGATCAACCATGCTTCCCATTTCAACAAGATTTCCATCTTTATCTGATAAACAAACATCCAGTGCACCCCCAGTTGAATGAGGTGGAGGATACCTAGTGTCATAGGAGGGATATGCCCAAAATTTTTCAACCTTTTTTAGAATGGAAGGATAAGATTTTATATTCCCAAAAGAAATATCAATATTGGATTTTTCACACTCTAATAAAAATGCTCTTTTAAACATAAATTCCTGGACTTCTAAAGGTCGCCAACTGTCATAAATTAAAAGGTTAAAACTACTCTTTGATATCAAATAATCATTTACTTTTACTAATCTATTTACAACCTCCTCTCTTAATTTCCAAATAGAAGTTTTATCTTTGTAAGGCGCTCCTAAATGAGCGTAAGGGTGGGGATCTAAAAACTTTAAGCAACCAGGTATAGCTATTAATTTTTCTCCATTATCTTTAATTGGTATTTTATTCCAAATTTTCAATTGAAATTTACAATTGATTTATAGTGGCATATATATCAAAAATTACAATGATAGTTTTCAATTCAAGAAATCATGAATAAATTTATTATCAGAATTATCAATAAGTATATTCCTTAAAACAATATTTTCCTTTAAATCAGGATCATCACTAATAATTTTATAAGCCTCTTCACGAGCCTTATCAATAAGGAATTTATTGTTAGGTAAATTGTCCAGTACAAAATCAGGTAATCCGGATTGTCTATACCCTAAAATCTGGCCTGGTCCTCTAAGCTCCAAGTCTTTTTCAGCAATATAAAAGCCATCATTAGATTTTTCCAAAACACAAAGTCGTTTATTTTCTAATCCATTTTTATCGGAGGTTACCAGATAACAAAAAGATTTAGTTGATCCTCTACCAACTCTTCCCCTTAATTGATGTAGCTGGGACAATCCAAATCTGTCCGAATTGTAAATAATCATAATTGTGGCATTAGGGACATCAATGCCAACCTCAATTACTGTAGTTGAAACCAATATATTAATTTCATTCTTTAAAAAAGAATTAATCACTTCATTCTTTTCTTGTGAACTTAATTTGCCATGTAATAATCCAACTTTTTTATTAAAAAAGACCTCTTCTGATAAATATTTGAATGTTTTCTTTGCGGAACTTAAGTTCATTTTTTCTGAATCTTCTATAAGTGGCAAAATTACATAAGCTTGCTTTCCCTTATTGATCTCATCTTCAACAATCTTGAACAAGTTAGTTAAACCATCTTCTGAAATTATTTTTGTAGTTATAGGAACTCTTCCAGGAGGGAGTTCTGTAATTTGACTCACATCTAAATCACCATAAATGGAAAGCGCAAGAGTTCTTGGAATTGGTGTTGCTGTCATTGATAACAGGTTAGTATTTTCTCCTTTATTTAGTAATCTATTTCTTTGAGTAACTCCAAATCTATGTTGTTCATCAATTACGACCATCCCTAATGCATTAAAGATGACTTTATCCTCAAATAATGCATGAGTACCTACGAGGATATCAACTAGTCCATTGTTCAAATTAGAGAAAATTTCTTTTCTCTTCTTTTGAGGAGTATTCCCAGTTAGTAGTTCGACAGAAACTAAAAGAGGATTCAAATATTTTAATAAATTTTTATAATGTTGTTCTGCCAATACCTCAGTTGGGACCATAAATGCACCTTGCAGGTTTTTTTCAATGACAAGTAAAAGAGACGCTATTGCAATTATGGTTTTACCGCTTCCCACATCTCCCTGAAGCAATCTAGACATTGGTACTGGATTAGATAAATCTTTTTTAATTTCATTTAAAACATTTTCTTGTGATTTTGTTAATTCAAAAGGAAAAGTATTTAAAAATTCTTTTAATAAAGATTTCTTTTGAGGCAATTGTTGGGAAGTTACATTTTTATTCGTTTTTCTTTTTCTAAGTAGGAACTTTATTTGAAGTAGGAACAACTCATCAAAAACCAAACGTCTTTTTGATTCAATAAGTGCCTGTTGAGTTGTTGGAAAATGAATATTAATCAAAGACTCTCCTTTTGATAATAAAGATAATGAATCAAGTTGCTTTTTATTTAAAATTTCTGGATATTGCTTTGCATAAATTAGTACCTTTTTCATGAGTTTTATAAAACTCATATTTGATAATGCTTCACCTAATGAATACAAGGGTAATATTTTGCCTGAGAAATTAAAATTATCATTGTTATCCTTAAGAATTTCAATCTGCGGATCTACAAAAGTTTTGCCATACTCTGTCAATTTAACCTTACCGGAAATTGCTAATTTTGTACCAGGAGTATATAAAGATTTTTGAGATGTGAAAAAGGAGTAAGATCTAAATCTTTTTCCTAAAAAAAATTTTGTAACCTTAATTGAAGATGTTTCATCAGAAACAACAAAATTCATTATTGATAAATTACTATTCTTTTTACTCTTATAAATATAAAATCTTTTAACGTTTGCGATGCAAGTATATAAATTATCTGGTTTTAAGTTTATTATCTTAACTCTATTTGTATAGTCTAAATATGTTCGTGGGAAATAATTAATTAAATCTTTTATATGAAATATCCCTAATTCGTTAAGCTTATTTTTATAAACCTTTCCTACATTTTTTATTAATGAAATATCTGAATCAAAAGACAAACTTGAATCAGCTTTATTAAGAAAAACATTATTAGAAATCTTATTAGAACTCTCTACTTCTAAAGTTTTTCCTAGTTTATAAAGATTTTTTCTTGTATCTATAATTAATCTTTTTCTTTGATTTTCATCTAATTTGTTGTAGTCATTATATTTTTTTGAAAATTCAAAAAATATCCTTAAGTATTCTTCTGAGATATTTAGATTATCTAGTTTTTGCAACGATTCATGCAAATAATCATTAAAGTATTTTTCTCTTCCTAAAGTATTAATAAATTTGTTTTCAGTTTCAATAGTAAGAGATTTTTGAAGAGGTCTTATCCAATCTTTAATTAATTTATTATTATTCCCGCTAATAGTCACATTTGAAAGAGGAGTTATTTTTTCAATGTATCTTATTCAAAGTTATTTCTTTTTGCCTCCAATATGTCTCTTTTTTAATCAAACGCTGAAATTGATTTTTTAGCTCACTTATTTTGTTCCTTTGAATAGAAAGATTTAAATTTTTAAACTCTAACTCAACAGTAGATATATTGAAGAAAATAATGCTTGGAAGATTATTGCCGACTAGTGATGACTGATTTAAGTTTAATTCGAAATTAATAACAAAAGGATATGGATGTTTTATCATAAGATTTTTGCCTACTAAGTAATCAAAGGAATCTTTAGATATCATTTTTTTTATTAGATTTGCCTTGAATAATTCCTGGTTAATACTATATGAAAGATTCAATAGTAATTTTTCCAATGACCTTTCTATTAAATCAAAATTATTAAGAATCTGTTTTTTTGGTAAAATTTCCATCGGATTGATATTTTCTTTTTCTTGATATCTTGGATTTTCCACTTTTTCTTCTCCAATTAATTCTAGTAAGGAAGAAATAAATTGTTTTTCAACTCCTAAATTTTCAAAAATATTGTATTTAGACAAATAATTATTATGGTGGTTATTATCTAAATCAAGTGATACGAACCTCTCAAAATTATGAGCTTGATAATATTCATAAGTATTTGAAAAGTCTTCAGTAATCTCTAACTGAGTGGGTTCTTTTGATTGAAAACCATCTTCATATTCAAATTTTTCTTTTTGCTGATCCTTTATTTTTGTAGAAATATCAAAAATATTAAGATTAATTTCCTTATTTAAATTTTTTTCAATTTTATTTATCTTTAATTGTTCTACTGTTAAAAAGGGCAAATTCGTTAATATTAATTTACTTATTTTTTTTTCAAAAAAACTATAGAATTCATTTTCATTTAAGTAATTATCATTAATTGTTGGATAACTATATATTTTATTAAGGCCTTTTTCTACAGAGATGAAAAGTAGATCTCTTACAAAATTAAGATAAAGTTCATATTCCCTATAGATTTTCCTAGTTAATATTCTTTTTTGTATCTCTGCTCTCTCTAATTGAGAGTAAATTTTATCTAAATCTATATAACTATTGAAATTATTCAAATCATTCAAGTGACTAGTTTGTTTGCATTGATGCGACCTCTTCAGCAAAGTCCATCTCATTTTTTTCGATACCTTCTCCCAATGTATATCTTGTAAAGCGTCTTACTTTGATATTTTCTCCAATTTTTGCAGCTGCTTGTTTAACAAGATCCTCAACTGTTAGAGAACTATCTTTAATGTAGGGTTGTGAAAGCAAAACAAGCTCATTAAGTCTTTTTGCTATTCTCCCTTCAACTATTTTTTCTTTAATTTGTTCTGGTTTTCCAGATAAATCATCCCTACCCATTTCAATCTGCTTTTCTTTTTCCACAACATCCTCTGGTATTTCATCAATTGATACATACTCAACATTTGGGCATGCTGCTACTTGCATTGAGACATCCTTCAAAAGAGCTTGGAATATATCACCTCTAGCAACGAAATCAGTTTCACAATTTAACTCTAGTAAAACTCCGACTCTTGATCCAGTATGAATATAACTACCAATTGACCCTTCGGCCGCTACTCTTCCCGATTTCTTTTCGGCACTAGCTATGCCTTTCTTTCTTAACCATTCCAAAGCTTTATCAACATTTCCATCGGTTTCATTGAGTGCTTTTTTGCAGTCCATCATTCCCGCGCCAGTTTTGTCTCTAAGATCTTTTACAAGTTTTGCTGTAATGTTTCCCATTTGAAGTAATAAAAAATAGTGAATAGTAAGTTTTAAATTAGAATTTAATGTTTTCTTTCGGCATTGGAGCCCTTTCTACCCTCATTTATGGCATCTGCAAGTCTTCCTAAAATAAGTTGCACAGATCTAACGGCATCATCGTTACAAGGAATTGGAACTTCACACAAATCTGGATCGCAATTTGTATCCAACATTGATACTAGTGAGATATCTAATTTTCTAGCTTCTAATACTGCATTAGATTCTCTTCTTTGATCAACCAATACAACTACATCTGGTAATCTTCTCATACCCTTAAGTCCACCTAAGTATTTTTGTAATCTTTCTAATTCTCTCCTTAATACTGCAGCTTCTTTTTTAGGCCTCATTGCTATTGAACCACTACTTTCCATTCTTTCTAGATCCTTTAATCTTTCAATCCTAGCTTTCATTGTTGTCCAATTAGTCAACATCCCTCCAAGCCATCTTTGATTTACATATGCAGCTCCACAGCGTGTGGCTTCCTGAGCTACTACATCTGATGCTTGTTTTTTTGTACCGACAAATAGGAAACGTTTACCGCTTTTTGCAGCGTTTCGAGTCCATTTATATGCATTGTTCATACACAATGCTGTTTTTACGAGATCAATAATATGAACTCCATTTCTCGCGCAATATATATATTTAGACATCTTGGGATTCCAACGTCTAGTTTGATGCCCAAAATGAGCACCAGCTTCCATCATTTCAGATAGTGATACAACAGCCATAATTTTAAAAGGGTTTCGGGTTAGCCTCCATCTGACGGGGAATTATTATTAATAAATCACCCGAAACTGTCAGATGTGTGAAATTTACTTTTAATATTTTAGCAACTGATGTGTATTTCTAAAAGTTTTTTATCTTGATTTGGTTAACTCTTTAATGTATATCATATTCAGAGGGACTCTAAGTATCTCAAGTGCAAGTCTATTTCTTCTTATATTTACTAGGAATCTTAATAAAGGAAGGATTCTATCAACACTGATTAGTCCTCCCAAACAAAGAATTTGCCAAAGTAAATTATGGATAGGAGTAAATTGAATCATAAATCTAACCCTTAAATTTGGGTGTTTCTTGTAAAACACTAAAGCCATTTTTGCTCTCTCTTTTTCTTGAGTTATTAATGAATCTATTTGTTCGCAATTAAATGGCGGATGCCAATGAAAACCTACGGCATTTGGGCATTTAATTAATTTTGTCCCAATTTTTTTTAATCTTTCTCCAAGTTCTAAATCCTCCCAGCCGTAAAGACTAAAAGAAGTATCAAATAATCCCACACTTAAAATCAATTCTTTTGATATCGCTACATTCCCAGTAGCAAAGTAGGCAAAAGAAGTGTCCATAATTTTATGTTTTTCACTCTGAGGATTTAGAAAATTAGATGTATTGACTACCGAGCCATAGGTAAAACATTTTTTATCATTTTTTCTCCAAGAGGCAAGTAATTTTTCTACGTGGCAATTTATAAAATTGTCTAAAACAATAAGATCACTATCAATGAATATAATAATTTCATATTTTGATTTAATTACTCCCAGATTTCTTCCAAGTGCAGGCCCACCATGTTCTTGCTGAAATAGAATAACGTGTGGGAGATTAGCTTTGTTTTTATTTATCCATGAGGTTGTCCCATCAGTTGATCCATCATCAACTACTATTACTTCATAATTACTGATATTTGTATTTAATTTTTGATTCTCAAGTGCAAATAGACATTTCTCTAAAATAGGTAATCTATTGTAAGTCGGTATAACAATACTTACATTCATAATTATGTCTTAAATATGCATGATATATTAAACTCCAAAAGTTAAAAACAAAAGATATTCCTTAATCGGCTGCACCGCCATTATTTACTGTGCCTGTAACGTTTCCACCATCAGGTCTTCCATCAGTTCTTAATTTCCTTTTTTTGAATTTTCTAGCATAGGCTCTATTACGCTCCTGCTTTTCTTTTTTTAGATTCCTTCTCTTAGACATAAAATTTTTAACTTTTAATTATATTAGCTCACTATGAGCACTATATATTTTACCATCTTCCATATTTAATATCCTATCAGCCATATCAGAAATTCTTGGATCATGCGTCACCATAAGTACAGAACAATTTTGCTCTTTTGCTAGTTTCCTTAAAAGGGTTACTATTTCTCTTCCTGTGACACTATCTAAAGCAGAAGTCGGCTCATCAGCTAATAAAAGTTTTGGATTAGCAGATAAAGCTCGCGCAATTGCTACTCTCTGTTTCTGCCCACCAGATAAGTCATTTGGCAACTTTTTATGATGTTCTTCTAATCCCACTGCTGACAACCAATTCCGTGCTATTTCACGTCTTTGCAAATATGTTAAACCTTTTATTAAATCGGCTCCCATCTGGACATTTTGTTCTGCTGTTAAACATCTAAGAAGATTGTGACCTTGAAAAATCATTCCAATACTTCTTCTAAGAATCTGACGAGTTTTCCTTGATGCTCCATTCAACTGATTATTTAATACAGTTAGATCTCCACTTTGACAGGTTCTCAAGGCACCAATTAATGTTAAAAGAGTCGTTTTACCACATCCGGAAGGTCCTTTCAAAAGAACCAACTCTCCTTTATCAATATTTAAATTAACGTCATTGAGAACTTGTTTTTTATTCTCATTTTTTCCATAAAAGTGACTCAAATTATTTATTGAAACTGTTTTAAGGTTTTTAACATTATTTTTTGATTTATTAGCTTTAACCATTTATCTTCAGTTGTTAAAAAATTTCGGCAGGATCAGCGTCAACTAGTTTACGCATCGCAACAGCGGCGGACCCCATACACATAACTAAAACTAATACGAAAATTAAAATAGTTTTGTCTGCGTCCATTATTATTGGGAGCTTAGTAGAACTTCTTATAACTGAGTAAAGTATTTGACCAGAGAAATAAGCAGGTAAATAACCAAACAATGCCAACAAAAATCCCTCTCTAGCTACAACAAAGAAAAGGGACTTAAGTCTATATCCCATTGCCAATAAGGTTGCATACTCTGGGAGGTGATCTGTAACGTCACTATAAAGAATTTGATAAACAACCACACACCCTACAACAAAACCCATCAATGCTCCCAAACTAAATATAAAACCTATTGCAGTACTATTTTTCCAATAATTTTTCTCAAATTCTATAAATTGATTTTTTGTAAGTACCCTAACATCATTTGGGAGTGAGTTATTTAATATCCTTGAAATCAATTCAGGATCAGATCCTTTTTTTAGCTTTACCAAACCAATTTCTATACTGCCAGGAGCATTAGCAGGAAAAAG
>QCEQ01000027.1 GCA_003278525.1 Prochlorococcus sp. AG-355-P16 | reverse complement strand
TAACCTTTGAAAAAGATGCATAATAAAATTAAATCAATTTAAATAGAGGTTTTTTGAGCAGAAAACTTGTACCAGTAGTTCTTTGTGGTGGGTCTGGGTCAAGGCTATGGCCAATTTCTAGGGCTAGCTTCCCTAAACAATATCTTTCAATGGATCCAAAAATTGAAGACTCATTTTTGCAGTTGACATTAAAAAGATTAAAAGGATTAGCTAAATCAGAAAACCCAATAATTCTTTGCAACGAAGAACATAGGTTTATTACAGCTGAGCAGTTAAGAAAAATTAAAGTTAAACCAAAATCTATCATACTTGAACCGTTCGGGAAAAATACAGCGCCTGCTGTTGCATTAGCTGCTTTGAACTGTTTAGATGAAGATCCTCTATTATTAGTAATGCCATCAGACCATAAAATATTTGATATTTCTTCTTTTTTAAGGACTGTCGAATCCGCAAAAAAATATGCAGAGGCAGATAATTTGCTTACTTTTGGGATATCCCCAAACAATCCTGAGACTGGATATGGATACATAAAATCAAAAAAACCCTTAATTAAAAATGGATTAAAGGGAGAAAAGATCGAAGAATTTATAGAAAAACCATCAAAAGAAATAGCCGAGAAACTTATTCAAAGTGATTACTATAATTGGAATAGTGGAATTTATCTTTTTAAAGCAAGTACGATAATCAATGAGATTGAAAAATACTCCCCCGACATTATTTCTTCATGTAGAAATGCTTTAAAATATAAAACAAAAGATCTTTATTTCGAAAAAATAGATAAAGAATCTTTCCAGTCTTGCCCAAATATTTCAATAGATAATGCAGTAATGGAAAAAACTAGACTAGGAATTGTCTTTTCATTAGATGTAGGATGGAGTGACATAGGAGGGTGGAAATCATTTTGGGAAAACTCAGTTAAAGATGAGAATGGAAATGCTCTCTTTGGTAATGCAATTGGTATTTCAGCAAAAAATAACTTGATTAGGAGTGAAAAACGCTTAGTATTAGGTTTAGGAATTGAAGACTTAATAATTGTAGAAACTAATGATGCAATATTGGTTTCAAAAAAAGATCATTCGGAGAATGTAAAAGGTATTGTTGATTTACTTAAAAAAAAGGGGAAAAAAGAAAGTGTTGAACATACAAAAGGATATCGACCTTGGGGGAATTACATAACTATTGAGGAAGGAGCTCAATGGAAAGTAAAAAAAATAGAAGTCAATCCTGGTGGATCTTTATCACTACAAATGCATAAATTCAGATCGGAACACTGGGTAATTGTCTCGGGAGTTGCTCAAATAAATATTGATGATAAAATTTTTAACCTTAAACCTAATGAAAGTTGTTATGTTCCAAAAGGTAAAAAACATCGATTATCAAATCAATCAACTGAAACTTTAATTGTCATAGAGGTTCAAATTGGAGAATATTTAGAAGAAGACGACATATATAGATATGATGATAAGTATGGTCGAAGCTTATAAAAGCTTAAATCTTCAATAATGATTGAAAGGAAAAAAGCTCTAATAACTGGAATTACTGGACAAGATGGAAGTTACTTGGCCGAATTTCTTATTAACAAAGGTTATGAAGTTCATGGAATTAAAAGACGCTCAAGTAGTTTTAATACTGAAAGAATAGATCATCTTTATAAAGATCCTCATGAAAATGAACTAATGCTTAAACTCCATTATGGAGATCTAACGGATAGCACAAATCTCATCAGAATTTTACAAAATGTTCAACCTGATGAAATATATAATCTCGGAGCTCAAAGTCATGTTGCTGTGAGTTTTGAAACCCCCGAATATACAGCGAACTGCGATGCAATGGGTACTTTGAGATTGCTTGAAGCAATAAGAATTTTAAATCTACAAAATAAAACTAAATTTTATCAGGCCAGCACTAGTGAGCTTTACGGAAAAATTTTAGAATCTCCTCAAAATGAAAATACTCCTTTTTATCCTAGAAGTCCATATGGAGTCGCAAAGTTATATGCATACTGGATAACTATTAACTACAGAGAGGCATATGGCATTTATGCTTGTAATGGAATTTTATTCAATCATGAAAGTCCTAGAAGAGGTGAGACATTTGTCACTAGAAAAATAACTAGAGGATTATCAAGGATAAATGCCGGTTTAGATAACTGCATTTATTTGGGTAATCTAGATGCTAAAAGAGATTGGGGGCACGCAAAAGATTTTGTAAAAATGCAATGGCTAATGTTACAGCAGGAGGAAGCAGATGACTATGTAATAGCTACTGGAAGGATGGAAACGGTAAGAAGATTCATTGAAATCTGTGCAAAAAATCTCAATTGGAATAAACAAAAAAATTCTGAAGGAATTATATGGGAAGGGGAAGGTTTAATGGAAATTGGAAGGAGGGCTGATAACAACGAAATTGTCATTAGGATTGACCAAAGATATTTTCGACCAACTGAAGTTGATGAACTTAGAGGAGATCCTAAAAAAAGTTTTTTAAAATTAGGTTGGAAACCCGAAACTACTCTAGAAGAAATGATTCAAGAAATGATAGAAGAGGATAGTGAAAAAGCGATGAAAGAATTTTACTTATTGAAAAAAGGATTCACTATTCCAAATTCTTTTGATTAATTAAAATTATCTTTATTTTTATACCTTTCTCCAAACTGCCAAAAGTTTTCCTTGAAAGACAACCTGGTCTAAATCTAATTCAATTGGTTCATAAGCTGGGTTAGCTGCTTCTAAAAATATCTTTCCATTTCTTTTAAAAAAATATTTTAATGTTGTGCCCAATCCAGGAACCATCGCACTAACAACTGCACCATTTCTAAGTGAATAATAATCTTTAATTGGCTCCATCAAAACCATATCACCATGAGCAATACATGCGTCTATCATTGAATCACCATTTACTGTTAATGCGAACACACCTTTTATTTTTAAAACTTCAGATAAATCCAAATTTTCATTTACATCAGAATAAGTTTCAATTAAACCTCCTGCTGCTACTGAACCCAAAATTGGTACTCCTTCTATAAGTTCATCGACTATTTGCATTGTTCTTGCTTTTCCCTCTTGCCATGAGATATATCCCTTTTCTTGTAAATGTTTTAACCTACTTTGTATTGGAGCTGGAGATTTTAATCCCATTGCTTGCATCATCTGCCTGATTGATGGGCTATGTTGATAATTTTTCATATAATCTTTTATCCATCCATAAAGCTCATTTTGAGCTTGTGTAAGATTATCTTCAGGAGAAGTCTCCATAAAACATTTGTACTCTAATACATTTGTACCCTTTTATTAATAAGTTTGCAAGTATTCCTATTAGAGAATGCAAGACAAAAGAGCTTGTTGAGCATGTAATCTATTTTCCGCTTGATCAAAAATTCTACTTTTGTGACTTTCAAATATTTCATCAGTTATCTCTTTGCCTCTATACGCAGGAAGACAATGAAGAATAATTGAATCTTTATCAGCCTTACTAACTAAATCACTGTCAATAGTGAAACCATTAAAAATTTTTTCTTTTTTATCTTTTTGATTTTCTTCACCCATAGATGACCAAACATCTGTATAAAGAACATTTGCTCCTAAAACAGCGGTATTGGGATCATTGGTAATTTTCAACAAATTCTTATTTTCATATATTTCATATGCTTTATCGATTAAGAACGAGTTAGGTTCATAACCTTTAGGACATGCAATCCTAACTTCCACTCCTAATAACGCGCCACATAAAATAAGAGAATTCGCGACGTTATTACCGTCTCCAATAAATGTCAAAACTACATCATCAAAATCACTAAATTCCTCTTTAATTGTCATAAAATCAGCTAAAGCCTGACATGGATGTTCTAAATCAGTAAGAGCGTTAATAACTGGCTTAGAGGACCATTTAGCATACTCTTCTATATCAGTTTGTTTATATGTTCTTATAGCAAGAACATCGCAGTATCTACTTAAGACTCTTGCTGTATCTCTAATTGGTTCTCCTCTGCCAATTTGCGAAGTAGTGGGATTTAAGTCAACTGTTGTGCCGCCAAGTCTTGACATTGCCACCTGAAAACTGACTCTGGTACGAGTTGATGATTTATCGAAAATTAAGCCTAAAACCTTTTCTTTGAGTTTTATATTAAGATCTTTATTTTTAATATTTTTTGCTATCTCTAAAATATGAAGAAATTCCTCACTAGAGATATCCAAGCTTGATAAAAAGTTTTTACTTGCAAGCTTGATCGGGTTTAACATCTAACTCTATAAGGAAACCTCAATTCTACTATGCAGGCAATTTACTTTCTGCTAAGAGGGCTTTAAGATCCTCACCCTCTATTACTTCTTCTTGGAGAATTTTTTGAGAAATCGATTCAAGAAGAGGTAAATTATTCCTCAAAATATTAAGTGCTGTTTCGTGTGCATCATCAACTAAATCTCTAACCTCTTTGTCTATAGCTTGAGCAGTAGCATCACTAACAGATCTTCTTGGATTGTTTCCATTTCCTAAGAACTGACCACCACCTTGTTTGTCATAAGCTAGGGGTCCGAGAATATCACTCATTCCGAATGTACCGACCATTTGTTCGGCTATATCAGTTGCTCTTTGTAAGTCATTTGAAGCTCCCGTAGTAATCTTTCCAAAAACGACCTCTTCTGCTGATCTCCCTCCAAGAAGTGTAGCTATTTGTCCTTTTAATTCCTCTTTGGAATTCAAAAATCTTTCTTCTGTTGGCAATTGAAGAGTATAACCAAGTGCACTCATACCTCTAGGTACAATTGAAATCTTGGCAACTTTTGAACCTCCTGGCATAAGATGGCCTACTATTGCATGACCCACTTCGTGATAAGCAACAACTTTTTTTTCATCATCTTGTAAAACACGACTCTTCTTTTCCAATCCAGCCACAACTCTCTCTATAGCTTCGCTTAAGTCTTGTTGTTCTACACTTTTCCTTTTAGCTCTAGCTGCAAGTAAAGCAGCTTCATTTACCATGTTAGCCAAATCAGCTCCAGCGAAGCCGCTAGTAGCTTGGGCAATAGAGTCCAAATCAATTGAGTCGGATAGTTTAATTTTTTTGGTATATATCTCCAATATAGTTTTTCTACCAGACAAATCTGGTCTATCAACTAATACTTGCCTATCAAATCTTCCAGGTCTTAATAACGCAGCATCTAGGACTTCCGGTTGGTTAGTAGCAGCAAGAACTATTACTGGCTTATCTGCGGAGGCAAAGCCATCCATTTCGGTAAGAAGTTGATTTAATGTTTGTTCTCTTTCATCATTTCCACCAACAACTCCCATAGACCCAGAACGACTTTTACCTATAGCATCCAGTTCATCAATAAAGATAATGCATGGAGCTTTTTTCTTTGCTTGTTCAAATAGATCTCTTACTCTTGCGGCACCTGCACCAACAAAAAGCTCAACAAATTCAGAACCTGAAATTATAAAGAAAGGAACTTCCGCCTCTCCCGCAACAGCTTTTGAAAGAAGAGTTTTACCTGTTCCTGGAGGTCCCACAAGAAGTACCCCTTTTGGTATTCGTGCACCGATATCTGTATATCTCTCAGGTTTTTTTAGAAAATCAACTATTTCCGTCAATTCGTCTTTAGCTTCATCAACACCAGCAACATCTGCAAATGTTACTTTTGATTCATCATCGGGGACGTAAACTTTTGCTTTACTTTTAGTAAAACTAAGAGCTCCCTGAGCACCTCCTCCACCCATACTTCTCCTAGCGAAGAATTGTAAAACAAGAATAAAAATTAGAGGTGGAACAACCCAACTCAATATGGTTGAGAAAAAATTAGGTTTTTTAGGTGGAGCGGCCGCAAATTCAACCCCTTTACTTTCTAACCTTTGTGGAAGGTCCATATCAAAGATTGGGGTAGTTGCCAAAACAGAAGGGGCGCCTTCTTCAGCTCCATTTAATTCATATCTAATCTGTTCTTGAGTAATGTATGCACGCTTAACTTCACCATCGTTAACCTGATCTATGAATAAAGAATAAGGAACCCTGGGGATTTGCATATTTTGATTAGGGAAAAGGCTGCTAAATAAAAGTAATGCTCCAACTCCAATCAAAATGATATTTACAATTCCAAATCTTCTATTAGGTTGATTATCGTCTTGTCTTATTGGCATAGTTATGGACAAATTTGAACTTATTATAAACTAAACGAAGAGTTTCCGTATCTGTATTGTTTTTTTTGGGTAAGAACCGTACGGTACTTTATCCCAAATAAATATCATAAAAATTAATTTTTAAATAAACTCTTAACGCATATATCATCTCCAATCAAACTAAGATGAGATTCGCTTAAATTTATAATTTCATGCATTTCTCCAAACTCAAAGTCCCCTAGGGGATTCATACTATTTTCTCCGCCTAAAATTTTTGGAGCAATAAAAGTTATAATTTCCTGAATACAATTAGACTTAATAGCGGCAGTAGCCAATCGAGGACCACATTCCCACAAAACATTATTACATCCCCTTTTAGCAAGTATTTTTGAAATTAACTCTGGATTATCTGATGATACCTTTTCAACTTCAACAGACTTTGGAATCCTAGTGAGGAAGCTTTCATTTGCTGTTGAAGAATCATAAATAACTAATGTTTTTGCCTTATTACAATCCCAAAGATTAGATTTCGTTGGAAGGTCTAAACTTTTTGAAAACACAACACGCAAAGGCTCAGGATTTTTTAAACCTCTAGTAGTTAAAAGGGGATTATCTCTTCTTAATGTATTTCCACCAATGATTATTGCATCAAATTCTGCTCTAAAAGAGTGTACTAATGCCCTTGATGCTTCATTAGTAATCCATTTACTTTTTCCATTTTTTAGAGCTATTCTTCCATCAATACTCATTGCCCATTTAAAAACACCATATGCCTTTTTACTAATATTCCTATGAATGAAAGCCTTATTTAATTCTAAGGATTCCTTTTTACATAAACCTAAGTAAACTTGTATTCCAGCTTCTCTTAGCAGCTTTATACCTTTACCAGCGACTCTTACATCAGGGTCTTCAATAGATATATAAGCCCTTTTTATCCCAGAGGATATCACCTTATCTACACATGGAGGTGTTCTACCATGGTGGCAACAAGGTTCAAGATTTACATAAATTGACCCACCTTTAGCATCTTTTTTTAAATTATTAAAAGCCATTGCCTCTGCATGAGGCATCCCTGCCTTGAAATGAAACCCTTCTGAAATAAGCTTTCCATTTTTATCGAGTATCACCGCTCCCACCATTGGGTTTGGACTCGTTGTATTTTTGCCTAAAGAAGCCAAAAAAATTGCTCTTTTCATCCATTTTGTATGTCTTACATTTTTTTCAGTCATCACCAAAAATCAAATTCAGTTTATTGATCTCCACTCTTTAACAACAAAAGGAGGAACAGGTAACTCAGAAAAAACTCCCGACAAAGATAATCTTAATGGTCTATTTTTATCTAAATTTTTAATCAATTCATCAAGATCGAATTCTGCTGCAGCCTGTCTACCATCATTTGCTAATTCAACATTAAGTAATGTTTTATCATCTAAAAGCCACTGTTTTCTCCCTGATTCAACCCTCAATTCAGTGGGATGGTCAATCCTAAGATTTCCTGGATATCCTATTACTCTCAAGATCAATTTATCTTCAAAAAGAGGTGATTTATAAGCTACTAATTGCCAAGTTTCAAAGTCCAAGTCCCTTAAAAACTCACTGCTAGCATTCATTAATTCACCATTTATTTCTGTTTCTGCAACTTCTGCTGATACTGTTAATGGGTTAAAAATAAAGGATAGTAGTAAAAGTAAAGGTAATAGTTTTTTAAAAAAAATATTTTTATTTGATTTTGTAATTTTCTTCATTTTCAGAATCCATCAGGGCATCAAGAGTAACAGCTGTTCTTACAATAGCTTGATATCTTTTGATTATTTTACGATTTTTTTCAATAACTCGAGATAAATTCAAAGTGTCTTTTTCAGAATAGCTAGATGTTAAATCGTTAGAGTCTTCTTCAATAAACTCAAATTCACCATCTTTATTTATTAGTGTTAATAATAAATCATGTAATCTCTTTCTTCTTTCAGACAATTGATTTATTATGAAAGCTCGAACAATCATAAGATAATTTAATTAAACATTCAAATAGATATGTTTCTTTAGATTAAATATTCATGACTGAAAAAAAAAGAAAAATTCATGTAGTTGGAATTAATTCTTATAAATTTGAGGATCTATCTTTCAAATTACAAAATCTATTTCAAGAGACAGATTCTATTGCAGTTCCAAATTCATATTTTGAAGAAATAAAATCATGGAGCGAAAATGGTTTAGAAAAAAAGAAATTATTTTTTTCGAGCAACAGTAATAAGGAACTTGTTAACTGGCTTAGATCACAAAAAACTGATGTTGTTTTAATTTCGAGAGGAGATCCACTTTGGTTTGGCATTGGGAGAATACTACTAGAAAATTTTTCAAAAGATGAATTAAGTTTCTACCCTTCAAATACTTGCATTCAATTAGCATTTAGTAAGTTAAAGATCCCATGGCAAGATACTATTAGTGTGAATATTCACGGCAGAGATTCGAATAGGTTAGTAGAGGCTCTTAAAACAAGGCCTTCAAGTTTGGCTATTATTACAGACCCGAATAACAAAAGTTTAGAAATAATCAAAAAAAACTTATCAGAATTAAATCTTATTGACTTCTATGATTTTTGGCTCTGTGAAGAGATTGGTTTCGAGAATGAAAAGATAAGAAAATTAAATCTCAAAGAATCATTACCATCTGATATATCAAGTTTGAACATTGTTGTTCTTAAAAAAACAAAGAAAAATTACTCAAACAATAATCTCCCTCTTTTCGGAATCAGTGACCATATCTTTAAGACTTTTGAGGATAGACCAAACTTATTAACTAAAAGGGAGGTTCGCGTTCAAATATTAGCTTCTTTAGAGCTCCCAAGAAATGGAGTCATCTGGGATATAGGAGCAGGTTGTGGGTCAATTGGTTTAGAGGCCCTAAAGTTAAGGCCTAATTTGGATTTGTTTTGTATCGATAAAAGGATTGGCTCAAAAGAATTAATACTAGAAAACTCTAAGAGGCTTGACGTCAAACCAAAATTTATTTTTGAGGAAGACATAAATTACATCTTGAACATGAATAATTTAAGTTCTCTTGAAAAACCTAATAGATTAATTATTGGAGGATGTGATAAAAGAACTAAACTCCAGATCATTAATAAAGTTGCTCGAAATATGGATATTGGAGACATTATCGTTATCCCAATAATTAATATTCAAACTATTAAGGAATTGAAAGAGGAATTAGAAGATAAAAATTTCAAAACAAATTTAAATTTAATTCAGACCTATAAAAGTTTAAGTATTGCCGAGGGAATGAGACTAGAACCAAATAATCCTATTTTTCTATTAAAAGGGGAAAAATAAATTTAAGAAATTGTTATTTATCAGGTTTAGCCACATGGGGTAAACCCCAACCAAGTTTATTTCTTAAAACTTGGAAAAATTCGTGATCTTCAAGTCTAATAAATTTTACTGAGTGTTTACTTTTTCTTATTAAAACCCTATCTTCAGGCCAAACATAACAACCAGCATTACCATCAACAACCATTACTAACCTTTCAGGAGTTGCAGGAAACACAGTTACTGGCTCCGAATCATTAAAAACCAATGCCCTAGATGCCAATGAATGTGGAGCAATTGGAGTTAATTGCACGACTGGACAATCAGGTGTGATAACTGGACCTCCAGCACTTAGAGAATAGGCGGTAGAACCAGTTGGAGTAGATAAAATTACTCCATCAGCTGAAATATCCACAGGAGCATGTCGACCTATAGAAATTTCAAAGTGACACATACTTGTTAGAGGTTCTCTATGAAGAGCCATCTCATTAAGGCAAAGAGACTCCCATCTCCTCTGATCATTCCTCATTACACTAATAATAAAGCAAGTTCTTTCTTCAATATCCCAATTTCCAGCAATTATTTTATCTACAGCCTCATCTAGGTTAGATAAGTAAGCTTCCGCAAGAAATCCTAAATGACCAGTATTTATTGTAAGAATTGGAATTTTAGCAGGTGCAGTTTGCCTTGCAGCAGAAAGTACAGTCCCATCTCCGCCAAGAACAATTGCAAATTCCATTAATGAATCAAACCCCTCAGGGACACAATTCGTATATCCTAAAGGACGAACATGTTGATCAGGATTTGCAAAACCAACCATCCCTCCAGAGCTACTAACTCTTACAACTTCAAAATTAGATTTTTCCAATTTTTTTTGAACTGAAGTTGCAGTTTGAACAGCTAGTTCCTTTCCATCATTAACGATTAGTCCTGCTTTACGTACCAATCAAAAAATTAAAACTAAGACTATCTTAAACTAATTTGTTGGACAATCCTAATTTGAAAATTAAATACTATTAGAACTGTTCTAAGAATCTAATATCATTTGTATAAAATTTTCTGATGTCGTCGATCTGATGTCTCACCAT
>QCEQ01000026.1 GCA_003278525.1 Prochlorococcus sp. AG-355-P16 | reverse complement strand
ATTCTTTTATCATCAATTCTGCTTGTTCAATAGCATGTTCTATATTTCTAATTTTAATTTCTCTTATTGAGGGATCATCTTTACATGCTTTTTTAGTATTCGCATCTAACATGTGTACGAAAAATCACCTTTAATATAAGGTAATTAAAACTTCATTATGTTATGACCGCAAATTTAATTAAAATAAATTATTATTTATTTAAGAACTTTAACCTTAGCTAACCCTCTCTTCAATTGATCGAGTGGGTTTTTTTTATGGTGTAATATACTCCTAGCATTTACTACTAATTTGGAAGATTCAAAACTTAATCCTGAGGAAAATAATTCAATCGAATCGTCCCCCAATTTGAATGAAGACAATGAAGATCTTAATGAGGGGAATAAAAAAGAAGAAAATGTTAAGGCATTTACAGAATTTCTAGAGAAAGCAAGTAATCAAGATTCTTCAGAAGAAAAAGTAAATCTTGATTCTGAGCAACAAAAACTAAAAATTGACAAATCACTTTTTAAAAGATTTCTTAATAATGGATTTGATGGCATTTCAACTAATCCAAACTATAAAATGTTGGCATTATTAATAGTCCTTTTAATTAATCTTTCTCTATTTTTTGTAATTGGCAATATGGGTAAAGCGTTTTTAAGAAATGCAGGAATTATGGGTTAAAAATTATTTATTTCTTTCTTTTTGGATATTCATCTTTACAATTTTGATTCTTCAAATGAAACTGTGATATTTTCTTTTCAAATAAATATTTAAATAAAATTTGGATAATAAAGAGCCAGAAAATCCAGTAGTTTATCTTTCTAATTTAGTCAAGAAATTAGATGTAAAAAACAGAAATGGTTTAGTAGCCTTAGCAATAGTAAACCTTTTAGTGATTCTTTTATTTAAATTTTATTTGAAAAGCTCTGGATTATTATCTTGAATATAACTGCTGGTACTATTATTCAGTGTTTTAATTAATCATTAGAGATTGTTTTTGAATTCAACAAGGAAATTGAAGGCCTTATATAAATAAAAATAGACCCATACATATCCTGCATAATTCTCATTTCATCGTCTAAATATACAATCGAAACCTGGCAATTTGGCGATTCTTTATTCCAAGGTAACTTATTCCATACATCTTTAACTGGATACCATCTATCCATAAGTAATTTACTAAATAATGGAATCTTATTAAGTCCATCAACTTTGGAAACTTTTGTCTTTTGTAAATTCATATCAAGTAAATTATTTCTTAAAACTAAATCACTTGCTAGAGTTATTACTCTTCCACCAAAAGTAGGCAATAGTTTGAACCATCCTAAGATAGGAATAGTTGTGAGCCCAAATATTGTGGTGTCAAAAGTAGATATAAATTCTTTTTTTTCAAAATCAATCTTTTGAGCAATTCTCCCAATAGTTGATATTCCAAAGGATCCTACTTGCAATTGATGTAATTTAAAAAAGAGATTACTTTTAAATTCATCATTTAATGCCTTTTCAATTGCAAGGAAGAAAGGAGAACTTCGAAATAATTCAACATTAGAAAAAATCAATTCCCACTCTCCAGACAATAATTTTTCTGATATTTCAAAACTAAAGTCTTTAAGAGCACCAATCAATTCATCCATTTCATTAGCTTTTTCATCATACATAGGAGAAATTAATTTATTTAATCTTTGCCCTCTATCTGTAACAGCAGCTATTTTATATATATTTGACTTTATCTCTCCAATTTCTTTCATAACTTCAATACAAGAAATACTAATTAATCTTAGGAATTTAATTTGATGTTGATGGCAATTTTAATAATGCTGGTAATAAAATCAATTAATACTCTCCCCACCTTTTACCAATATCAAAACCCCATTCAGTGGTTAATTTAATTACTTCATCATGATTTTTGCATTTTGAAAGGGATAACTTTTTACTAGGATTATTTTTTATTAGCTCAGCAATTTGATTAAGTTGCTCTATTTTTTTTAGAAAATTACTTAGATCTTTATCTGACATTTATTTAGGAAGTAAATTTTTGATCATAAGTAAATATGTAATAAAGAACCCAGGCAACACCAATAATAAGAATTGCAATCATTATATTTACTGACCAAACTACTTCTATCATGTAATTTTTTTATATATTTTTAATATATCCAAAATTTAAATTAAATTAACCGTTAATAATTTAAATCTAGAAAAATACACTACTACTACTAGGTATATAGAATAGTTATAAATAGTTTAAAAATTATGGGAGAAGCTAAGAGAAGGGAAGAGTTAGGCTTACCACCTAGAGAAAAGAAAAAGGAAAAAAAAACATCGAAAAATCAATTAAACAAAATTTTAAATAAATATCCTTATTTACCTTTCATTTTAGGTTTTTCATTACTAGCAATATTAATTATCGATTTAGTTAATTACTACAAATAGATATTTAAAAAGGGGATACTTTTAGCAGAAGAGAAGATCATCTTCGCAATTGCGAAATTATTTTTCCATAATAAAAATAAAACTCATGAAACCGATTAAGACCTCATGCTCCTTAATTTTAGGGGTACTAACTTTGTTTTCCATATCTAATGCAAATGCAGGTGGCTGTAGTTCTCATACAGAGAAGAAGGCAGAAATTGAATGCTTATCTGATGATAAAAAATGTTTAGATGCGAAAGAAAAAGAATCACTATATAAAGTTGAGGCCTAAATGTTTGATAATCTTGGAACTGCTTTAGTACAGGCAGTAGGCTTTTTTGCTGTTTTTGTTTTTTTTGTATATCAAACTTTATTTGCAGATAGCAAACCCAAAAATTCAAAATCAAATCCTAAAAAAACAAAGATTTCCGACAAAAAAGAATCAATTAAAAAAGAACCTAAAAAAGGCTTATTTAACAGAAAATCTAAACCTGTTGAAGAGAATTTAACAGTCCAAAAAAAGGGATTATTTGATAGAAAAAAAGAAGTTATTAAAGAAGATATTAAACCAAAGAAAAAAGGTTGGTTTAAATAGGTAAAGTTACTTATACTCTTTTTTGATATCTTTTATACAAAAACTTTTTTTAGTAACTTTATAATTTAGACACAACAATATACAAAATGAACCATAGAGAAATCACAAAAAAATATAGTGAGTTACTTAACAAGGCTGAGTTTGCTACTGGCCGTAAGGAAGTTGTAGGTCTTTTAAAAAAAGCTGCCAAATTGAAATCTCAGATTGAAATCGATTATTAGATCTTAAAATTAGTTTAATTCTAAATGTAAAAAATTTTTTTAAATAAGTTTTTACATGAGATAATCTGCGTAGATTATTTTTCTTATGAATAAAAAAGGTTATACAACCGAAAGCGGTGGTAGACAAAATGGTTTTGCAATTGAACCAGAAATTAACCCCATATCAGAAGGCGAATCAAAGAAATCCATATTTTTATTTATTGGAATATTATTACCTTTTCTAATAGGCGGCTTTTATTATTTAAGGACTCTGAACATATTCTGATATTTTATAAGCCATTTTTAGCAATATATTCTTCTGAGCTAACTATATCTTGCATTAAGCTCTCAGATGAAGGATTAAATCCATTTTGCTCTAAAAAAGATTTAACCTTTTCAAATTTTTGCTGAATTTTCTTTGTATATGGAGTTGTCATCAAATAATCGTCTTTTTCTGTTGAATAGTTCATTGATTAACGAATTACTTTTACAATTAAATTTTGCAAAATATGCTATTGCTAGTGAAGTTATAAATATTACATAAATAATTTAATAGTAATAAATACTTATAAATTGTTTGTGTGAGATCGTTATTGGTTGATTTTTAAAGAGTACTTATAGTAACTAGTTCCATTAAATCTCTTGACTTAAGATATTTTTGAAATACTTCAGAATAAAATGCTTTTTTAGCAGCAAATTTTGATTCGAATTCTATTACTAATCCAAGTTGTCCTCCATCCCATTCATTTGAGGTTGATTCTTGTATTAAATCTCTTTTTACTATTACTCCTCCCACAGATTTAATCCAAGGCAATACTGTCCTTATATATTCCAAAAATAAATCAGCATTTGGAATTGAAATTTTCTTTAGCCAATAGCTCTTTGTCATCAAATCAACATATTCTGGGTAGAATATAACACATGGGGGTAAGTATTTATCCTTAGCTATATACTCAGCGGTTATTAAATGGATTCCGAAGATGATTTATTAAATTTGCTTCTTAAATCTCCAAGTTCAGAAAGTATAAAGACTATTGCCGAACAACTTGAAGTTGATCATAATTTTTCCTTTAGCAAAGACAGAAATGATTTAGAAGGTGCTTGGGAGCTTAGGTGGAGTAGTTCTAAAAGTCCTTTTTTAAAATATTCTCCTTTTATAGATAACCTTCAAATTCTTGATCCCTTTAATTTAAATGGTCTAAATTTACTTAAACCTAGAGGAATAAAATCAATTATCGGTACAGGTATTTTAATAAGACTTAATTACATAAATGAAAAAAAAATTGGGGTCAAATTTACACATGCTGGTGTTATAGGTCCTAAATTTGGAAGAAAAAATTTAAAGGCTATGAAAGAAATAAATAATGAACAATTAGGGTGGTTAGAGATAACTTATTTAAGTAATAAGCTTAGAATCTGCAGGGGTGATAAAGGAACTTTATTTGTTTTAAGAAAAATAAATTCACCTACTTTGTTCAAGAATTTTAAGGAATTTATTAAAATCTATTAAAAATAGAAATTAATTCTTTATCCAAATAGACTTTAAAAAGAAATAAATTGGTAAATATTTAAATGATTCTTTAGGTATTTCATAACTCAAGAATTTTAGTGCTTCTTCTAGCCAATAACCAATATCAAATCCTAAAAGAATTTTTTCTACA
Source organism: Prochlorococcus sp. AG-355-P16 (assembly GCA_003278525.1). GTDB lineage: Bacteria > Cyanobacteriota > Cyanobacteriia > PCC-6307 > Cyanobiaceae > Prochlorococcus_A. The sequence continues at coordinate 5,706 of QCEQ01000026.1, read as the reverse complement.
ACAAACCAAAATTCTTTATCAAATATTATTCTGAAATTTAAGTAAATATATTCCCAATGAAAGGTATTCCAATATTTGGTTAAAAATGAGGATAAAATAAGCCAAAATGATATAAATAGAAAACTTTTAAGAAATTTATAAAATTTTTTCATATACCAACAACTGCTTTTTATTCTCAAATATCTCTTATTATTGTTTGGATCAAATTTTATTTCCACAAAATATATCCAAAAAGATATAAAAATGTTGAAAAAATAGTAAATTTCCTTGGAGTTAATAATCTATTCTTCTTTTTTTAGATTCTGTGCCTTTAGATTTTTATTCTTAAGAAAAAATCCTAAGAACAGAAAAGCAAAATATATTATTAAACTTATGCCAAAAATTAAAACTATCTTTGAAATATCCATAAAAGATTTTTAAACATAAATTACAGCATTTTTTGCAAAGTTTTATCTATGGTAATGATTTTTCATTTATCACGATAACGAACTTCAATTATTAAGCTAATAATAATATTTAAATCATATGCAAGTAGCTTTTGCCTGGAGCCTTTGTCTATCAGTTGGTGTTGTTTTATTATCAATTATTCCATTAACTATAGGGCGAGTTAAAGCAGGATATTCTGTTGAAAATATGGCTGCTCCAAGGGCTTTATTCGATGAATTACCTTCTTTTGGAAAAAGAGCAGTTTGGTGTCATCAAAATTGTTGGGAAAGTATTTCCCTACATGCACCCGCATGTCTCCTTTGTTTGATTACTTTAACTGGCTCAAATATTGCAATAATTGCAGCATTGATTCATCCTATTTTTCGTTTTTTATATATTGGTGCATATGTATTTAATATCCCAACAGCTAGAGGTTTAATGTGGGCCTCGGGAGTTTTTACAACACTTTTGCTTTACAAAGAAGGCTTAACACAATTGCTATAAACTATTTAAACAATAAACTTTTCTAAATCTTTTAATTCATATTCATTGATTAGTTCCACATTATTTGATTTTGCTAGTTGATGAGCAGACTTTGTAAAGCCAGATTTTGAGACTATTATTGCATGTGTTCCTTTCCAAAATAATTTACCAGCTGAAATCTCTTGAACTGCTTTATTCCCAATCGCTTTTTCATGATCCTTGCATTGAATACATATCCTCAAATCATTTATTGATGCAATTAAGTCAACCCCTTGATCTCCTGTATTAGGGGTTTCTTTTACTTCCCAGCCATTTTGTTTGAGAATTTCCATACAATGATTTTCAAATCTAATACCTTTTTTGTAGTTTTCCTTGTTTTTACTTGAGTAGTTTTTTTCTATTAGGTTTAAGCATGATTTCTCTATTAGACTTGCTATGAATACAAACCAATCTTCAGTCTCGAGCTTTCTAATAGATCCAATTATCTCATCATCAATAGTAGGATTTTCATTACAATATGATCTCCACTTTTCGAAAAATAATTCCATACTGCCAAATTTTTTTAAAATTACTTTTTCCCAGAAGTATGGTATACCCTCTTTAAATCGCTTGGATCCATTTAATATATTTTTCTCAATAGCTTTTTCAGCAAGAGGCGGATTGCCAATCCATTTTTTATAATCCTCGTTACCGTAGGCATCTATTTCCCTTAATCTGAGTCTCTCCTCTAACAAATTGTATTTGTTTTCTTCTATTAAATTATTAATTGTTTGAATAAAGAAATTGGAATTTAAAGCATTATTTAATTTAAACTTTTTCTTTTTTATTTGGTAATCTCTTACAATTACAAAAATTAAAAAAATGATAAAAATAATTAAAATAAAAAAAAATTTCATTAAAGATTTTTATTTTCGATCTAAAAAGTTTTTGTTTTTCTAATAACAAAATTATTTTTTGTTATTACTGAAGATTCATTTACTTCAAACCCATTAATTGCTGATATTTCTCCTTTTATGCCCTCTAATGTTAATTGCTCGATAATGCCTTTTATTACTTCATCCTCGACCAATTTTCTATCAATCCTTTCAGGTGTAATATCTGTAAGCCATTTTGAGGTCTTTTTTTTTACAACCTCTGTAGGGTTAGTTATTTTTAAGTAGATAGCCATTTTTTAAGTCATTCAGTTGAATTATAAGCATTAAATCTTATTAACTTTTATTATTGTCATTACTTTCCCACTCAAGAAATTGAAAAACAAAAATTGCAAAGATAGAGAAAAATACTATGAACAAACCTAACCATCCTATAAATTTGTGCTCTGTAAAAAGATTTGTAAGCATTGATTTTTCTTGATATCTTGATTCCATTTCATATTGATAAGAATCAATAACTTGAAATATATTCATAATTAATAATTTAATAAATCATTCAATTGGCAGATAATGATTTCAACCGTTTAACTTACTAAAGGCTTCCGATAGGAAATCTGGCCTTTTTCTTATTATAGAAAAATTCAGTTTATTTATTAAGACTAAATTGACTTCAGCAATCGTTAGAATTTCATTTTTCTTGTTAAGAAATTTTGAAATTACATTAATCCTAGGACTTTTATCAATGTTGAATTCGCTCTCGATTATTATTTTTTCACCAAGGAATAAAGGAGATTTATATTTTATTGAAGTATTGATTAAAGGTAAATCTAAGCCATTTTTAGTTAGTTCGAAATAACTTATACCTACATCTGAAAGCGCATTTATTCGGCTTTCTTCAAGCCAATTAAAATAATTACCGTGCCACATTACGCCTGCATGATCTGCATTTTGGGGTAAAACAATTTTTTCTATTTTCCAAACTGGTTTTGAGTTCATCTTTTATTTAAAAAATATTTTTATTCAATGAAAAAACTTATTTTGATATTGTAGATTAATTTTCTTTATTAACATAAGAATCATTAAAACTATATTTATAAAGTTATGTTTAATCGTAAGAATAGAAGTAGACAAATGAAGAAGATTTTTCAATGGGAAGAATATTTAAATTGGAAAAATATGTCAAAGCAACAAAAATTAAATTTCAAAAGGGCTTGCTTATTCCCATTTCTAGTTTATATAGTTTATGTTTTTCTTAATCAGTACTCCTTGGCAATTCTTTTGTTATTAGGTCTTTATTTTTTAATTAGATTTAAAAATAGAAATAAGTTGGGAAGATGAATTTTTTTATTTTGATTTATTTAGATTTGTTTTAAAGTTATCTAGTTTTTCAAAATAACCTTATTGGCATATGACAATAGTATTAGATAAATTTTTTTTTTATGAAAAGAATTATTTTGTTTTTATGTGTATTAGTTTTTTCAATATTTTCTAATACGAATAATTTATTAGCAAAGGAAATTGAAAATAACATTAAAGAGAATATTTCTAATGACATTGAAGAAATTAAGCCTGATAATAAAAAAAATAATATTTCTAATTCTTCAGCAGAAGATATTTTTGGAGATGAACAAACTTTTCCATTCGTAGCAGGTTTAGGGAAAAATGCTGCCCATTGATTTCAAGGTTCTTGATAATTTAGAAAAAGGTTTTTTTAATACTTATGAAAGGTCTTAGGGTCCTAGAGCTTTCTGAAGCACTTAATATTGACAGCTCCGATTTATTAGCTGTTTGTGCAATTATAAGAATAAAAGCCACATCTAGATTAAGCATGCTTTCATTTGAAGAATGTAAAAAGATAACTGATTACTATGAAAATGAAAATTAGATTTTTTATATAAATTATATTATGATTTAATCTCTTTAATCATTGATACTAAAGTTGAATGAATTTCTTCTTCAGATATTTCATTTTTAAAACTGATAATTGCTGACTGGCCATCGTAATTGATTTTTATGTAACTGTTATTAATTTCTTCCATATAAGCATTCTCAAATCTTGATATCCTCCCATAATGAATAAGATATTTTTGAACAGAATCAATGTGATCTTTGTTCATATGATCACAAACTCTTTTACTCGTCTCTTTACTAATAATTTTCATTTAAACAATAAATTTGTTCTAAGCTAATGTATTTTTTTCATAATTCAAAGTTTTAATCATTTTATTAATTAAATTTTTAACTTCATTTTTATCAACAGCTCTAACCAAGTTATTTCTCAAATTTGACGCGCCTTTAAAGTCTTTGCATGTCCATGAGATATGTTTCCTGGCAATTAGCAAACCGTGATCCCCTTTTTCTTTGATTAATTCATCAAGATGCTCAATAATTAAATATAGTTTTTCTTCTGTGTTTGGTTCTTTAAAATTTTTATTTTCTCTAATGGCATAATCTATTTCTCCTATTTTCCATGGGGATCCTAAAATCCCTCGTCCAATCATTAATCCATCAGCATTTGTTTTTTTTAAGCAACTAAGAGCGTCATCTGGATTTTTGATATCTCCATTAGCAATTACTGGAATTTCTAATAACTTTTTAAGTCTCCCTATCATTTCCCAATCTGCCTTGCCTGAAAAACCCTGTTTTCTAGTTCTTCCATGAAGTGTGATCATCGTTGCTCCCGCATCTTGAAGTTTAAATAAGAAATCCTCTATATTTTCTTCTTTATTATCCCATCCGAGTCGTGTTTTTACTGTTACTGGAACCCTTACAGCTTTTACAACATTTTTAACTAATTCTATAGCAAGTTTTCGGTCTTTAATTAAAGCACTGCCTCCACCTTTCTTTGCAATTTTTTTTACTGGACATCCCATATTTATATCAATTAAGAATGCTCCAGAATCCTCAGCTTGTTTCGCGGCTTCAGAAACAGCATATGGCCTATTATCAAATATTTGTACTCCAATTGGACCTTCTTCTAAATCTATTTGATTGATTTTTTGTGTTCCAAATCCTTTTTTAAGACTTGTGGCATTTATCATTTCTGTAAAAAGTAATGAGTTTGGAGCCCATTTTCGTACAAGTCGCCTGAAAATTTTATCTGTAACTCCTGCTAACGGCGATAGTATGACCTTACTCGTAATTATCCTGTTAACTCCCCTTCCTTTTAGCTTTATATTTGAAGACATATAATTATAAATTTATTTTATCTTTACTTTATTATAAATTCAGATTTGGAGCTGATTTTATGTTTTCTATTTATTTCTTAATTTATAATAAGTGCTTTTACTTAAATAGGCCTAATTGATTAAATTTTTTGCTAGTTTAAATGGAGTTTAGATCTAAAAAAGGAATTTTTTTGTTTATATTAGTATCTATTTTTCTCCCAATAATTATCTTTATTGCACCAATAAATGTAAAAGCTATTCAAGGTGATTTAGATTTATCGAGTGCTCAAACTTCTGTAGGCAAAAGATTTGCTAAAGTTTTCTGTGATGCTAAAAGGGAAGGATTAGATTCTGATTTTGCTAGTGAATATGCTTTGAATAATACATATTTAAAATTTGTAGCATTTCCAGACGATGACGAATATTTGGATGATTTATGGAATTTCACACATAATAATATATTAGATAATTGTGGTGAATTTGTAGATATAAATGATCTAAAAGATCTGGAGATATTTTTTAAAGAAGAAGGTTTAATAGCATCAAATAGGGAACTCTATTTACCAACTTTTGAGAATAATTAGATTAAATTTTTAGCATGTACTAAAATATAGATAGAATATAAAAAATTATGAAACTATTAGGTTTAAACTCACCTGAAATATTCATAATTTTAGTAATTTTGCTTTTAATTTTAGGTCCAAAAAGAATTGAAAAAGGTTTCTTATTATTTAAAAAACTATTAAAATTCCTCTTAA
>QCEQ01000025.1 GCA_003278525.1 Prochlorococcus sp. AG-355-P16 | reverse complement strand
AAACTGGTGGATGCGAGGAAAATTGTTCGTACTGTAGCCAATCAATTTATAGTGCTAGCGAAATCAAAAGTCATCCACAGTTTCAAGTTGAAGAGGTTTTAGCAAGAGCAAAAGTAGCAAAAAATGAGGGTGCAGATAGGTTTTGTATGGGTTGGGCGTGGAGAGAAATTAGAGATGGGAAATCTTTTAATGCAATGTTGGAGATGGTTAGCGGTGTAAGAGATTTAGGGATGGAAGCATGCGTAACTGCTGGGATGCTGACAGAAGAACAAGCTTCCAGACTGGCTGATGCAGGCTTGACCGCGTATAACCACAATCTTGATACTAGTCCTGAGCATTATAAAAATATTATTACAACAAGAACTTATCAAGACAGACTAGACACTATCAAAAGAGTAAGGAATGCAGGAATAAATGTTTGTTGTGGAGGAATAATAGGCTTGGGTGAAACTAATGGCGATAGGGCATCTCTTTTGGAAGTGCTTTCAAACATGAATCCACACCCTGAAAGTGTTCCTATAAATTCATTAGTAGCTATTGAAGGCACTGGTTTAGAAGATAATCAAGATATTGATTCTATTGAAATGATAAGGATGATCGCTACAGCGAGAATTCTTATGCCTAAAAGTAAAATAAGACTAAGTGCTGGGAGAGAAAAGCTTTCAAAAGAAGCCCAAATATTATGTTTTCAATGTGGGGCAAATTCAATTTTTTATGGAGATGAGTTACTCACAACTTCAAATCCATCTTTTCAATCAGACAGAAAACTTCTTAAAGAGGTTGGAGTATCATTTAACAAAGATTTTGAAACTTGTGAAAAAACATTTTCTTCTTTATGAAAAGCAAAAATTATAAAGTAGTTTCTCTTTACTGTTTCTTCCCATTTCAAGGGAACTTAATTCTTGATCTAAAAAATAAATTATTAGAACTCGAAAATGAAAACGATCTTTCAGGTTTATTTATTTTTGCTAGTGAGGGCATTAATGGAACTATTTGTGCTGAGAAAAATGTAATTGATATTGTTATCAATTTACTTAATAAATATGCTGATAATAGAAATTTGAATATTAAAGTAAACTTTTCAAAAAACAAAGTCTTCAAAAAATTAAAAATAAAAATCAAGAAAGAAATAGTTACAATGGGTGTCCCTGAAATAAACCCTTCAGACGATAATGGGGCCTATATTGACTCAGCTGATTGGAATAGGTTAATTAAAAAACAAAATACAATAGTCATTGATACTAGAAATCATTATGAGGTGTCTATAGGTACATTTCAGAATTCTATAAACCCAAATACAAGGAACTTTAGCGAATTTCCTAAGTGGGTAGATGAACATTTGGATACCTTTTTAGGAAATAAAGAGTCCACAAATATAGCAATGTTTTGTACCGGAGGAATAAGATGTGAAAAAGCTACTAGCTTGCTCAAAAAGAAAGGTTACAAAAATATTTTTCATCTACAAGGAGGCATCCTTCAATACCTTGATAATATACCAAAAGAAGAAAACTTATTTGAAGGTGAATGTTATGTTTTTGATAAAAGAGTTGCTTTAGATCAAGAATTAGAAAAGGGATCCTACTCAATTTGTCATGCATGTGGAATGCCAATTTCAATTGAAGATCAAAAAAGAAAAGAATATAAAAAGGGTATCCAATGTCATTTCTGCATAGACCAATTCAGTGATAATGATAGGAAAAGGTTTGAAGAAAGACAAAAACAAATCGATAGATTAAAAGTGGAAAATCATAAAATCTATAAGGACTAATATTTAAAATCATGAAAGTTGAAGAATTAGAAAAATTAGCAGTTACCTTTGGATTATTAATTAAAATTCAAGTAAGAGAAACTCTCGGATTATGTTTCTTTAGAATCGTTATAGCAGAACAGAAAGATAACATAATCAAGATTTGGGCCGAAATGAAAGGTTGGACTTACTTAAATAAACAAGGTATTCAACTTGATACATTAAGAATCCTTAGTAAAGCTCCTACATTTGTTTCGGAATTAATATGGGCAACAACTATGGCTTGGGCAATTGAAAAAAAATTAAGCAAAAAAGTAAGACTTTTAGCTATTTTTGATAGTGAAGGATATAGTAAAAAACTTGTAAGATATTTCAAGTTAATAGGATTCAAAATTGTCAAAGAAGTTGGTTCTAGCCCAGTAGATCTTTTATTAAGATTGGTTTGGGGAGGTGCAGGTACACTTATGAACGGGGAATGTATTTCCATATTGAAAAGACTTGAAAAGAAACTCTCTTTAATTGAAGAAAGTTAACCCGCGTGATAACTACTTCTAACTAAAGGGCCAGAAGATACTTTTTTGAATCCTAATTCCTTAGAAAAGCGATATAAATATTCAAACTCTGATGGATCCCAATATTTCTTAACTGACAAATGATTGAACGAGGGCCTTAAATATTGGCCAATTGTAATTTGATCACAATCAATTTTTTTAAGATCATAAATTGTATTTTTTATTTCATCCAATGTTTCCCCAAGTCCTAACATAATGCCTGATTTAGTTTGAATATGAGGAGCAATAACCTTTGACTTTTTTAGTAAACTAAGGGATTTTTTGTAATTTGCACCCCTCCTAACTTCTTTTTGCAGTCTTTCAACAGTTTCAAGATTATGATTAAAGCATATTGGATCTTTTTCTAAAATCATCTTCAATCTCTCAGTCTGAAGGTTATTTGTTTCGTCAAGATTTTTACCTCCACCCCATAAATCAGGAGTTAAAACTTCAATTTTAATTGTTGAATCAATTTTTCTAATCTCATCAATTGTAGATATAAATAAATTTGCACCATGATCAGGGAGATCGTCTCTAGCTACAGATGTCAAAACAACATATTTCAAATTTAGTACTTTTACTGCTTCAGCGACTTGAGTACATTCATCAATATTGATAGAGCTAGGCCTACCTTTATTTACCTGACAAAAAGCACATGAACGAGAACATATCGCTCCACCCAGTAGGAAGGTGGCTGTTCCTGAGGCATAACATTCTGCCCTATTTGGACATCTTGCTTCTTCACAAATAGTATGAATATTTGACTTTTTTATGAGTGTTTGTATTTTTTCGAATTCTGAAGCTTTACTAATAGGAAATTTAATCCAAGAAGGAAGTCTTAAGATTTTTTCTTTTTTGATTAGATTATTATCTCTCATTGTCTAATTTAGTTTTGTTCTACCTTCTAAGGCCCTTGCAAGTGTAACTTCATCCACATATTCAAGTTCACTGCCCATTGGGAGCCCATATGCAATCCTTGTAACTTTAGTAAAAGGGGCTAACAATTTTCCAATATAAAGACTTGTTGTATCTCCCTCAACACTTGGGGTCAATGCCAATATGATCTCATCTATTTCAGACTTACTAACTCTTTCTACCAAGCTTCTTATTTCTAAGAGTTCGGGGCCAACAGAATCCATTGGGGATATTAAACCACCAATAACATGGTAAACACCTTTAAATTCTCTGGCGCGCTCCAAAGCAAGCAAATCTTTAGTTTCAGCTACTACACAGATTAGTTTTTGATTTCTTTCAGTATTTCTACAAATTTCGCATTCATCTTCTGAAGTCAAATTGAAACATTTTTTGCAACGACCAACATTACTATGAGCTTCTAACAGAGCCTTTGAAAATTCTCTTATTGTACTTTCAGGTTGTTTTAAAATAAACAGGGCTAATCGTTGCGCTGTTCTTGGACCAATCCCTGGGAATTTCTCAAAATGACCGATTAATTTTGAAAGTGGTTTGGTATAAGTAATCAAAATTAAACTATTTCTAGAGATAATTTAGACGCAAAATTCCGAATTGCCATAATTGTTTGCTTTTAATGTCTTATTATATTTTTAGTTAGTAATTTCAAACAAAATGAAAAATATTAAATTTAACCCTTTCAAATATTTATTTTTAGTTTTTTTGTGCTTTACACTTAGTGCTTGTAGTGGCGGACTAAATGCGGGATTAGAAGCTTATCAAAGTCCAGATGGTAGATATGCCTTTTTGTATCCAACAGGATGGACTAGAGTAAAAGTCGATGGAGGACCTGAAATTATTTATCATGATTTGATAAATAGTAATGAGACCTTAAGTTTAGTTATTTCTGATGTCAAAAAAGAGGTTCAATTAGAGCAATTAGGAAGCCCAAGTGAAGTAGGTCAAACATTAATTGATAAAGTAATTGCTCCCGAAGGTTCAGGTAGAGAGGTTAAACTTATAAATGCCAATAAGAGGGAGGCATCCAATCATATTTTCTATGATTTAGAGTATGAATTAAATTTAAATGAACAGGCAAGACATGAATTAGCTACTGTCGTAATTGATAGAGGAACACTTTACACTTTGGCTGTGGGAACAAATGAAGAAAGGTGGAATAAGGTTGACGGTATGTTTAGTAACGTAATTGAATCATTTAACTTTTTAATATAATTTAGAAATTCATACTAGATTCCTACTTGAACATTCCACAAATCAGCATATAATTTGTTCTGATCTAATAGTTTTTCATGTTTTCCACTTTCAACTATTTTACCTTTATCAATAACTACAATATTATCCGCATTTTTTATAGTGCTTAATCTATGAGCTATTACTATAGTTGTTCTTTCCTTTGTGATTTTAGATAACGATTTTTGAATTAAAACCTCTGTTTCATTATCAACTGAAGCTGTAGCTTCATCTAATATTAATATTGGAGCATCCTTTAAAACAGCCCTCGCCAAGGCAATTCTTTGACGTTGACCGCCTGAGAGCCTTTGGCCCCTTTCCCCCACTATAGTTTTATAACCATCTGGTAATTGTTCAATAAATTTATGAGCTTCCGCAATCTTTGAAGCTTTAATAATATCTTTAAGACTTGGGTTAATTGAGCCATAAGCAATATTTTCTTGTACACTTCCATGAAATAAATAAGTTTCTTGACTTACTAAAGAGATACACTTTCTTAAATCCCTCAAATTTATTTCTTTAATAGAGACCCCATCCAAGGTTATTGACCCATTATTACTATCATAAATTCTAAGTAGTAGTTTTATTATTGTACTTTTTCCAGAACCTGTTAAACCAACAATTCCTAATGTTGAGTTATTTTCAATTTTTAAATTTATGTTTTTTAAAGTTAAATTTCGGCCAGGATAATTAAAATTTATATTATTAAAAATAATTTCTCCTTTGATATCTTTAGGTTCAATTTTTATATTTCCATCTTTTATTTTTATAGGCGTATCTATTAGATCAATTACTCTATCTATTGAAGCCATAGATCTCTGAAAATCATCTAAAACATGCCCCAAAGTTGTTAAAGGCCATAATAGTCTTTGTGTAATAAACACTAAAAAACTATAAGTACCCACATCAAGTGTCTTATTCCAAGTTTGGAAACCTCCAAATAATAGAATCGCTATAAAAGCAAATAAAATTGCAAATCTTATAAGAGGGATAAAAGCGGAAGATAATTTTATTGCAGCTTTATTACTTCTTTGATAATCGAGACTTTCTTTATTTAATCTATTTAGTTCCCATTTTTCTTTAGTAAAACTTTTTATGGTTAGAATTCCACTTAAATTATTGTTAAGCCTTGATGCCAACATTCCAGCTTTATTTCTAACATCTCTGTATTTTGGAGCAAGCTTCCTTTGAAATTTAATTGATCCTAAAAATATAATTGGAATAGGAAAGAAAGCAAATAAAGCGATTTTTGGAGCGACAAAAATCATTGTGCTCCCAATTATTAAGACAGTTATAAATAACTGAATAATCTGATTGGCCCCTTGGTCTAGAAATCTCTCGAGTTGATTTATATCATCATTCAAAATAGATAATAGCCTTCCAGTATTATCATTTTCAAAAAAATCCATATCTAATTCCTGAATATGCTCATAAGCTTTTATTCTTAATTTATGTTGCGATAGCTGAGCCAAATTTCTCCATAAAATCGAATATAAATATTCAAAGGAGGATTCACCAGACCAAACTATTCCTGAAACAAATGCAAGAAAAATCAATTGTGCTGGAACTTCTTTTATTCCAAAACCAGCAATCCATGAATTCTGTTCCTTAACAACGATGTCCACTGCAAGACCAATTATTACAGGAGGAGCTAAATCTAATATTTTATTAATTATGGAACTAAGAAAAGCAAAAAATAGTATCCTTCTTTCCTCAATCAGATTTAAATAAAGTCTAATTATTGGATTTTGATTGTTCTTAGAACTCATAAAAATAATAATTAAATTTTTCTGTTATGATTTAGATTTTCTTTAGTTTCTAATTTACATTTTGTTTTTGCATCTTGATGACTTGCAGTTTTCATAAATTCTTTGTAGTAACAATCACAAGTTTCGTTCGCAATTTCTTCACTATATACCATTTCTGCTTTCATCATCTCCTCTTTGACACTATTAAGACAAAATAATTTTATGATTGAATTTTGTTTCTTTTGAGCTAAATAATAACTATTAAAGGAGTTGAATAGTATTATAAGATTCACAAAAATAAAGAAATTATATTTGCTAGCTTTCATTCTCTATCAATAGTTTCTGACTTTAATTTTTTTTAATTTATTTTTAGTGTCTCTATGCAGATCTCTGGGTAAATCTACCAAACTGTAATCATTAAAAATCTGTATCTTACCTATGGATCTACCATTTATATTAGTTGAATTACAGATTGAGGATATGATATTTGCAACTCTAACTCCATCAAATTTACCAAAGTTAAATTTATAGGTTTCAAAAGAATCATTTTGATAATTATTTCTTTTACTTGAATTTCTCAAACGATTATTACTATTTCTATTTGATCTATTTCGGTCAGTATTATTTTGTTTATTAATCCAAGAATCATCGTCATTAACAAAAAATGATTTATTACCTATTACTAAATTAATCGCCGCCATTGCAATATTTGAGTCATCCATAGAGTATTTTTCTTTTAAATTATCTAGTACATCAATAATCAAAGCTTTATTTTCTTCATTTTCATCTTTAGCTAAAGAACTCTCATTAACATTATCTATAAGTTTCTCCATCCTTTTTTCATTTATTATTTTATTACTTGGTATATTAATTTCTTCAATCTTGGTTCTTGTTGAGTTTTCTAAGTTTCTTAGAAAATGTTTTTCTCTTTGATTAACAAATAAAATTGCTTCTCCTGTTCTTCCTGCCCTTCCAGTTCTTCCAATTCTATGAGTATATGTTTCTTTGTCAAAAGGAAAATCGTAATTAACAACAAGTTTTATCCTTTCAACATCTAATCCTCTAGCTGCGACATCAGTTGCGACAAGGATATTAATAAATCCTTTTTTCAATCTATCTACAGTATTTTCTCTTTGATTTTGAGGTACATCTCCATTAAGTACTGCCACAGTATGACCTGAATTCTCTAAAGCTTCAGCTATTGAATTAGTAAGTACTTTTGTCCTAACAAAAATAATTACTCCCTCGTTATTAAGTTCTAATATTCTTTTTAAAGCATCTAACTTATGATGCCTTTGTACATATAGAAATTTTTGCGAAATTAATTGAGTTTCTTTTTTGACACTTTTGATTAATATTTCGGCGGGATCATTTAGATATTTTTTTGCTATATTTTTTATCTCATTAGGCATTGTTGCTGAAAACAATACCATCTGCTTATTTTCCGGAAGTTGACCTATTATCCATTCAATATCTTCAAGAAAACCCATATTTAACATTTCATCTGCCTCATCTAAAACAAGACAATTTATATCTTTAATTTTAAAAGTCCCCTGCCTTATATGATCCATTATTCGGCCTGGGGTCCCAACTACTACGTCAACTTTTCTTTTTAATGCAGAAATTTGATTTCGATAGTCGGTACCTCCATATATAGCAACCGTCTTAAAATTACTAGATTCAGAACTATAACTTTTAAAAGATTCTGCCACTTGAGTTGCTAATTCTCTAGTAGGAGTCATAACTAAAACCTTGGCATTTAATTCTTTATTATCTGTAAGTTTTTCGATTAATGGTAATGCGAAAGCTGCAGTTTTTCCTGTTCCTGTTTGTGCTTGGCCTAGTAAATCCCTGCCTAACATTAGTTCTGGAATTGCAGCCTTTTGGATAGGAGTTGGATTTTTATATCCTTTATTTTTTAACGAGTTTAAAATCGATTGATTAAACCCAAAATCGAGAAATCCATTATCATTATCATCTCCTTTCGATACTTCCAATAGTTGAGATTCAATTTCTTTTTTGTTATCTAAGTTATTGAAATCTAGTAGGGGAGAATCTTCATTCTGTGACTTTTCCTGCTCACTACCAAGAGAGTTACTATCTTTTTTTAAAGCCATTTTAAATGCCTAATAATCTTCTGATTAGGCATTCAACAAATATCTAAATTGACTTGAATTGTTGATTAGCCTTACAGAGCCGAATTATTAATCTAACATCTTAGGGTTAAGATATTACTAATTTCTCAAAAATAAAATTTAATTTAAATAATATATATTTAAATATTTTTTCGCTCTTGTAACAGCAGTATAAAATAACCTTTTTTCAAAATTATCTCTGCAAAAGATATTTTGATTATCTTTTTTTTCTTTTTCAGCATATTGATTTCTTCTATAATTTTGGGACCACAAAATGTTTACTTTTTCAGATTCACTTCCTTGAGATTTGTGAATAGTAATGGCTATTGCTGGTACAACATTTTCTAAATTAGATGGATCAATTAATGAGACAATTTCTTCGTTATTGTCATTAAATTTTCTAAAAAGATATTTTCTTTTATTTTTTAAACCTATAAGTACTCCGATATCCCCATTTGACAATCCAAGTTCATTATTATTTTTTGTACACATGATTGGAACACCCTCTTTAAGAGTTTTAAGGTCATAGGGTTTTTTTTGACCAAAAATAATTTCATTCAAATATTCAACACTCCATATTCCGGAATTTTTTTCACATAAAATCAAGTGACTTTGTAAATCCAGAAATATCTTATCTACTAAATCTTTTTCATTAAGCAATAAATTATCGATACTCTCATCAAATATATAATTTTTTTTACTTAAATTTGAAGTTGAAATATTTAACTGTTTTAGATGACTTTTAATCGAAAATAATAGATCTTTTGGAATATCTTTTTCTCTACTCTTTGAAATAGTAATTTCTTTTGAATTGTTATCTTCTTCTAATTTTTTTATCTTTTGATTAAGTAAAGAAAAATCATTGTTAAATATTAAACTACTAATTAATGCTATATCTCCAATATTTCTATAAGTTTTTTCTAAATTTACTACACAAGATTTAATTGAACTATTATCGGAATATTCAAACAAATAATTCCATATAGAACAGTTATTTACTGGAGACAATTGATTTTTATCTCCAACTAAAATAATTTTACAGTCCTTTGCTAGCAAATTTAAAACTGATTCAATCAAATCGATATTAACCATTGACATTTCATCAATTATGAAAATATCAAGCTCTTTTAGTTTAAATTTCAATTTAAGAGATTTATTTTGAGAATTTAAAATCCATCTATGTAAAGTTTGAAATTCTATTTGGTCTAGAAATTTGCTATAGGAAATATTTTTTTTATAAGTAAGAGCTTCTTTTAAACGAGCTGTAGCTTTACCAGTCGGAGCAGACAACCCAATATTTAAAAAGTTATCAATTTGAAGGAGTTCTAGTATTAAATTTATTATTAAAGTGGTTTTACCCGTGCCAGGTCCTCCTTGAAGGAAAACTAAGTTTGAATATTTAAATATATTTTTTATTTGATCAATTTTATTATCATCTTTATAAATTATTGAGTTCATTAAATTATCGGCATCTATTTTTTTTAGAAATGAATTTATAACTCTTTCTATCTTTTTTGACCATTTTGATAAGGATAATTTTCTATTTACTAATACGAATGGAGAATGAACGGAACCAATCAAACCTGTATTTTTTAGAACATCTATATGTTTATTGGGCCAGCCATCTTCTAATAATTCAAAGATTATTAAACTATTATCCACATCAATGATAGTTTCACCATTTTTTTCAAACTCTAATAAGATTCTTATTACATCTTTTACGAAATTTCCATATTTTTTTTCACTAAATTTGAAAATACCTAAGATTAAATTAAATATATGATCGTATTGGAACTTTTCAATACCTTTAGTGTTTTTATTCATTTTAAAAAAGGTTATCTAAATAATTAATTCTTTTTAAAGGAGCTTTGCTAATAAAAATACCTGGAGATATATCTTCAGATTTAGATTTTTCAAATAATTCAAAATCTGGCAATCCCTTTAAAAACAAATAAATATATCCTCCTAGATGTTTATGTGGTTGATAGTTTTTAAGTCGCCACTTTAATAATCTATGCAATGCTAATAAATAAAGATGAGACTGCAATGGATAATGATGTTTAATCATTTCATTTCTCATATTTTCATAGTTATAGTTTCTTGGTAAACAATCACTATTATCACTACCAGAAATCAAATTACTTTTCCAATCAATTACCCACCATTTACTATCTTCTAATTTATTTCCTACAGGGAAAACACAATCAATACATCCTGAATGAAAGCCTTTATTCATAATTTGAAGATCATTTATTTTATTTGCATATTCTTCACCAAATTCATATTCCTGATCTAAAAAAAAGCAATTTGATATATCATTAGAATTAATATTTCTACCTTCATAAGATAGGGTTAAATCATATTTGAGTTCCTTAATTAAGTATTCATTTGGAATATCAACTAGTTTCTTATTTTGTAATTCTCTTCCTAAAGATATATTTATGATTCTTAAAATCGCATCTTTTACTTTAAAAGCAAAAGAAGTATCGATTTGATGAAAGCTCAATTCCTCAATAATTAAATCAATTAATTCTTGATTATTATCATTTCTAAATTCAAATCTTTCTATTATTTTGTGCAGGCAAGTCCCAGCAATAGTTCCTTTTGGAAATTCACTTAAAGGATTTGGATAAGAAAAATAATTAGGATAATTCTTTGAATTCTTAAAATTATAATCTTTGATAATTGATATATTATCTTCATAATCCTTATATTGATTAATGACTGAATCAATATTTTTATCTTTACGTATCCAAGAAGAATAACTTGAATAAGAAATAAATTGATCAGAATTAAATATATTAGATATTTTTTTATTAACGTTATCGATTTTCCAAAGATTATTATTCAACCGGTTAGTTTGAAACTTAGAAAAAATTTCTTTTATTTTCTCTTTTTCTATCCTGACTTCAAAAGTAGACTTATAAATATTGATATTTTCCAAATTATTAAGTAAATCATTATTTAAAATATTATTTGTATCCTGTAAATCATTAAAAACAATAAGTTTATATTTGCTCCTTGTAAGTGCTACATAAATTAACCTCTCACTCTCTTTAAATAAATCTTCTTCTTCTATTAATTTAAATTTTTCAACCTCCGCGTAATTATTAGAAATATTAAGGTATATATTTCTATCAATATTTGATTTCCAAAGAGGTCCTTTAATTTTATTTGATTTATTTGAAATAATAGAGAGATATGGACATATGACTATTTCAAATTCGAGGCCCTTACTACTATGTATTGTAGAAAGATTTATTCCATTTTGAAGATTATAATCTTTCGTCAAAAAATCTTCTCCAGTAGAAATTCTTAAAATATGATCTAACTGATTTTTATACCAGTTGAAGACTATATTTAGATCAAAATCATTGTTTATTAATTCATTTTCAACAATTTCTGAAAGTTGAAATAAATTTAAATTTAAATCTGAATCTTGAATAATCGAGGCTGACTTGTAATTTTCAAGTAGTTCATTAACAATGTTTAAAAAACCTTTTTCTCTTAGTTCTTCGGACCAAGTAATGCATTTATTAATTAAAATTTCTAAATTATTACTAATTCCATGATCAAGTAAATCTTCCACTTTTATTTCTATAAACTTTGAAGTAGCAAGCAAAGTTATATTTTTTAAAGACCTGGGATTTAATAAACATTCAATGTACAAAAAAAGTAGAGAACTTGCTTCTGTATCAAAAATATTTTGTTTATTTTGAAACTTGCATGGGAGGTTAAAATGATTTAATTTTTTTTTAAAATTTAAGCATTGCGAATTATTTAATGTAAGAATCGCAATTTTATTAATATCAATTTCTTTATTATTTAAAATAAAGTTAACTATGTAATGAGTTACAAGATCCTCTATATCAGTATCTTTTTTTGAAAATTCTACAATTTCAAATACATCCTTAAATTTGAATTCGGGACTAATATTTTCATTAATTCTTGAGGTTAATATACTATAGTTTAGTTTTGATTGTTTAAGTCCATTC
>QCEQ01000024.1 GCA_003278525.1 Prochlorococcus sp. AG-355-P16 | reverse complement strand
GGCTGTTTGTAACTGCAATTTCTTCTGCAGCGTTGAAGTCATTAATAGTGACTTCGTTTGCAGTAGCGGACATAGGCGCAAGTAAGCCTAAAGTCGCTGGTGCTACTAACAAGCTTTTGAAAAGCTTCATAAATTTCCTCACACGAAATTTAAAGTACACCTTAAGATAGTGTATTTAGGCATACAAAATCAAGTATCAACGACTACAATACTGAAAGATTTGTGCCACTTTTTAAAGCTATACAATCAAATTTCTTAGAAATTTTATTCCAAGTTAAATCTTCGATGAAATATAAGAAATTTGAAAACTATATTTTTTTTGAAATTTTGAACGAAACTTTTTCCGTTTTGTATTTTTTCTTTTTTTTATTATCAACTGCATCAACGTACCAACCAGAAGCCAACCTAGTGTCAATTTCCTCGTAGCTCTCTTTTTGGTTTAATTTGTTTAAAGATTTTTTTTTATAGTCCATATACTCTCAAAGTTTGATTTATTTGTAAAAAATATAGCATTAAATTAAATTTTGAGAAGTAGTAATGATTTGATTGAAAGTTTTTATTTGCGTTTATAAAGATATTTTCTTTTGAAGTTTAATTTCCCGAAATCTTTAGAAAAACGAAAAAAAGCTTTCTATTTCTCCCAAGAAAAAAAATAATTGGTTATTTTTTTTTAAAAATTATACCTGAGGAGCACAAGGTCAAATGACTCATTTAAATTTGATTGTAAATTCTTTGCCTAGAGATTTACTTGAATTTGTTTTTTTTCTTGCTGTTGGATTCACGGCAGGATCAGTGGGAATTATTTAAACCTTTCAGATAGATATTCTTAATGTAACTCAATCCTTTTTGAATGTTACGTAATTTTTAAAATTTCAAACCCATTTTATTGATAATTTCTTGACTTGGATAAACAAATTTTTAGGATTAATAAAACTATATTTTTACTGAAAAATAGTAATTAAATTCTTTTTTTGGCCTAAAAAGTGATTTTTTATAAAATATTTTGGGATTTGGTCTTTTATAGATGTCTTTTATGAACTAAAATCTTATGAGCGGGGCGTGGCGCAGCTTGGTAGCGCGGGTGCTTTGGGAGCACTAGGTCGCAGGTTCGAATCCTGTCGCCCCGATCAGTCATAGCAATAGATTATAAATATTTGAGTTAGTCTTAACTTGAGAAAGGAGCGCTAAAAGGAGCGCTAGGGTTATGTACTTTGTACATACTTGTGCCCTTTAAATAAAAATATTAATTACAAATACTTGATCAGGTAAATGGACTAGAATAATTGCATAGCAGTGAATCTCACCAAATGTAAATTTTGTAAGATGAAACCAAAATCATTTCAGATCGAAGCTTACACTATCTCAGAAACTTCAAGAATACTAGGTTATAAAAGCACCAAAACACTCTACAGATTGCTTAATAGAGATGTCTTAGAGGATTATATTTATTTAGAACAATCAGGAAGAGTTTATCTAATGCTGGAGCCACCAAATTTTCCAACTTTAGCGGAAAAAATTAGAGCAAATATTCAATATAGAAAAAATAATATTATCAAAAGGTTCATTTAGAAAGGTTTTATTTTTTTAAGTAAACATCCTTAAACTAAATTTTTTAAAAAGATTTTTTCTTTAACTTTACTTAACCATAGGTGAATATTATTTATTAAATAAAAACTAAGGAGATGTTTAAATACAGGGAATTCATAGCTCAAATCAAATATAAAGAAGTAATATCTTCACCTGTATATTTTATTCCTGTTTTGCTTCTATCCATAATGATTATTATTGAAGGTTTTCACATCTTTAATCACAAACAAAATTGCAAAACTAAAGCTGAGTGGATGGAACAATCAGGAATGACTTATGACAGGGAATCAGAAGTTAATTAATAAAATCTAAAATATAATTTATTCGCAGCAACGTTTTCTATTTGAAGAATAATCTGTCAAAGAAGTTATCCATTCCTTGATCAAAAAGAGAGATTCTTTATTTAGGCTGTAGTAGACCCATCTACCTTCTTGTCTGTCTGAGATAAGACCAGCTTCCTTTAAAATTTTTATGTGGTATGAAATTCTTGATTGAGATAACTTAGTTAATTTCATAATATCGCATACACAAACTTCTCCATCCATCATTAGGTCAATTATTTCTAGCCTAAAAGGATCAGAAAATGAAACCATCAACTTAGATATATTTTCTTTTTTTACTTTGCTAATCTCTTTTAACACTTATGAGGAAATAAAATTTTCTTTAATATAGCTTAAATAAAAAAGATTTCATTAATCAAAACAACTTGATACATCAAAATATTTTGATGTATAATTAATATAGAAAATTTCAAAATTATGAAAATTGGAATTAATGGTTTTGGAAGAATTGGCAGATTAGTTTTCAGAGCATTATGGGATAGAGCTGATATAGAAATAACTCACATTAATGAGATAGCAGGAGATTCGAATGCCGCTGCGCATTTACTCGAATTCGATTCGGTCCATGGTAGATGGGGGAAAAATATAGAGGTCAAAGAAGAAGAAATAATAATTGGGGAAAAGAAATTAGCCTACACATCTTTTAAAAATTATCTTGATGTTCCTTGGGAAAAATCTTCTGTAGATATTATTTTGGAATGTACAGGAAAGAATAAAAAGCCAGACAAACTTAATCCATATTTTGATTCTCTTGGGATGAAAAGAGTAATAGTAGCTTGTCCAGTAAAGGGTATTGTAGCTGGAGAGGAATCACTTAATATTGTTTACGGTATAAATCAAAGTCTTTATGACCCTTCTAAACATAAATTAGTAACTGCAGCATCTTGCACTACAAATTGTTTAGCTCCGATAGTAAAGGTAATCAATGAAAATTTTTCAATTAAGCACGGAGCTATTACAACTATTCACGATGTTACCAACACTCAAGTTCCTGTAGATTTTTATAAAAGTGATTTGAGGAGAGCAAGAGGATGTATGCAAAGTTTAATACCTACTACTACTGGATCTGCTAAAGCTATCGCTGAGATCTTCCCAGAATTAAAAGGAAAATTAAATGGGCATGCAGTAAGAGTTCCTCTACTTAATGGTTCTTTAACTGATGCAGTTTTTGAATTAAATAATGAAGTGTCAATTGAACAAGTAAATTTGGCACTTAAGTTAGCTTCAGAAACTTATTTAAAAGGAATTCTTGGCTATGAAGAAAGACCTTTAGTTTCTGCAGATTATGTAAATGACTCTAGAAGTTCAATAGTTGATAGTTTATCAACTATGGTTGTTAATTCAAATTTATTAAAGATATACGCTTGGTATGACAACGAGTGGGGTTACAGCTGCAGACTTGCAGATCTTACTGAATATGTAATCAAAAAAGAGATTTAATTTATGTCTTTATGAAGTTATCTAATATTCAACAATATAGTGTTGTAACAGCAAACTATTGGGCATTCACGCTTACTGACGGCGCATTAAGATTATTAGTTGTTGGTCACTTTCATGAGCTAGGTTACACAACTCTACAAATTGCTTTACTTTTCCTTTTTTATGAGTTTTTTGGAATAATTACTAATTTATATGGTGGTTGGATAGGAGCAAGATATGGTTTAAGGCTTACTTTATGGATTGGGACGATCCTGCAAATCATTGCTCTTTTCATGCTTATTCCAGTTAAGGAGGATTGGCCAGTGATATTTAGTGTCGTATACGTTATGGTTGCTCAAGCAGTCAGTGGGATAGCAAAAGATTTAAACAAAATGAGTGCTAAAAGCGCTGTTAAGACAGTTGTTCCAGAGACAAATAATGGCAATGATACTGGCCAAAAACAACTTTTTAAATGGGTTGCTATTTTAACTGGATCTAAAAATGCTCTTAAGGGAGTTGGTTTTTTCTTAGGTGGACTTTTATATAAGTTATTTGGATTCAATAATGCTGTAGGAATTATGGGTTTTGGACTCTGCTTAGCCTTTTTATTGACATTAATTTTACCTGGAGAAATTGGCAAGATGAAAACCAAACCAGCTTTTAATGATCTTTTTTCAAAATCAAATGCAATAAATATTCTTTCTGCAGCAAGATTCTTTCTTTTTGGAGCAAGAGATGTTTGGTTTGTTGTAGCTCTTCCAGTATTCCTAGATATGGCATTTGGTTGGGACTACATGGAAATAGGCTTATTTCTTGGGGCCTGGGTAATAGGTTATGGAATTGTTCAGGCTTCTGCTCCAGCAATTAGAAAGATATGGGGCCAGAAAGAAAGTCCAGATCGTAAAGCTATCCAATTTTGGAGTGCCGTATTAATGGTCATACCATCTTTGATAGGAGTCGCATTATGGAGAGAAAGTTCCCCATCAATAGCAATAATTTTAGGCCTTACTATTTTTGGATTTGTTTTTGCAATGAATTCCTCTACACATTCTTATATGATTTTGGCCTACTCTGATAATGAAAAAGTCAGTTTAAATGTTGGCTTCTATTACATGGCAAATGCTGCTGGAAGACTAGTTGGAACATTACTATCTGGCTTACTATTTATGATTGGGAGAAATCCGAGTATTGGTCTTCAATATTGTCTTTATTTTTCATCACTTCTAATATTCTTATCTTGGATTTCGAGTCTTAAATTACCAACAATCAAACAAAGATTATCAGCTCCATAAAGATTAATTTTTAGGAATTAGAATATTTTAATGGCAAAAATATCCTTAATTGAACTTGCAAAAACTTTCCTAAAAATTGGTATTTTAAGTTTTGGAGGACCCTATGCTCATATTTCCTTATTCGAAGATGAACTTATAAATAATAAAAAATTGATATCAAATCAATCTTTTGAAAAAGGTATTGGATTATGTCAAATACTTCCAGGACCAATATCTACTCAATTGGCAATATATATAGGTTTTAAAATCAATGGTTATCTTGGTGGATTGATATCAGGTATAAGTTTCATTATCCCAGGATTCATTTCAGTATTAGCTCTTAGTTTTTTTTGGCAAATTGGTTCTGGATCAAAATTCTTAACAGATTTAATTTATTTTAATCCGCCTATTATTGCAGGGATAATTTTTTCATTCTCATTAGTTCTATTAAAAAAAAGATTAAAGTTTGATCGAATATTATTCTCCAGTTCAATATTATTTCTACTTATATTTGCTAAATATAATAGTATTCAATTTCCACTCATAACAATTCTTAGTATTGCAGGATTGATAAATATATTTTTAAAGAAATTCAAAAATATTTTTTATAGCTTGGTCCCTTTATCTATATTTTCAACAACCTCATTTTTGATTAGCTCGGTCTTTTTAGATATATCAAAGTTTTATAATTTTTTAAGAGAGTCTATAACCTCAAAGTTTTTAGTAGATTACCTTAATCTATTTTTTTTCTTCTTTAAATCGGGACTTTTTATTTTTGGAGGTGGATTAGTAATCATTCCTCTTATGAGTGATTATGTTATCTCGCAAGGATGGTTAACAAATAATGAATTTATAGATGGAATAATGATTAGCCAAATAACACCTGGGCCTGTCTTATTAATTACAAGTTTTATTGGATATAAAGCAGGGTTTTCAATCGGAGGAATAAATGAAGCTTTAAAGTATTCATTTATATCAACTTTTGCAATTTTTTTACCAAGTTTTATATTGATTTTTGTTTTTGGAAAAGGCTTTATAAAAAACAGAATTAAATCAATTAATTACTTTATCGAAGGAGTGATCAATACAATTCCTGGAGCAGTTATTTTCTCTGGATTTAATTTAATTGAAGATAGTTTTTCATCAAAATTCCTTTTTATTAGCTCTATTTTTATAGTTTTAATCTCCACACTATTATCTTTTTTAAAAATAGTTCCAACATACATACTCATTCTTTTTTCTTTAATATTAGGCTTGTCAAAATATTTGTTTGCATAAAAAAAAGGAGGAATTTATTTCCTCCTTTTAAATATTGTCTTACGGTTTATTTACCGATTCTTTTTACAGCAGCTCTTGACTTCTCAAGAATATCTCCTTTTAAGGGGACAAATCCAAGTGATGGAGCTTTATCTTGATACTCATCACTTAACAATGTATTAAAGGCTTGTTTGATAGCTTTAGTGTTTCTACCATTACCCTCTTCATAAGCAAGTATCCATGTTAATGAAGCTATAGGGTATGCTCCTTTTGCAGTTGGATTAGGATTTTTACCAGCAAGATTTTCATCTAGAGTAATACCATTAAGAGCCTTAGCTCCTGCTTCTACAGATGGTTTTAGAAACTCACCTGAAAGATTCTGAAGTGCAGCAGCTTTGACATTACCTTTTATGTAAGACTGGTTAACATAACCAATTGCGCCTGGAGTGTTTTGAATAACACCCGCAACACCAGAATTACCTTTTGCTCCAACACCTGCTGGCCACTTAACTGATTTACCAGTTCCTAAAGTCCATGTTGGTGAAAATGCTTCCATAGAGTTTGTAAAGGCTTTAGTTGTACCTGATCCATCAGAACGATGTGCCCAAGTTAACTTACCTGATTTACAGCCTAATTCTTTCCAATTTTTAACCATACCCATAGCAACCCTTACTGCTTGCTCTTGAGTAAGTTTCAAATCACAATCATAGTTATAACCGAAAGCAATAGTTCCACCAACCATTGGGATTTGAACTAAACCTCTGGTAACCTTTGCTATATCTGCATCTTTCATTGGATCATCTGATGCACCGAAGTTAACAGTTTGATCAATAAATGCTTTTCTTCCAGAACCTGAACCAACAGCTTGGTAATTTACTCTTGGCCCACCAGAAGAGGCTAAATCTTTGAACCAACGAGTATAGATTTTGGCAGGAAATGATGCCCCAGCACCACTTAATCTTGTTCTAGCAGAAACACTTGTGCCAGGAACACTTGTACCAGCAGCAATGGCTACTGCAGAAGTGAAAACCAAAGCTTTCTTAGCTATGTTCATGGGTGTCATGATTAAATTAAAGACTACATATATATAGCACCGAATTTATACACAAATACTCATTATTTAAAATTTTATCCTGTGGTTAATTAGTTCTTAACCCAACCTTAAACTAAATATCAATTAGACGTTTTTTTCGTTTGGTTTTAAAAATAATTTATAATAAATTTAGTTTTGATTTTAACTTTTAAAAAAAAAACTCGTAATAAATAGACAATTTTTTTTATTAAATTTAAGAGAAGTTAAAGTTCACTTTAAATTTTGTTTTTGAACTTTATTTCTTACTCTTTTCTTAACTTTGATACGTTCACATGCAATTGGATTAATTTCCATTTTTACGTGTTGAGGTTTATGAAACTTTTTCAAAAATTAATTGCTGCTCCTGCCATCATTTCTTTGGCATCAGGTTTTGCAGTAAACGCAGCTGAGATCAATTCAACAGATCTTAGTGATTATTCAAACTCTAACAATCTAGTATCTTTAGGTGATTTTAAATCAGATACTTTATTCCCAGGAGATTGGGCTTACGATTCACTAAAGGATCTAACAAATAGCCCAAGATTCAATGGTAACTCAATTACTCGTTTAGAAGCTGCTGCTGAATTAAACAACTTAATTGCAGGTGGTGAAGGCTTAATGAACGGAGCTGCAATCAGTAGACTAAGTGATGAGCTTGGTTCTGAATTGGCAATTATGAAAGGAAGAGTTGATGGTCTTGAAGCTCGTGTTAATGGAATTGAAGCTGGCAGTTTCTCAGAAACTACTACTATGAGTGGTTCTGCAGGGTTCCTTATAGGCGCAACTGATTCAGCGACTAAAACCAATGATGCAGTTCAGTTTGAATACATCGTTGAAGTTGACTTAAATACAAGTTTCACAGGTGAAGATAAATTAAACATTGAGATTGAAACTGGAAATGGTTTAACAAATGTTGGTGCTGATAAGACTGGTTTAGACTGGGGTTCATCTAATGGTGACGTATTACAGGTTGACGATATTAACTACACATTCCCAGTAGGCGCATGGACGGTTGCAGTTGGTGATTCTATGGATGCATCCAAGACTTGGCCTAATGCATGTTCCATGAATAACATGGTTGATAACTTAGGAGATTGTGGTGCCGCAAACTCTGTTGACTTAAGTGGTAATGTTTCACTTAGTGCTGCAACTGGATTTGGAGATGGTTGGGAATTTGGACTAGGTTTATCTGGAATTGCAGGCAAAGATGAACCTGGAACTGATGGTTTGTTCACTAAAGAAGGTACTGACCTTTATGGTATAGCTCTTGGTTATGAAGCAGATACATTCGGTTTCACAGTAGCTTATTCTGATAAAGACACTGCCAACTACTACGGTTTAGTTGCATATTACAGCCCTGAAGAAATACCAACTACCTTTAGCGGTGGTGTTGAAGTAGGGAATCCAGATTCAGGGGAAGACACAACTCAGTGGGCTTTCGGTCTTAGTACTGATGTAGGCGAAGGTACATTAAGTGCAAACATTGGAACTAATGGTAAAATAGCAGACAATGCAGAAGAAATTTATGCATATGATCTTTCTTACGAATATCCAATTAACGACAGTATGAGTATTACACCTTTTGTTTACATTTCTGAAACAACAGGTACTGACACTACTGGAGCTGGTGCATTCGTATCATTCTCTTTCTAATTAAATAAATTAGAAAATCTTACACACACATAAAGACCTGCCTTTGGTAGGTCTTTTTTATTTTTATATCTTTAAAAGCTTAAATTGTTCTTAATAAATCTATTTTTTTTTCTTAACTTTTTAAAGGGACTATAAGAAGGTGTTTTCTTATGCACTAAATGAAAAAAACCCTAGCTGCTGCAAGTTTTTCAGCATTACTTGCAATCTTCGCCTCCTCTACAAGTAGCGGATTTGCAAATTGGAATACAAAATATTGGGCAAATGAAAAAAACTTTAACAGAATTTCTTCTTTTAATGTAAGTGATAATTTACCAAAAGGATCAAAATCTACCACCAAAACTTCTTCAGAAGTTGTTACAGCATCAGAAGATGGTAAGACTTTGATTTATACAGATAGCGATCTAGGAGTGGTAGGTTTAGTTGATATCTCAGACCCTGCAAAACCTAAAGCATTGGGAGTTGTTGAACTGGAAGCAGAACCAACTGGAATTGCAGCACTTGGAAACAATGCTTATATAGGTTCAAATACATCTGAAAGTTATACAAATCCTTCAGGAGCATTAGTTCAATACAATTTAGAAACAAGAAAAGCAGTAAAAGAATGTGATTTAGGTGGGCAGCCTGATAGCGTTTTTGTTTCACCAGACGGGACATTTCTAGCTGTCGCTATAGAAAATGAGAGGGATGAAGAATATAAAAATGGATTTATCCCTCAAATTGATGACAATGGCATTCAAATTAATCCTGCAGGTTATGTTTCTCTTGTGAAGTTAAACAAAAGAGGAAAAATACAATGTAACTCAATTAAAAAAGTAGATTTAACAGGCTTATCCGAAATAGCTCCTTTTGATCCCGAACCAGAATTCGTTGCTATTAATGATCTTGGTGAAACAGTTGTCTCTCTTCAAGAAAACAACCATCTTGCAGTAATTGATAAAGATGGAAATGTAATATCACATTTCTCTGCAGGAGTTGTAAAACAAATGGCAGGAATGGATACAAAGAAAGATGGAGCACATAAATTTAAAAGCAAACTAAAGAATGTAAGAAGAGAACCCGATGGCCTTACTTGGATTGATAATGATCATTTTGCAACAGCAAATGAAGGCGATTACAAGCATATTGATCCAAAACAGGCAAAAAGAGGTGGTTCAAGATCCTGGACTATTTTTAAAAAAGATGGAACAGTAGTTTATGAAGATGCAAATAGACTAGAAAGAGCAATTGCACAAATAGGTCATTTCCAAGATGGGAGAGCAGGTAAAAAGGGAGTAGAACCTGAGTCAGTTACATATTCAAAAATTAATGGGACGCCCTATTTATTTGTTGGTGCTGAACGAGCTGGGATAGTAGCTGTTTACGATATCACAGAACTAAATCAACCTTTGCTTACTCAATTACTTCCATCAGGCATTGGACCAGAGGGATTTGTCGCAATTCCAGAGAGGGGATTAATTGCCTCAGCAAATGAAAAAGACTACAACAAAAAAGAACCTGGTTTATCTTCTCATGTGACTATTTATCAACTACAAGATGCTCCTGCTTCATACCCACATTTAACAAATGAAAATGGCCTTGAATTTGTATCTTGGGGTGCGATAAGTGGAATGGTGGCTGGTGATGACGGTAAAATTTATGCTGTAAATGATGGGACTTTTAAAACTCAGCCAAGAATTTACGTTATTGATCCTTCATCTTCCCCAGCACTATTAGAAAGAGCTATAGATATAAAGCTAGATGGTAAGACTGCATTATTTATGGATCAAGAGGGTATTACTACTGATGGTAATGGTGGATTCTACATTTCTACTGAAGGAATCAAGAAAAAGCTAGATGAACATCCTCCTGCAATCTACCATGTAAGCTCAGATGGTGAAATTTTAGAGAAGATAACTCCACCACCTTCATATCTTAATTATGCTAAAAATCCTGGTTTTGAAGGCATAACAAGGAATGGGGATATTCTTTATATTGCTCAACAGAAGCCTTGGGGTGATGATACATTCAATACTACTAAGATCCTTTCCTATAATTTAAAAACCAAACAGTGGGGGGCCGTAAATTATCAATTAGATAGGATCAAAAAAGGTGGCGTTGGCATTTCAGAATTGACTTACCATGACGGGGCACTTTATGTAATCGAAAGAGATAGTTTCTATGGAAAGAAAGCAAAATTGAAAGCTATATATAAAGTAGATTTAGATGATGTTATTTTCGAAGGTCTTCAGACTAATATTCCTCCCAGACTTTATCCTTTAGTTGAAAAAGAGTTTGTTACTGATCTAAAACCAGTAATGCAATCTACGGGTGGTTTTATCCTTGAAAAGGTTGAAGGTTTAGCAATAACAAGCGAAGGGCAAGCATGGATTTCAACCGACAACGATGGGACTGGAAAGAAATCAACTGGTGAAACTCTTTTCCTAAATATTGGAAAAATCTAGTTAAAACTTCTAAAAAAAGCCACCATATATAAATGGTGGTTTTTTTTTTGCAATTCTTATAATTAAAAAAAGTTAAATCATGAAATACCTAATATTTATTATTTTATTCATCGCCCCAGTTAAAGCTGAAACAAAATATTATTGGCAGGGTGTCAGGCATTATTTAAATCGACCCAAACTAATGATAGAAGCATGCAAAGATATGAAAGAAGAAAATGACATTGGAACATCTGCTTTCGAGAGTATGTACATGCCAACATTACCTGATAGGCTTTGGTTAGCTATTGGCAAAAGAGATTCTTATTGGGCAGATGACTCCAAAGAAGGAAGCATTCTTTTTACAAGAGAAGGGGTTTTGAATTTAAAAAAATTTATTGCAGAAAAATCATGTCCTAATATTTTTTAAATTTTCCCTATTAATCTGTATTAAGACACGGAAAGATAGTTTCAATAATCGCTCCACCATCTTTATGATTAAATGCCTTTATAAAACCTTTATTGTTATTAATTATTTTTTTTGTAATTGAAAGACCTAAACCACTTCCACTTTTCTTAAATTTAGTCCTTGATGGATCCCCACGATAAAAACGAGAAAAAATGTCATTTGATTCATTTTCTTCTAATCCAATACCTTTATCTCTAACTCTTATAACAACAGAGCTATCTCTCTTAAAAATTTCAATTTGTATGCCCTCTTTTGTTGGGGAATAACGAATAGCGTTATCTAAAATATTTATAAATGCTCTTTTTAAATTTTCAATATCCCCAGATATATAATATTTTGTTGGAGAAAATAAATTTATTTTTATATCCTTTTTTTCTGCAAGCGGTTTTAGTGTTTGCCAAGATTCCATAATCAAATCTGAAATAGATATTTTTTTGTTTTTATTAAAATCTTCGCTACTTTCTAGCTTAGAAAGCTCTAAAGTCTCTTCGGCCATTTTTCTTAATCTTTTTGACTCTTTCTTAAGTCTTTTAACAAGATACCTATCCTTTTTTGATACTACTGATTCAAGTCTTTCCCCAATTAAGATAAGTGATGTAAGAGGGGTTTTCAGTTCATGAGACACATCATTAATTAATTGATTTTGTCGTTTTTTTATCGATTCAATTGATAATTTACTTTCCAATAATATTAAATAATTCTTTTTTCTTCCTCTAACAATATTTGCCGAAATGGGTACTCCCGCAATTTTGAAATCAAGGTTGAATGGGAAATCTTTTTTTCTTAAATATAGAATTTTATTACTAAGTACTTCAAGCTCATTAATATCATTAATTGCTTTTCCAATAACATCTTTATACTTGATAACCCTAATAAGAGATAAAGCTTTCTGATTGATAAATTTTATTGTTAGATCAGATGATAAGATTATCCACCCTTGCGATGAATAATCTAGCCAAGACAACACTTCTTGAGGTCTAATTTTATCAAATGGGAAATCAATAGTTTTTTTATACTTATTTTTATCAACTTCAAATTTTTTTTCTTTTGATTGAGAAAAATGCTTGACTTTTATTTTCCACTTCTGATGTAAAAAAAATAATACTTCTTGTAGTGTTTTCATTTTCATCCAAACTTATAGCCAAAACCTCTAACAGTTTTAAGAAACTTTGGAGCAGAGGGATCTTCTTCTAATTTCTCTCTTAACCACCTAACATGAACATCTACGGTTTTAGTATCACCAATAAAGTCAATTTCCCATATTTTTTCAAGTATTAAATCCCTTGACCAAACTCTTTTTGGATTTTTCATAAATAACTCTAATAATTTAAATTCTTTGGGAGATAATGTTATTTCTTTATCAAAAGAAGTTACCCTGCATTCTTCCAAAAACATTTTTATATGATTAAACTCGAGAACAGTTTTTGATTTTTCTATATATTTTTTATTACGTTTAGATCTTCTTATTAAGGCTCTTGATCTAGCAATTAATTCATTTAAACCAAAAGGTTTTGTTAAATAATCATCTGCACCAACCTCTAATCCAAGAACCCTGTCTGATTCATTATCTTTAGCACTCAAAATTAATATGGGTGTATAGTCTTCGTCATTTCTTATTTTTCTGCATAACTCTAATCCATTTAGTCCTGGCAACATTAAATCTAGAATTATTAGGTCAACATCTTTTTTAATATCATTATTAATAAAATCTAAGGCACTTAAACCGTCTTTGAAACTTAATACTCTAAAACCTTCGCTGCTCAAGGTTTCACTGACTGTAAGCCTAATACTCTTATCATCCTCTACAAGAAGAATTTTTGAGTCTTGCAAACTTTTATGATCTTTAATAGCC
>QCEQ01000023.1 GCA_003278525.1 Prochlorococcus sp. AG-355-P16 | reverse complement strand
TGAAATAAAAAGAAAAACGAATGAAACAGATATTTCTGTATTTATAAACTTAGATGGAAATGGAATTTCTGAGATTGATACCGGGATTCCATTCTTAGATCATATGCTTCATCAAATATCCAGTCACGGTTTGTTCGATTTAAAAATAAAAGCGGTTGGAGATACCCATATTGATGATCATCATACAAATGAAGATGTAGGAATTGCATTAGGCAAAGCATTTTCAAAAGCTTTGGGAGAAAGAAAAGGAATAAGCAGATTTGGACATTTCTTTGCCCCATTGGATGAAGCATTAGTTCAAGTCACTTTAGACTGCTCTGGTAGACCGCATCTATCTTATGATCTTCAATTAAAAGCCCCTAGAATAGGAAATTATGATACTGAACTAGTAAGAGAATTTTTTATTGCCTTTGTAAATAACAGTGGTATTACTCTGCATATTAATCAAATACGAGGCAGTAATTCACATCACATAGTTGAGGCGTGCTTTAAAGCTTTTTCAAGAGCAATGAGGATGGCTACCGAAATAGATCCAAGAAGATCAGATTCTATTCCAAGCAGTAAAGGAATGTTAGAAAAACAATAAAACAGGAATTTTTTCGAATCAGCCACAATTCTGTTGATTTTTGGCGAAAATAAAAAGAATTAATTATTTTGTTGTGACTAACTTACAAGATAAAAAAATTGATAAATTTAAAATTTTTAATAAAGAAGATTGGTCAAGTGCTTATCAAAATGTAGAAAAGGAGCTAACTAAAGAGCCTTTAACAATTAGCAAAGGCAATAATATTAAAAATTTAAATGGAACATTATTAAGAAATGGACCAGGAATATTAGAGAGAGGTGGACAATGGGTTCATCATCCATTTGATGGTGATGGAATGATAACATCCATAAAATTCGAAAATGGTCATCCATTTTTAACAAATAGATTTGTTAAAACTAAAGGCTATTTGGAAGAAGAAAAAATTAATAAATTTATTTATAGAGGTGTTTTTGGAACACAAAAAAATGGAGGAATTTTAAATAATGCATTAGATCTAAAATTCAAGAATATCGCTAATACTCATGTCATTAAATTAGGAGATGAAATTCTCGCATTATGGGAAGCAGCAGGTCCACATGCAATGGATCCTGATAGTCTTGACACTATTGGTTTAACAACATTAAAAGGGGTACTCAAACCTAACGAAGCATTCAGTGCTCATCCAAAAACAGACCTAAACTCAAATTCATCTTCAGAACTTTTAGTCACTTTTGGAGTACAAACCGGTCCAAAAAGTACCATTAGATTAATGGAATTTGATAATGCTGGTACAAATTCGGGAGAGCTCATTTTTGACAGAAAAGATACTTTTAATGGCTTTGCGTTCCTTCATGATTTCGCGATTACAACTAATTGGGCAATATTTTTGCAGAATGCTATTGATTTTAATCCTCTTCCATTTGTGATGGGTCAAAGAGGAGCAGCACAATGTCTAAAGTCAAACCCAAATAAAAAAGCAAAGTTTTTTATCATCCCCAGAGAAAGTGGTTTATTTAGAGGTCAGCCTCCTTTAACAATAGATGCTCCAGAAGGATTCGTTTTTCATCATGTAAATGCATTTGAAAAAGATTCCAAAATAGTACTAGATAGTATTTTTTATGATGATTTCCCATCAGTTGGTCCAGACGAAAATTTTAGAGATATTGACTTTGATAAATATCCAGAAGGAAAATTGAAAAGATCAATTATCGATCTAAAGAAAAAAACTTGCGAACTTGAAACTTTAAGTGAACAATGTTGCGAATTTGCTGTTGTTAATCCTAAAAACTTAGGATTAAAAGCAACTTTTAGTTGGATGGCAAGCACATCTCAAAAGGTTGGGAACGCTCCACTTCAAGCAATAAAAAAAATAAATTTAACTTCTAAAAAAGAGATTTCTTGGTCAGCAGGTCCAAGTGGATTTGTTAGTGAACCAATTATGGTTCCATCAGAAAACTCTTCTAAAGAAGATGAGGGATTTTTATTGATAATTTTATGGAACGGAGAAAGAAGAGGAAGCGATTTAGTGATATTAGACGCAAAAGATTTAAAAGAATTAGCTGTTTATGAATTACCCATTTCGATTCCTCATGGCCTTCATGGATCTTGGGTTGATTGAATTTAAGAAAAAATTTTAATTAAATCTGGAATAATTTTTTTTAATGCTTTGCCTCTATGACTACAAGAGTCTTTAATATCATTATTCATTTCTGCGAAAGTTAATCTAGTAGAACTCTCCTCAAAAATCGGGTCATACCCAAAACCACTTTTCCCTCTGGGGTTTAAAATAATATTGCCATGACATTTGGCCTCAGATTCAATAATCAATTCACCATTTGGGGAACAAACACAAATATTAGCAACAAAGAAAGCACTTCTATTTTGAACTCCATCAAGTTCTCTTAAAACTCGTTCAATTCTCTTCTTATCATTTTCTGCATATCTAGATGAGTAAATGCCAGGCTTACCACCTAGTGCTTCAATACAAATTCCTGAATCATCTGCTATTGAAAAATTATTCGTTTTTCTCGAAACTTCACTCGCTTTTTTAATTGCATTATCTCTAAATGTCAGTCCATCCTCTTCAACTTCTAATGATTCTGGCTGGAGTAACAATTTACAATTAACTCCAGCAAGCAATTTCTTATATTCTTCAATTTTACCTTTATTCTTACTCGCTAAATATAAATTTTTCATCCTTATTTTCCTGCCAAATTTATAAATTCTTGACCCCACTCTAATACCTCAATTACATAAGATTCTTTTGGTGCTTCACAATATAACCTTAAAAGAGGTTCGGTTCCTGAAAACCTAAAAAGAAGCCAAAAATTTTTATCAATTCTCAACTTTATTCCATCGATATTTGAGATACTTTTTAACTTGTGATTATTAATATTCTCAGGAATATTATCTATGATAAATTCTTTTACGTTATTTTTTTCTGACTGATTTGGAAATTTAATATCAATTCTTTTATAAAAACTTGGCCCAAAATCTTCTTTAATTTCATCTAAGGTTTCATATAAATATTGACATTTTTCAGCAATTCCATTTAATAAAACCATTGCTGCATATAGAGCATCTCTTTCAGGCATAAAGTCACCAAAACCAACTCCCCCAGATTCCTCTCCTCCAATAAATATTTTTTCTTTAATCATTTTTTCAGCAATATATTTAAAGCCAACTGGAAGTTCAAAAACATCTCTATTTTGACTCTCTGATATATTTTTAATAATATCTGAACCACTAACAGTCTTTAAAACTGGATAAGAATTATTTTTAATTTCGCCCAAATAGCTAATAAAGTATGGGAGTAAATCTTGAGTACTAGAGTATCTTCCTTTTTCATCAATTACTGCAATTCTATCACCATCACCATCAAATATAATTCCTAAAGTTTTCACTTCATTTGTGGAATTTTTCATTAGTATTTGTTTTAGATCATCTGCATAATTCAAAAGTGGTTCAGGAGGTTTTCCTCCAAAAAAAGGATCAGCACCTTTCCTGATTTCTGAAATAACTTCTAAATCATTAGAAGCAAAAATCTCAGCCATACAATTCGCAGCTGAACCATGCATAGAATCTACAAAAATTCTCAATTTCATTTTTTTTAAACTCTTGGAAATATAGTCAATATCAAAAAGGGATTTAATTCTATCTAAATGCAATTTCTTAATATCTACCAATTTATTAACACCATCTATTTTTTCAATTGAATTTCCAAGAATTAATCTTTTTTCAACTTCACTTGTAAAAGATTCATCAACAGAACATCCATTAAAGCTCTTTATTTTCAGGCCCAGCCAATTGTATGGATTATGACTAGCGGTAATTACTAACGCTCCTAAACAACCCATTTCTTTGGCATAGAAACTACAAGAGGGTGTTGTAACAAAGCTATCAGATAAGATCGGTTCAAAACCACATCCTCTTACAAAAGGCACTATTTGCTTGGCAAATTCACAAGCCATAAATCTACGATCATATCCAATAATAATTTTCTTTGAATTAACTTCTTTATAGTATTGATAATGCAACTCCTGACATGCAGCGACAACAACTTTTGAAAGATTGGACAGGTTAAAGTCAAAACCAATAATTCCTCTCCAACCATCAGTTCCAAATTTTATCTTATCTAATTTGTTAGCTGTCAAATTCCCTTGATTTCTTTTAATAATCTATACTAATTTATATGAGTAAAATTTTAAACCGCCCTTAAAAAATAATTTGAATTCTCTTCATTTAAAAAGTTTTACAAGATGTAAAAGAAAAGCATGGCTCGATTTTAAGGGTAAAAAATCTTATGAAGTTTGGTCTCCACATAAAGCTATAGATAAAATTAATCAGTTTCAAATTTTCTCTGAATTTTGTAATGGGGAAATATACACAGGATTAAAAGCCTGTGAAAATGGATATCAAGGAGTAATTGGATTAAAAATCAAAGGGAATCATTTACAAAATATAAACACAGAGATACTTCCACAATTACTTGTAAAGACTAAAGGTAAAAGTAAATGGGGACAATATAAATATATTCCTGCTGTTTATAAGTTAGGCCACAAAACAACTAAAGAACATTTATTCGACCTAGCTTTTAGTTCTATGGTGTTGGAATCTTTTCAAGAATCTAAAATTGAGAAAGGATTAGTATTTTCAACTTTTGATAAAAAAGTTAAAGTTGAAGCAATTTATTTAAATAAAAAATTAAGAAAAAAAGTTTTAAATATTTTATTAAATTTGAATGAATGCTTAGAGGGATCTATACCAGAAATAACTCAAGATAGAAAAAAATGTACTATTTGTTCCTGGCAAAAATTTTGTGATAAAGAAGCAAAAGAAAATGGATATTTAACAGATATAGATGGAATAGGTTCCAAAACGGCCTCATTACTCAAAGAAAACGGAATAACTAATACCCAAACATTAGCCTCGTGTAGCGAAAAACAACTTGGAGAGAAATTATCTAAATTCAAAGATCAGAAGTATAAAAAAGCATCCATATTTGTAAAGCAAGCACAAGCATATATCTCTGGAGAACCATATTTCATTTCTAATAAAAATAATACGGAAGACCTATTAGAAAAAATTTGTTCGGGATTTTATATTTTTGATATTGAGTCAAATCCGGATGAAAAGCATGATTTTTTATATGGATTTTTAAAAATAAATAATTTGTCTATAAAAAAAGAAGATCTTATTTATGAACCAATCTATAATCTTAAAAACAATAAACAAGAATCTTACAGGCAAATTATTGAAATACTTTTTTCACATAAGGAATGGCCAGTTTTACATTACGGAGAGACTGAAAAGATAGCAATAATTAATATTGCTAAAAACCTAAATTTTAGTTTTGAAGAAATTGATTCAATTGCCTCAAGATTTATAGACTTACACACGTTAGTACGAAAGTCTTGGATATTACCACTAAAAAACTATGGCTTAAAAACTGTATCTAATTGGCTTGGATTTGAATGGATGCAGAAAAATGTAAATGGCTCGAAAGCCCTTTATTGGTGGATTCAATATCAAATAACAGAAAACGAAATATTTTTAAAAAAAATCATCCAATATAACAAAGATGATTGTTTGGCTACTCTACAAATTGCAAAATATTTAATCAAAAATCAATTAAAGAAAAATTGATCCTACAGATTTATTAATAATGATTTTTCCAAAAATTTCTGAAAAAAGATAACTTCCTTCTACTAAATATTTTCTTTTTATCATTGCTAAACCTTTTATTTGAGAATCTGATTTAAAAAAACTAGTAATTTTGCCTACAGAAATATCCTTGTCAGAATTTTTATATAAATTTTTATCTTGAACGTCTAAATTAAAATTAGATTCAAATGATTTCCAAATTCTTATTTCCTGTTTTAAAGACGCAACATTTTTTATTTTTGACATTGTTTCTTGTCCCAAATAACAACCTTTATTAAAATCTACAAGATCTTGTAATCCAAGCTCAAGAGGATTATTTTTTCCGTTTATTTCCATTTCTAATGAGGGTATTGCTTGATTAATCTTCCAAAGTTTTAAATCATAAGGATTTAGTAAATTTAGTTTCTTTTTATATATTTCAAATTCTTTATCTTCTGTTTTGAAGAAAATAGGTTTGCCAGTTCTCCATGAACTAGATTCATCAATTTCCTGAATTCTATTTATCAAGAAAGGTTCACTTAGAAGTACATCGTCCGCTGGAAAAATGATTTGATTAAAGTAATCAATTATTTCATTAGTATTACCCGCCAAGATAATTACTTCTAACTTTCTTTCTAAAAAAATAATTTCAATTAATGACCTTAGAACTCCATTGGGAGTTAACCAACAAGTTTTGATAACTTTATTTTCTGAATTAAGAATATTGCAAGTTGTTATTCCATTCAAAAATTTTCTCGCATCTTTTCCAGTAATAGAAAAACAATCAAATTTTTCAAGCCAAAACTTTTTTTTTATATCTTGCATTTTGAATCAATTATGAAAAGTCTTTTATTGTAAAAAGACTCTTTAATTTAACATTTTCATCTTCAAGGGCTTTTAATCCCCCTTCTTGCCTATCAACTATAGACAAAACTTCCTCAACAACATAATTATTTTCGCGCAACTTTTTTATAGCTTTTATCACTGAACCAGCAGTTGTGACAACATCCTCTAAAACAGTTACCAAAGTTCCTGCTTCTAATGAGGGACCCTCTATTCCAGCTTTGGTACCGTATTTTTTGATTTCTTTGCGAATTATTAAACCATCAAGGTCTATACCATTCAAAGCTGCTTTGACAATTAATCCACTTACTATAGGATCTGCACCTAATGTCAATCCTGCTACAGCTCTTGACCTTGAGTCCTTTAATTCTAAAAATAAATCACTTATTAAATTTAAGCCTTCGCCATTTAATGACACCGGTTTACAGTTTAAGTAATGACTGCTTTTTTTCCCTGAAGATAAAGTAAAGTTTCCTTTCTTGTAAGATTTTTCAATTAACTGTTTTAACAATTTTGCTTTTTTTAAATCATACTTATCCGAAAATTTGCCCATTAGTAAAAGTTAAATTTATATTCAAAGACTAGGAGAAAAAAAAGAAATCTCACAAAAACTTCCAAAAGAGGTGGTTTTTGAAATATTATTTTTATATTGTATATTGAAATTCAATGTAATTAAAATTACATAAATTTCCTAAGGGGGTGTAGCAATCTGGTGAATGCACCAAACTCATAATTTGGCTAAGGCGAGTTCGATCCTCGCCACCCCCATTATTTATTTGTCATTGAATGAAAATAACTCTACTTTTATTTCTTTTATTTTTACCAGCTTTTTTCGCAGCGAGTGAACTTTCTTTTTTATTAATAAGGCCAAGTAAAGTTTTGAGGTTAATAGAAGAAAAAAAGAAAGGAGCATTTTCAATTTTAAAAATTCAAAAACGCTTTAGATCTTCACTAATTGCTTCTCAATTTGGAGTAACAATTTCATTAATTGCAATTGGATGGCTCAGCAATAATGTGGCTAATGATTATTGGAAAAAAAATATTTTATCAAGTAGGTTTTACGATCTTCTATTATTTTTATTTGTTGTTTTAGTTGTTACTCTTGTTTCTGGACTAATTCCAAAAGCTTTAGTAATAAACAATCCAGAATCTGCTGCATTAAGGTTAACCACAATATTCGATGCGGTGAGAAAAGCTATGAATCCCATAGTTAAAACAATAGAATTCTTTGCTAGCGCCTGTTTAGGCTTGTTCAATTTAAATAACAAATGGGATTCTTTAAACTCGGGTTTATCTGCTGGAGAATTAGAAACTCTTATAGAAACAGACAATGTAACAGGTTTAAAACCTGATGAGAAGAATATTCTCGAAGGAGTTTTTGCCCTAAAAGATACACAGGTTAAAGAAGTAATGATTCCAAGATCTGAAATGGTAACTTTGCCAAAAAATATAACTTTTTCAGAGCTTATGAAACAAGTAGATAAAACTCGTCATGCTCGTTTCTTTGTGATTGGCGAGTCTTTAGATGATGTATTAGGTGTACTAGATTTGCGTTATCTAGCTAAGCCAATCTCAAAAGGTGAAATGGAAGCCGATACGTTATTGGAGCCTTTCCTTTTACCAGTTACAAAAATAATAGAAACATGTTCATTAGCAGAAATATTTCCAATAGTAAGAGACTATAATCCATTCTTACTAGTTGTTGATGAACACGGTGGAACAGAGGGGCTGATAACTGCAGCAGATCTAAATGGCGAAATAGTTGGAGAGGAAATGCTCAATAATAGAATTAATTCAGACATGAGAATGTTAGACAATTTCTCTAAAAAATGGTCAATAGCTGGAAAATCAGAAATTATTGATATCAAAAAGAAGTTAGGTTGTTCAATTCCAGAAGGCGCAGATTACCATACTCTTGCTGGATTTCTGCTAGAAAAATTTCAAAAGGTCCCGAAAATTGGTGACGTTTTAAATTTTAATAACATAAAATTTGAAGTTATTTCTATGTCAGGTCCAAAAATTGATCGTGTTAAAATAATTCTTCCCAATAGCTAAATGTGGCTCTTAATAGAGGATAATGATAATTAATATATGGATTTGAAATTATGAAGCCAACCTCATCGCCCGTAAAGGTTGGAGTCATAGGTATTGGGAATATGGGCTGGCATCACGCTCGAGTACTAAGTTTACTCAAAGATGCAAATCTTATTGGAGTCGCAGATCCAAATGAAGAGAGAGGTAAATTAGCTGTTGAGCAATTTCAATGTGAGTGGTTCGAAGACTATAAGGATTTAATTCCAAAAGTTGATGCTATATGTATCGCTGTCCCGACACTACTGCATCAAAAAGTAGGACTAGATTGTCTCAATGGGGGTAACAACGTACTCATCGAAAAACCAATTGCAGCTAACGAGTTAGAAGCAAAATCTTTAATAGAAGCCGCTAATGCAAGTAACTGTCTATTACAAGTTGGGCATATTGAGAGATTCAATCCTGCTTTTAGGGAATTAAGTAAAATAGTACATAATGAAGAAATTGTTGTTTTAGAAGCAAGGAGGCACAGTCCTCATGCAGACAGAGCTAATGATGTATCTGTAGTAATGGATTTAATGATTCATGACATTGACCTTGTTCTAGAGCTTGTAAACTCAAAAATACAAAAATTAGCAGCTGTAGGAGGCAGAAATAGCCAAGGATTAATTGATTATGTTAACGCTACTTTAGTTTTTAAAAATAATGTTATTGCAAGCTTAACTGCCAGCAAAATGAGTCATAAAAAAATTCGAAATTTAAGTGCTCACTGTCAAAATGGACTAGTAGAAACTGATTTTTTAAATCATACGTTACAAATCCATCGAAAGTCTCATGAATCATACACAGCAGAGCATGGCGAATTAGTTTATAGAAATGATGGATATGTCGAGGAAGTTAGCACTACCTCCATTGAACCTCTTTATGCAGAACTGGAGCATTTTCTTAAATGTGTTCAAGGCAAAGAGAGTCCCGAGGTAGATGGTGAACAAGCCTCAAGAGCTTTAAAAATTGCTGATTTTATAGAATGTGCTGTAGAAAACTCTGGAGATGCGATTTTACTTGAAAATCCTTTCTAATGCAACAACCTAAACTTAAAGAATTTTATTTAAATCCAACTGCAGCTTGCCAAACAAATACCAACAAAAAGAAAAATAAAGGGATAAGTGGAAGAACATCAACAGTGGGAGCAAAGGCCTTATAAGCCTCAGGCAATTCAGCGAATGTATTAAATAGAATGAGCACCTTTTTTGATAATTTAATTAATTATGATAAGACGTTACCACGTATGGTGAGCAATAGAGGATGTTTTCCA
The DNA here is from genome assembly GCA_003278525.1 of Prochlorococcus sp. AG-355-P16. Classification (GTDB taxonomy): domain Bacteria; phylum Cyanobacteriota; class Cyanobacteriia; order PCC-6307; family Cyanobiaceae; genus Prochlorococcus_A. Next base: position 4,824 of record QCEQ01000023.1, on the reverse strand, counting down.
AGGAGCGAAATCATTTGTAAAACTATTATCTTTAATTGCATTAGAAATTGCATTAGTAAATCTTATTAAATGAGCAATATTATGCAAACTTATAAGGGTCAGGCCTAATATTTCATCATTTCTAATTAGATGATGCAAATACGCACGAGAATAGGACTTACAGGTTTCACATTGACAAGTTTTGTCAATCGGAGAAAAGTCATTTTTAAATCGAGCATTTCGCAAATTAAGTCTTTCATCATTAAAAAATGCAGTCCCATGTCTACCTAGTCTTGTAGGCAAAACACAGTCAAAGATATCGAATCCATTAGCAACAGCTAAAGAAATTTCTCTTAAAGAGCCAATTCCCATTAAATATCTTGGTTTATTTCTTGGTAAGAATTTCGGGACGTAATTTATTACACCATGTATTTCTTCGACTGCCTCGCCAACACTTACCCCTCCCACTGCTATTCCAGGCAAATCAAAAGAACTTGTAAATTTTGCACTGTATTCTCGCAATCTCGGATACTTACCACCTTGTACTATGCCAAATAATGCTTGATCAGATTTTTGATGAGTCTCAACACATTTTTGCAGCCATGAATGAGTTCTGTGTAAAGAGTCCTCAATATCATTTTCGTTAGCTGTATGCGGAGGACAGTGATCAAAAGCCATCGCAACATCTGATCCAAGATCCATTTGAATCTGTATTACTTTTTCAGGCGATAAAAATACATGACTACCATCTCTTGGATTTTTAAATTCCACGCCTTTATCAGAAATATTATTTAATTTGGCCAAACTAAAAACTTGATATCCTCCCGAATCAGTAAGGATAGGCTTAGGCCAATTCATGAACTTATGTATTCCGCCAAATTCTTTAACTAGTTTTTCTCCAGGTTGTAAATGAAGATGAAAGGTATTTGAGAGAATCATTTCTGACCCTGTAGAGGTTAATTGCTTAGTTGAAATTCCTTTAACAGTTGCCAAAGTACCCACAGGCATAAATTTTGGTGTGTTTACCTGACCGTTTGGGGTATGAAAAATACCAGTTCTTGCCCCTGTATTATTGCAATTCGATGTAATTTCAAATTCAAACACAATTTTTATAAAATTTTTTGATCCTTTTTCATTAATCTACCCTATTATTTAATATTGAATCTATTTTTATCTCATCAAAAAATATTTCATAAAAAATTTGGCAGGATCTTGGATTTTCTATACGACATTTCCAAAGATTCCTTTCATTAATCCTGAATTTAAAAATATTGCACAATTTGCGCCCCCTTTAGGATTTTTTATTGGAATAATACAGAGTTATATTTTTCTTTTTTTAAGAACAAACTCTTGGTCGATTTATGCGTCTACATTAATTTGTTTAGCTTCAGGGTATTTAATTACTGGTGGTCTACACCTTGATGGATTAATGGATACTTTCGATGGTATTTTTGCAGGTAAAAAGAAACGTTTAAAAGCGATGAAGGACAGTAAAGTTGGGTCCTTTGGCGTTCAAGCTTTAGTTTTTATAACTTTAATTCAACTTGCTTGCATAATGAAAATTCAAAGCCTAATAATTTTTGTTTTACCTATATCCTTATTTTGGGGAAGATTTTCAAATTTATTTTTTATAGAAAAGTTTAAATATACTAGTTATAAGAAAAAATCTATTAGTCACAAAAAGTTTTGGAATGGATTTAAAAAAGAATCTTTGATCTCCATTATTTTTCTTTTAATTTTCATTGCATACCAATTAGTTTCAATTACATCCCAAGCAATATTAATTAAATTTTTAATTCTTATTTTAATTGGTATTTTTCTAAGCTATTCTATCCCAAACATACTTGGGAATAAGATCGGAGGCTTCAATGGAGATTCCTGCGGTGCAAGTGTTGTATTAGTTGAAACTGCAATGTTGTTTATGCATGCAGTTCTTTTATAGGGAGTTCTAAATAGAAAATATTTTTCTTCTTAAGATTTTTTAATTTCTCAGTATTTTCAATCGAGTTATTTTCCATTAATCTCAATTCTCCTCCAATTTGTTTTGCTAATTTTCTCGCCAAAAAAAGTCCCACTCCAGTGCCATCCTTCTTCTTAGCGGCAGATCCTCTAAAACCTTTTTCAAAAATTTTCTCGTTTTCATTTTTGGTTATTTTTTTACCATCATCAAATATACAAAGACCGTAACTCGTAATTACGATTCCAATTTCAGAATCTTTTTGGGCATATTTAAACGCATTTTCTAATAAATTGGCCACAATTTCGGCAATTACAGCGTATTTTGCCTTTAGTGGTAACAAAGTCCAATCTGGCCAAAAAGAGGGTTCAGTCCAATCTCTATTCTCTAAGTCAGCATTAGCTTTACCCCTTTCTAATATTGGCCTCAATAAACTTTGAACAGTTATTTTCTTCTTATTATCTAAATTTGGTGGTAATAATAATCTTTCCTCTCCAATGTCATGAGGAAGTTGAATGGGTGAATTTAATTGGGCAAAAGAATCCATATATTGATTAATTTGTTTTTGCTCCTTTATCATGCGTTCCACTATTTCAATAGAGTCATCATCTGAACCAAGTCTTTTTATTAGTAATTTTGCATATGTCCTAATAGCAGCCAATGGATTCCTTAATTGATGGATTATTACAGTGACCTGATTTTTTAAATAATTGATTTCTTCATTTTTATTTTGACGTTCTAATTCGATAGAGACGCATTTAGCTAAAGATATTGAAAGCGCTTTCAATCTAGAATCAAGAGATACTGGCCAATTCCCCCCTTTTAAATCAGTTTCTACCCTAAGGACACCAAGTAGAATATCGTTTTCTTGAAGCGGATACCATCTTCTATTAGGCGATGAAACTTTTAGTGAAGGATCATCTTCTATTGATGTAAGTAGCCTATCAATTTGTGGCCACTGACCAATCATTTCAAAAGATGCTTTAGTTCCTTGCTTAGCTGTAGCAAGATACATAACCAAATTAGTTACTCCCATTGAGCAACCAAAACTTTCTAACTGCTTAATAATTAGTTCTTCAAATTTTTTTGAAAGGTTCATAATTAATGAAATTTTGAGAAATTTTTTAAAAAAAACTTGAAAAAGGGCTTGTAAAATATGAAAAAAGTATTAAGATATAAAAGGGTCTGACTTTTGCCAGCCTTAAATATGAACATTTAATCATATTTTAAGCTACATCAGGGGTTGATGGGTCCTCTATGTAATTTGAAGTGAACTTAAAATCACATATTTTAAGATTAGTAAAAATAAATAAAGACTAATCTCATTAATAATTTCAGGAGTACCAATCAATGTCAAAAAAAAGAAAAAGAATCAGCAGAAGAAGATTGGCTGGCCAAAGAGTAATGGCACATGTACCTATTTATCATATAGAAACTGGCAAACATAAACCAGTTACAGCAGCAAGGAGATTCATAGCTGAAAATGGTCTATCTGCACCTTCAGTTTTTAATGTTAGAAGAAATGAACATACCACTGATAGATTTTTTTGGGGTGAAAAAGGGTTATTTAGCGCCCAATATGCTGAAGAAAATCATTTTCTATTCCCATCACTTAAAATTGTAGTTGAAGGAATTGGTGAAGAAAAAATATTTGAGGGTTTAGAACTTACTGCAGATGATTGGGAAGAGATTGAAGAATACGAATATGCTTTTGTTTAAAAAAAATCACTTATATTTGAACTTAAAAAATTAATTAAATTTGAATCAATTTGATGAGTTCCGTTGAATTCTATTAATTTACAAAATTTAGAAGACTTACTCTTTACCTTTTCATAGATAGTCCTAGAAGCATCTATAGGTACGACGTTATCAAATAAACCATGGCTAATAATTAATGGCGAGGATTTTTCTCCAGGGTCCCAGTTGGGATGAGGATAACCGCTACAAGCAATAATTAAGCCAAAATTTAATTTGAATCCTGCATCAATTGCCATTGCCGCCCCCTGAGAGAAACCCAACAAAATTGTTTTATTTAGTGGAATCTGATCAGTATCAAATTTTTTTAATGTAATTAATAGTTTATTTACTTCAACCTTAGCTCCATTCCAATCATGTGGGTATAATCCATACCACTGTCTTCCCTGACCACTTGGATGTAGTCCAGGGGCTCTCAAAGAGATTACCTCAAAATCAAGACTTATTTTTTCAGTCATCTCCTTTCCAAATGTTAAAAGGTCATCTGAATCAGCTCCCCAACCATGGATCAAAATAATTCTATGAGTTGCAGTTTGAGAGCTAATCGAGACAAATTCATGATTGATAGCATATTTCATGTTTATATTCTTAAGTAAGTAAACTTTCCCATAATGTCACCATTAGCTCTAGTAAGTGTCTCTGATAAAAAAAACATAATCCCATTTTGCAAGGAATTGGTAGAGCAATTTAATTATAAAATTCTATCAAGTGGAGGAACTGCCAAACATCTTATAGAAGCAAAAATTCCAGTTATTAAAGTTGCAGATTTTACTAATTCTCCAGAAATTCTTGGGGGAAGAGTTAAAACTTTACATCCAAAAATACACGGGGGAATTTTAGCTAAAAGAACTGACGAAGAACATAAAAAAGATATAGAAGCTAACAATCTTGAGTTAATCGACTTAGTAGTTGTCAATTTATATCCTTTTAAAAAAACTGTAGATAAGGGAGCTAAATGGGAAGATGCTATTGAAAATATCGATATCGGAGGGCCATCAATGATTCGTTCTGCAGCTAAAAATCATAAAGACGTTTCCGTTTTAGTGGATCCTAGTCAGTATCAAAATTTTCTTGAAGAAATTAAAAAAGGTGAATTAAAGGACTCATTTAAAGCAAAATTAGCCCTTGAAGCT
>QCEQ01000022.1 GCA_003278525.1 Prochlorococcus sp. AG-355-P16 | reverse complement strand
CCACTGAGTAATATCTGTATCTTGGAACTCATCAACTAAGACACATTTAAATCTTTTTTGGATTTTTGATAGAGTCTTACTATTACTAATTTCCGAATCTAGAAATGTATTTTCTACAGTCTTTATAAGATCATTGAAGTTGAAAATAGAAAAACTTTTCTTTAATTCAATTAATTTTATATAAGCTATTTGGGTAAATATTCTTACAAATTCAGTAAAGAAACCTTCTTTTATTTTATAAATTTTATCTTGTAATAAATTAAATTTAGTAAAATCTAATTTTAGATTATGTTTATTAATTTCTTTAGATATATTTTCAATGTAAAAATATTTAGATAAAAGATCATCCTTAGAAATATCATATATAAAATCAATTACATTTTTAGAATTAAGCCTTTTGTTAATCTCTTCAATCCAACAATTTATTTGATTAAACTTATCACTTCTTGGTTTTGCAGCATATATTTGACTTTTTCCACCACTCTCCTTAATTAATTTTCCCAACTCAATCAATAATCTTATATTTATTATTTATTTGATATTTACATATATTTTCTTGATCTATATTTTTTAAAATTTCTACAAAAAATGACTTATTGATACTACTTCCAAATCTAGAACTTATTTTTTTGTTGTTGACTGCTGAAATAAGCTCATGATTAAGATTCAGAAAATCATCAATCCACAAATTATCTATTACATCTTTATATAAATTATCAATATTATTCTCAATATATGGATCTTGAGTTACACCTATTTCAATATTATATTCATCAATAATATTATTACAAAAAGCATGGAACGTAGTTACTTTTAACTTATAGAATTGATTTATAAAATTATCAATTTCGGAAATTATTTTTTCCTTAGATTTATCTTTATCCTTAAAATTTAGATACCAGTCCTTAAGAGTATTATCTATCTTACTTTCATTATGACTTTGCAAATATAATTTCAAATTATGAAATCTCGAGAGTATTTTATCTCTTAATTCAGAACAAGTATTTTTTGTAAAACTTAGCAAGAGTATCTCATCTGGTTTAACTTTTTTCTCCAAAACATTTCTTAAAACTATGTGAGCCAAAGTAAAACTTTTACCAGTTCCTGCACTTGCTTCTACTAATTTAAACTTATTATCTAATTTAATTTGATTAATATCCATTTCTTTATTAAATTAAACTTTGACCTCATTTTTATAAAGTAAGTAATTCTTAAATTTATTCATTAAATATTTCTCTTCCAAGGCAATCTTAAATTTAATTATTAAAGCTAAACTTATTGTTAAAAATAAATAATAAATAGATAATTTTATTATAAAAACTCCAATGGAAATTAATATAGAAGAATAGTACATAGGATGACGCGTAAATCGATAAATACCTGTAGTAACTAGATTGCTATTTTTTATAGGTCTTGGGAAAGGGGATAAATTTCTACCTAAGTCTTTAATTGAAACTAACATTATTATGAAAGCGATTATGATAATTAAAATACCCAGGAAATAAGAAAAACGACTTGATTGAATTATTTGTTTTTGTGGAAGAAATTTCCATTGAAAAAAATGAAGGCTAATAATAAAGAACTGTAAAAAAACAAGCATTAGATCATAAGAAGCTTTAAAAAAATTTTTTAACTGAAATTTAGACATTTTTTATTTCTTTAATGCTTTAATTAGAGGACCATATAATCTGTATGATAATTTATCAAAATTATTATTTTCAAGAAAGAAATCTGGTTCTATTTCATTACCAAAACACATTTTCATTTCGATATTATCTCTTTCTCCTTTAGAAAAATTTTTATTACCAATCCATTTATCTATAAAAGCTTTTTTTTCATTTTTTGATTTTATTTTTGCTTCTACATATTTATAAGCACTTTCTGGAGGAAGAGGTAAACATTTTTCAGAAAAATTTTTAAAAATATTTATGTACTCCTCCAAAATTAGATTTGATTCAGTTGCTCCGGGTGATTGAATAATTTGCGATTTATAATTATTTTCTGTTCTAAAAATTACTTTAGTCCTCTTTATATTACTCTTTAAAGAAGAAATAAAGAGTAATTTTATCCAAGCCTCAGTCAAACGACTTAAACTTAACTTCGCATTGATTAATTCAATTACGGTGTCATCAGAGATTAAATATTCTTCTTTATTCGCATTTAACTTAACATAGATTTTGTTAATTTTATTATGTTGACTCAAACTTGCAGATAGACTGCTTAATAAGTCTTTGATTTCTTTTTCTTTTGTAAAAATGCTATTTTTGGGCATAATAATACCATTTTCAGCCAATTGTTCATTAATATTTAATTCATTTAAATCATCAATAATATTATGATTATCAATCTCTACTTGCTGGATTATTTTTGTAACTATTTGCGACTTTTGAAGATTGCTTACATACTCCTCGTCTGGATGATGAATAAATATTTCCTTGGGAGAAATATTGTTTTTATTAAGCCAATATTTTTGTGGAGTCTTGAACCAATAAATCAATTCTGATAATTTGTAATTTTTAATATCAGATTTTTTTTCATTCCAATTTATATCTTCTATTAAACAATAATTACTTTTAACAATTTTAGATTTATCAAGATCAATTATTCTATTTTTATTTAAATAAGAATCTTTAATTATTAGTTTTCTTTGGCTTTGGTTTAAGAAACTATCAAAAAAAGAAATTAACTCTTTTATAGGAAAAGAAATATCTAATTTTTTATTGTCTTTATCATTTTTTACCCAAGAAACTATAAATTTATATCTGCAGGCAATTAACAACTCCAGAAATGCATATTTCTCTCTTTCAAAAACAGATGGATCACCCAAATGATATTTGTTTTTTAATAAATTAATGTTTTCACTATTTGGTAATTTTGGATAATTAACACTATTCATGTCTATTAGGAAGATAACCTTATGTGGGATATGCCTTGAATTCTCAATATCACTTACTAAGATCTTGTTGACTCGTGATTTGCTTTGATATTTAACTTTATTTATGCAAGAAATTAATATTTCTCTAAAAACTTTTAACAAGATAAGATCATCAGGTATTAAAGTAGTTGCTTGATTATTAAGAAATCTATTTATTTCACTTATTTCTAAATTGAAATTTGCACTAGAATCAGAAATACTTTTTAATATAAACTTTATCTTTTTAACCCAATTCGAGTAAGAAAAAGATCCCCTTATCAAATTAATATATTTTTTTAAATGAATTAATATTTTAACCCATTTATTCAAATCCAAACTTATATTTTTATAGCTAAATGGTTTTAAATTAAAAGTACCTAAATTTACTTCTCTGTCATAGATTAAGCCTAAAGTAATTCTAGTTATACACCAATCTAAAGTATTTTTCTCTTCACCTAATCTTTCTTTATCATCTAATCCCCAATGAAACCCTGCTTGGGTAAGTAAGAAAATAATTTCATCCTTCTCAGTAATATTAAAATCAAAAATGTTCTGAGTTACTTTTTTCGAAAGAATATAATCTATTTTTTCAAGTGTAATTTTTTCACTTGCTATTTCAGTGATGTCAATTAGAAATTCATAAATGCTTGAAGAGTCATGATTATCCTCATCTATAAAAAAATAAGGTATCTTTTCACCATTAATTAACTCATTATTAAAGATGTACCTTAGATAAGGTTTAATTAAATTAGTTTGTGGAGATAAAACAGCAATATCACTATATTTAATATCCTTGCCAGAATTTATTATTTCTATAATTTTATTTCTTAGATATTCAAATTGACTATTCTGATTAAAATGCTCACAAAGTAATATTGAATCATCCCTTTCACTTACAATAAAATCATTATTATTGTTATCAATTAGTCTTTTTTGTATTTGATTAAGAAGAGGAATATCTTTCTTATTATGAAAATTAGTTGTTGGATCAAGATAAATAAGATTATTTTTTAAATTTATACCTTCTGTATAAATATTTTCATCAATTAATTTCTGAAAGTTGGCTCCAAATTTAGCAAATATTTTCTCTATATTTGTATTATTTAAGTTCAATTTACTTTCATTATCATCAAATTCCAACTCACCTTCAAAACAATTTACTCTATTCCATAAATCTTCTCCAGGAGATAATAAGTACAAATTTACCTTAATAAATTTTGAAAGTTCTGAATAAAAATTAATATGTAGTTTAGATAAGTTATTATCTGAAAAAATATAAATTTGATTTGGCACTTGAAATTTAACTTTTTTAATTTTTCTTAAATTCTTTATTACTTCAATCATGTATAAACATGATGGCTTTTCAGATATCTTTTCCTCTAATAATTTATATAAAATAGGTTGCCAAAATTGATCTGAGTCTAAACTCTTAAATAGATTAGATGAATTAATTTCATATCTATTCCATTGAGCAATCATTTCAGGTCTAAAAATCAGATAATCAATAAAATTATTAGTGATCTTTTTTGTCAGATTATATATGTCTCCATCAATTGTCTTTTTATTATCCAAATATTTATTAATCCAATTTCTAAGCGGAAATGATTCTTTAAAGCTATTTAATTCTTCCAAGGAATCAATAATGCCCCATTTAATTGACTCAAAATTCCATGCGCTCATATCAACTGCAGGAAAAAAATTTGCCAATAAAGATTCGGTATACGTTGATATTGTCTTTAATTCATAAAGAGCACTTATTTTGTTTTTTATAGTTATTTGTTCACGTAACCAATTCCCCAAAAAGTAATTGGGGACCACTATTTCTAATTTCTCATTTATAGGCGGAGGACATATTTTTAATTCCTCTGCCAACAGCTCACTTATTACTTCAATTTTATTTGACTTATAAAGATTGAGCAATTTACTAGTTAGTTATATTACTCAACTTTAAATGGATCAATTATTTCTGCATTAGGACATTCGAATTCCCCCACAGCAACAAACTCTAAACGAAGCTTTAAAAAAGTTATAAATTTTTTATCAGTTGATAGAACGACTGCTGGGGTAGATGGAATTTTTGCTTTTAGATCAGCAAATTGGTTGGTTTGTAAAAATGATGGATTTTTTAAGAGCCAAAAATCTATTTCTTTATTATTTTCTTTATAATTTCTCGTCCTCTCTTTCAAAATTTCATCTAGTGGTTCTTCAACTGTTAAAAACTTTTCACTTGCCGCGACGAAAAAATATGTTGTCATTTTAAAATTTAATTTGATGTAATAAGGGACTTCATTTCACGTACAGACTTTTCTAATCCTATAGCTAAAGCCCTTGCAACAATACTATGACCTATGTTTAACTCGTTCATATTGTTAATTGATGCAATTTTTTTAACATTATTATAGTTAAGGCCATGACCAGCATTAACAACTAATCCAAGGTCATTTGCTAAATGTGTAGACTCTATAATCTTTTGGAGCTCTTTATATTGCTCAGATCCTGATAGATCAGCATATTTTCCAGTATGTAATTCTATAAAATCAAACCCTATTTCTTTGGAATAATTTATTTGTTCACCAAGAGGATCAATAAATGCACTTACTTCTATATTTGAATCCTTTAAATTTCGGACAAAATTCTTAAGGTATTGCACATTACTTTTTAAATCCAACCCGCCTTCAGTAGTGACTTCCTCTCTTTTCTCAGGTACAAGCGTTACATAATCGGGAAGAGTTTTTTTGGCAATTTCTAACATTTCTTCTGTAGCAGCCATCTCTAAATTTAGTTTTGTTTTTATAGTCTCTTTCAGAAGAAATACGTCTCTATCTTGTATATGTCTTCTATCTTCTCTTAAGTGCACTGTTATGGAGTCTGCTCCTCCTAATTCAGCTAAAAAAGCAAATTGCACAGGATCAGGCTCGACAGTTTTCCTTGCTTGCCTTACATTTGCAATATGATCAATGTTTACTCCTAAAGTAGCCATAATTTTGAAAATCTTAGTTTCTAGACAATCTTGTAACCGCCCAATAATAGCTAATAAAAAAAGTCAAACACTTAAATTATTAATATACTAAACAGAAATTGAAGAAGAATTCCTTAAATATTTGGCATAAAATCAACCCTCTATTGGGATTTATTGCAATGATCGTCACCCAGGACATTGTTTTGAAATTCTTTTTTAGAAAAAAGAAAATTTTAAACAATGGTTATTCGATTCCTATAAATTCCTCTGTCATTTTGGCTCCAACCCACAGATCAAGATGGGACGGCTTAGTACTCACCATGGCAATGGGTAGAAGGGTAACAAAAAAGGATTGTAGATTTATGGTTACGAAATCCGAAATGAGAGGAATACAAGGTTGGTTCTTAAAAAGACTAGGATGTTTTTCGATAAATCAATTATCGCCATCTCTCTCAGCGTTAAGATATGCGATTGATCTTATAGAAAAAGGAGAACAACTAGTTGTTTTCCCTGAAGGGAAGATTAATAAATATGGTAAAAAATTAGTTCTCAAAGAAGGACTATATAGATTAGCTAGATTAGCTACCAAAAAAACAAACTCTATTAATATTATTCCAATTGGAATTGCTTACAGCAAAATACCTCCTAACTTTAGGGGCGAATTTTGTTTATCCTTTGGGAAACCAATACCACTTAATGATTACTCAAGCTTTACGATCAAAGACTTTAATAAATTTCTAAATGAAAAAATGACACAAGAGGAAGAAAAAGCATTAAAAAATGTAGGTAGATGAATCTGCAATAAGTTACTATGAATTTTAATAATTGAAAAAGAAAATGAAATTCTTAAAATTAATCCCAATTTTATTTATATTTTTTGGAAATATTTCTTACAAAAATGAAGTTCATGCAGAAATAAAGAATCCAGAAGACTTTAGACTACTTTCAAATGAGAGTAAAAATCTTTCCATCTCAAACGTAGAATATTTTATAAAAGAAGGGGATAAATTTATAAAAGACGGAGATTTCGAAAAAGCTAAAGACTCTTACCTAGACGCTAGAAAATTAGCAAAGCAACTTGCTTCTTTTTATTCTGATCTAAATTCATCCTTCAAAGGGATTGATGCAAGAATACCTAATGAAATGCAAAGAAAAGGTAAGCAAACATTACAAATTCTGGCAAAATCAAATGAGAGATTAGCCTCTATGTATATAAAAAATAAAAAACCTGAGGTTGCAGTACCCTTACTTATTGAAACGATTAGAATAATGTCACCTAATAGTTCAGAAGGTAAAGAAGCTTATGAAAGATTAATCCAACTAGGATTTGTTGATACAAGATACAAAGGTTAATTTAAATTAATTATGATTACAAAAGCCGAGGTCATTAATTTAATCACAAAAAAAATTCCAAGTTCCCAAGTTTATGTTGATAACCTAAAGGGAAATGATCATTTACAAGTAACTGTAATTGCATCAGAATTCAATGGATTATCATTAGTTAAACAACATCAGCTAGTCTATTCTGCTTTGAAGGAAGAATTAGCTTCTGAGACTATTCATGCACTGGCATTAAAAACAGAAACTCCAAATTGAATTATGGATAACCTAACAAAAGATAAAATACAAAAACTTATTGACTCTAATCCAGTAATGGTTTTCATGAAAGGGACAAAATTAATGCCTCAATGCGGTTTTTCCAACAATGTTGTTCAAATACTCAATTCCCTAGGGGTAGAATTTAGCTCCTTTGATGTTTTAAGTGATTTCGCTATACGTGAAGGTATTAAAGAATATTCAGATTGGCCAACGATTCCACAAGTTTATTTAAAAGGAGAATTTCTTGGTGGATCAGACATTCTTATTGAGATGTACAACTCAGGATCTCTTAAAGAAAAAATAGAAATTGAATTAGCGTCTTAAGACAATTAGTAAGTATAAATACTGAATTGATTAATAAAAATTAATATTTTAAATCCTTTTTTTATCAAAAAAACCTTTATTTCCATCTCCTTTTGGATCAATAAAACTTGACGGATCTAAAATCCATCTTTCAATTAATGCCTCTAATTTTTCTATATCCTTTTGCCCTAAACCATTGCAATTCCTTAAGGCTTGGAGATAACCATCACTATATAATTTGAGATCAGATGGCGTATGAAAACGTGTAACTAAGTCCTGGCAACTATCGCAAATTGATTGAAAATGACGAATTGATTTGGGATTTTCAAATGATGTCATAATTTGATAGATTCCGATTTTTATTTAGCATTTGTTATACCTTATTAAGGATGATTAAAAATTGCCTGGTCAAACAGTAATTAAGAATGCAATCAACTGAGCAAATCTTAGCTTCAACTCCTGGCAGTTCACAATTGCCTACGAGCTCTCAAACTCCCTCAAGAGTTCTAGTTGTTGAACCTCACCCCACACTTAGAACGGTCCTTGTACAAAGGCTTCGCCAAGATGGCCATTTAGCTGCAGCTGTTGGTACTGCTGCAGAAGCTGTTGACTTATGCAGAGAACAATCACCTGACCTGTTAGTTAGCGCAGAGATCCTCGAGCAGAATACTGCAATGAGACTATCCCAACAACTGGGGTCCTCTGTCATAGTTTTAACGGCAAGATCAGGTGTTGAAGCATTAGTAAACCTATTAGATGAAGGGGCAGATGATGTTCTCAGAAAACCTTTTGGACTTGAAGAGCTTGCAGCACGGTGTAGAACACTCTTAAAAAGAGGAAGGATAGGTTTACAAGAAAAAGTTGAAGTTGGGCCTTTGGAAGTTCATCTTCTTTTAAGACAAGTTACTCTTAGCGAGAAACCCGTAGAATTAAGTCCTAGGGAGTTTGCACTCCTTTGCGCCCTACTAATGCCGCCAGGAATGGTAAGGAGCCGTCAAGAGCTCTTACGGATGGCTTGGCCGCCCTTCAGTGGAGGGCCAAGGTCTGTAGATACCCAGGTATTAACTTTGCGTAGAAAATTAGAACAGGCTGGATTAGGCGAAGGTGGTGGGATAACCACTGTTAGACAACAAGGTTATCGATTCAGTATTGATAATATTTAACTTACAAAAGCAAAAAGTTCACTAATAATCATTAAAACTGATAATGATGTCAGTAATTTATATGTCCATAGTGGCGATAGATAGGTTATTTCATTTACAGTGATGCCAGTATTCCTCGAAACAATTGATACAAATTTCTCAAAATTTTCCACTCTTTGTGGGACTAGATAGTTCTCATCTTGATAAGTATTAAAGTAATAAACTTTACTTCCCTGACTTGTTGGCAAAGATTTAATTAACTTAATATCTTTCCAAGAAATCTCCCAACTTTTTTTCCCTAAGGTTTTAGAAATAAAGGTAGTCTTATATGAAATTTTATTATTACAAGTTTCTACGTAATCACTTGTGATATTGATTATTAAATAAAGGCCTAATACAAATATAATTATAGAGGGAATTTTATATCTATCAATTGAGACAAATGGTATAGGAATCGTAAGAGCTAAATATAAAGTAACTAACGAACTTTTTACAAAAAAAAGAGTTTTAAACTTTTCTATCATTTCAAAGGTTCCATTTATTCTGGCAATTTTAAACTATTAATATTTAATTTTGCTCCTATTTTATGAGCGCATGCATATCCACTAAAAGCGACTGCATTTAGGCCTTGACCAGGGAAGCATGAATCCCCTACACAATAAAGGTTTTTAATTTTTGTAGTGTTGAAAGGCATTGGCAAAAGTCCCAGCAACTTTTTACTAGGAATTGGCCCATAACTGCCTTCATATCTTCCAAGAAACTTTTTATGAGTTTTAGGAGTACCAATTTCTTTGTGATCGATACTTTGTTCAAGATTAGGAAGAATAGTTGATATTTTTTCAACAAGAAATGAGAAGTACTTATCTTTCTTTTCCAAATATTCCTTCCTTGATAGGCCTTCCCATTCACTCATTGATGAAGGAGTAAATGCATGTACTATATGTTTACCTTCTGGAGCTAAAGACGAATCAAGCAAAGTAGGTATAGAAACGAAAATAACTCCCTTTTCACTCTCTAATTCATCCCAATTTTCAACGATAATGTGATGACAATTAAAATTATCTCTTATTAGATTTTTTTCTACCCCGAGATGAATCGAAACAAAAGATGGTGAGGACTTATAAGTCTCTGACCACTTATATTCACTTTGAGGAACGCTTACTCTAGGAATTAATCCTTTATTGTTATTTTTCAAACCAAAAGTATCCCATCTAGTAGAGTTGGATACAATTGTGTTTGAATAAATCTCTTCCCCATTTGAAAGCTTAACACCTACAGCTTTTTTCTCTTTTAAAAGGATTTCAGTCACATTGGCCTTGTATCTAATTTTGCCTCCTAATTTTTGGATCCCATTAACTAATTTATTTGCTATGGTCCCCACCCCCCCCCTTTGGATAATTTATACCTCCAACATGCCTATCTGTAAAAACCATTCCCGCATTAATCATAGGTGTTTTGAGAGCTGGCATTACAGACCAACAAAAACATTCGATATCTATAAATTTCAAAAGTTCAGGATCTTTTATAAACTTTCTAGCAACATCTCCAGCATTAACTGGTAACCATCTAGCTAATCCCAAACAGGATAATGGAGATTTAAAGAAAACTTTAAAAAGATAACTTGGGTCCTCTATTGATAAAAGAGGCATTGAATCAAGACATGTGAAAACACTTGCACAAGTATCGTAGAATTTCTTGATACCTTTTTTTTCCTTTGGGAAACTCGATGATAATTTATTTATAAATTGCTCATAATTTTTATCTACAGAAATATTCAAATTATGTGGCAAATGATATTCCAATTGCACAGGATCAGGGATAGTTTCGCATTTTTCATTTACATCTTTTAAAGCACGAGTTAACAAATTCGTATAACCTTTATCTCCAAATCCAAATATCATTGAAGCCCCGACATCAAAGGTGTAACCTTTTCTCTTAAAAGAGCCCCCACTTCCACCTGGAATAATATATTTCTCAAGAACTAATACTCGAGCTCCCTTAGCAGCTAATTGTGATGCGGTTACTAAGCCCCCTATTCCTGCGCCAATGATAATTGCATCAAATTTTTCCTTATTAAATTTCATTTTTTAAATATTTGATTACTAATTCTAATAAATTTTGCTGAGTAAGTGGTTTTTTTCAAAACAAGCATCTAGTCTATTTTTAAAGCTATTTAGGGCTTTTGTAGATCTTTCTTGATAAGCTTTGTACCTTAATCTTTTATCTTTTATTCTTTTAGTTAGTTCTGGAACCAATCCAAATGAAGCAGGCATTGGCTGAAATCTATTCTTTTTCTGATTAGACAATATTTGATTTTTATTACTTATGAAATTTATTAGAGAACCAATCATCGATTCTTCGGGAAAACTTACCGTTTTTTTACCCTTAGCCAATAAGGCTGCATTTATTCCTGCAAGCAATCCCCCTGCAGCAGCGGCAGCATAACCTTCCGTCCCTGTAATTTGACCAGCAGCAAAAAGATTTTCTCTTTTCATAAATTGTAATGTTGGTAAAAGTAATTTTGGAGACTCTAAAAAAGTATTTCTATGCATTACTCCAAAACGTACAAACTCAGCCTTTTCTAAACCAGGAATCATCCTAAATATTCTTTTTTGCTCTGACCATTTGAGGTTAGTTTGAAAACCAACCATATTTAGTAATTTCCCCTCTAAGTCTTCTCTCCTTAATTGGACAATTGCATGAGGTCTCTTTTTCAATCTATTTTCCCTATCAAATAGATCTCCCCATTTTGGATTCCATAACCCGATTGCTTTCAAAGGTCCATACCTCATCGTATCAACTCCTCTTCTAGCAATTTCTTCAATTGGCAAGCAAGCTTCAAAGAAATTAGCTGATTCTTTCTCGAAGTCTTTTAAATCAGCTTGCGCTCCTTTTATTAGCTCGTTTCTGAAATGGATGTAATCATTCTTATCCATAGGGCAGTTAAGGTATGCAGGATCTCCTTTGTCGTATCTACTTGCTTTAAATACAATCTCTTGATCAATAGAATCTCCATAAATTATAGGACTAGCGGCATCAAAAAAATGACACTCATTGATACCAGTAAAATCCTGAATTTTATGGGACAACTCATAGGCAGTTAATGGCCCAGTTGCGAGGATAGTTATATTTTCTTTACTTGGGAGATCCAATTGTTCAAATCTCTTAATTTCTATCAAAGGATGATTTGATAATGCTTCAGTCAGAGCGTTACTAAATTTAGACCTGTCAACCGCCAAAGCACCTCCAGCTGGAACAGCAAATTTGTCTGCTGTTTGAATAACTAATGATTTAAAGATTCTAAGTTCTTTTTGCAATAAGCCTGCTGCTCTATCAGGACTTAAAGCTCCAAAACTATTACTACAAACTAATTCTCCAAATTCACTCGTATGATGAGCCGGAGTTGATTTGTAAGGTCTCATTTCAACTAATTTAACTGGAACACCAGTATTCGCTACTTGCCAAGCAGCTTCAGATCCTGCGAGACCAGCTCCAATAACTAATACTTCTCTATCTAACAAATGGATTAATCCTTGCCCAAAAAGTCCCTATTGAATTGCTCTCTTGCTGGTTTTTGTATATTGAATATAACCCAAGCTAGAGCAGCGATAATGGGGGCAAAAACTACAATTGTTCTTAGCATTTTAAAGATCTTGATGTTTATTAAATTATTTTAACTTTTAACTGTAAATTTAGAGAGGAATTTTAATTTTTTATTTCATAAGTTAAGAATTGTTTTTCTATTGTTCAACTTGAGATAAAAAGTTGTTTTTTTTACCTTTAAAAGGGATAATTTCATATGTACTCAATTTTACAAAATGGGTCGCTAGCTCAGCGGTAGAGCATCCGGCTTTTAACCGGCTGGTCCTGAGTTCGAATCTCAGGCGACCCACATTATTAATTGAGTTGATCTTCTTAAAGTGAGAGACAATAATTTTTCCAAAATTAGAATATTTCTTACTTAATTGTTTAATTTTTGGCTTATTTAACGATTTGGAGTTTAATTTCAAGCAAATTCATTCCAAAAATAAATCTAGCACTATCCGCATGGTGCTTTAAAAAGCATCCTTGAATCTCATTTTCTAGCTGAGAATACTAATTATTTTTATTTAAAATTACAATTAACTTAATTATTTATATCTGATTTTTTTTATTTCAATGCATACTGGTCGAAGAAAGATTTTTTTAACACATTTATGTAGCATTAATGTAAAACATAGGTACAATATCTACAAAAAAGTGAGATCTTGCAAAAAAACTAAAAATTACTTTACAAAGCTTCATAATCCCTGTTACAATAATTCATATACTTACAAATTTTTTAATCATGACTCCTGAAGCAGAACGTTTTAATGGATGGGCAGCAATGCTTGGTTTCGTTGCAGCAGTTGGCGCATATGTAACTACTGGACAAATCATCCCAGGCTGGTTTTAAATTCTTCTCATCAAGAATTCGAAAAATCAATTACTTGATTTAATAAATAGATATTAATAATATCTAGTTCATCCTCAAGTTTTTTGAAATTAAAGTTTTATACTTAAATTTCAATACTTTGAGGATTTTTTTTAAATTTAAATTATTTAAACTTAATTTTTTCCGGTAAATTATTGACAAATAACTAAAAGGACTTATGAGAGTCTTTCTAACTTTTCTTTAAGAGAACAAAAATAATAGATTATTTGGCAATATAGCTAGTGGAATGTTTTTAGAAAATCCTCAAGCTTATTTTTTATAAATATAAAAATTCAAAGTTTTTTTTATCTATATTATCCAAACATGAAGAACATAATAAGTGACCTTTCTTACTCCAAAACGTTTTTGTGGATCTTTCTATATCCTTTCTACATATTAAACATTTAAAAATTGGAGACATTCAAATCATCATTCAGAAGAAGAGTTTTCCTTCTAATTATCAATTTAGAAGCTTACTCAGACTTATGATAATAAAAATTTGTTTTATAGAACATTATTTTTGTTTAGTATCTTTTTAATTTCAATAGTAAAAAATTAAATAATTCTAGAAATTTCTCAAAAAAAAAGATCTGCTTAATAGCAGATCTTTCTTTGTGTGTAGTGTTTTCTAATTAAGTAATTAGAAAGAGAATGAAGTTTTAACAGCTATTCCTGTTAAATCATCACCACCATCTACTTCCTTGATAAATACACCAGGTGTAACTGTCATGCCATCATTTATAGCATAAGAGTAAGACGCCTCATATATAAGTGTCTCAGTAGCACTATCAGCAAAGTTTTCTGTTGTTGCAGCAGCAACGTTTACTGAACCAGGGCCAACTTCACTGAAAGTTAATCCAACGAAGTATCCAGACTTGTCTGTTCCACCGTTCTCTTCAGTTTCGTAACCAACACTTATGTCTGCTAAATCAAAACTGTAGTAACCGTTAACTCCCCAGTATGTTGTCTCAGGTAGATATCCGTTATCTGAGTTTACGAATGCAACAGCTACTCCATAACTATCAGCAGAGTAAGCAGCTTCAATACCGTATAAGTCAGCAGAATTACCTACGATTTCACTTTGTGGAGATGAAATTCCACCAGCTAGTGAGAATCCAGAATCAAATGCATAACCTAATGATGCTGTAACACCTTTACCACCTACACCTAGAGAGTTACCAGTACCGCAGTCATCTGGTGTTGCATCAGTGAATGCACTGTAAAGACAAGCTCCTGTAAATGTAGAACTAACGTCAGTTGAATCACCAACTACCATTGTTGCCCCACCAACAGGGAATGTGTAAGTAACACCATCAACAACTAAGCCAGTTCCCTTGTCGAAACCCATTGTGGTTCCCATTGGAGATAGTGATGAAATACCACTGTCAATAGCTATGTCAAGTGAATCTTCACCTGTGAAACTTGTTGATAAACCAATGTTG
>QCEQ01000021.1 GCA_003278525.1 Prochlorococcus sp. AG-355-P16 | reverse complement strand
GATCAGATTGAATTATCTAAGGCAAGTTTTGTGGCCAAGTCAGGCATGGATTACATGCCCGTTTTTGGATCCTTAATTTGGATTTGCGAAAAAGATTTCTCCAAGTCAAAAATAAATAATCTTGTAGGAAATATAAAAACGATTTTCAATAAAACTAATAATAATTTATCTATTGGAATCCTTGAAAATGGAATCTCTGTACGATTCCTAGGAAGTTCTTCTCAAGAAGCCAGAAAATGTTTTTTTTGTATTTGGAAACAAATTAGGTCTGTTTGTGGATTTTGTGAGCCAAAATATCAAGGTGTATGGCCTTTACAAGATTCTATGAATTATTAATTATGTTCAGAAAGAACCTTTTTTAAGAATTTATAGATTAATTTTTTATTATGCATCTTTCACCTCAAGAAAAGGATAAATTATTGATTTTTTCTGCTGCGCTCTTAGCTGAAAGAAGGCTCAGTCGAGGTCTTAAGCTTAATTATCCTGAAACAATTGCTTTTTTAAGTTTTCAAGTTCTTGAAGGAGCACGAGATGGTAAAAGTGTAAGTCAATTAATGTCAGAGGGAACTACCTGGCTTTCAAAATCACAAGTTATGGAGGGCATTGCTGAAATGGTTGATGAAGTTCAAATAGAAGCGGTTTTCCCCGATGGGACTAAATTAGTTACTATTCACAATCCGATTAATTAGTTATGAGTTATTTAATTCCTGGCGAAATAATTCCTGAAGAAGGAGAAATCGAACTAAATCTTAGTAAGCAAGTTAAAACAGTAACGGTTTCTAATTCTGGAGATAGACCTGTGCAAGTCGGATCTCATTATCATTTTTATGAAGCAAACAAGGCTTTAATTTTTGATCGAGAAATAACAAAAGGTATGCGTCTTGACATTCCTGCAGGAACAGCAATTAGATTTGAACCGGGTGATACAACAGATGTCAAATTAGTTCCATTTTCAGGTTTAAGAAATGTATATGGTTTTAATTCATTAGTTAATGGTTCTTTAAATAGTTAAAATTATGTCTTATAAAATTGATAGAAAAACTTATGCTCAAACTTACGGACCCACTACTGGGGATAGAGTAAGACTTGCTGATACAGCACTTTTTATAGAAGTAGAAAAGGATTTAACTACATACGGAGATGAAGTTAAATTTGGTGGAGGTAAAGTTATTCGAGATGGGATGGGACAGTCTCAAGTAAGAAGAGCTGATGGGGCTGTAGATACCGTAATAACTAATGCTTTGATCGTAGATTGGTGCGGAATAATTAAGGCTGATGTGGGTATAAAAGATGGAATGATTTTTGAAATTGGTAAGGCTGGCAATCCTGATATCCAGGATAATGTTGATATTGTTATTGGTGCATCAACAGAAGTAATAGCTGGAGAGGGGCATATTCTTACTGCAGGTTCAATAGATACCCATATTCACTTTATCTGTCCCCAACAAATTGAGACAGCACTAGCCTCTGGAATTACAACCATGTTGGGAGGCGGAACTGGACCTGCAACTGGTACAAATGCTACTACTTGTACTCCGGGTTCTTTTCACATTTCAAGAATGCTTCAATCTGCAGAAGCATTTCCTATGAATTTAGGTTTTTTTGGAAAAGGAAACTCAACAAACGAGAGCAATCTTATTGATCAGGTTGAGGCTGGTGCATGTGGATTGAAGCTTCATGAGGATTGGGGAACCACTCCTTCTACAATAAATTCTTGTCTAAATGTTGCAGATAAGTTTGACGTACAAGTATGTATTCATACTGATACTTTGAATGAGGCAGGCTTTGTTGAAGATACCATCAACGCTATTGCAGGAAGAACTATTCATACTTTTCATACCGAAGGAGCAGGTGGAGGTCATGCTCCAGACATTATTAAAATCTGTGGAGAAAAAAATGTTCTTCCTAGTAGCACAAATCCAACAAGACCTTATACAAGGAACACATTAGAAGAACATCTTGACATGTTAATGGTTTGTCATCATTTAGATTCTAAAATCCCAGAAGACATTGCATTTGCTGAATCAAGGATCAGAAGAGAGACTATTGCCGCTGAGGATATCTTGCATGATTTAGGTGCCTTTTCAATTATTGCTAGTGATTCTCAAGCTATGGGAAGAGTTGGTGAAGTGATTACAAGAACTTTTCAAACCGCACATAAAATGAAAGTCCAAAGGGGGCCGCTATCGCAAGATTCTGATAGAAACGATAATTATCGAGTAAAGAGATATATTTCTAAAGTCACAATTAATCCTGCAATAGCTCATGGTATTGATAAATATGTTGGGTCTATAGAAAAGGGTAAAATTGCGGATTTGGCATTGTGGAAACCTTCCTTTTTTGCGGTAAAGCCTGAATTAGTTGTTAAAGGAGGATCTATAGTTTGGTCCCAAATGGGTGATGCAAATGCCTCAATTCCTACTCCAGGTCCTGTACATGGTCGACCTATGTTTGCAAGTTTCGGCCAATCTCTAATTAAAAGTTCTTTTACCTTTTTAAGTAAAAATTCAATTGAACAAAATATTCCAAAAAAATTAGGATTACAAAAGAATTGTATTGCCGTAGAAAATACGAGAAATATTGATAAATCATACTTAAAACTTAATAATAAACTACCGAATATTTCAGTAGATCCTCAAACTTATGAAGTTTTTTCCGATGGAGAACTTCTTACTTGTGAACCTCTTGATGAAGTCCCAATGGCTCAAAGGTATTTTTTGCTTTAGAAGTTTTTAATTAATTCTTTTTCACTTGTCCTAATGTCTTTTGACCCAGCAATAGCTAAATCTTCTTGCAATTTGTTCTCACAAGATAGAACTCTTGACCAGCTTGGTAACTGCTGTGTAGTAGGGCAAGCCAGGTAATTTTCTGTAGCAGGTCTTAATAATTTCGCAAATTTTTGTACTGAAAGTTCTTCTTCATGCCTATCATATGGAAGTTGATTGACTGCTGAATCTAATCCAAATTGTTTTACCCGATCTTCTCCAACTCTTTTGTAGAGAACTTCTAAAGTTGCCAATTGAGTACTAGTTAAGGTCTCGGCTTGATGCTCCATGAGACCTCTTAAAACACTTGAAAGTATTTCTGTACACATTTTTTGCAATCCTTCTTTAGAAGAATCACCAATATTCTTATGTTTATGATCAAACAAACCTAGGTCAACTTGGGCTATTTTGGAGGTTCTTACGTTTCTATAAACCTCTGACAATAATCCTATCTCTAAACCCCAGTCACAAGGTATTCTTAAATTCATAGCAAGGTCTTTAGTAAAAGCAAACTCACCGGCTAATGGATATCTAAATGATTGTAGATACTGTAAAAAAGGACCATTCCCCACTAACTGCTCAAGACTTGCAAGTAAAGGTCCCACAAATAATCTTGTCGCTCGACCTTGTAATTGATTTGTTTCTAAAGATAACCTACTGTAAAAAGCCTTTACATAAGATATTCCATATGATTCATCAAGAAGTGGAAGTATCATTCTCGAAGGATACAAAGGACTAAAAGTTCTTATATCGGCATCAAAAAGGGCAACAATTTCTGATTTTCTAGTCGCAACTCCTATACCTTGCCAGACAGCCCATCCTTTCCCTGGAGTTCCTAAAAGTTCTAGCCCATTTTTTTCTTGGCTTTTTAACAGCTCTATTACAGAGGGAGAATTAGTCCATTGAACATGAACTGGGAATGGCATTGAGTCAAAAAATGAATTTGCTGCTTTAACTTGTTCAACAGTTTTTGCAGAGAGAGCAATAACTAATTCATTTAAGCCAGTAAGGTTTTTTAAGACTTCTCTTATATCTTTTAATGCTGGACGCTCAAACTCCTCATATAAGCATGGTATTAAAATGCTAGTTGATCTTTTTTTAAGACTTTTATTTAATTCTTTAAGTAAATTTCTTGTAACTCCATATTCATGTATTGTTGTGATTAACCCTTGTTGAAAGTCCATTTTCTAATTGATGTGCAGAATGGTATTAATACTTCAATGATTTTTTCAAAGTGAAGCA
This sequence comes from Prochlorococcus sp. AG-355-P16, assembly GCA_003278525.1. Taxonomy (GTDB): domain Bacteria; phylum Cyanobacteriota; class Cyanobacteriia; order PCC-6307; family Cyanobiaceae; genus Prochlorococcus_A. The sequence goes on along the minus strand of QCEQ01000021.1, from coordinate 11,593 downwards.
AATTGAGTCAGAGAAAAAATTAGATAGATTAAAAATTGATAAATTGTTAAGAACAATTTATTCAAATAATACTACAGAAGAAATTAATTTTATTTCAAAACAATTATTACAGATTTTAGACGATTTCTCAGAGAAATCTGCTTATGAAGAAATAAGAGGTAAGGAAAGATGGAATGAATCTCATTCAGTTTTGATAACTTATGCAGATAGTATTTATAAAAATGGCGAGGCAACATTAATAACTCTTGGGGAGTTGTTAAGTAAACATTTTGGCAGTCTTTCTAAAGTTGTACATATTCTTCCTTTTTTGAGATCCACGAGCGATGGGGGTTTTGCTGTCTCAAGTTATGACTCCCTAGAAGAAAAATTTGGTAGTTGGGATGATCTCAAAAGTATTTCTAAAAATCATGATTTGATGGCTGATTTGGTGCTTAACCATGTTTCATCATCTCACCCATGGGTACAGCAATTTATTAAATCCCAAGAACCTGGAATATCAAATGTTTTTTCACCGAAACAAAATCTTGACTGGTCAAACGTAGTTAGACCAAGAAGTTCCTCCTTGTTTTCTCAAATAAATACTGAAGATGGTCTTAAACAGGTTTGGACAACTTTTGGTCCTGATCAAATTGATTTGAATTGGCATAATCCAAAAATGACTCTTGAATTCTTAAATTTAATTATTACTTATTTATCTAATGGAATTAAATGGTTCAGGCTAGATGCTGTAGGTTTTATTTGGAAGGAATCAGGGACAACTTGTTTACATTTGCCTAAAGCACATTCAATTGTGAAACTCTTGAGAGCTCTTTTAAATAATCTTCTTGATGATGGAGTTTTAATAACTGAAACTAATGTTCCTCAGAAGGAAAATTTATCTTATCTGATTCCTGATGATGAAGCACATATGGCATATAATTTTCCATTGCCTCCTCTGCTCCTAGAAGCAATTATTACTTCAAGAGCTGATATTTTAAACTCATGGATTTTTGATTGGCCTACATTACCTGACGATACTACACTATTCAATTTCACTGCATCACATGATGGGGTTGGGTTAAGAGCTCTTGAAGGTTTAATGAATGAGCAGAGAATTAAAGATTTATTAATTAATTGTGAAAAAAGAGGAGGTTTAGTTAGTCATAGACGTTTATCAAATGGTGATGATAAACCTTACGAATTGAATATTAGTTGGTGGAGCGCAATGGAAGACTCAAGTAGAGATTCTAATCGATTCCAGTTTGAAAGATTTATCTTGACTCAGTTACTTGTAATGGCGCTTAAAGGTGTCCCTGCCTTTTATTTGCCAGCATTACTTGCTTCAGAAAATGATATCAAAAGTTTTTCTATGACAGGTCAAAGAAGAGACCTTAATAGAGAAAAATTTAAATTAGAAAATCTTTTATCTGTCTTAAATAATTCTGAATCTAATGCCAATAAAAACTTAGAATATCTTCGTAATGCTATGGATGTAAGATCAGAACTCAAGCAATTTCATCCTTGTTCAGAAATGAAATGTTTGTCTAAAGGTAGAAGTGATATTGTTGTAATAAAAAGAAGTAAAGGTCCTGAATCTGTTTTTGCAATTCATAATATGACTGAAAATAAAATTAATTATCAATTGAACGATAATGATATACCAAAAAAAATTGATAATGATTTCAATACTAAAGATTGTTTAACATCCACAAAATATAATTGGAAAAACATTAGTCTTGATCCTTTTCAAGTTATTTGGCTTAGTGCTTTATAAAAATGATAGAAAATTCTTCTTTTTGGGTAGTGAGTGATGTAGATGGTACTTTAATGGATCACTCATATGATTTAACACCTGCTAAAGAAACTATAAAAACACTACAAAAATTATCAATTCCAGTAATTCTTTGTACAAGCAAGACGGCATCAGAGGTGAGAGTTATTAGGAGTGAACTAAATTTAACGGATCCCTATATTGTTGAAAATGGTGCGGCAATTTATGGTGAATCTCTTGAAAGAGTTAATGGAGAAATTATTCTTGGAATAAAATACGAATTTCTTGAAGAAATCTTAAATTTTATTTCTAAAGAAATTGATTACAAACTTACTCCTCTTAATAATCTCACTGATCAAGAAGCCACTCAGCTAACGGGTTTAAAAGGCAAATCATTGAACTTAATGCGTGATAGACACTGGAGCATGCCTTTTTTAAATCCGCCAAATCACTTAGAAGAGAAAATTAATCTCTGTTGTAAAAAGTATGATGTTGTTATTTTTAAAGGAAATAGAATGAGTCACTTAGTATCTACAAAATCGAATAAAGGTAAAGCAATAAATGCACTTAAAGAATATTTTAATATTCAAAATATTGAAATTATTGGTTTGGGCGATTCTCCAAATGATTTGCCTCTACTTTTAAACTCTGATATTAAGATCGTTATTCCTGGAATTAATGGACCTAATTTAAATTTACTAGATCAATTAAAAGATAATGAATTCATTTTAGCTTCTGAACCAAATGGATATGGTTGGAAAAATGAAATCAATAAATTGATAAATAAGCGAGAATTAATTTAGAAAGATGAAAGATCTAGATATTAATTTTCCTCTCAATAAATTTGAAAAATTAATTATTGATATCGGTTGGGATTCTTTGGATGATTGGTTCATTTTTTGGGATAATAAAAGAAACATTCTTTCAATTGACCAATATTGGAATAATAAAGTAAAAGATGATTGGATTTGGGGTTTATCTTTACCACTTTTATCTCAGGCTTATAACTTTCAAAACAATTTCTCTGATAGAAAAATAATTGGGATCTCAGCTCTACCTGGGACAGGTAAAACAACACTTGGTAAATGGCTCGAAGCTATATCTTTAAAATTAAACTTCAAAATTGCTGTTATTTCAATAGATGACTTTTATCTCCCATCAGATGAAATGAAATTAGCAATTAAGAATAACCCCTGGAATGTTTCAAGAGGTTTTCCAGGTAGTCACTCAGTAAAGTTAATGTACGAAAAATTATTAAATTGGAAGATTAATGGACAATTAAATGTACCAGTTTTCGATAAATCTTTAAGAAATGGTTTAGGAGATAGATCTCATTGGAGATTAGATAATCCTGATTTATTAATTCTTGAGGGTTGGTTTTTGGGAATTAAACCTTACCCTATTGACCATAATGATCAATCAATAAATAAAACAAATTTGAGTCTTGATGAATCTTCTTATATATTAAACATTCAAAAAAACCTAAACGAATATTTAGATATATGGACTTTAATAGACAATATTTGGCACTTAAAGCCTTTGAAGATTGAATATATGAATATGTGGAAGGCAAATCAGGAAAAAGAAATGTTTTTACAGAAAGGTAACGCTCTTCAAGATGAAAAATTATCTAATTTCTTGAGAATGCTCAATGTCTCTATACCATATAAAAGTTTTGATTTTATAAATTCTTATGCGCTTTTATTAATTGATCAAGAAAGAAATTTAGTAGAAGCTGGATTAAATTTGTAGCATTTTCTAAGAATTTTTTTTTCAGTAATTTTTTATACATTTTTTTTAGCTTAAAATGATGTTTAATTAAACATATTTTGTTTTAAGGGATGATTGAGTTTTCTTACAAAAATGAAAGCTGTAGAATGGTTGTATTGAGGTGTATTGGCCCATCAAATTTTTTTTTAGAGAGAGTTTTATTCCCAACAGACATTCTTACTTTTATGGCTCCGAATGACTCGAGGGTTGAAGTCTGGGGAAATGAATTATATGGCCCTAAATTGGAAGAGAGAATAAGAATTTCTGCTGATAATGAAGATTCGACTTTAGTGGCTTAGAACATATATTCTCTAATTGTCTTCGAGTCAAAATTTTTTACAAATACCAATTTTTTGTTGATATTATCTAACTAGTTTAAAACTTATAAATGAATTATTTTTCTTCCTTCGCAATAGGTGGTTTTGTTCCCTCTGCTGCTGTAGCTGGAGTTTTACTTTTAATAGGTTTAGGAGCCTTCTTTTATCTTGGCATAAAAGGGCCTACAGATTATTAAAGCTGAGTTCAATCAAAAAAGTTATCGTAATTTTTAATAACCTCTCCCAATAAAATAAAACTATGGATTTAACAACTATTTTATTTTTATTAAGTTTACCTTTTGTTTTATTAACAGTTTACTTTGGTACAAAAAATGATTTTTACGAGAGTGAAAACTACAAAGGAGATGGATGTGCTCATGATGTTAAAAGGTAAATTAACTTTTAATCACCACTAAATACACATGTCCATCTACTATCAAATTGCCAAACAGGTTTATATATTTCATTTGTAATTTTTTCGCCTGCCTTATTACATGAATCTAGATTTTTCATTGGAATAGAATGCAAAGAAGGACTTGTTATACCACTAACTTCTGGCCTACTTCCTGGTCCTTGCCTGTAAGTTCCAATTATTAACCAATAATTAGCTTTTGCAGAATCAGAAAAGGTTAGGGTAAAAAGAAAAAGTAATATTAAAATTGATTTTTTTTTCATTTTTCTATATTAGCTTTTAATTATTAAATGTAAATTGCTATTAATTAATTAAATAATTAAATAATTTTTGGAATATTTTAAATTTATTTTATATGGCTTAATTCAAGGATTGACTGAATTTTTTCCTGTAAGTAGTACAGCTCATTTAAAAGTTGTATCTCTTTTTTTAGGTATGGATGATCCTGGTCCTTCTTTGTCAGCCACTATTCAATTTGGAAGTGTTTTAGCTATAGTCTGGTATTTTAGAAATGATATTTTTAATCTCAGAAGAAAATCTTCAGAAAAATTTCTTGAATATCTCTTACAAGAAAGGTTATTAAAGTCTATTTTGATTGGTACTATCCCAATCGTTTTACTTGGTGGGAGTATAAAATTGTTTGCTCCCTATTTTTTTGATAACGTTTTTCGTTCGAATTTATCTATAGCCTTGGTATCAATCCTTATGGCTTTTTTTATGTACTTGGCAGATAGTACGAAAAGGGGCTCTATTAATATTAACAACCATAACTATTCAGATAGTTTTTTGATAGGTTTCTTTCAGGCTTTTGCAATTTTGCCAGGTGTTTCAAGATCGGGTGTTACTATTTCTAGCGCTCTAATATCAGGATGGGAAAGAGGCGATGCTGCAAAATTTTCTTTTCTTTTAGGGATGCCAGCTATATCTCTTGCTGCGATTGTTGAGTTTATTTCTTCCTATAATGAATTTTCTTCATTAGGTTTTCTACCTCTTGTTTTTGGTCTTTTTTCAGCATTTTTGTCTTCTTTGTTGGCAATAGATTTGTTATTAAAGTATTTTTTTTCAAATGGATTGAAAATATTTGTAATATATAGACTAATTTTTGGGGTTGTAATTCTTCTGAATTTATAGTTGGTTGTGAATAATTTTTTGCAATTATGTTAAGGTTTAAAAAAATTATAACTAATGAATATTTTTATATCTTTCCAACTAGGTGAAGTCGAAGTTTCAAATCTTACTATATTGGTGTTGGCGTTTTTTTCTTCTTTTACCTTCATAGCTGTAGGCATAAGTTCATATAAACTATACAAATCCCTTATAAATGAAGATGACAAGTAATCGGAACGGCGGGATTTGAACCCACGACCCCCACTACCCCAAAGTGGTGCGCTACCAAGCTGCGCTACGCCCCGTATATTCAATATAAATATAAGTTTGATTTAAATGTTGTTCTTTATAGGATTGTTATCAGATCTCAATACACACTTATCAACTTCCCAATTAAAGTTTTCCCATATATGTTCTTTTAATTTGTAGTTGCTTCCACCAAAAACTCCTAACTTAACTTTTGTAGGAGAAGCCGAACAATATTGCCTGCTCCCAGCTGATGCAAGATATTGTTGATGGTATTTTTCTGCATAAAAATATGCATCAATCATTTTTATTTCCGTTTCTATTAATCCAAAATTTTTTTTATATAGTTCCTTTTGATATTGTTCCTTACTAGCTAAAATGGTTTTTAAATTACTTTCATTTTTGTAAAATATTGCTGATCTATATTGAGTTCCAATATCATTACCTTGCTTGTTCTTCTGAGTAGGGTCATGGCATTCCCAAAACATTTTTAGTAAATCACTTATATCTATTTGCCTTTTATCCCATATAACTCTTACTACTTCTGAATGACCGGTTAAGCCGGAACATACCTGATAATAAGTGGGATTATTTTTTTCACCACCAGCATAACCTACAGAAGTTGTGACAACTCCAGGAAGTTTCCAAAAACATTTTTCAGCCCCCCAGAAACAACCACATCCGAAAATAATTTCATCTTCCTGATTATTAGGATCTTTTTCAATATCTGTTTTTAATATTCTATGTAATGAATAAGCATCATTTGTTGAATTTACTTTTTCATTATTCATTATTTTTTTCAGGAAATTAAGCATAATTTAAATGTTTTTTCATTATAAATAAAATAAATAAATTTTTAGCTCTCAACAATTCTGGTAGCTAGTTCTCTTTCCCAAAGTTTTTTATATAACCCATTTTCTTTTACAAGATCTTTATGGTTCCCTTCCTGTACGATTTCCCCTTTGTCCATTACTAAAACCCTATCACAAGTAGCTGCAACTGAAAGTTGGTGACTAATCATTATTATCGTTTTATTACTTCTATCACTCATTTCATCTATTATTCTTGAAGCTGTTTTGTTATCTACGCTTGCTAAAGCATCATCAAGAACAACAACAGGAGAATTAACAAGTAGTGCCCTTCCAAGTGCAGTTCTTTGCCTTTGTCCTCCACTTAATGTAATACCTCTTTCCCCAACAATAGTTTTAAACTTTTGAGGAAAACTATTGATATCATCAATTAATCCAGCTTTTGTAGCGCTTTCTTTAACTAAAAATTTAGAAGCTTTGGGTTCTCCAAAACTTAGATTTTCAAAGATTGTTGAAGTAAATAGGAATGCTTCTTGAGGAACGATTGAAATATTTTTTCTAAGATCACTTAGTTTTATGGTTTTCAGATCAATCTTATCCAAAAATAATTGATTATCTGGAATTTCAATAGTTCTTCCTAGCGACTTTGCTAGTGTTGTCTTTCCACAACCTACTGGACCAACTATGGCAATAAGTTCTCCAGGATATATTTTAAAATTGAGACCATTTAATGAATTAAATTTTGATCCTGGATACTTTATAGTTAAACCTTTTGCTTCTAAAAATCCTTTAACCTTTCTTTTCAAAAATTTAGTGTCTTCTTTATCTACAATATTTGGGTTGTTCTGAAAGATTTCTTCGACACGATCTAAACTTACTTGACCGAGTTGAAAAGTATTTAACGTAAAACCTAAGAGAGCTGTGGGGAAGACAAGTCTTTCTACGTAAAGAATTAATGCTACTAAACCACCTATCGAAATAAATCCACTCTCTACTTGAAAAGTTCCCAGTGATAATAAAATTAATAACGAAATTGACGAGATTCCTTGTAATAATGGAAATAGGGTACTTGCTGTTCTTGCAAGTTTTATTGCTGAATCTCGATAGGCTTTATTATAAATATTAAATTCTTTTTTCTCAGCATTCTCCTGGGCATAAATCTTAATGGCGCTTATGCCAGAAAGATCTTCTTGTATTAGATCACTAAGTTTTGATAATGATTGTTGCTGAATTTTTCTTTGATTAACCATTCTGCCGCCAAACAGACTTACAATTCCAAGAATTAATGGAAATATCATTAAAGCTGATATTGTTAATGTTTTATTGATAGAAAACATTGAAGGAATAGTGAATGAATAAGCCAAGACAATGTTGCACAAGCTTAAAACGGTAAAGCCTAATAACCTTCTTATATTTTCGACATCGCTTGTGGCTCTACTAATAATGTCTCCGCTACCTTTTTTTTGGATCCATTCTGGATCTTGAATAAGTAAATGGTCAAAAAGTTTTTGACGAAGATTTACTTCTACTTTCCTACCTATGCCGAAGACGATCTGTCTTGAAAATAATCTTATTAAACCCATACAAGTTGCTAAAAATATTAACAATAATGATTTAGAAATAACAAACTCAGATGAAAACCCATCCTGTAATTGATCAATTATATTTTTTACTTCTAACGGAATTACAACACTTAATATATTTACTACTAAGAGAGCTAAAGCTCCATAAAAGAATTCTTTTTTGTATGGTCTTAAGTATTTAGAAATAACTTTTATCTTTAGATTTTTCATTTTATTTTGCCGATATGATTAAGATAATGTTTCATTTTTGAATATGTGAGCTAATTTTATAAATGATTCAGTATTTTTTTATGGGTAACGAACAAACTCATCCATTACATGAAACAGACAAAAATATTATAGATTCTCTTATTACAAAAAAAACACCAGAAGATCTTGACTATATAAATTTAGCAAGATTAATAAATCGTTATAATAATTTCCCTGGGGAAATTGAAATTAAAAATGATATTGAAAAAATTTTAAATTTTTGGAAAATCACTAAAAATGGTCTTTTTTCAAAAACGAAAAAAATTTGGTCAAAAAGCTTCAGGCCTTCTAATACGAATAAAGATTTAGTAGGCTCAGGCTTTGATACCTCAAATTGAATTTATCTGCATAATTTTTCTCAAATAAATAAATGTTTTCTCATCTATCAAACGCTGAAATACTAAATAATTTGTTAGAGGGAAAGAACCTCGATAATCTAAATTCTAGGACTTTAATGCAAAGATGGCTTAATGATGAAATTTCAGATGTAGAAACAGGTGCTTTTTTGAGTGCTTTGAGAGCTAAGAGCTGTACAGGTGTCGAACTAAGTTCTATGGCTGAGGAACTCTTAAATGTTTGCGAATTGCCTGTTGCAAGGCCAAATTTGTATTTGGTAGATACTTGTGGAACAGGAGGGGATGGTGCTAATACATTTAATATTTCAACTGCAGTAGCCTTTGTAGCGTCAGCTTGTGGGGTAAAAATTGCTAAGCATGGAAATAAAAGTGCTAGCGGGAAGGTTGGCTCTGCTGACGTTTTGATGAGTCTTGGCTTGAATTTGAATTGCTCATTAGAAAAAGTAATTACAGCCGTAAGTGAAATTGGAATAACTTTTTTGTTCGCACCTGTTTGGCATAAGTCTTTAATAAAACTTGCTCCATTAAGAAAGACTCTTGGTATAAGGACAGTATTTAATCAACTTGGACCATTGGTAAATCCATTAAGGCCAAATGCCCAAGTTTTGGGTGTTGCTTCTGAGGATCTTTTAGAACCTATGGGAAGCGCGCTTTTGAAAATGGGTATGAATAGAGCTATAGTCGTTCATGGTTCAGGCGGCCTTGATGAAGCTTCGCTTCAAGGAGAAAATAAATTGGTATTTGTTGAAAATGGTGAATTACGGTTTTCAGAAATAAATATTGCAGATTTTAACCAGGAAAATATTGCTAACGAAAAGCTTGTTGTTTCTGATCTTGAGTCTAACGAAGAAATATTAAAGTCTGTTTTAAATGGATCTGGACAAAAATCCCACATTAGTGTTGTTGCATTGAATACTGCTTTAGTTCTTTGGGTAGCTGGAATTGAGGATAATTTAAACGAAGGATTTAACAAAGCATTATCTTCGATTAATCAAGGAGATCCTTGGAAAAAGTTGTTACTCTTAAAAAATTATTTATCTTCAAATTAAGTAATTCCAAGAAGATGATTAATCCATATAAAAAAAACGCGAAATTAGTTTTAAGTAATGGAATTGTATTCCCAGGATTCTTTTTCGGTGCTTCTGGTACAGCCAGTGGTGAAATAGTTTTTAATACGGGGATGACCGGATATCAAGAAGTTATTACTGATCCAAGTTATTATGGACAAATATTAACATTCACTTATCCAGAGATTGGAAATACTGGTATTAATTTTGAAGATTCAGAATCTAATATTAATGTTAAAGGGATAATTGTTAGAAATTTTTCATTTAATAACAGCAATTGGAGATCTAAAAAGAATTTTAATAAATGGTTAGTTGAGAAAAATATAATAGGTCTTTATGGAATTGATACAAGGGCTCTAGTAAAAATACTTAGATCATATGGTTCTATGAATGGAGTTATTACCTCTTTGGATAAAACTGATGAAAGATGTTTAAAGATAATTCATGATTCGCCAAAGATGGACGGATTAAATTTATCAAAATTCGTTTCAACAAAGCAACAATATTTATGGAAAAGTCCTACACAAACAATTTTTGATTTAAGAAAAAGATATGGAGAATCTTTTAAAAAATTAAAAATAGTAGCAATTGATTTTGGAATTAAAAATTCAATTCTAAATAGACTCGTATCACACGGCTGTGAAGTTTTGGTTTTACCTTCTCGATCTTCTCTAAAAGAAGTTCTATCTAACGATCCGGACGGTATATTTTTCTCAAATGGACCGGGAGATCCTTCTTCTGTTTCTGAAGGTATTGACTTGGCAAAATCACTTATTGAATATGGCAAAACCCCTATGTTTGGCATTTGCCTTGGTCACCAAATATTTGGATTAGCATTAGGAGGTACTACTTATAAATTACCTTTTGGACATCGTGGTTTAAATCATCCTTGTGGTAAAAATAATAAAGTTGAGATAACTAGTCAGAATCATGGTTTCGCTATTGATCCTAATTCTCTTTCAAAGGACATAGTTAGAATTACCCACTATAACCTTAATGATAATACTGTGGCTGGCCTAGAAGTTATTAATAAGCCAATATTTAGTGTGCAATATCATCCAGAAGCTGGACCTGGCCCACATGATTCAGATTATTTATTTAAAAAATTTGTTTCTCTAATGTTAGAAAGATGTTGACATATTGTTTTCTTTTGATTTGATAATTACATTTGATACATTAATTTTTTGGGGGTATTAGATCATAGAAGATTTCCAGAAGTTAACGGTTTCCTTAAGAGGAAACCTTGAGGTTAAAACCAACATTATTGTTTTTTCTTTTAAAGGTCAACTTGATGCTTTCTCAGAAAAACAATTTAAGACTTACGTTACTAATAACTTAAAAAACGAGCTTTCAATCGTTATTGATCTTTCAAAAATAGATTTTTTAGATTCTTCGGGTCTTGGAGCTCTTGTTCAGACTGCTAAAGAATGTAAAAAGTCGAAACTTGGTTTCTCTGTGATAGGCAATTCGAGAGTTGGCCAAACAATTAAACTTGTTCGTCTAGGTGATTTTCTAAACTTGAAGTCAAACCTTGAAGATGCTTTAAATTTCTTAAAAAATTGAATTATTGGATTCAAAATTTGGTTCCATATGGTTCTCCCGAGGATATAGGTGTTATTCAACTTGCTTGGCTTGGAGATTCGGTATGGGAGCTTCACCAAAGATTAAGGCATGTTCATTTCCCTTTAAAATCTAAAGATCTCCATTTATCTGTAGTAAATGAAGTAAAAGCAAAATCTCAATCAAAATCATTAAGTCAAATTGAACATTTATTAAATTCAAGTGAAATAGATCTTATTAGGCGTGCTAGAAATAAAACAAAGAGATATCCAAAGTCTTCAGACCCTACCATATACTCTAGAGCAACTGGTTTTGAAACTCTTATTGGCTGGCTATTTTTAAAAGATCCTCAAAGATTATCAACACT
>QCEQ01000020.1 GCA_003278525.1 Prochlorococcus sp. AG-355-P16 | reverse complement strand
CCTAAGCAAAAAGAGAAAATTTCTAGCTTAGATGAAGTTGATCCCAAACTTCTTGAGACTTTTGACAAATTAGGAATACCCCTCACGGAGCAAAAAAAACTCACAAATGTAGCAGTAGATGCTGTCTTTGATAGTGTTTCTATAGCCACAACTTTTAGAGAAGAACTTGCTGAACATGGAGTTATATTTTGCTCAATTAGTGAAGCAGTAAAAAATCATGCGGATTTGATTGAAAAATATTTAGGTACAGTAGTTCCAGCTAGTGATAATTATTTTGCAGCACTAAATTCTGCAGTTTTTAGTGATGGTTCTTTTGTTTATATCCCAAAAGGTGTTACCTGCCCTATGGATCTATCCTCTTACTTTAGAATTAACAGTGGAGATTCAGGACAATTCGAAAGAACACTAATCATTGCTGAAGAATCAAGTTCTGTTAGTTATCTCGAAGGTTGTACAGCTCCAATGTTTGATACAAATACCCTACATGCAGCAGTTGTAGAGCTTATAGCATTAGACGACGCCTCAATAAAATATTCAACAGTGCAAAATTGGTATGCTGGTGATGAAGAAGGTATTGGCGGAATTTTTAATTTTGTCACCAAGAGAGGAAAATGTTTAGGTAAGAGAAGTAAAATTAGCTGGTCTCAAGTTGAAACAGGGTCTGCAATTACATGGAAATATCCTAGCTGTCTTCTTTTAGGGGAAGAATCTGTAGGAGAATTTTATTCAGTGGCTCTTACCAATAATCTTCAACAAGCAGATACAGGCACAAAAATGATCCATATTGGTCCTAAGACTAAATCAACTATTGTTAGCAAGGGTATTAGTGCAGGTAACTCAAAAAATAGCTACAGAGGTCTTGTCAAAATGGGGACAAAAGCTACTGGATCAAGAAATTACAGTCAATGTGATTCAATGTTAATAGGGGATCAAGCTTCTGCAAATACATTCCCTTACATCAAATCTCAACAACCTAATTCTGAAATTGAGCATGAAGCAAGCACATGTAGAATCTCAGAAGACCAACTTTTTTATCTCCAAAGCAGAGGTATAGAATTTGAGGAGGCCGTATCTATGATGGTCAGCGGTTTTTGCAGAGATGTATTTAATCAATTACCTATGGAATTTGCTGCTGAAGCAGATAAGTTACTAGCACTTAAACTAGAGGGATCAGTAGGTTAATTAATCAATTTCTAAACTGAAATGCAAATTAAAATGAAAGAACCAGATCCAATTTTAGAAGTTGAAAATCTCTCTGCATCTACTGATAATCTTCCAATTTTAAAAGGGGTCTCACTTACCGTCTATCCTGGAGAAATCCATGCCATTATGGGAAGAAATGGATGTGGCAAAAGTACTCTTTCGAAAATCATTGCAGGACATCCCTCGTATAATATTACAAATGGCGACATAAAATTTTTAGGTGAAAACATCAACTCTCTAGAACCTGAAGAGAGATCTCAATCAGGAATTTTTCTTGGTTTTCAATATCCAATTGAGATTCCAGGTGTAAGTAATCTAGAGTTTCTTAGAGTTTCAACTAATGCTAGAAGGAAATTCCTCAACAAAGAAGAATTAGATACTTTTGATTTTGAAGAATTAGTTAAAGAAAAGTTAGAAATTGTGAAAATGGATCACGCATTCCTGTCAAGGAGTGTTAATCAAGGCTTTTCCGGAGGTGAAAAAAAAAGAAATGAGATTCTGCAAATGGCTTTACTTGAACCCAAGATAGCAATATTAGATGAGACCGATTCTGGTCTAGATATCGATGCTCTGAGAATAGTGGCATCAGGAATTAAAAAAATATCTAATGCACAGACTGGAATTATACTTATTACCCACTATCAAAGATTACTAGATGAAATTAAACCAAATTATGTCCATGTTATGTCAGAAGGACAAATAATAAAAACTGGTGAGAGTGATCTTGCTCTAGAGCTTGAGGAAAAAGGGTATGAATGGACTGATAGCTTTATAAAAGAGACTTAAACAAATGGAAATAATTAAAAAAATAAAAACTAATAAATCGAATGATAACCCAACAGAAATACAAAAAATCTGTTTTCATAAATTACAATCAAGTCCTCTTCCTAATCCTAAAAGTGAACTTTGGAGACTTTCGAATAAATCAAAATTGTCAAACTTTTTAGATTACTCAGTTAATGAAAAAGATTCAAACTTTGATATACCATATCCAAAAAATTCTCAAAGTGCTATTAGATTAATAATTGGTGAGAATTGCCAAATTAAATTAATAGAGAAAAATTATTCAATAAAGCAATTAAGTGAGGATGAATTACAAAAATATATCAAGGAACAGATATCTTATTTTGATCAAAACGAAAATTGGAGTGACCTACTAAATCTGTCTTTAAGTTGTAAAAATAATATTTTGGGATTAAAAATAAATGGATCAAAAATTCCTCCTATTGAAATTTTTAGTCATGCATCAAGTAATTCTTTAAATGCAAAAACCCTAGTAATATTTTTAGAAAAGGATTGTAAAGTTGAATTATTACAAGTAAATCTTGGTAAAGAAAACTCTTCATTATCTCAATCAACTTTCTTTTGCTTGAAAGAAAATAGTTCTGTAAATCATGGTATTGTTTCTTACGGTGAAAACAGATCCAATCTATTAAATTCTCTCAATGTAATTCAACAAAAAAATAGTGAATACAACTTAGGATCTTTACATTTCAAATTCAATTACGCGAGATTTGAAATTAGTATTAAACAATCTGCGGGAAATGCTAAAACAAATATCAAAGGTATGCAAATAACAAAAAAAGATGAGCAAATTTCAACCTATACAAAAATAGAATTTAATGGCCCAAATGGATTTCTAGATCAAATTAATAAATCGCTTGCTGATGATAAATCACATGCAATATTTGAAGGTTCAATAATAGTTCCGAAAATTGCCCAGAGAACTGATGCTTCCCAACTAAGCAGAAATTTACTTTTATCAAATCTCGCACAAATAGATACCAAACCTCAATTAGAAATAATTGCTGATGATGTCAAATGCAAACATGGAGCTACAATTTCGCAACTAAATGAGGAAGAACTTTTTTATATGCGAACAAGAGGGATCACATTAACAGAAGCAAGTAAACTACAATTAAGTTCTTACTTTCAAGAAATAATTTCATTTATTCCCATTGCAAAAGATAAATGGGATTTGCTTGATCAACTTTTAAATGAGAATTAATGGAAACGATTCAAAATTTTCCTGAAATAACGAAGAAAGACTTTCCTCTTTTAAATAAGAACTTAAAAAGTAATGAGCAAATTATTTATTTAGACCATGCTGCAACCACACAAAAACCAATACAAGTCTTAAAAAAGATTGATGAATATTACAAAAACTTTAATGCCAATGTACATAGAGGGGCACATCAATTAAGTGCTAAAGCAACAGAAGAATTTGAAAATGCACGATATTTAATTAGCAAATATATAAAAGCGAATTCAGCAAAAGAAATTATTTTCACTAGAAATGCTACTGAGGCAATCAATCTAGTAGCTAGATCATGGGGCGAATATTCATTAAAGGAAAACGATGAAATTCTCTTATCAATAATGGAGCATCATAGCAATATTGTTCCATGGCAAATGGTTGCAGCAAAAAATAAATGCAAATTAAAATTTATAGGTATAGATAAAGATGGGAAATTAGATATAGACGACTTTAAATCAAAACTAACATCTAGAACTAAACTTGTTAGCCTGGTACATGTTAGTAATACTCTAGGGTGCTGTAACCCAATCAAAGAAATAACTAAATTAGCTAAACAAAAAGGTTCTTTAGTGTTAATAGATGCATGCCAAAGTTTGGCTCATCAAAAACTGGATGTGATTGATCTTAATATAGATTTTTTAGCTGGATCAGGACATAAACTATGCGGTCCTACAGGGATTGGTTTCCTCTGGTCAAGAAAAGAAATCCTAGAAAAAATTCCTCCTCTCTTTGGAGGTGGCGAAATGATTCAAGATGTTTTTGAAGAGACAAGTACTTGGGCAGAGCTACCACACAAATTTGAAGCTGGCACTCCAGCCATTGCAGAAGCAATAGGTCTTGCAGAAGCAATTAATTATATTAACAATATTGGATTGAATGAAATTCATGAATATGAAAAGACTATTACTAAATATTTATTTGAAAAATTAAATGAAATAGAAAATATTGAAATCATAGGTCCATCGCCGGAGATAGATCCAGACAGAGCCTCACTTGCTACCTTTTATATAAAAAATATACATTCAAACGATATTGCTGAAATTCTTGACTCTAAAGGAATTTGCATCAGAAGTGGGCATCATTGCTGTCAACCTCTTCACAGATTCATTGGAATTAAGTCTACAGCTAGAATCAGCATGAATTTCACAACCAATAAGGAAGAAATTGATATGTTTATAGAAAAATTAAGAGATACTATAGATTTTCTAAAAATCAATTCTTAAATATTCAACGTATTTTTTAAAAATTCCTGCGATTTTTGCATTACTACTTCTTTATTTTCCATATTTCTAAAACCATGGCCTTCATTATCAAAAAAAATAACTTCTGAATATTTATTATTCTGAATCAAAATTTCTTGAATTTTTAAAGTTTGTTTATAAGAAATAACAGTATCTTTTTTTCCATGAAACAATAAGATAGGTTTTTTTATTTTGCTAATAAAATTTATCGGCGATCTATTTATATAATCATCATGGTTTTTTGCATAATTTCCTACCAAAGAATTTAAATAATCTTTTTCAAACCTATGAGTACTATAATGCATATCCTTCAAATCGATAACAGGATATTTACAAATTGCTGCTGTAAAAATAGACCCATATAATAAACAATTCAGGGCAGTTAACCCCCCTGCACTATTCCCAAAAATTACCACTTTTTCACTATCCACTTGATTTGATTTGATCAATTCAAGGGCTAATGCTTTGCAATCATAAGAGTCAACAATACCCCATTTATAATTCAACCTCTCTCTATATACTTTGCCAAATCCTGATGATCCTCCATAATTTACTTCAGCAACAAAAAATCCCTTCGACGTCCAATATTGAACTTCAGAATTATATGATCCATCAAAACATGAAGTTGGTCCGCTATGTGCTCTAACAAGGAGCGGTGGCTTTCTAAAATTTTCAATAAGCGGCTTATAAAGAAAAGAATGAGTAGATTGAGCCTCAAAACCTTTAAACCAAAATGTTTCAGGTTTTGAACAATCTTTTATATGATCAAAAAATATATGCTCAGAAAAATTTGATAAAACTTTTTTTGAAAAATCAATTTCAATTAAATTTCCAAGAAAATCAGATCCACAGCCTTTCAAAACTACTTTCTTCTCAAAAACACTAAAATCACTTATTGAGGTAAAAGGAATAGAAAATTCTTTAACGAGTTGAAGATCTTTATATTGTTCAACTACTAAATTATTTTCTTTTTTTGCTAAACAAAATAAATCTTTTATATCCCCTGAAAAAAATGTTATTCCTGAGACCCACTGAGGTACTCCATATTCAACAAAATTTCTCTCTACTCTTTTTTTAATAAAAATATTCTCAATTTTACTAGCATCTAAAAACAATAAGTTCCACCATCCAGAACTATCTTCAGAACATACTAAAAGAGTTTCACTTATCCAATAAGGTTGGAAAAAAGAAACGTTTTTTTTTGCATTAATCAGCTTATCTGAGAATTTTTTTATTTTTGTTATCTCTCCATCTAAGTTAATTTGAGCAAAACAAAGATCATTTTTCTCCCAGGGCATGTATGGAGAATCCCACTCGACCCAAGAAAGTAAGCTTACTGAAGTATTAGAAGATAATTCTCCAGCGAAATTTTTAAATTTTTTTATTCGGCAAATATCTTGTTTGGTTTTTTTTAAGTTTAAAGAAAATAAGTAATCTCTATTATTTATTTCACAAATACCATACAACAAATTATTTTCAGAAATAACAAATGAAGAATCGAAATTTCCATCAATTGATTTAGATAGTTGTCTCGGTTCTTGAACTGAATCGAGATATCTTTTTTGACTTCTATAATTAGATGCTACCTCATTAAAAGTTTGAACCCATACTGCGTTGGTAATCTGATCTATCCATATCAAATAAAAATTATTTTTTAAATATATACATTTATAAGATTTACCACCATATCCATGAAAGTTATTTTTAATATTATATTTTTTATCTGTTAATTTCTGAGGAAGCGCCTCTTTTTCATTAAATGGTCTTGCAAAAATAGCATTTTCATTTTGACCTTCAGCAACAAGATCAATCCAAAAAATGGTATCCCTAACAATAATTAATTCCTTAAAAGATTTTTTTTTAGATACAGTTTGCCTAACTTTTAACTGATCATCATTACTCATTTAAAATAACTATAAAGAATGCAAATTAAAGTGCTAGTATTTTTATAGCTAAACTCTTAAGTAAAAACCTTTTTTTTAACGTGGCAAACCATTTTTCACAACTTGCAAAAAAGTCAAGAACAAATGGAAACGCAGAAAAAATTGCAAAAGAACAACCAGGTAAGCCATCTCTAGACATTTATAAACTTGGTGATGATGTATTAAGACAAAATTCCAAAAGAATAACTAAAGTTGACGAATCGATTAGAAAACTTGCTAGAGAAATGCTTCAAAGCATGTATGCAGCTAAAGGAATTGGACTTGCTGCACCTCAAATTGGAATAAACAAAGAGCTTCTTGTCATAGACGTAAATTTTGAAGATTCAGCAGCAGAACCTTTGATATTAATCAATCCCGAAATTACAGACTTTGGAACAACCCTTAATTCATACGAAGAAGGCTGCTTGAGTATACCTGGTGTCTATTTGAATGTAGTAAGACCATCAACTATAAAATTAAAATTTAGAGATGAAATGGGAAGACCACGTAAAATGAAAGCAGATGGACTTCTAGCGAGGTGTATTCAACACGAAATGGATCACTTAAATGGAATATTATTTGTAGATAGAGTTACATCAAAAGATGATTTGAACAAAGAACTTTTAAAAGAAGGGTTTAACGAAAAAGACGTTATCTCAATTAATTAAATGACTGAAACAACAATATTTCAAAAAATCATTAATGAAGAAATACCCTGCGATAAGCTTTATGAAGATAAGTTTTGTATCGCGTTTAATGATATCCAGGCACAAGCTCCAGTGCATTTTTTAGTGATTCCTAAAAAGCCAATAATCAGTTTATTAGAATGTATTGAGCAAGATGCAAATTTATTAGGGCATTTACTTTTTGTTGGTAGCAAAATATCTAAATCAAAAAATTTAACTAATTGGAGAACAGTAATTAACACTGGAGCAGAATCTGGACAAACAGTTTTTCATTTACATATTCATTTTTTATCTGGAAGAAAAATGAATTGGCCTCCAGGTTAAAACTCTCGAAAGAAATATTAATAGGTTATAAATAAATAAAAACAAAATGAATACTCCAGAGTCCTTAAATACAGAATCTAAAAATTTATTCAATTTAATTTCAAAAAATTGGGAAGAGCTAGATGATTCACTTAAAACTAAGTTAATAAAAATTTGGAACGTTTTAACTTATAAATGGCAATTACAAATTTTATTTAATTTACCTTTTCTACTATGGTGGGCATTAGATAAATCTTTTCCAAAAGTTCATGAATTTGATGCAACAATTTTGAATTACTTGAATTTACCTGACTGGGCACTTTCATTTATTGGCTTTGGTCAATAGACTGCTAAAAGTTATAATTTATTTCATAACACTAGTCGAGTAATGAATAAAGCAGTTAATAATAAATCCAAAATACTGAACCAATTACAAAAATTAAGGAAGCTATCTCAGCCGTTTTTTCTTCCCATAGATCAATGTAATGGATTCCAATTCATATGGCTTTTGATTTCTCTTTTATTTTGTGTTGGTGGAGTAGTACTTGTTGGTCTTACAGGAATAATAAGTTTTTTTGAAAGCTTTCAACCAATTTTTCTTGAAAAGTATTTCGGAGGTGTAGTAAGTACTGTCAATTCAATTTGGGCTGGGAGTTGGGGATTGCTTTTCTCTGCATTATTTCTAATTGGATCAGGAAGCTTTTTTAGCTTAAGACGTCAATTAAAAAACCGTAGATGGTTACATTGGTTATTCCTTGCGATAATTGTATTAATGCTTTTAGCTGTAAACGGAATAAACGCAGGTATTGGATTCATTGCAAGAGATTTAACAAATGCTTTAGTAGAAAAACAAGAAGATGGATTTTATCGGATATTGGGGATTTACGCTTGTTGTTTCGCTGTGGCTCTACCAATACGGGTTTCCCAAATATTTTTTACATATAAGTTAGGAATAATTTGGAGAGAATGGCTTTCAAAAAGTCTAGTTAATGATTATATGACTAATAAAGCTTATTACCAGTTAAATCCCAATGATGAAGAACAAACCGATGTAGATAACCCCGATCAAAGAATCACAGATGATACCCGAGCTTTTACTGGGCAAAGTCTCTCTTTCACATTAGGTATTTTTGATGCCCTACTTACATTTTCACTTAATATTCTTATTTTATGGAGTATTAGTACAACACTTACTTTTTCTTTATTTGGTTACGCCGCATTTGCAACTTCTATCCTCTTAATTGCTGGAAAAAATCTTGTAAAGATTGACTTTGATCAACTCAGATATGAAGCAGATTTTCGATATGGCTTAGTACATATTCGAGATAATGCTGAATCAATAGCCTTTTACTCTGGAGAGAATCCTGAGCGAAGTGAAACTGAAAGACGCTTAGGAGAAGTGGTGAGAAACTTCAATTTACTGATTATATGGAGAGTAATTATAGACGTCATGAGAAGATCCATTAATTATGCTGGAAATTTCTTTCCATATTTAATAATGGCAATTCCTTACTTTAAAGGTGATATTGATTATGGACGTTTTATTCAAGCAAGCTTTGCATTTGGAATGGTTGAAGGTTCGTTATTTTTCATCGTTAATCAAATCGAAGAACTTGCAAAATTTACTGCTGGTATTGGCAGATTAGAAGGATTCCAATCAAAAGTTGAATCCATTAGTCAAACCAACCCAACAAGCAATCAAAATATTATTTCAGATTACCCCTCAATTCTTATTAATAATGCTGACCTTTGCCCACCAGGATCAAATAAAACAATAATTAAAAATTTAAATTTGAGCATCGACAATAATCAATCACTTTTGGTAGTAGGACCATCTGGGTGCGGAAAAACATCTTTACTAAGAATGATTAGTGGTTTATGGGAACCCGATCAGGGAGTAATTAAAAAACCAAAAATTGGGGAATTATTATTCATACCTCAAAAACCATATATGCTACTTGGTTCTTTAAGGGAACAGTTATGTTATCCCACAGAAGTCAAGAAATTTAGTGATGAACATCTTACTTCTGTACTTCATGAAGTAAATTTAAAAACTTTAGTGGATCGGTATCCTAATCTTGATATCAAACAGGATTGGCCACGAATTCTTTCCTTAGGCGAGCAACAAAGATTGGCTTTTGCAAGACTCTTACTAAATTCTCCAAGATTTGCAGTACTTGATGAAGCAACAAGTGCTTTAGATATTAACACTGAAAAAAAACTATATAGTTTACTTAAGGAAAGAGAACTTTCTCTGATTAGTGTTGGACATAGACCTAGCTTGAGAGATTTTCACGAGAATATTTTAGAATTAAATGGAAAGGGAGACTGGAAATTATTGACATCTGATAAGTATAATTTTAAGGATTAACAAAAAAAATGAATTCGAAAGAAGAACAAACTAACTCAGAAGTCACTAATCTAGAGAATGAGAGTTTTACAGAACAGCAGAAAGATCCGAATTATATCAATGAACAAATTAGAGATAATCAATTAGATGAAAAATCGATAGAAATTAAAGATGAATATAAATTTGGATGGAGTAGTTATTCTGAAAAAACTAATGGAAGATTCGCAATGATTGGCTTTCTTTCAATAATATTGATTGAACTATTTAGTAATCAATCGTTTTTAAAATGGGCAGGAATCCTATAATTAATCATCAAATCTAGAACTGTTATCTCTAGGTTTTTTCTTGTTTGTTCCAACGTTATATCTACTATTTTGATTTTTTGAACTTGATCTAGCTGAAGAGCTTACTCTACGAGTTTCACGTGGTTTTTTAGCTTGATTAGCATCTTTAAATGAAGCATCTTCTACTTGAGCTGTTGAAGTTTGCTGCCTTATAGGGGATCTTGTAGGTTTCTTTCTTAATGGAGAAGAATCAGCAGTAGAAGAGATATTATCTTGTCTAGAAACTGTACGATTCATTCTGGGTCTAGACCCTGTTTTAACTTCATCACGAGATAAATTTCTTCTCTCACCAAAGTTATTTGTTTCTGGTTGTTTACTATTTTTATCTACAGAAGTCTGTCTTCTCCTTCTTATAGGCTCGTCATTTTCAAACTGACTTATTTCCCTTGTAGATGGCCTACTTCTACTTGCTGCAGCAGAGGGTATTACTCTTGAAACATTCCTTCTACGAGATCTCCCCTCCGTATAGTCTTCTTCAAAATCATCTTCTTGAGGTCTAAATCTTCTAGATGATCTCTCCGATTCTTCAAACCTATTATAATCGTCATTAAATCGACCTCTAGAATTTCTTGGAACATCAGAAATAGGATCATCATCAAAATAAGATGACCTTCTGGCTTGATCAGTAGCAACTCCTCTCAATCGCACACTTTCATATGCGAAAAAAACTGTAGTTCCTGCTAATAAAAACTGCCCAAACTGAAGGATAGGGTCTAACCTCCAGCCTTGAAAAAATAATATTCCTCCGCACAAAAGTCCAATTGCTGCGAAGAAAACATCATAATCTCGCGCCAAGGCAGGCTTAAAGGACCTCAAAAAATAAAGGCCTCCTCCACATACCGCGAGAACTATACCAACAATACTGGCCCAATTGAGACTAGCATTGACCACATTCTTTCTCCAAAAATTTATTTTTTAAAGGGTTAATAATATACCCTATATATATAGTGTACTTAAAACTTCTACAAAAACTAGCGTCTTCCAGTAGAAGTACGATCGAGGGAATCTTTCTGGCTGACAAAAATCAAAAATGCAGTGGCTGGAATAACGATAAGTAAGGCAGCGGCAATAAAACTACCTATCATTCCCACTGCGGAATTATTTGCAACTTCAGCAGAAAAATCTGCGGCTAGCAATAAATTTGAGATTTGAGACACTTTTTAAATATTAAATTCTCAATTTATAATACGAATTAAATACGTTTTAATGGGTTATTTATTAAGATGAATTAAATTATTGTGATTTCCTTGCTTGTAAACTCTCTTCAAATTTTAGATATTAGTTTAGGAATTTCTCTTTCATATCTAACTATAGTGTTTCTAATAAGGTTAATACTTACTTGGTACCCAAAAATTGATTTAAGTAAAGGTTTTTGGTTATTAGTTTCAATACCATCAAGCTCTGTTCTTAATTTAACAAGAAAACTAATTCCTCCTATTGGAGGCGTTGATGTTGGACCCGTAATTTGGATCGGAGTTATCAGCTTTTTAAGAGAAATTTTAGTCGGTCAGCAAGGGCTTATAAAACTTGCATTGCATACAAATATTTCATAGAAATCATTTAACTATTTCTCAATAATTTGGCAATAATTCTTCTTCTACATATTTAGTATGTATCTTACCCTGCTTAAATTTAGATTTATTCAGTAAGGTTAGATGAAAGTTAATTGTTGTAGGAATACCAGTTACTGCACATTCATTTAAAGCCCTATTCATACGTTTAATTGCAGTATTGCGATCTTTGCCCCAGACTATTAATTTTCCAATTAATGAGTCATAGAAAGGAGGGATTTCATAGCCTGTATAAACATGACTATCCACCCTTACACCAGGGCCACCAGGAGGAAGCCACCCTGTTATTTTCCCAGGTGATGGTCGGAAATTGTGAGAGGGATCTTCTGCGTTGATTCTACATTCAATGGCATGACCGTTTAAATGGATGTCATCTTGATTAAATTCCAAGTTTTTTCCACTTGCGATTTTAATTTGCTCAGCTATTAAATCAACGCCTGTAACCATTTCAGTAACAGGATGTTCAACTTGAATCCTAGTATTCATCTCCATAAAATAAAAATTATCATCATCAACTAAAAATTCAACTGTCCCCGCTCCTTCGTAGCCGATACTTTTTGCAGCAGCAATAGCTGCGTTCCCCATTTTTTTTCTTAGCTCAGTATTAATTGCAGGACTAGGAGACTCCTCTAGTAACTTCTGATGTCTTCTTTGAACTGAACAATCTCGCTCTCCTAAATGAACAACATTACCCGACCTGTCGGCCAAAATTTGAATTTCTACATGTCTTGGTTTCTTTATAAATTTCTCCATATATAAACCATCATTACCAAAAGCTGCTTCTGCTTCACCTTGAGCTGCTTTAAACATTTTTTCGAGATTATCAGAGTTTTCAACCAACCTCATACCTCTGCCACCTCCTCCAGCAGTTGCTTTAATAATTACTGGATAGCCTATTTCATCTGCCAATTTATAAGCCTCATCAACATTTGCTAACAAGCCTTTACTACCAGGTACTGTTGGTACTCCAACTGCTTCCATAGTTTCTTTAGCGGTAGATTTATCTCCCATAGATCTAATAGCTTTAGGAGATGGGCCAATAAAAACTATGCCGTGATCGTTACACATCTCAGCAAATTTATCATTTTCCGCAAGAAATCCATATCCAGGATGAATAGCATCAACTCCTCTAGATGTAGCAGCAGCAAGTATATTTGGAATATTTAAATAACTCTTATTACTTAATGAATCTCCGACGCAAACCGCCTCATCAGCAAGCTGAACATGCAACGCTTTTTTATCTACAGTACTAAAAACTGCAACGGTTGCAATACCTAGTTCTCTACAACTTCTGACAATTCGTAAAGCTATTTCTCCACGATTAGCAATTAAAACTTTTTCAACCATTATGAAAATAAAATTGAAGAAATGAAATGACTTAAAATAAAAAATTATTTGCCAAAGTATTCAACAAAATTTTTTAGTGATCAGAGGACATTTTTTACAATACAACCTAAAACGTTATATATGAATAAATATTTGTTTTATGCAATAGAAAAATTATTCATCATATTCAAAAAGCTCTTTGAGAACTTCATGCTTATTTCTGCCAATAATGTATGATATTTTTAAGGTTTAGGTATCCCCCGGCTGCTGAAAAACCCTTTGCGGACGTGGCGGAATTGGTAGACGCGCACGTCTAAGGAGCGTGTGGCTTCGGCCTTGCGAGTTCAAGTCTCGCCGTCCGCATTTTATGTATTCTGGTTAAACTGCAATGAAAAATAAATCAGTTGCAGTAGTTATAATTTCCAATGGTCCTGGTGAATTAACTACATGGGTAAATCCTTTAGTAAATGAGCTTAACAAAATAAATAAATCACTTTGTGATGACGATAAACACGATTTCACCCTTAGGTTAGTCCTTGTTCCTTGCCCAAATGCCACTGGTAAAGAATTTTTAGTTGCAAATTCATGGAATAAATTCGAATTAATTACAAAATCCAAAAGTTTTTGGAAATTATTAATAAAGCCACATTCTTTCGCTAATTGGCCAAAAAAAGGGGTAGTTATTTTCCTTGGTGGGGATCAATTTTGGAGCATTTTATTAGCCAAAAGATTAGGTTATTTTAATATCACATATGCTGAATGGGTTTCGCGATGGCCTAGATGGACCAACGAAATTGCTGCTATGAACGTAAAAGTAAAAGAGTTAATACCTAAAAGATATAGATATAAATGTAAAGTCATTGGAGATTTGATGGCAGATATCAAACTTAACAGCGAAATATCATTAGGAAATCAAGAAAAACACTACATTGCATTGTTGCCTGGTTCTAAGAAAGCGAAGCTTTCTGTTGGAATTCCTTTCTTCTTAGAAGTTGCAGATCATATCGCTGAAGAAAATCAAAATATAAACTTTATAATTCCCATTGCCCCAACTACTGATAAAAGTGAATATTTATTTTTTCAAAGCAACAAAAATCCAATTGCTAAATATTACACATCAAAAATCAAAACAATTAAAAACTTCAAAGACTCTCATTTTGATTATGTAATTGAAACATCAAAAAATACAAAGATTTATCTAATCAAGAAACATCCTTGCTATGAAATTTTAAAAGAATGTGATCTTGCAATTACAACTGTCGGAGCAAATACTGCAGAATTAGCAGCAATAAGTCTTCCAATGTTAGTTGTTCTACCAACTCAACATTTAAATATGATGAATGCCTGGGATGGTATTTTTGGAGTAGTTGGAAAAATTTCATTCATAAATAGATTCCTAACTTTTATAATTAAAAAATTCTACTTCAAAAAAAAGAAGTTTTTTGCTTGGCCAAATATTAAAGCTAAAAAAACGATTGTCCCTGAAAGAATAGGGAATATTTCGCCAATTAAAATTGCAAGAGAAGTATTATTTCTTATTCAAAATAAAGATCAATTAAAAAGTATTAGAGAAAGCCTTCACAAAGAAAGAGGCGGTAAAGGTGCTGCAAAAAAACTTGCTTCTATGATTGTTAATTCAATAAAAAAACTTTAACAATTACCAAGGATCATCAATTTCAATCTTTTCTGATTTTTCATTATCTTGAATTAAATTTTGTTCATCTAGTGGTTCAATATCTAAAGTTTCAGTTGCATTTTGAATTGGTCTTTTCGAAGCTAAATTAGTAGTTGATTGTTTCTTTTGCTGGAAATCAATATTGTTTTTT
This sequence comes from Prochlorococcus sp. AG-355-P16, assembly GCA_003278525.1. Lineage (GTDB taxonomy): Bacteria > Cyanobacteriota > Cyanobacteriia > PCC-6307 > Cyanobiaceae > Prochlorococcus_A. Next base: position 3,593 of record QCEQ01000020.1, on the reverse strand, counting down.
TCCTCTATTTGATAAATACTATTTTGATCCTCAATCTGATCAGGATAATCACTATCCATATATAGCTTTTTTCTTTTATTTATTTCCTCTGCAGAACCCTTTATTTCAACATATTCAAGTTCATCTTCATAATCATCTTCATAATCATCTTGTTCAACAATTTCTTCATATTCCTCGACCAAATTATTTTGCTGTTCTGTTTCAGAACCTGAAAGTAACTGATTCTCAACAGGTACAAGATTTGCTGAGTATCCATTTGCTTCTCTTTCATCCCAAGAAGAACCCCCGACTCCAAGTTTCTCAAGTAGTCCACTACTTAGTTGCTTCAATTTTTCTTCAGCACCTTCATAAACAATAATCCTATCAGTCCCACTACTTACAATTTCCTCAACAGGTATTTCCCAAGTACTTAAAACTCCCTCACCTAAAAGCGGAACACCAACAGCACCCATAACAAGAGATATCAAATCCCCAGTCTCAATATCAAAAGAAAAGCCAAGAACTCTTCCCAAAAGTTGACCAGATTCTGTAATCACTTGACAATTAATTACTTTCCCATATCTTTCTGGAGAAAAACTCTCACTCAAAGAATCTAAAGAGTCAACTAATATGACATCTCCAACTTGCTTTATACTTTCTAAAGGCATCCATTTTGGCAACCCTGGTAAAAATCTTGTAAGTGGATTATCTCTTAGTCCCAAAGCGACCACCTCTCTTCTATCGATATCAACAACAACTTCGCCAACTACGCCTAGACGCCTACCAGTATCAGTAGTTATCACTTGGGTTCCCATTAATTCTGACCTTAACCATAAACGTTCGCTCGGAACAGAGTTAGGGAGATTCTTATTAGCAGATGTGTTAGACAAGCTCATAAATGTCTTTTTATCATTCTGACGTATAAATTTAAAAAAGTGTGTTTATGCAGCATTTGGTAACCCAAGAACTTGAGTATTAGCACCTCTTGCTTGCGCAACTCCAATTGTTCGTTCTGACGCACTAATCATAGGCCTTCTATGACTTACGACTATAAATTGAGCATTTGATGACTGATTTGATATTAATTTTGACAATCTTTCAACATTTATACCATCTAAGAAACTATCAACCTCATCTAACGCATAAAAAGGTGAAGGTTTATACTTTTGCAAAGCGAATAAAAAACTTAAAGCAGTTAATGATTTTTCACCACCTGACATAGAGGCTAATCTTCTGACATTTTTCCCCTTAGGATGAGCCACTAAAGTTAATCCTCCTTCTAAAGGAGAATTAGGATTTTCAAGTTGAAGAAATCCATCTCCATCAGATAAATTTGCAAAAATTTCTCTAAAATGTTTATCAACTTCTGTAAATGCTTGCATAAAAGCCTCCTGGCGCATCGTAGATACAGTTTCTATTCTCAGCAATAATTCAGATCTTTCATTAGATAGAATTTCTAATTTTTCTCGCAAACCATTTAATCTCTCAATTAATTCTTCTAATTCATCAAGAGCTAACATATTAACAGGTTCTAAGCTTTGTAGTTTTGCATTTATGATCGAAATTTCTGATTGCAAAGATTCAAGGCTCTTCCCTTCATGTTCTCCAAACTCCGGGGAAGGAATAGGTAAATCTTTTTTAAAATTTTCTAATTTTATTTTCTCGCTCCTCATCTCTTCCTTAAGAGAATGCATATCCCTTTCAAGATATTCAAGCTTCAACAGATAGTTATTATATTCTTGCCTTTTATTTGAAATTGAAGAGTTTAATTCATCTCTTTTCCTTCTCAATAAACCTAAATCCCTCTCTAGATAATTTTTTTGATTATCGAGATCTAAAAGATCTTTTTTAAACTTATCTCTTTTTTCTATCCATTCACTATGAGCAATTGCGAGTTGTTTAATAGATTCCTGCAAGTTTTTTTCTTGTAGTAAAGTAATTTTTAATGAATTATTGATACGCTCTTTATCTAAAGCAAATTGATTCTTTTTATCTAGTAATGTATTTCTCTCCTTAACAAGTAATTCAAGTTTTTTATCAAGATTATTAAAATCGTCATTAAAAGCTATTAATGATGATTTTTGATTTTTTTCATAATTTGCCTTTTGAATGGTTATTAGTTGATTAAACTTATCGTGATAAGGCTGCAATTCATTTTTTAAATGACCTAAATCGTTAACTAATAAATTATTAGCAGTATCAAGTTTATTTAATCTCGATTTACAATCCTCAATTCTTCGCGAGACAACTTTAAGAGAATCTTGATTTACTTCAATTTCTTTATTAAATGAGGCACAATCCTCAATAATTTGACTGCGGTTAGAATTTAATTTACTAAGTCTATTATTTTTTATTATCAAATCATTATTTGACTCTTTTAAAGCTTCTTCGATAATTAATAATCTTTCTTTTATAGGACTGGAATCATCAATATCATTATTAATTCCAAACCTATAAGCCAAATCTTTATTTAACTTGCTACCTCCAGTAATAGCTCCACTTGCTTCTAATAATTCACCACTTAAGGTAACCAACCTATTTTTTTGTGTAGATACCCTAGCTGAGGACAAGTCTGAAAAAACCAAAGTATCTCCAAAAACATATCTAAAAACATCTGAATAGACTTCATCAAAAGTAATTAGATTAATTGCTTTATCAATAAATCCATTCTCCCTATTATTTTCAAATCTTGAAATTGCATAATTCTTTTTTTGACTTTTGATTCTATTTAAAGGCAAAAAAGTTAATCTTCCCGCTTTCTTCTTTTTAAGAATTTCAATTGCTCGAGCAGCAATATGATCATTATCAACAACAATTTGTCCTAACCTATTTCCAGCAGCAATTTCTAATGCATATCTATTTTTTTCACTAACCTCTCCAAGTTGAGCTACATAACCATGTATACCCTCTATCCCTGCCTCTAAGAGAATTCTGAGGGCATATGAACCTCTAGATTCGTTTAAAGCTTCCTTCCTACTTTCGAATCTAGATAAATCCTTTTCAAGCCTTAATTGCTCGTTATTTAGCCTTGATTTAGTTTTAATTAATAAATCAATTTCATTTTTTAAAGAATTAATTTCTATGCTGTTACTTGCCAAGTTTTTATTCTTTATATCGGAAGTCTCTTTTTTGCTTTGATTTCCCTGAAAAAGTTTCTGCTTTTCTAAGTCTAAGGATTCGATCTGTGACAATATCTCATCTTTTTGTATATTATTTTGGATAGTTTCTTCTTCAATTTTTCTTTTTTTTATTTCCAAAGGATTAATTTGATTTTTTATACTTTCAAGCTCAGCATTTAATTTGATACTTTGTTTTGAGAATTCTCCAGATTCTCCAGCCGCATCAGAAAGTTTTTTTCTGGATAGTTTGTGTTTTAAAGTGATATCATCAATTTGCAAGTTCAATTGATTTAAAAAATTATCATCGAAATTTTCATGTCTCATCTTTTCTGACTCAATATTTCTTTTAGAAATTGCAATTTCATCTCTCTGCTTTTGTAATTTAATTCCTTCTTCTTTATTCAGACTTGATATCCTATCGAGTTCTCTCAAGCTAGAATTAATACTTCCGATATCAGAATTCACTTTAATCAATTTATCCTCGCCTTTCTCCTT
>QCEQ01000019.1 GCA_003278525.1 Prochlorococcus sp. AG-355-P16 | reverse complement strand
TCTTCCTCACACAAAATTTTAAAGAGACAAATTTATTGAATTTAATAATAGATATTAAAACTAATATCCCATCGAAGCGTAATAATAATCGTCATCTTCATCGATATTTGTCACTACCCATTCTGGCGGAAAGTCACCAATTTTTACATATTGATAAAGCTTATCAACATCTGGATCGTAATAAGTATCGTTGATTTTTGGATCTTTGACTACTTTGCTTGGATGCATAATAAAAAATATTTCTACTTTTTTTTTTAGATTATTTAGTTTAAAGCAGCTTTAAATCTCATTTAAATATTTTCATTTGATCTAGTTAACCTAAGACTAATTTAACTTGTAGTTAGTCTTGATTGTTTTAATTACCGATTTTTTCGGATCTTTATTTGGATAACAATTAACAAATTAAATAATTAGAAGATTTTTTGAGTGAGAGACTTGCATTTTCAGAAAATAAAGGGAATATAAAGAAAATGATAATTCCAATGGAATCAATTAAAAAACCAAAAAGAATTATTAAGAAACAGCTTAAAAATGTTAATAAAGCAATTATTGAAGTTGCAGAAATGAAATTTGTAAATATTGAAGAAAAAGAAGAAAAATTAGATGCGCTTGTTTTTTTAAAGAATCAAATTTTGAGGAAGGCGGAGAAGTTAGAAATTAAATAACTAAATAATTGTAGATATTGAATCTTTATTTTTTTGTCTATTATTAATTTATGGAGAAATTTAGTCTTATAAATAAGGACAGATCAAGAATTAAAGTCTTTGAACCATTTGAAGATGTATCTAAACCATCTCCTTCAATAGATGCCGTGATGATTTCATACGGATGCGTTTATAAACAATCAAGTAAACCAGTAATGAAAGGTAGCAGGGTAGAAACTTTTGAGACTGCAAGAAAAGAATATGCAGAATTATTGAAAGAAGGTTGGAAGAAAACTTCTCTATTTAATAGCTATTTTTAGTAATTAACTAATTTTCTTTTTCCATCTCTAGTTTCTACTTTATTTATTCTTAACCCAATGAATAGAGCCCATATAAGTGCAAAAACAATTGGTAAGAAAATGATTGCAAGTTTCATCATTTTTTTAATCTTGTTATTTGCTCAAAAGAATAACCTTTAAATGAATAACAAAATATAGGTACTTTATCTAATTAAGCCGCATCATATTCTTCATCTTCAAGCTCTCTCATAAATCTTTTATCTAATACGTAAGCGTCTATAAGCTCTGCTGCCATCTGTATCTCAGCAGCAGGTTCTTGTAGATCTTTCGTTAATAAGTAATTGTCTATAAGCTCTAGATTGTTACTTTCTTTAATTTGTTTATCGCTGTTTAATAGTTCTTTTATGTAGTTATATACAAGCTCTTGATCGTATCCACTTTCTCTAATTTCTTTCAACATTTCGTCTGGAATTTGCATAATCTTCAACTCCTATGTGACAGTTTTTTAGAGGGAAATAAGCCCAAATAAGCCAGTAATAGAACTATTTAGAGCAAATTAGAGCCTATATACGCATACTTACGAATATATAAGAAAAAAGCAAGAAAAGAATTTAAGAAACTCCTGGAAGAAGGTTGGAAGAAAACCAGTATTTTTAAAAGTTATTTTTAAGCGGTGTAAGTAGTAAGCGTTTCACAAAAAAAACAGCTAGTGATAGTAGATTTTATTTAAGATATAAAAAAAATTTTTAGGGAGGATTAAATGTCTATCATTACCGATAATACAGTGTTAGTGCATATTTACAGCGGTTTAGAATCTAAAAATAAAGTAACTTTAGGTTTATTGGTTGCCCTCACTGCAGAAAAGAACGATCATAAAGTTACTCTTTTTCTAGCAGGAGACGGGGTACAAATATTAAATTGCAAAAAAGCTGGTGAAATAGTTGGTCAAGGTACTGGAGATTTATACGAACACCTTCAGAATTTAAAGAAATCAAAAGTTACAATATATGTCTCAGGTATGTCTGCTAAATCTAGGGGTTACGATGAGAAGCTATTAGATGGATATACAGCAGAGTTTGTGATGCCGGATGTTCTAGTTGAAGAATCAATTAAAGCAGATAGCGTACTTTGCTATTAAAAAAGGAGCTAATTACTCCCTAATTAGATCGACTGTAAATCAAATAAATTATGTCTTATTTCATATGAGGGTATATTTGTCAGGATAAACTACGCATGATTTCGTAAGATATTTGTTAAAGCTCGAAAACGTAGTGCTCGCTTTGGGGTGTCGATTACTTTGGGAGCACTAGATCGATGGTTCAAGTCCTGTTGCCCCGATCAGTTATAGCAGTAAGTCTCAGCTAATAATAAAAACACGCAAAAAAGTAAGCACGCAAATGGCACGCATAATTACTTTAAATAGTTGAAAAACATCTTTAGCAATTAAATAAAGGAAACGATAAACTTTTTCTATAAAGGAAAATTAAACAGCAAAAAATATATTAGCTAGATGAATTTTAAAAACAGAAGGAAGATATTATCGTTCATTTTTAGGAATTCACTAAAAAGCTTTTTTTTATTGATTCTATGCAATGTCAATAAATCACTAGCTAATAATTGTCAGAACATTGGTGAAATTGGAACCTCTGGCAGTTGCAATGGAAAACTAATTGTAAGCAGACAAAATCTTCTTGATGCAGTCTCAGATGGAAGCTATGCCGTTATTGGTCCAGACAATGTCAGTTACACATTTGCCTTGGGTGGTACTGGTGATATTTATACAGGAAACATAAATGATTTCTCTTCATTATTTAAAGGTAAAAAAACTTTCAATCAAGATATTGGATATTGGGATACAAGCAGCGCTACAAATATGTCTGAAATGTTTTCTAATGCGAGGAAATTCAATCAAGACATTAGTAATTGGGATGTAAGTAAAGTAACTAAAATGAACAGGATGTTCTTAAATGCAAGATATTTTGATCAAGATATTAACGGTTGGGATGTAAGTAATGTTCAGCAAATAAATCTCATGTTTAGGAATGCACGTAGGTTCAACCAATCTTTGAATAATTGGGATGTAGGGAATGTGACACAAATGGCTCATATCTTTAGGGGTGCAAAAGCATTTAATGGCAATATTTCTGCTTGGAACACCTCAAAAGTCAAAAATTTCATAGCAGTTTTTGATGGTGCAAAAAGTTTTAATCAAGACATAAGTAATTGGGATGTCAGCTCTGGAACAAGAATGAATCATTTCCTAAGGAATAATGCTGTTTTCAATAAGGATCTATCTAGCTGGGATGTGCGCAAATTTCGCTCTGAGCCTAAACATTTTGCTCCAAATTTATTAACTGCAGGAGGAGTAAAACCATGTTGGGGATTAAATGGATGCGCATCTGCAGATTTAATTCCAGTTCTAAATTCCTATTCACCAAATAATTTTGATGTTTCTTATGGAAGCAATCTTGATTTGGAGTTGAATTTTAATATGGCAGTTGAACTGGTAAGTAAAAAAAGTAATATTATCCTTCACAAAATGAGTGGAAGCAACCTAAAAAAAGTTGCGACATATAATTTACTCAAATCAGAGAAAGTTAGTTTCTCAGACGACAAAACAAAGATTACAGTCAATATTGGACCTAAAATTACAGACAATACAAAATATGTTGTCCAGATAAGACCTGGAAGTATCAAATCCTCCTCTTCAGGGGCATATTTCCAAGGTACCCAACCTCAATATCAAAAATCAGGAAGTATATGGTTTTCGACAGGTAGTAATGATCAAGTACTTGATATCTTAGGAACCACTCCATCAAGTGGATCAAATTCATTAGAGACTGAAAATCCTCAGATAATAATCAGATTCAGTGAAGATATTGCTCTTGGTACAGGTAATGTAACTCTAAAAAAATATTCTGATGATTCTATTGTCAGAGCTTTTAACGTTGCCAATACAACAGATCAGGAAGATTTACAAATAAATGACACTGATTTGACCATAAAATTAGCAGATACTAATGGTGATTCATTAGTTGTTGGCTCCACCAAATATTATTTGCAAGTAGATGCAACTGCAATTGATAATGCAGGATCATCTAAATCATTCGCAGGAATTAGCAATAAAGATGCATATTCATACACAACCATTTCTGCCAGTAACTGCGGTTCAATAACTGGCCAGGCAAAATATTGGAAAGGTAGAGGAGTAGCAAGTAGCAGTGTAAAGATATATAGAGATGATTCTCTTGTAGATACAAAAACTACAGATGATCTTGGTTTTTATTATTTTTATCCCACTCAAACAGGAACTTACCATGTTGAGTTTGTAAAGCCAATTAGTAATTCTAATGCAAATAAATTAACAAGGGCAGCTTTATCAATACCACAAGTACAAGTAAATTCAGATGATATAGTTCCAGTCAACTCTGGGAGATGGGTAAGAAATATAGAAATCACTACAGCATGCGAGTTTCATACAGAAATAGATGGCCTTTTAATTGATCCTGCAGGTGTTATCTATGATGCGACCACTCGCCAACCAGTCTCTGGAGCTACTGTCAGACTTTTATATAATGGAGAATTAGTTAATAACGACTGGCTGGACGACAGTGGTGGCAAAAATTCACAAATAACGAGTTCAGATGGACAATACAGTTTCGTTTTCAAAGCAGACTCAGCTGCAGACGGTACATACACCATAGAAGTTCTTCCTCCAACTGCTTATAAATTTCAAAGTTCTCAAATTCCAGTCGAGGCTGATATATATACAGCCCAATTAGGAGGATCAGTAGAAGAGATTCAAGATCAGGAAGAAGCTCCTGCATCAGATCAAGATACAACTTATTATTTATCATTTTCATTCGTATTTACTAATGAAGCTGCGACCACGTCAAATGGAGTAATTAATAATCATATTCCTATTGATCCAGCTTTAGATCCCACAACCAAAGCAGATGTTAATGGTTTGGTAGAGGCATGGACTAATGCTGCTATTCGTTTCAAAAAATCAAGTGTCAAAGCCGTTGATAAACGATTTGCTTGGTTAAGAAGTAATCAAAATTCGGAAAAGAAATCTCATCATGGTATAAATATTTCATTTAACAATCCATTATTAGAAAAGGCTTTAAATGGTTCTACAAAAAGGTTCAAAGACCTAAATAATAGAGATATAGAAAGTTGGGCTAGATCTAATTGGTCTAATGAGAGACTAAGAAATGAATCAGATCAGGTATTTAATGATCTTATTGATAACTCTTTAGATCTTGCTTTTGCCGAATTACGAGAAAAAACATTTAAGCCGAATCTGAATCCAACCGGAGGTGAATTAATTGGTAACTGGTCAGTTTGGACTAATGGTGAGATTCTTTTTGGAAATAAAGGTATTAGTTCAAAATCATCAGAACAAGATATCAATAGCTTATTTTTAACATTAGGGATTGATAAACCCTATAAAGAAAATGGTTCATTTGGAGTTGCTTTCAATTATGGAAAAGATGATATCAGTGTAGGAAATGCCGGTAGTGGAATTGATTCCACAAACTTTGGCTTAAATTTTTATTCTTCAAATCTTCTAAAAAATAAATTTCCTATTGAATCTCAAATCGGTTTTGGAAAGATGGATATGAATACGAAAAGAATTGATAATTCTACTTCTCACATAGGGAATAGAGATGTTTACATGATTTTCAGCTCTGCAAAGATTTTGGCAGAGCCTTTGAAAATCAAAAATTATCAATTAACTCCTTATGGAAGATTAGATTTGGCTCATATTAATTTAAGGGCCTTTTCCGAATCTGGAAGTAGTCTCGCTCTCAAATATAAAGATCAAACAATTAATAGAAAGATGCTCTCTTTAGGTCTAAATTTAGATAGGGATTTGATATTTGAAAATTGGAGATTAAAACCATTTTTTGGAATTTCTTATGGTTATGATTTCACCGGAAATTCGATTGTAGATATGAATTATGTTGGTGACTCTCAAAATTACAGAATTATTCTTGATGAATTAAGTTCAAATAATTGGAACACATATATTGGTTTTGATTTTTTCAGGGATAATGATTGGTCTGGAAGTATTAGTTATGAGTATGAAAGAGGTGGTTCTTCTTCTAATATTAATTCCTATCAATTTAATATTTCTTGGTTTTTCTAAGAAAGTAAAATAACTTTCGACAAAAAAAATTAACCTAACACACAAATGACACGCATATCATTAAAACTTAGTCCGAATTAACCTACACTTATTTCTCCTAAAAGTTTTGATATGGTAATAAGTCTTAATTAGATGCTTATTCTTACGGGTTTTTTGGGAGCTCTAGGTCGCAGGTTCGAATTCTGTCTCCCCCTACTTGTTTTTCAGCGATTGCCTAATTTGACTTAGGGAAAAATTAGGAAAAATGACCTCCTTTTTAGAGGATTTTCTTGTGGTTTTTCCCTAGACTTTACAGAAGTTTCTTAAATTTTTTAGGATCTAAGCTTACCTTATAAAGATAAATAGAGTTGGTTGCTATCCTTATTGGAAGATGTATATCAAAATTTATATTTAATGTTGCGACTTCTTCCTATACCTTTCTTCATTTGCGTCTATCTATTTTCTTACTGGAGATGTAGAAAAAATATTGCTGCAAGTGATAAGCAATTAAAACCATGCATTGATTGGGCATATTTAAAAAATTTACCTCTTCCACCTAAACCATCATTCGTGGAGTTTTATATTGTTTATATTTCATCTTTTTTTAAATTTCCCTTTGGGATAATAATTCAACAACTATCTTCCGCAAAGAAAGTAAGGTACTACGAAAGAGAAATGAAATTAATATTTGATAAATGGAATCTGGAAAAAATTAAAAAAAATAATTAATTAATTATTTTTATAAAAGATCCCAAAAACGAAATTTGGATTAAATCAAGAAACCCTTCCAGAAATTCCAACTACTGAAAGGGTTATTAAATCGACTCGCAAACTATATTGAATCAATCTATGTCTTGCAGCAAACGTAGAGTGTGCTGACGAGGTTTGGCCTCAATTAATTTATAGCAAAAATTTTTAAACTCCAGCTACTTTTCTTTCCGCTTGTCGTTTTTTTAGAATTGAATAAGCTTCTGAAGCCCATTTGCGAGAAATATTAAATTCAGCATCTAACTTCTCTCTAAATAATTCGCCAATCTTAAAAACTTCTACAAAGCCTAGATAAATTATTACCAGCACCTTAATTATGTTTACTGCAAAGGCTACTATCTCTTCAATTCTTTGATCTTGCATTTGAACTTATCCAAGTCCACTAAAATTACCAGTTTTGAGAAATTATGCAAATGTTTTTACAAATTAATAATAACCTCTAAAGATGGAAGAACTTATGGAGCACTAAGAAGCAGGTTTGAATCATGTCGACCAAACTGAAATATCCAATTCATAAAAATAGTTTCTTAGACTCTCTTTCTTATTGCCAACCATAATAAATATAAGACTTAGAGATTATTTAGAGATTATTTAGCGATTATTTGTTATACCTTAAGATACTTTTCATTACTTAGAAAATCAATTTTTTTGAGTTTTACTATAACTTTTTAATTTTAAAGATATAGTTAGTTATGTTTATCAGAATTTATTAATTCTCTATTGGATAAATTTAACTATATGAATAAAGGATTTAGGAATGAATTTAATAAAAAAAACAATAATCAAAATAATAACTTTGTAGTTGAAGATATTGAATTATCTGCCCAAACCAAAAAAGCAATATTTTTAGCTAGAGAAGGTAAACTTTTAGAATCTGCAAAAATTTATAATGATCTGATTTACAAAGGGAAGTTTAATCATCTTACTTTTCACAGACTGGCTGGTATCTATGAAAAACTAGGAAAGCGAAAAGAGGCATTTCAATGCTTACAGAAAGCCATTAATGTAAAAAAAAATTATGCTGAAGCTTATTGTGATATTGGCAGATATTTTCTTGATGCTAAAGAGATAAAAAGTGCTTTAAATTGTTATACCAAAGCTCTGGAGTACAAGCCCAACTTATTTGGAGCCTACATAAATATTGGAAATATCTATCAGAAATCAGGGAATCTTGTGGAGGCTATGAAATATTTCCAAAAGTCATTAGAAATAAACAATAAGATACCAATCGCTTTTTATAATATTGGAACAATCTATAAAATTGAAAAAAACTTAATTGATGCAGAAAGAAGTTATAAGAGTGCTTTAGAATGTGACAAAAACTTTAATCTCGCAAAAATAGGATTACTAGAAATTTATCTAGATACCTTTAATATCAAATCTCTCAATAAATTAAAAAATTATATTAATAATGCTGGATTGAATGATGAAGAACAAATAACTAATTTATTAACTTTTTTTTATTTAGATTGTTCTCCCAAAAAACAATATATAAGAGCCTTAAACTTCAGTAAAAGGTTAGGAGGAATACAAAAAAATTTCCTTCAATCTAAAAATAATAAGAAAATCAAAATTGGATATATATCAGCAAATTTTAATGATCATCCTGTTTCTAAAATTATGGAAACTATATTTATTAACCATGATAAAAAAAAGTTTGAAATACATGCTTACTCATTAAATAATATAGAAGATAAAGTTACAAAAAAGCTAAAAATTAATTTCAACTCTTTTAGCTGTATTTCCTCCTTATCTATAAAAGAAGCAGTTACTAAAATACGCTTAGAAAATTTAGATATAGCAGTAGATTTAATGGGATATACGAATAAAAATATGATAAAAATATTCAATGAGAGAATTGCTCCAATTCAGATTAATTATTTAGGATTCCCAGGAACAACCGGGTTATCAAATATGGACTTTCTTATCGGTGATGAATTTGTTATCCCAAAAAACTCTCAGAAATATTATTCTGAAAAAATCATTAGAATGCCTAATTCATTCATTAATTCCATAAAGTATGAATACCCTACTTCAAAAAATGTTGTACAGATCTCTTCCTTATCCAAAGAATCCGTAGTACTAGCAGCTTTTCATAAAACTTCAAAATTATCTGAAGAAGTAGTAAATGCATGGGCAAATATTCTCATAAAATCAGAAAATACATATTTATGGTTTAAAAAACCAATACAAAGTGCTAAGGAAAATTTATTATCTTTCTTGACCTCTCGAAAAATTGATAAGGAGAGAATTTTATTTGCAGAACAAGTAAGTTCTTACGAAAAACATGTTTCTAGATATTGTTCAGCTGATATCTTTTTAGATACATTTAATTACAATGGGCATTCCACTTTAGTGGAATGCATTTGGTCAGAGCTTCCTTTTGTAACTCTTGTGGGTAAAAGTTTTTCTTCAAGAGTAGGTGGGAGTATCTTACATTCTTTAGATTTAGATGAACTCATCTGCAATTCAATTGAAGAATATATAGAAAAAGTAGTTTTTTACTCTTCAAACAAACAAAAATTAGAAGTAATAAAAAACAAAATTAAATGTCAGAAAAAATCCGGAATATTTTTCAATCAAAAAGTTTTTACAAAAAATCTTGAGGAAGTTTATAAAAATATTTTAAGAATGCAATAATAATTTCCAGAGTTAATTTAAAAGTTCATTATCCCTTTCAAATATTTTAAATAACACATTACTCAAGCAGTTTATTTCTGATATCCTCTTCTCTTTTTGCATTTGCAACAATTATTTTTTGTTCCTTATTTAATTCTTTTAGAGGTACTTTAGAGATTTTTAAATTATCATCATCATCCATACTTACTAAACAATTAAATCTAAATAAAGGGTCAATTAATGGGAAATCACTTCTTTGATGTGCGCCCCTACTCTCATTTCTTTGTAGTGCCGAAAGAATTGTCGCTTTTGCACTAAACAAGGAAGATTGTAAATCAAAGATCAATGATAGATCTTCGCAATTATATTGATCGATTCTTACATCAACATCACTAAGTTTTGTTTTGATACTTTCAAGTTTTGATAAACCCTCTAAAAGTAATGTCTCGTTTTTAATCACCCCGCAATATTTCCACATTATTAATCGCAATTCATTTTGAAGAGGCCTTACTAATTCATTACCATTTTTAATAAACTTATTAATATTTTCATGAGCAATGGCGATAGCTTTATTTGATCTCATTTGCTGATCTATATTTTTTGAATATTTTGAGGCTGCAGTACCAGCACGTTTTCCAAAAATAAGAATTTCTGCCAAAGAATTACCACCCAAACGATTAGCGCCATGAAGTCCTCCTGCAACTTCGCCTGCTGCAAATAGACCCTCTACAGAAGTAGATAAATTTTCTGGATTAACTAAAATTCCACCCATAGAATAGTGAGCAGTTGGGGCAACTTCCATTGGCGATTTTGAAATATCAAGCATTTGAGCTTCAAGAAATTGTCTGTATATGCTTGGCAGTTTTTCAACAATGTACTCTTTTCTTTTATGGCTTATATCAAGAAAAACACCTCCATTTTTTGTTCCTCTTCCTTCAATTATTTCTGTATAGTTAGCAATTGCTACTCTATCTCTTGTTGATAGTTCCATCCTTTTTGGATCATATTCTTTCATAAATCTTTCGCCTTTATTATTTATTAACTTTCCACCCTCTCCTCTTACCGCTTCAGTGACCAAAGTTCCTTCAATTTCTTCAGGTAAAACCATTCCAGAAGGATGGAATTGTACCATTTCCATATCTATTAATTCACATCCTCCCTTTAGACTTAAATAATAACCATCACCTGTATTTTCATTTTTTCTAGATGAACTTTTTTTCCATAATCTTGTATGCCCTCCTGTACATAAAATAACTGCATCTGCAAGGTGCACAGTCCTCTCTGAAGTAGACAAATTAAATGACATTGCTCCAAAGCAGGTATTTTCCCTAATTAATAATTCAGTAACATATTGAGTGTCATAAATAGGAATCTTTAAATCATCTGCTTTTTTTAAGAGAGTTTTTAAAATTGATAATCCAGTAAAATCACCTGAATAACAAGTTCTACGATATTTGTGTGCACCAAAAAATCTTTGATCGAGTTCACCATTTTTTAATTTTGCAAAGTTAGCTCCCCATTTATCTATTTCTTTTACTAATGATGGTGATTCTTTTGCCATTATTTCAACCTTCAAAGGATCCCCAATGCCATAACCCTCTAAATAAGTATCTATAAAATGCTGCTCCCATGAGTCTTCTTTATCTAAGTTGCCTAAAGCAGCATTAATGCCTCCTGCTGCCAAGACGGTATGAGCATCTGTCTTCGGCCTTTTTCCTAGAATACAAACATCGAGACCAGATTTTTTAATTTCAATAGCAGATCTTAAACCAGCTCCCCCACATCCAATCACGAGGACATTTGATATCTGAGTGAGATGTTCTTTCACAGGAAATTTTAAGTTAATTAAGTAATTTAATTTTAACTCTTTGCTTTCGAAAGATATAAATAATTTTAATATTTTGAATGTGGTCCAATAGTGGGCAAATATCGCTTAAATTTTCCAGACAAATCATTCAAAATCAATCAAGCAACTAGCTATAGCACAAGAACCTAGTGCTTTACTAGAGCTGATAATTGCTTTAGGAGCACATAATAAGTTTATTCTTATCTAATAGCCTGAAAAAGATAAAAATTTGGTTGATGAAATACCTTTTTTTAACCTATTTAGTATTTTTTGTTTTTAAGATAAGCAGAAAGTTTAATTCCTAAAAAAATGAGTAAATTTAAAGATAACTTTTCAAGCGAAAGTTTTTACCCAGATAGTAATTATTATCTTGACCAGGATAATTCTTATAAAGAGGACCCAATTTCAAAAGATCAAGAATCCAACATGGGGGAAAATTTTGAATGGCCAAATACTTATTGGTATATTGCTGAAAGAACAAATGGAAGACTTGCAATGATAGGTTTTATGGCTGTCATTATTAACTACACCTTATTTGGATGGATAGCTTATCCAATCCTTTAAATGAGTAACTCTCACTTTAATAAAAAAGGTGTCGATAAGTCTGGGACACATTGGCTTCAATATGCTGCGTTTGTTGTAACTGCATTTGCTATTTATTTAAGCTGGGCATTCTTCAATGATGCTAATTTCCACCATTTCGCTGTAAAAATCTTCAAGTTTTGGAATTGTAATGGATATAACCCATTAAGTTATTGCGTAATGCGTTGGGAAGAAGACTTTTATTCTTAAAAGGAATTGCTGGATCTTTCTGGCTGGTTAATTTAAATAGGTCAAAGGTAAAAAGATTTATCGAAAATAAAAATTGTAAAGATCAAATTTTTTAATATATGTTTTTTGATTCTGGTAAGGTTACTTCTTAATGGGGCTAAAAGCCATTTATTATGACAACTAAATAGAAATTAAAAGAAGATGCAGTTAGGGAAGAATGAGAAAATTTATTACTGTGGGTTGGGAAAAAACTTAGGAATATTGGACAAAAAAAGAGAGCTAGGGCTGCTAATCCTTAATAGGTGGTGAAATAATACTCAATTACCAAATAATAACTTTGCAAGTAGTAAGCTTTTCAAACTATTTAAATTATTTCTTCCAAAGTCGAAAAGTATAAATCTTACGTTTTTGCTAGCCAATTTATTTTAACTTCCCAATTACTTTTATTAGTTTTTGATTAGTCGTATGTTTTTGAGGAGTTTTCGAGTAATCCATTTAATTCCAGGAGTTCTTCTTTACTAAGTTCTCTATATTTTCCTGTTGGAACGTCTAACTTAATATTCATAATTCTTACACGCTTTAGTGATCGTACTCTATACCCTAAGGCCTCACACATTCTTCTAATCTGGCGGTTAAGTCCCTGGGTGAGTATTATTTTGAAATTTCTTGGACCCAATTGTTTTACGAAACAATTTTTAGTTATTGTGTCTAATATTTCAACTCCATTACTCATACTTTTAATAAAGTCGCCATTAATAGGACGATTAACTTTTACAATATATTCTTTTTCATGATTATTTCTTGCTCTAAGTATTTTATTTACGATATCTCCATCATTAGTTAAAAAAATCAATCCCTCGCTGAGCTTATCTAATCTTCCAATGGGGAAAATTCTTTTGGGATATTTAATGAAATCTATTACATTGTTTGGCTCTACTTTTCTATCTGTTGTGCAAACAATTCCTACAGGTTTATTAAAGGCTAAGTATATATTTTTTTGTCTCTTTATTTTTTCAATTCTTTGACCTTTAACTTCTACTTGATCACTATCTTCTACTTTGGTTCCGATTTCTGGAATTTTACCATTAATGGTTACTTTTCCTTCTAGGATTAATTTATCTGCTTCTCTTCTAGAACAATAACCGACTTCACTTAAATATTTATTTATTCTGGTAGCCATTTTAGATGTTTCATTTTTACTTACACTAAATAAAATATTTTACTAATCTCTTTATATCCTAGATCGGTTGTCAATTTTTGTTTGTATCTTCATTATTGAATTTCAGTTTACTTTCATTTTTAATTTATAACGCACAGATCTAAATCTCTTTTTTAATTCCAATTTTTTTCAATTTTACTCCATCCCTTAGAAAGTAATCTTTCATAAATTTCTCTAGCTAGGTCTATTTCAACAGAAACTGTATTTGTCATTACTGGTGGTTTGTTTCCTAATCCCCCCACAATTGTTCCAGTATCTATAAACATATACTCAAAAACCCCATCAACGCTCTTATCGTTTTTCATAAATCTTTTAACTTCTGACCTATTTGAATTAATCAGCCAATAAGATTTAGCCATTAATCTAACCTTGGATATAGTATGCTTTCCATTTAAAACAATCTCATTTGATCAGTTTCTTTTTTCTTTACATCTTCTAATAGCCAATCATCAGGAGGCCAACTCATCATGATTGAAAATAATCCATTTAATTCATCTTCATCTTTAACTTGCTCTGTCCATTGTTCTTCATATCCATTAGGTACTATCACAGGCATGCGGTAATGTATAGGTTTAATTAAATCGTTTGGTTCAGTTGTTAAAACGCAGCAACTCTCAAGTTCTGCTCCATCATGAGAGGTCCACTTACTCCAAATTCCTCCCAACCAAAAAGTCTCATAATTTGCTTTTCGAACAAGATATTTTTTTTCAAAAAAACCACTCGCAGGGATTAGGCATCTTTTATATTTCCAACTTCCACTAAATAATTTTTTTTCTCCTACGGTTTCTGATCTGGCATTAAATGGTCTTGGTCTCTCTTTTTCAAATGGGTCTTTTGCCCATGGGGAAATGAAGCCCCATATCATAAAAGTAGTTTGAATTTTTCCTTCGTTTTTAATTACAAGCACAGGATCATTAGGTCTTATTAAATATTGAGTCTCATATTTAGAATCAAGTCCACTTGGATAGTGTTGTTTCAAAACCTTTGGCAAATGCTCAAATTTAGTTTTCAGCTCAAATCTTCCGCACATTGATTTTTAAAATCTTTTAAAACTAACTAAAAAAAAGCAAATTTCCCTTATTTTAGATCTACTTTCAGTTTTCTCAAATAAAAAATAATTTTTGATCGTAGAAATTTTTTTCATCTAAATTATTAAAAGAAAATATAGATATTGAAAAGCTTCCTCGAATTTAATTTGAATGTTTCAAACTAAATTTATGACAGATCCAATTCTCTATTTATCTATGTTACTGGGACTTGGAGGAGTTTATGTATTAATCTCTTCCTTCCATGATGATGACGATGGTGATGATGATGGAGAAAAATATATTTATAATCTCAAACAAACTTATTTAGCAAGATAATTTATTTCTTCAAAAAAACATATTATCTCCCAAAATTTTCTTCCAAAAACAAGCCTGAACTTAAAATAGACTTATAGGAGTAACTTGAATATTGGCTTTTTTTTTCAAATTTACTCAATTATTATATTAATTTTTAAATTAAGGTGTTGGTCCTCTATCCGTATATGTTTGTGCCTTAAACCGTACATTTTTATAAGTCGATTGATAAGCATGCCTAGTTAGAACTTAGTAGTATCAAAATAAATTAAATGCCTTCAACGCCAATAAAATCTTGCAATAAATATGTGTTGAGTTACAAAGATTCAACAAATAAGACACATGAAGTTGGCTTCTACGCTCGCGATGCATACGATTGCCTAGTGCTTGCAAGAGAATTCAACACTTACGTACATGACAATCCAGGATCTGTAATCAGAATCCAACAAAAATTTTGAGGAAATTAATTATGAATTTAAAAAGATCACCATTCGCAATTCAAGTTAAAAATGCAAGAGATCTTGATAATGCAAAAGATTATCCAACAATTGCAGATTTAATGAGAGAACAGAAAGTTCCACAAGATTGCTCAAATAAAGTTCACCATCGTAGAGATTTAGACTCTCTCGGTTAGTTAACGCGAATGGCTATTTACAAATTTTTAAAAATTAACAATTATGATTGATGCGATTTGCGATTCATTCATAAGATAATATTTTCTTCCTCAAGTTTTTTTTAAGCTTAATAGGCATATGTGCAATATCTTTTTTTATTGCATTTATGGCTTCTCTATATTTTTCAGGTTCAGCTAAAAGCATTTTTATTAAATTGTATTGACTTTCAATTTATTCAGAAGAAAAATTTCCCATAAAAAATATGTTCTACCCTTTTATATTAAATCAACAGTCAAACTCACAAAAGATTAACTATTAGTTAGAGGCTGCTGCAATTTCTTTATGGACGGAAAGAAATTCTTTATCCGTTAGAACTGGTGTAACTTCAATTTCTACGCCAAAATTATCGACCCAAATACTACTCCATTTCCAAATGTTCTGATGGTTTGAAGATTCAACTATTGCCCAACCATTAGCTCCCTCAGGATTTACTACTCGATTAAGAACTTTAAAACCATCAAATTCATCACCTTCGCATCCTCCTTCAACAAAGCCCGCAAAAGCTTCGGCCCCTTGCATATGACTTTCTTGATCTGGAAATTGCCAGTGAACGATGTAAGTTTGCATGAATAAAATTATTTTTTTAATTATTAATTATCGAATTTAAAAATTAAATAAAAAATCTTTAAACACTAATTTTAAAAGGCTTAAGCCTAAAAGGGGAAATAGCAAAAAAAAAAGACTCTTACGAGCCTAGGTGATGGGGACTCCTATAATGACAAATTAAACAGAAATAAACAACCCCATCAATAGGTAATTTTAAATACTTACAAACACCATATGTAGTGCTAAGATTTTAAAAAGGCTGGGTGATGGGGATTATCCCGCTTTTTGATTGGGGCGAAGCTAACGCCCTTTTTTTATGGAAAAATTTACTTTAATCAATAAAGCCAGATCGAGGATTAAAGTATTTGAACCTTTTGATGATAGTTCTAAGAACCCTTCTATCATAAATGCAATTTTAATCTCTTATGGTTTTGTGCTTAAGCGATCAAGTAAGCCAGTTATGAAAGGCTCTAGGGTTGAATCTATCGAAGAAGCGAGAAAAGAATATAAAAAACTATTAGAGGAAGGGTGGAAAAAAACTTATCGATTCAACAGTATTTTTTAAAAAAATGGTGAATAGGTACTTTACCTAAAATTTGACATGATTAAAAATTAATTGCTAGATAAGCTTCAGAATGGAAGATTAACCATGAATAAATACATTTATTCAAATATTAAAGATGCAGATGCTTTGGAAAGTTTTTTTGAATGTATAACTTCTTGTAGCATCAATAGTGAGGGAGTAGATTGCACAACAGCATGTTATGTAAAACACTTAGAACCAAACAATATCGATTTTCCTTTAAAATTTTCATGAGCAAAGCTTATTGATAATTGTTTTTTTTCATTGATGCTATTTCCTCCTCCTCAAGTTATTTTTGGTCTATTGCTTTTATCTATAGCAGTAGTTCTAATCTGGGATATTAGATACAATCCTTTTGGAGAAGACGAAGACGGAATTTAATCTTTAACTAGGAAGCTGATTTGTTGGTGGTGCGTGAAATTGCCGTTTCTTTCTTTTGAGTCTTTTGTAAGCGACTAAAGAGCCTAAAAATAACAATGTAATAGCTATTGAGTTAATCATATCAAGTGGGTTTATATATATAAAAACAAATGTGTTCTAAATATCAATGACTAAAGTTATTTTTTCAAAAAGTGATTAATTATGGACTAATTTTTAATATTTAGCTTTTTTCATTAGGTACCCAATACCTCCAGGGAAAATGCTTATCTGACCAAAAGTAATTGCTTTGCAATAAATCACTTTTTCTTATTTCTCATTTGATATTGCAGAACAGCTTTTAGATGTTGTACTTCTTTTTCTAAAGTTTCAATTCTTTTTTCTAGTTCTTCACTAGTTGCCATATTTTTTAGAAATAAATTCCTTGATATTTATACTATTAAAAAAGCGACTTATTACTCATGGTAAATGTCAAATAAGTAATAGAACCTATTGATGTGCATAATCTCTCTAGATAAATTATGCAGAGTATAAATTTAGGGGTAATTTATGAGTGGAGATTATGAGACGCTAGAAATCAATCAACCTAAAATTAGATATTTTCAGAAAAGATCCGAAAATAATACAGAATGGTTAGATGAATTAATCAACCAAATTGAATACATGAAAAACAATATATCCAAATCTGCTTAATGACAGAAAAAGAGTTGAAGGAATTAGAGAAATTTGCAAAAGAAAATGGATACAATGACGAGTTAAAAGATATATATTTAAGGGAAGTTATTGACAGAAATAAAGAATACGAATGAGATCAAATTTTCGACCAAATATTCGACTAGCTACAAATATTCTTTTAGTTATTGGTACTTTTGCAATTGCTTTAAAGATTACTCCAATAGCACAGGTATTTAAGGAAAAAAATTTATGTATTAAATATTTAAAACATCAAATAGATCGAGACAAACTTATCAAAAGACTAAAAATAGTTAAACAAGCAAATCCATCTAGTATTTGTGACTCTATCCTTAAAAGTTAAAAATGAAGATCAAGTCATTTACACCCTTAATTGCAGTCTTTGGTACTTCATTTCTGATAACCATTACATTGCTTAAAAGTTTCCAAATTTTTATGGGAATATCAATTTGTCTTTTAGCGATGCTCAAGCTTATGGATATTGAAGCTTTTGGAACAAGTTATAAGAAATATGATTTAATATCTTCTAAATTAGATGGCTGGATATATATTTATCCTTTTTGTGAATTATTAATTGGAATAAGTTTTCTTAATTCTTCTCCACATTCTCTAATTATTTTTATTGCTCTAGTTTTAGGAATTTCTGGAATGATTTCAGTATTTAAGGCTGTTTATTTGGATAAATTAAAATTAAATTGTGCATGTATTGGTGGATATGCAAAAACTCCTTTGGGAATTGTTAGTTTTATCGAAAATCTTTTAATGGCAATTATGAGTGTCTTGCTTTTGATTAAATAGCACTTTTACAAATTTTCATTTATTGTTAAATAAAATATAAAATTTAATCGTCTTAATTTGTATGGCAATTAATAAAGTATTTATAAAAACCAGATTTTTAAATTATCTAATTACTTCTGGAATGCTTTTTGCAAATATAAATAACGTTCATAGGATTAGTGCAGAAACGTTAGAAAAAATAGATATCCCAAAAGTTGTTTCTTACAGATCAGCATCATGTGGTTGTTGCAAAAAATGGATCAATCATTTAAGAGATAATGGATTACAAGTTGTTGATAATATAGTTGAAGATGTTTCAGCAATTAAAAACCAATATCAAATTCCCAATAATCTGAGATCATGTCACTCTGCTCAAATAGCTAACTATACGATTGAAGGACATGTCCCGATTGAATCAATCAACAAACTTTTTATAGAAAAACCAAATATTAATGGGATAGCAGTTCCGGGCATGCCAATTGGCTCACCAGGGATGGAAATGCATTCTCACCAATCGCACTCTCATGATTATAAGAACTACAAAGTAGTTTCATTTAGTAAAACTGGCAAAACAAAAATATTTGATAAAATCTCTCCTTAATACAAATACTTATTTGAAATAATGCATATTTTTCTTAGAAATTTTAAATTTTTTATTTTTTTATTTTCCTTATCTCTAAATTTCAATAGTTATTCGCATGCACATATGAGGGGTACATTTCTTTCTGAAGAGGACGCCGAAAATAGATCCTTAGAACTTGGTTGCGAAGGAATACATAAGAATCAAGATAAATGGATGCCGTGCAAAAACGAAAAAGAATTACATATCTATTTGAGGAAATAGATGGAAAAATTAAAAGCAAATCAAAGAAAAATTCACAGAAAAATAACCGCAATTTCAGCAATCCCATTACTAATTACTATTTTATCTGGAACTATTTATAGTATTCTTCAGCCACTAGGAATAGATGTTTTTTGGTTAATAAAATGGCATACAGGTAATTTTGGCATTATTAATTTGCAACCTTTTTACTCGATTTTTCTAGGTATAACTTCAATAATCTCAATTTTATCTGGCGTTAAACTATTACAAAAAAAATCTTAGATATATTCTAAGCCAAGCCAAAATTTAATTAATTAATCCTATTTGCTCCCCCACTTACTAAGAAAATTATCGCTCCAAGTGCCATTGTTGCTACACCCATATAAGGGTATTTCTTAATTCTTGATTTAGTAATTGGAAGCCATGAAAGGTATCTATCAAATTTATTTAATTCATTTTTTTTTCTAGGTGGCAATCCTAATTCTTCTCTTCTTTTAGCTTCGCCCATAATCTTAAATATGTTTATTTATCAATATTAAAAATTATGTTCTACACCTGCGAGTTAACTTTATTAAAAAAAGAGGTCCTTTGTAGATAAACAAATTATTTAAAATTTATTTAGCCTTCTTTAAATATAGATTCTTTGTATTTGCCTGATCTGATGTAAATAACAAAATTAAAATAGTTCCAACTAGAAATGAAAAAATCATTGTCAAACCAACAACTTCAACCATTTCACTAGGCAGATAATTTAAAAACATTAATGAATAGATCTCTTATCTTAAACTTAGCAATTGTATTTTTTATGTAAAGTAAGTATTCTTCCTTAAATTTCGAAAAGAACTTTCAGAGACTTTATAATCTTTATTTATTTTTATTTGCGGGATAAATCTAGTTCTAGCCAATCATAATTTTCTTACTTAGCTATTCCTATTTTCTTAAGCAATTTCAGGTAAGGCAAGGCCCAATTACCAAAGGTAAAAGAGAATGTCGTATTTTTTGTAGTTGGAAATAATGTTTTAGAACGTGTAGAGGTTAATTTAGAAAAAATCTTAATAGTCTCTACTTC
>QCEQ01000018.1 GCA_003278525.1 Prochlorococcus sp. AG-355-P16 | reverse complement strand
AATTTTCTTACATTTATTTGGAGGTTTAACAACTCCAATAAAAAGAAATAATGAATATCCAGTAGCTATTTGGCAAACTAATATACCAACAAGAGAAAAATTGAAAATAAATGATAAATTTATTGAAGAAAAGCTATCTATCGCTCAAAAATATGCTTTATCAAACAAAGCGAAACTTCTTATTGCTCCTGAAGGAACTCTATCTAATAATTTTTATTTTTCTAAAGGCATTAAGGTTGATATCTTGTCAGGAGGTTTCAGAAATTCAAATAATGAGTTAAGAAGTTCTTTGCTCGGATTTCAAATTGGAGATAAATCTTTTACCTCATTTATAGATAAAAATAGACTTGTTCCAATAGGTGAAAAAATACCTATATTTCTAGATAGTTTTTCAAGAGGATTATCTGCAGTAGGAGGAATTCAACCAGGTTCTGATTCAAGATTTTTTGATCCTAAATTTACACCCCCACTAGCAGTAGCTATATGTTACGAAATTAGTGATGGACCAGAAATAAGAAAGGCTGTTAATAGCGGTGCAAAATTAATAATAACTGCAGCAAATTTAGATCCATATCCAGCTAAGCTTTATAATCAATTTCTATCTTTAGCTAGATTAAGAAGTATTGAAAATAAGAAAAATAATTTACTAGTATCAAATACCGGCCCTTCGGGCTTAGTTCAAGATGATGGAAAAATAATTAAACTTTTAGATTATGATATTGAGCAAAATGAAATAGTGTTCCCTAATTTTTCATTCGAAAAGACTTTCTATACAAAATTTGGAGATAAACCTATTTTGTTTTTGTTTATATTATTTTTGGGATTAAATTTCTTTTGGAAAATTAACTAATTAATCCACCACCTAATAAAATTTCTCCTTTATAAAAAACTGCAGCTTGTCCTGGCGTAACCGAACTTTGATTTTCTTCAAAAATCAATTTAAATGTTGTAGTTGGATTATCTAAATTTTTCAAAGGTATTAATGTTCCTTTTACTGGATGACTTCGATATCTGATTTGTGCTTCTACTTCTATCTCTTGCTTAGGTTCTTCGATTGAAACCCAGTTAACCTTACTAATTATTGCTTCTTTATTAAATAGTTCACTTTTATCTGCTACATAAACAATGTTTTTTACCCTATCTAAACTTTTTACATATAAAGGTTCCGGCCAAGCAATGCCCAAACCTTTTCTTTGACCTACCGTAAAATGCTGAATTCCATTATGAGTTCCTAAGATTTTCCCATTTACATGCACAATTTCTCCTTGTTTGAGTTCTATGTGTTTGTCAATAAATTTCTGCATTGATCCATAATGCTCAACTAAACATAAATCTTGACTTTCTGGTTTTTGAGCAGTTCTAAGGCCTAATCTGAGGGCCTCCCTTCTTGTTTCTTCTTTTTTCATTTCACCAAGTGGAAATTCTAATCTGCTTAGTACTTCTTGAGAAAGAGAATAAAGAAAATAACTTTGGTCTTTATTTTCGTCAGCACCTCTGAGTAGTAGGAAGTCCTTAAATACAAAGCTCTCGCAATCAAGTTTTTCAGCATAAGTTGATTTTTTTATCCTTGCGTAATGTCCGGTCGCAATATGAGTAAAGTCTTTTTTGCTTATTGCGTAATTAAGCATCTCTTCAAACTTCACATTCTTGTTGCACATCGAACATGGAAGTGGAGTGAATCCTTTCTCATAGCTTTCAGTAGTTTTTTTAATTACTTCTCTTTCGAAAATTTCTCTGGAGTCTATGATTTTATGATTAATTCCCAAATCTTCACAAAGGCCAGCAGCATCTACTAATCCTTCAGAACAACAAGAGCCTTGTCCTTTCATTAGCCAAAGAGTTAGTCCCTCAACATTCCAGCCTCTTTCTACAAGTAGAGCAGCTGAAAGGGAACTATCTACACCACCAGAAAGACCTACAATAATATTTTTATTCTTTTTAGTTTTATTATTAGAAGAAAAAAAGTTCTCTAATTTTTTATCCTTTTGTGTTTTTAACATGGAAGTTTAAATTTTGAACAGAACTTTAATTGCTTTGTACTAATTATGAACGAAATTGTGTGGCCAACAATTGACTCTAAACATTTAATTGTTGATTCAAAGCAAATGTTGATATTAGAGAAAGAAATGTTTTCTGATGGAATGCCTCAAGAAGCATTGATGGAAAAAGCTGGTATTCAAATTAGTAGATGGCTCTTGAAAAGGAAACCTCTTCTAAAGTATGGAATAACTGTTTTTATAGGTCCTGGGCATAATGGTGGTGATGGTGCAGTAATAGCTAGAGAGCTTTTTTTGAAAGGTTTTTTTGTAAAGATATGGTGTCCCTATCCGATAAAAAAAACATTAACAAATAGTCACCTTAATTATCTTACATCTATTGGTGTCACAAAATTAGTAGAGCCCCCTGATGCAAATGGTAGAGAACTTTGGATTGATGCGGTTTTTGGTAATAATCAAACAAGAAAAGTTGATAATAAATTGATTAAAATTTTTAACCAAAAATTTCATAACAAATATGGCAAGGTAATAAGTATTGATATTCCAACAGGATTATGTCCTGATAAAGGAGAGCCTTTTTTAGATAACGCAGTAAAGGCACACTATACCTTGGCAATTGGTCTTAATAAGATTGGGTTAACTCAAGATTCTGCATTACCTTTTATTGGAGAATTGCACCATATAGATGTTGGGGTACCTATTAGTAAACTATCCAATGTTGATAAAAAGATTTTTAAGGTTACTTACAAAGATTTAAAAAATATTGATTTACCTTCTTTACCAAAAAATTCCAACAAATATAAAAGAGGTAGAACATTATTAATTGCCGGAAGTGAAAAATATCCTGGTGCTGCATACTTAGCATTAAAAGGGGCAATATCAAGTGGAGCTGGCTATGTCTCGGCTGTCCTGCCTGAGTTAGTTGCTGAATCTATTTGGCAAGTTGCTCCAGAAATAGTTTTAAAAGAAACTATGCAATCAAATCAAAATGGAAATGCATCTTTATATAGCGCATTAAAAAATATTGATTTAAGTGTATTTGATTCAGTGGCTGTCGGCCCAGGAATAGGAATTGATAATCATGATTGGCAAAAGTCAAAAGACTTTCTTATTAGTTATGGAGGATTATTGATATTGGATGCGGATGCACTAAATAGAATTTCTGAATCTAAGTTAGGGTCAAATTTCTTTTTAGAGAGAAAATTTAAAACATGGATTACACCACATAGCATAGAATTTCGCAGGTTATTCCCTCTTATCAAATCTGATACCAATTTAGGGCTAGCTCATGATGCAGCAAAAGAATTTAATATTAGTATTTTATTTAAGGGAGCTAACAGCATAGTTGCTGATAATAAAAAAGTTTGGCAACTTTTCGGAACCGATTCTCAGACAGCTCGAGCTGGATTGGGTGATCTTTTATCTGGATTTATAGCTGGTAGTTCTGCTATTGATTTAACTTATTGTAGAAATATAACTACAGATTTTTTTGCTAAATATGTACTTTTGCATTCATTCGCTGCATCAAAGTGCAAAAAAGGTTCAAATGCTGCTGCTATTGGCGACGAATTGTCAAAATTAATGAGAAATATAAAAATGAGGCAAATATCTTGAAAGAAACAATTTAAGAGAGTTATTTATAGTTTTAAACACATAAGTGTACAAATATTACTTGAAATCTGAAGCACACATTAAATATTTGGCTAATTCTTGAAAAGTGTAGGAGAGTTTTAATACCTAAATTAGGTCAAAACATGGTTTCATCATTACAAACACAAGCAGAACCTCCTAAAAGGAGAAGTAATGATCCAATTAGCTGGTATTTGCAAAACATCGGTAGAGTTCCTTTATTAACGCCTGCCGAAGAGATTGAGTTGGGTAATCAAGTCCAAAAAATGATGATTCTTACAGAAGATGGACAATTAAGTGAAAAGATTAATGAATTTACAATTCAGCAAAAAAGAACAATAAAAATTGGCCGAAGAGCCAAAGAAAGAATGATGAAAGCTAATTTAAGATTAGTTGTTAGCGTGGCAAAAAAATATCAAGGTAAAGGACTGGAACTACTTGATTTAGTACAAGAAGGGTCTCTTGGATTGGAGAGAGCTGTTGAAAAATTTGATCCGACCAGGGGATATAAGTTTTCTACTTATGCTTTTTGGTGGATTAGACAGAGTATGACAAGAGCAATTGCTTGTCAATCAAGAACAATTCGTTTGCCTGTTCATTTAAGTGAAAGGTTAGCTTCTATCAGAAAAGTTAGTAGAGATTTGGCTCACAAACTTGGTGCTATGCCAAGTAGGATTGAAATCGCAGAGGCGATGGAAATTGATGTAGAAGATTTGGATTCAGTTTTGAGACAAGCCTTATCGACAAGTAGTTTAGATGCTCCAGTAAATGGTGATGATGGAAGGAGCTTTTTAGGTGATTTGATTGCAGATAGTAATAATGAAGAACCTTTAGATCAAGTTGAACAAAAAATGCATCAAGAGCAACTTGGTAAGTGGTTAAGTCATTTAAGTGAGCAAGAACAACATGTTCTCAAATTAAGGTTTGGACTTGATGCAAATGAGAGGCACACACTTGCTGAAATTGGAAGATTATTAGAAGTTTCCAGAGAAAGAGTAAGACAAGTTGAACTTAAGGCATTAAGAAAATTAAGAAATTTAACTAGAAAATTACCTAGCAGTATTTAATTTAATCTTCTGCCCAAATATATTTAGTTAATTCTTGCGAAGGCGGTTCGGGTGCTTCAATAGCATTTTTAACTGACTCAGAGATCTCTTTATCAATTTTCTTTTCAATAATTTTTAATTCTTCCTCTGTTGCGAATTTACCGTCAATAATTTCTTTGGCTAATTTCTTAATAGGATCTCTTTTTCCCCAAAATTCCTTCTCTTTTTCAGACCTTAATTCATCTGGATCTGCTAGAGAATGGCCCCTATATCTGTAAGTCAAACATTCTAAAAGTGTGGGACCTTCTCCTGCTCTAGCGCGCTCAATTGCTCTTTGTGCTGCCCCTCTAACTGCTAAAACATCCATTCCATCAACTTCTTCGCCGTGCATACCAAAAGCAGACGCTTTTCTCCAAATTTCAGGATTACTAGTAGCTCTATCATGAGCCATACCAATAGCCCATTTATTATTTTCAACAACAAAAATTATGGGTAATTTCCATAACTGGGCCATATTTAAACATTCAAAAAACTGTCCATTATTGCAAGTCCCATCCCCAAAAAATGCTGCAGTTACCGCATCACTGTTACTGTTACCAGCAACTTCCTTTTTGTATTTACTTGAAAAGGCTGCCCCTAAGGCAACTGGAATTCCCTCTCCAATAAATGCATATCCTCCGAGTAAGTGATGCTCTCTTGAAAATAAGTGCATGGATCCACCTCGGCCTTTGCTACAACCAGTAGCCTTACCAAAAAGTTCACTCATGACTTCAAATGAGGGGACCCCCGCACTTAATGCATGAACATGATCGCGATAGGTACTACAAAACCAATCATGTTTCTTTTTCATAGCGCCAATTACCCCCGTACTTATAGCCTCTTGACCGTTATATAAATGAACGAAACCAAACATTTTCCCCCTGTAATACATTTCTGCACACTTATCTTCAAACCTACGACCTAGCGTCATGTCTTCAAAAAGAAATAATCCGGTTTCTCGATCTAATTCGGCTTTTTTTATGTCTTGAAGATTTGAGATTCTCTCTACGTGTGTTTCCAAGAAAATACCTTAACGAAGTTTTGATTTGTTAACATTCTAAGCTGTGAAGGGCGATTTTCATGATTTTTTTTAATAACTCTGTAAGACCCTGTGAAAAAAAATTTTAACTTGATAAGATTTGTCTAAGAATTTTTTCAATAGGATATTTGTTTGGAACTTCCTTTAGATCATTTTCGTTTAATTGGTGTAACCCCCTCTGCAACTTCTGAGGAAATATTAAGGGCGTTTCAATTGCGGTTAGATAAAACACCAAATGAAGGTTTTACTTATGAAGTTTTAACCCAAAGATCTGAGTTGCTTCGCCTCACTGCCGATCTACTTACAGATCCAGAAAGCAGAAGAGAGTACGAAAATTTGTTACTAAATGGGAATTCTGGATTGGATTTTTCCTCAAATAGAGAAGTAGCAGGATTAATACTTCTTTGGGAATCGGGTTCACCAAAAGAAGCTTTTAAAATCACGAGAAAAGCATTGCAACCCCCACAAACTCCAGCTTTAGGAAGTAGTAGAGAAGCTGATTTAACATTATTGGCTGCTTTAACAGCTAGAGATTCTGCAATTCAAGAACAACAGCTTAGATCCTATTCGAACGCGGCAGACTTTTTACATGAAGGGATACAACTTCTACAAAGAATGGGAAAGCTTGGAGATATAAGAAAAGAACTTGAAGAAGATTTGGTTGCTTTGCTTCCTTACAGAATCCTAGATCTACTTAGTAGGGATCTAAATGATCAAGAGTCTCATAAAAAAGGATTAAATATGTTGGAAAATTTAATAATTAAAAGAGGTGGTTTGGAAGGTAATAATAAATCTGAATATAAAGATTATTTGAATCAGCAAGAGTTTGAAGCTTTTTTTCAACAAATTAAGCCATTTTTGACTGTGCAAGAACAGATTGATTTGTTTCTTGAATTACAAAAAAGAGGATCATTAGAAGCAGGATTTTTAGCATTTCTATCCTTAACAGCTATTGGTTTCTCTAGAAGAAAGCCGGAAAAATTATTTGAAGCGAGGAGAATTTTAAAGAAACTAAATTTAACTGGTCTTGATTCAATGCCTCTAGTTGGTTGTTTAGATTTGCTTTTAGCCGATATTGACCAAGCCTCTGCAAGGTTTTCAAGTAGTTCTGATGAAAATTTACGAGATTGGCTTAATAGTTATCCTGGAAATAAATTAGAAGCGATATGTATTTTCTGTAAAAATTGGTTAGAGAATGATGTTTTAGTTGGGTATAGAGACATTGACGCAAAAGAGGTGGATTTAGATTCTTGGTTTGAAGACAGGGAAATTCAAGAATTTATTGAAAAATTAGAAAATAAATCAAATAAAATTTCAATTAGGTCTAATCTACAGAACCAACAGATCGAGAAAAAATCCACCACCAAAACGACTGAAGAATTTGATAATTTATTGGACAATATTAACGATAGAAAACTACCTTGGCCTGGTGGAATAAAACAAGATTATGAAAAGGTTGAGAACAAAGAAAACGAGTTCAATGAGGAATACTTTAAGAAAAAACCAATAGAGTTTTATAATTTTTTAGTTGAAAAAATTGCGGAATTAAAGTTTAGTTTTGGGGAATTTTTGAACGATAAAGAGATTATTAATAGGGCACCTTATTTAATTTATGTTTATGCTTTTTTAATCTTATTTGCATTTGGTATTGGTATTGGATTTTTAAGAAATAATTTAAAAAAATCAATTCAGGAGGAAACTATTGTTGAAAAATCTTTAATTTCAATAGATAAAAATCAAAAGATTAGTGAAAAATATATACAAGAGATAAAAAAAAATCCTTCAAGCAAATTGAATTCTTTTCCTGAGAAATCTACTTCAATAATTTCCTATGAATTCAAAGAACTTAATACTGCTTCACCTTCTTTGGAAGATATTGGGAATTTAATTAATGAATGGCTTTTAAATAAAAGTAATTATTTAGCGGGGAATAGTGAAATTAATCTTTCTAAGATTGTTAGTAAAGGTTTGATTGATCGAACAATAGAAGAAAGACAGAACGATATCAAGAAGGGAATTTATAAAGAAATTAATTCCCAAATTCGTAAGATTGATTTGGAATCGCAATCTTCATCTCGGATAGTTGTTTTAGTTGAATTGAATTATCTAGAGAGAGTAGTAAAGAATTCAGGAGAATTTGTTAATGAAACATCATTGAATCCCCTTAAAGTTAAATATATCTTGGGTTTTTCAAATAAATCATGGAAATTAGTTGATTTCGTGAGTGGCTTGTAATTACAAACTACAAGATCATCTATAATAATTAAAATTACTTTTTAATAATGTTTGATGAACTCTCGTCACGCTTTGAAGACGCAGTAAAGGGTTTAAGAGGCGAAGCAAAAATTAGTGAAAATAACATTAACGATGCCTTGAAAGAGGTTAAAAGAGCACTCCTTGATGCAGATGTTAGTTTGTCTGTAGTAAAAGAGTTTATATCCGATGTCAAAGATAAAGCCATTGGAGAAGAAGTTGTAAGGGGTGTAAATCCAGGTCAAAAATTTATAGAAGTTGTAAATAAAGAATTGATTAATATTATGGGGAATGAAAATTCTCCTTTAAACGAAAATGAAAATAGTCCTACAGTCATTCTGATGGCTGGACTTCAGGGGGCGGGTAAAACAACTGCAACAGGAAAATTAGGACTGTATTTGAAGGAAAAAGATAAAAAAGTTCTTTTGGTTGCTGCAGATATTTATCGACCAGCAGCTGTAGAGCAGCTTAAAACATTGGGAAGTCAATATGATTTGGAGGTATTTTCAGCTAAACAAAAAAATAGTAAACCAGAAGAAATAGCAAAGGAAGCATTGAATTATGCTGGTGAAAATAATTTTAATTCGATAATTATTGACACTGCCGGAAGATTGCAAATAGATGATTCCATGATGAGTGAAATGGTTCGAATAAAAGAAGTTTCTAACCCTGATGAGGTTTTGCTTGTTGTTGATTCTATGATTGGGCAAGAAGCTGCTGACTTGACAAAGTCATTTCATGAAAAAGTAGGAATTTCAGGAGCGATATTAACTAAGTTGGATGGGGACTCAAGAGGTGGAGCTGCATTATCAATCAGAAAAATAAGTGGTAAACCAATCAAATTTATCGGTGTAGGAGAAAAAATAGAGGCGTTGCAACCATTTCATCCAGAGAGAATGGCTAGCAGAATTTTGGGAATGGGTGATGTTTTAACACTTGTTGAAAAAGCTCAAAAAGAAGTTGAACTTGCTGATGCTGAAGCAATGCAAAAGAAACTTCAAGAAGCAACTTTTGATTTTAATGATTTTGTTAAGCAAATGAGATTAATTAAAAGGATGGGATCACTTGGTGGATTGATTAAATTGATTCCTGGAATGAATAAAATAGATGATGGGATGATAAAAGATGGAGAGGATCAACTTAAGAAAATAGAATCTATGATCTCATCAATGACTCTTGAGGAAAAACAAAAACCTGAGGTTCTTGCCGCTCAGCCCTCCAGGAGAAAAAGGATTGCTCATGGGAGTGGTTATGAAGCAAAAGATGTAGATAAAGTTTTAGCTGATTTTCAAAGAATGAGAGGTTTTATGAAACAAATGTCGAATGGAGGAATGCCAGGGATGGGAGGAATGCCAGGAATGGGAGGAATGCCAGGAATGGGAGGAATGCCAGGGATGGGAGGAATGACTAATAATAAACCAATGAAAAAACAAAAAAATAATAAGAAGAAAAAAGGGTTTGCTGATTTGTAGTTTCTTAATTTTTACCTTTAAATGATATTATTATTAGAAACGCATTAATTTAAGATGATTAAATTGCGCCTTAAGCGCTTTGGAAAGAAAAAAGAGGCAAGTTTCAGAATTGTTGCATGCAATAGTACTTCCAGAAGAGATGGTAGACCTTTACAAGAACTAGGTTTCTACAACCCAAGAACTAAGGATACAAGGCTTGATACAGAAGCTTTAAGAATAAGACTTAATCAAGGTGCTCAGCCAACTGATGTTGTTAGGTCTTTATTAGAAAAGGGAGGGTTATTAGAAAAAATAGAAAGACCCTCTATTGCTATTGGTAAAGCAAAGTTAGAAAAAGAAAAAGTTGATAAGGCTAAAACAAAAGAGGAAGAAAATGATAGTACTAAAGCTGAAAGCGATATTAATGAAGCTGAAAGCTAGTGCATTGATAAATTTTTATTCTTATAAAATAACTAGATGAAGGAAGTTTCCAAAACTGGTCACTTCACAATAGATTTGCCAAGCTCTGATGCTGCTACAGCACTATCTGGCCCAGGTAATTCTTTTTTAAAAAAGTTTGAATCTTTAACAGGAGTTTCTTTAACCATAAGAGGCTTACAACTTGAGATGAACGGTGTTATATCAAAAATTGAAAGAGCCTCAGCATTAGTAGAATTAACAAGGCCAATTTGGGAACAAGGGTTAGAAGTCCCAGAGGTAGATCTTAAAGCAGCTTTAAGTTCTCTAAATATGGGAGAATCTTCTTCACATGCTGAACTTGGAAAAAAAGTTCTCGCTCGTTCGAAAGAAGGGAGATATTTAAGGCCAAGAACTATAAGGCAAAAAGAATATGTTGAATCAATTGAAAATTTTGATCTTACGTTTGCAATTGGTCCTGCTGGGACTGGAAAGACATTTTTAGCAACTGTTTGCGCAGCGAGGCTATTAAACGAGAAAAAAATAGATAAAATTATTTTAACCAGACCTGCCGTAGAGGCTGGTGAAAGTCTAGGATTCCTGCCTGGAGATTTGCAACAAAAAGTAGATCCATACTTAAGACCATTATTTGATTCTTTGCATAGTATTTTCGGATTTGATAGGACAAATTCTTTAATAGATAAAGGAATTATTGAAGTTGCTCCTTTAGCATTTATGAGGGGCAGAACCTTGGATAATTCTTTAATAATTCTAGATGAAGCACAAAATACTACTTGTTTACAAATGAGAATGTTTTTAACCAGATTAGGTGAAAGATCAAAAATGGTTGTTAATGGAGATATTACTCAAATTGATTTAAAAAAAGATCAGGAAAGCGGTCTAATCGAAGCTGCAAGAATTTTATCTGGAACTGAAGGTATAAAGTTTTGTTATTTAACTGTACAAGATGTAGTTCGGCATCCTTTAGTCCAAAAAATTATTGAGGCT
Source organism: Prochlorococcus sp. AG-355-P16 (assembly GCA_003278525.1). GTDB lineage: Bacteria > Cyanobacteriota > Cyanobacteriia > PCC-6307 > Cyanobiaceae > Prochlorococcus_A. The sequence goes on along the minus strand of QCEQ01000018.1, from coordinate 12,744 downwards.
TATCAATAACTTCGTAACTCTGGAGATCCGTACCCTGAAATTTTAAAAATCAAGTAGAATAGTTTCATATTTAATAAAAAAAAATGCCAGCAAGTAGTAATTTCAATCAAGCTATTCGTGAAGCACAAGCTAGTTCAATTGTTGGACCAAATGTTGTTCAAAAAGCCCTACCCTTCGTTGGTGGAGGTATGGTGCTAACTTCTTTAGGAGTTTTAGCAGGAGTCTCACTTATAGCAACAAACCCTGGGCTATTTCAACCTCTTTCAATAGTTGCTCTAATTGCAGAATTGGTTTTGTTTTTTATAGCAACAACTGCTGCAAATAATGCAAATAATGCAAAGGCATTGCCTTTACTAACAGGATTTAGTTTGTTAACTGGATTCACCTTAAGTGGAATAGTTGCTTTAGCAATAGGAACAATTGGTATTGGTTCGGTTGGAACAGCTGCCTTAGCTACTGGTATAACTTTCGTTATTGCCTCTTACACTGGCCAAAGAATGAGTGATAGTGTTGGTCAAGCACTAAGTGGAGTAGTTGGTCTTGGTTTGATAGGACTGCTTATAGCAATGTTTGTCCAATTAATTGGAGGATTCTTTGCACCAGGAGTTTTTGGAGGTTCAGGACTCGAATTGATAATTGCAGGATTTGGAACTGTCTTATTTGTTGCAATGTCTTTCGTTGATTTCTATACAATGCCAAGAAGATATAATGATGATCAATACCTGGCAGGGGCTTTAGGTATGTATCTAACTTATATAAATCTTTTTGTTTTTATATTGAGATTAATGATTGCACTACAAGGTGGTGGAAGAAGAGACTAAATATATCACGACAATAATTAACCTTAAGCGTAGATTTGTTTCTACGCTTTTTTATTGGGCGATATCAAGAATTTGTTTTTTTATGAATTCTTTTTGCTCTGAATCATACTTTACTGAATTATCAAAACTATTGCCCATATCATCTAAGTCCCTGAGGACTTGATTGACGGACTTTGCAACTGACTTAGTTTCTAGCAGTCTTAAAATAGCCTTACATCTATCTGAAATGTTTTCTGATGTAATCTCATATTCATGATTATTATCTCTTCGATGAATAATAATTTGAGCGGAACTCATTATTAAATTTTTTAATACTATGTCTGTTACAGCATCACCCCCTTCGTTCAGTTTATAAATAAGTGAAAAAGGAAGTTTATCTAATAAAAAACAATCTTTATCTGATAAAGCGTATGCAAAAAATCCTCTGAGTCCATTTCTTGTTTTAGTTAGCTCTGCGATTCTATCTGCTAAAACCTCTTCGCTGAGTAAATCTTCACCCCACTCTTTGCACCATTGTGCGGATATGTTTATTGCTTGCGTGAAAGAAGCTTCTTTAAAATTTATTGTTTTTTTTTTCATTTTTGATCAGAATTTTATTATTGATGCATTAAAAGTCTTTGGCCAATTATAGATCTGGGTTTGTAACTTTACTAGGGAGGCCAAATGTCGGTAAATCTACTTTAATAAATAAATTGATTGGAGAAAAAATAACAATTACCTCTCCAATAGCGCAAACTACTAGAAATAAATTAAAAGGAATACTTACTACAGACAATGGGCAAATAATTTTTGTTGATACTCCAGGCGTTCATAAACCTCATCATCGACTTGGAGAGATATTAGTAAAAAATGCAAAATCTGCGATTAATGGAGTTGATATGGTAATTTTTGTAATTGATTCAAGTGAAGAACCTGGTAGAGGTGATGAATATATTTTGAACTTGCTAATCGAAAATAAAACTGAGTTTATTGTGGCATTAAATAAATGGGATTTGGTTAATAAAGAATTTAGGAATTTACGATTAGATCAATATAGAAGATTTTTTGGAATTAATAGAAACTTTCAAATTGTAAGTGCCTCTCAAGGAGAGGGATGTGCTGAACTAGTCGATATGGCATTTAATTTTCTCCCAGAGGGACCAAAACTTTATGGCGAAGAGACGATTTGTGACCAGCCATTAGATAACTTTTTATCTGATTTAGTAAGAGAGCAGGTATTAAAAAATACAAGAGAAGAGATACCTCATAGTGTCGCAGTAAAGATAGAAAAGAGAGAGGAAATGAAAAGAAAAAATGGCAAAGTTTTTACAGCTATTTTGGCTACTATTATTGTTGAAAGATCAACTCAAAAAGGTATTCTTATTGGCAAGAAAGGTTCAATGTTAAAAATGATTGGTCAGTCAGCAAGATCAAATATGTCAAAATTAATTGATGGTCCAGTTCACCTAGAGTTGTTTGTGAAAGTTGTTCCAAATTGGAGAAAAAAAGAATCAAGGTTAATTGAGTTTGGTTATGAGGAAGATTTCTAGATGAGTGGTTTTAATTTTGACGTAATTACATTGTTCCCTAAAGCTTTTGAATTAATAAATAATTTAGGGGTTATAACGAGGTCTCTAGATAAGAATTTGATCGATGTGAATTTGCATGATTTAAGAGAACATGGAGAAGGTTCTTACAGGCAAGTAGACGATAAGCCTTATGGGGGAGGGGCAGGTATGGTATTAAAACCTGAACCAATATATAAGGCGTATGAATCAATTAGAAAATCTTTTAAAAGCAAAACTTTGTTAATGAGCCCACAGGGTAAATTATTAAAACAAAGGGATCTTGTTAGATGGTCCAAATTGGATCAAATAATAATTATTTGTGGTCAATATGAAGGTTTTGATGAGAGGATTAGATGTTTGGCTGATGAAGAGATATCGATAGGAGATTATGTTCTTTCTGGAGGAGAAATACCCGCTATTTCAATTATAAATGGAGTTACTAGGCTTTTACCAGGTACTCTTGGATCTCCAGATTCTTTAAAAAATGAAAGTCACAATTCCTCTTTGCTTGAATATCCTCATTACACCCGACCAAAAATATTTAGGGATATGAAAGTGCCTGAAGTGCTCATTAATGGAAATCATAAAAAAATAGAACGATGGAGGGAAAAACAAATGATTAAAAGAACACTTGAAAGGAGAAAAGATCTTTTGAAAAGTTTTACTTCTTATGAGAATAATTATTGTGATAATGAATGGTTTTGGGATTTATAACAATAAGGTTGTATTCTAATATTCTTAAAATTAGCACCTTCATGCTCTTAAAGAAAATTAAATCAAGTCAAAGTAGATTTACAAACAATCAGGACATTACGTTCATTTATATATTTATCGACATTGAAAAAGAATATATTTAGTTTTAATTTGAAATCTTATGTATTAAAGGTTTTAAGAAGGTATTTAAAATTAAAGTTCTTATTCGAAATAAATATTTGTTCTGGATAATAAAAATTTTGAATAAATATGAGCTTGTATCATATACGTGACAACGAATTCTCCTAGAGTAAATTGGATGATAAATATAAATAAGTTTTCTTTTATTTAATTTGCTTATTTCTAAAAAGTTATTTTTTCTCTTAAATTCGTAAAAGAACTCAAATAAAGGAGGTGAATGATAATTACTCCAAGTCCAGCATTCCTCTTGAATATATAGATCTTTAATTTCATTAAATAATTTAATATTATTTTTCTTTTTAATAGGAAATTCTTTAAGAGTGTTAATTTTTTTATTTGCCATTTTTAATGTTTCTCTTGAGAGGTAACCAAATACAAACATTTTAAATTCCAAAATTTTACTCAATTTTTCAATACAACGATGAATCTGAATATGTTCAACATGTCCATATTCACCCCAAGGATTATGGGTATAGATTTTTTTAAAATGCACTAATTCTGAACTTAAAATTTTGAATAATTTTTGAAAATTTGCCTTATAATCGTTCTCGTTTTTATCCCCTGATACACCATATTCATTTTCTGAAGCCCTATCCCAATCAATTTTTTTTGCATCTTTATTAGATGCTTGTGGTACGTCTAAGAAGGTTACATTCTTTAATGGATATCTTTTTTTTACATTTCTTCTGCCTTTTGTTATGGTTGAGTGAATTTCCTCTTCAACTGGGATATCAGAGAAGCAAATGAAGACTTGAGTCGCTTTTTCTAATATTGAAGATGCAAATAGTATTTCATCATCTGGATGTGCTACTACGATAGCGTAATTATCATTCATTCTTTTAATTTAAAAATTTTTTGATCATAGAAAAATCATAACTTTATTAAAGACCATTTCTAGAGCCTCATCCAAGTATTTTTGATGTAAAGTTAAAAGATACTTTCTAATATTCTTTTTAAAAGTAATTTGCATTTTAAAAAAAAGAAATGTATTTGATTTTATAGAAGAAGAAAGAATTGATTATTAGAGTAAAATTTCTTAATGAACTGAATTTTAGTAAATATGAATATTTTGTTATTAGCATCAAATGATTTGGCAGCACTGAATAGTGCACGTATTTTTAAAAAACAAAACTTTAGAGTATTTAATATATATTTGACTAGAAAAACACCTCTTAATTATTCCAATTCTGTATTTAAAAGCAGTTTTATTGGGAATCCTTTTTATGACTATAAAAAATTTAAAAAAGAGTTATTAAATTATGTTGAAAATAATGCAATTAAAATTGTTTTTCCTATAAATGATATAGCTATAGATATTATTTTTGATTGTAAAAAAGATCTTAATAAGTATTGTCAATTAATAATACCTAATGAAAAAGCATATAAAATTGCGAGAAATAAATTAGAGACAGTTAAATTAGCTAAAAAGCTAAAAATTCCTGTTGCTGATTATATCGTTATTCAAAATTTGTATTTTCCAAGGGTTTCATATCCTTGTTATTTAAAACCAGTCTCTTCAACTTTAATTAATTCAAATAAATGTTATTCATTTGATGTTAAGAAAGTAAATAACAAATCTCAAATGGTCAGTTTTTTGAGAGAAACAATAAATATTCTTCCTGTGATGATTCAAAAAATTATCGAAGGAAAAGGAGTTGGTGTAAATGTATTTTGTAGGAAAGGTAAAATTATTAGTTTTACAGTAAATAAGCGAATTCATGAGCCTCTAAATGGAGGAGGAAGTAGTTATAGAAAATCTATAGAAATTGATATGACGTTGAAAAAATATGTGGAATCACTTGTTTCTGCAATTAATTTAGATGGTGCAATGATGTTTGAATTTAAAGCTACCAAAAAAAATTTTGTTCTTATGGAAATTAATCCAAGGTTATGGGGTTCTCTTTCACTTTCTACTTTTTCAGGAGTAAATTTCCCAATGTTGATGATTGGTAATACTGATTTAGAATTTGATAATTATAAATATGGATTATATTCACGTAATTTAAGGAAAGATATTAAATGGGTTTTTATTAAAATATTAAAAACTAAAAACATCTATCATTTACTTAACTGGTTATTAACTTTTAGAAGAATATTTATAAATAAAGAAGTATTAGATGTTGAAGATGTGAATGATATTAAACCAAGTTTTTTTCAGTTTTATATTTTATTTGAGGAAAACTTAAAAAAAGTTCTTTTTATTTTTTATAAAAAAATGCTTCAAATAAGGGGCAAACAAAAACAATTAAAACTGAAAGAATCTCATAAATTACTTTTTGTTTGTAAGGGTAATATTAATAGAAGTGCTTTTGCCGAAAATTATGTAAAAAATTTTTATCCAAAATTTAATTGTGATTCTGCAGGCTCTTTGTGTAAGAGAGGAAGAATGACCACTTCTGAGGGATTATTGACTGCGAAAAAATTTAATGTTGATCTGAATAAACATGTTTCTAAAGTAATTTATGATTTGAACGTTAATGATTTTGATAAAATCTTAGTTTTTGATTGGGATAACTATCTTTCTATTTTAAAAATATATCCAGATTGTATACATAAAGTTTTTTTATTGAATTATAAATTTTCCAAAAATAATTTATTTGTGAGACCTAAGGAAATAAGTGATCCAATTGGTAAATCGAGGGCTTTTTATTTTGAATGTTTTAAACAAATTAAGTATTCTATTGATAAAAATTTTAAAGTTTAGCTAAGATATTTTTTGATCTAAATGTAGTTTTTAAGGCTTTTTTATTTAAATTATTTTTCTTGGCAAAATATGAAAATAGGAGGAAAAAATTTTTTTAATTACAAAAAAAACATTTGGGATCTATAAATTTTTTATTTTTTAATTAATTCGTTTTTTTGGTATAAGAAAATCCCCGCAAATATTTCTTATATATAATGAATAAGATAATTAACCCGCATGGTGGTTATAAATTTATTTTTAGTAAAAATTGAGTTAAAGATTAGTTACAAAAAAAGTTCTGAAAGAAGAACCAGAAATTAAAATTCACAAGCTAGTTATATATAATTCTGAGATCTAAGATGGTTTAAATGTGTTATTTAAGTTCAACCACATTTAATAAAAATTAGTAAGAATTAGAAGATAAAGTCCCTGATGAAGTTTATTTGAAAATTATGGATTATGGGGATATTACTACCACAATGATATGTTTTAAGAATTCAATTTCTTGTTCAAAATACTCTTAAATATGATAAAAATGATTATAAGCAATTTACAAATTTAATTTAACTTTAATAAAATTAGTTCTTAAGTGATGGATATTTTTGCGGTATATGGATCGGGAGGTTTTGCTAGAGAGGTAATGCCTCTTTTAAAGAAAGAAAAAAAAAATATTGGAAATAATTATTATTTTATTGATGATTATCTTCAAAAAGAAGTTCTCCTAAATGGAACAAAAGTTTTAACCTATGAGGAATTGCTGCATGATTTTCCCACTCACAATATATATTGTTCAATTGCCATAGCAAATTTCAATGCAAGAAGGACAATTACTGAAAAATGCAAGCAAGATGGAGTAAAAATTATTTCAATTAAAGCAGATAATTGTTTTATTATGGATGAGGTAATCATAGGTGAGGGGTCAATTCTTTCTCCATTTGTTACTATTACCTCAAATGTATCAATTGGAAAAAGTTTTCATGCGAATCTATATTCTTATGTTGGTCATGATTGCATAATTGGTGATTATGTGACTTTTGCTCCAGGTGTAAAATGCAATGGAAATGTAAAGATAAATGATAATGTTTATGTGGGAACAGGAGCAATTATTCATCAAGGAAAATCAAATAAACCTCTTATTATTGGAAAAAATTCTAAAATCGCTGCTGGAGCAGTGGTAACAAAAAATATACCTGAAAATGTTACTGTTATAGGTAATCCCGCACAAGTATTAACTAAGGAACTTTTAAAAAAAATGAGATCAATTTAATGAAAAAAGTAAATATAAATGAAATAGAGTGTGGAGATTCTGTTGAGATTGAAAAGAAAATGACTTTTGAAATGGTTAAAATATTTTCTCAAATCTCAGAGGATTATAATCCTGTTCATTTAGATAAAGAATATGCATCAAAATCTCGTTATAAGAAACAGATAATTCATGGCATGATGGCAACTTCTCTATTTAGTGGTTTATTTGGCACTGAATTACCAGGAGAAGGATGTGTATATAAATCGCAGAATATTAAATTTAAAAGGCCAATATACATTGGAGATATTGTTAAGGCGGTAGTTGAAGTTAAGTATATTTCTATTGAAAATAAAACAGTAGGATTTCGTACTAGATGCCTGGTGAAAGACAAAGTTGTAATTGATGGAGAATCAGAAATTTTTATACCATAATGAATGATATGAAAGGATCCTCACCACGCTTCCGTATTGGTAATGGATATGATATTCATAGGTTGGCCGTTGGAAGAAGATTGATTATAGGTGGTGTTAATTTAAACCATCCAGCAAATTTAGGTTTAGATGGTCATAGTGATGCTGATGTTTTGGTTCATTCAATTATGGATTCATTATTAGGAGCACTTTCTCTGGGAGATATTGGTAAATATTTCCCACCAACTGACGAAAGGTGGAAAGATGCGAATAGTTTGTTTTTATTATCAAAAGTTATCGAATTAATAAGAAAAGAAGGTTGGGAAGTAAACAATATTGATAGTGTTATTGTTGCTGAAAGACCAAAAATTAAACCTTATATAGAAATAATGAAAAGAAATATTTCTCAGACCTTACAAGTTGATGATAATTTAATAGGAATTAAAGCAACTACAAATGAATTGTTGGGCCCTGAAGGTAGAGAAGAAGGCATCAGTTGTCATTCTGTAGCATTACTTGAGAAAAAATAATGCAGACAAAAACTAATATAAAAACTAAATTAAAAAAATTTTTTTTCTTATTTTTTTTTCTTATAGTACTGGTTTTCCAAAACAACTCTCAAATTACTAGGGCAATCACAATGAATAGTTATCAAGATGGAATCGTTATAGAAGAATTAAGACTTAAAGTTCCTTATGAGTTTAGAGATGTATGGATAAAAGCTGAAGAGAAAATTTGGGAGCCATGGTTATCTGTTAAAGACGGTTATATGGGGAGAGAAATTTTTTGGGATAAGGAAAAAGAGGAGGCACTAATTTTAGTAAAATGGAAGAATAAGAAGTTATGGAAAAGTATATCCTTGGAAGAAGTAAATCAAATACAGGAAAAATTTGAAGACAGTATTAAAAAATCTCTTAATTTAAGTGAAAACCCTTTTAATCTTATCTATGAAGGAGAATTAGAAAAACAAGATGATTTTTGATATTAGGTTTGATTTCGAAAGAAGGGAAAGGATTGGACTCATAGAAGCAATTTGGGGTGAAGACAAAAGTATTGATCAATTAAAAAGATTATCGAAAGAGGTTTTGAGTAAAAAAGAAGTTGTATTTATTACTCGGATAAAAATAGAAAAAGCTAAACATCTTTTAGACATTTATAAACAAGGGAAATTCTATAAAGATGCAAATTGTTTAATAATTGGTAAAAATTTGAATAAAGTTTCTACAACAAAAAGAGTTGGAATTGTATCAGGTGGCTCAAGTGATTTAGCCGTAACACTTGAGGCCAAATTAGCTCTTGAAATCTATGGCGTAAACTGTAAATCTTTTATCGATGTTGGTGTTGCAGGTCTCCATCGTTTAATGAGTCAACTAGATGAAATCAATACATATGATGTTTTAATAGTTTGTGCTGGAATGGAAGGCGCGTTGGCAACTGTTATGGGAGGGTTATTGCCCCAACCGATAATCGCAGTGCCTGTTTCAGTGGGCTACGGAGTTAGTAAGAATGGTGAAACTGCTTTAAATAGTATGTTGTCAAGTTGTTCTCCAGGTATCGCAGTTATGAATATAGATAACGGTTACGGAGCAGCAATGGCAGCTCTAAGAATTATTAAAAGTATTTCTTGAAAGTTTATTTTTTTTCTATTTCTAATAAGTTTTCTATCCATAAATTTAGTTGTTTTGAGAGCACTCCTTCCTCTCTCATTTTGATTGCCTTAATTACCACCTCAGTATTCACCCACTCTGGGAATCTTTTTGGCATTTATTTTTAAATTCAGTAACTTTAATTTGGTATAAATTTCGAAAAAAACAAGATCTAAGTAATAAATTTAATCTTTAATGTATGATTTTGTACCTAATCTAGACAGCTCAGATGAGGTATGTTCACTTTCTACATTTTTTAATCTTTCAATTAACTCCGAGAGATCTTTGTGCGCTAACTCACCATTTTGTTCCCATTTTAGAGACCTTGAGTTATTATCAGTTTTTTGGGCCATTGCGATTATTTATTATTAAAAATATAAAACGAAAACAGGAAAAATTTGGTTATTGTTTCAAGCCTAAACTTAAAAAATTATGAAGATTTTTAATACATTAAATATTTTTCTTTTATCCGCCTCCAACTATTGAAACAATTTCTAAATTATCACCATCTTTAAGCTTCACTTTTTCCCATTTTATTGAATTAATAATTAAATTATTTAACTCCACTACAATTGTGTTTGGTTTATATCCCATATGGTGAAGAGCCGTAGATAGTAAAGCATTTTCTTGATCAAGTTCTATTTTTTTTTCTTCTCCATTTACCCTAATTTTCATGAGATAACTTTTTTAGAATTATCATAGCGTCTTCTTTAGGATCTTCAGAATTCATTAATTCCGAAACTAAGGCGAATTTTTTAAACCCATTTCTTTTTAAATATAAAATATTATTTGACTTGATTCCTCCAATAGCAAACCAAGGAATATTTAAATCCTTTGTTAATGTTTTGATTTTTTCAATACCTAAAGGAATTTTATTCTTTTTTGTTTTTGTTTCAAATACTGGCCCTATTCCTATGTAATCGCAACCATCCTTAAGAGCATTTGAAATATCAATTGCATTATTTGCACTTATACCGACAATTTTTGAATATCCTAATAGTTTTCTTGCGGTTTTTAAATCTAAATCATCTTGACCAAGATGAATCCCATCAGCGTTAGATGCCAGAGCTATATCAAGCCTATCGTTAACGATAAACAAAGAATTATATTTTTTACAAAGATTTTTAATCTGAATTGCTTCTTGAAGATGATCTTGATCAGTTCCTGTTTTAAATCTATGTTGAATAATTCTTACTCCAGCAATTAAAATCTCTTCTATTATTTCTAATAAATTGTCTTTTTGGTCTGTGATTACATATAAGTCATTCTCTTTTAATATTTCCTCCGACTTCTTAAACTTGCTATAACTCAATAAGTCAATTTCAATAGCATAAATTTCATATCTAATTTCAGAAGATATTTTTGAAAGCTCATGATTATGTAGCCTTGAGAATTCTTCTATGACTCGTAATGCTTCTTGAACTCTGGCTGAATTAGAACTTATAATTTGATCAGAAGTTTTTCTGTTGAATTGCTCTTGATGAGTCAATCCTTTACATTTGTCCTCAATGTGATTTCTAGATTGTTTATAAACTTCTAAATGATTTTTTCCTAAAATTTGTCTAAAATTTTTAATCTTTTCAACATATTTTTCTTTGCCTAAGCCAAATCTTGCCCAATCCTCTAAAACTCTTAATCCTTCTCTAGCTCTATCTAGATTAGCGTCAATAATTTGATAAATTCTTAAATCTTCATCATCTCTAGGCTTGGAATTCAGCATTTTTAATTTATCTTTTGTAGTTTTTAAAAATTTTCAGAGCATTATCTCTATCTTTTTTAATTTGATTAGAAAGTTGATCTATATTTTTGAACTTGATTTGAGATCTAAGTTTTTCAACTGGTTCAACAGATAGATTTAAACCATATAGATCGATATCTTTATTTATTAAATGAACTTCAACTGCAGATGGCAATAAAGGATTTATTGTTGGTTGAGATCCAAGATTCATAATAGATTCAATTTTTTTGTTGGAATTATCTATGGTTGTCCAAGACGCGTAAACTCCTTCTCCAGGTAAAAATTTTCTGCCATCTATTTCAAGATTTGCAGTTGGCCATCCTATACTTTTTCCAATTCCTTTACCCTTAACAACCTTTCCATTAAAACTATAAGGCCTATTAAGAATTTTGAAAGCATTTTTCAGATCACTTTTCTCTAATAGATCTCTAATTCTGCTGCTGCTGATTCTACCTTCCTTGTCTTCTAAAATTGGAATAATTTTTAGTTTAATGTCCTTATCCTTAATCATATTTTTTATTGTATTTATATCTCCACTTCTTCTGAAACCAAATTTAAAATTTGCACCTACAGAAATGTTTTTTGCTTTTAATTGATTTATCAAAATATCTCTTACGAATCGTTCCGCGCTTAATTTAGATAGTTCCATATCAAAAGGAATGAGAACTAATTGTTCAATCCCTAGATCTTCAAGAATAGATAGTTTTTCATTAGGGAGATCAAGTCTAAGGCGCATCTCTTTGTAAAGAACTTCTCGGGGATGAGGCCAGAAGCTTGCAATTGTTGGGGTATATTGATTTTCTTCAACTACACTTTTTATTAATTGTCTGTGGCCAGCATGCAGGCCATCAAAACTTCCAATAGCTATTGAGGTAGGACTCTTAACTTCAGATGGCGATATTAAAGAGATCAAAAGATTACGTGCAATTTTATGATTTTAATGGCAAATTTGGATTGATTATAGTTTATACAATCAAATGAATGTCTGACAAAATGGATTTTCAGTCCCTTTCATTTGGAATGCGGCGCATTGGATGGATACGTTTTTGGGTTCAGTCCATTTTAGGTGTTGTTGTTGCAGCAGTTTTGCTTTTTTCAAATGTTGTAAATAATAGCGAAGGACAGCTTGGCTTAGCGCCTGGTCTATCACTTACAACAATATCCCTGATTTTACTAATTTTTAGTCTTTGGCAAGGTTGGTTAATAGTTAGAACAGGAAGAGCAATCGCAAGCAACGCAAGACCCTCAAGAGGACAAACCAGTAAATTGATAAAAAGAGGACTAATAGTTGATTTATTTGGAATTTTGTTTGGATTAATTGGATATCAAGCTCTTATGGGAGCCTTATTTATACAAGCATCCTCTCAAACAACTGGACAATTGATAACAGCGACATCTGATATCCCAATTACTGGCCTTGAAATATTATCAGTTCTCAGTAACACGCAAGTTATCGCTGCTCATTTTTTTGGACTTTGCTTTTCTTTATGGCTTTTAAGAAGGATTTACAAATGAATTATTAATTTTAGGTAAGACATCTAAATTACCTCTCCAAAATAAATCTGGTTCTACAGGTGTAAGAGATATTTTATTTTCTTGTATTTGAGAAACATCGCTAGGCCAATTCTTAGGACCGTAACCTTTCGATTTAAGATCTAAAACAACTTCACCTGCTAACCAATAATAATCATCACCCCTCGGATCTTCCCTTTTGGAAAATTGATTTTTATATTTTCTTACCGATAATCTTGTCCAGGAT
>QCEQ01000017.1 GCA_003278525.1 Prochlorococcus sp. AG-355-P16 | reverse complement strand
TTATTGAAAATTGTCTAGCTGTTGGACTAGAAAATCACTACTTAATTAAAACTAATAAAAATCATGAAAACGTAGATAGAGAAATTTCCACTGGCGCTGAAATTCAATCTCAACTACTCCCCGATTTTTGTCCAATTATTCATGGCATAGATCTAGCTGCACATTGTAGACCAGCGCTTCAACTAGGTGGAGATTACTATGATTTTATGTGCTTAAAGGCGAATATTTCTGAAAAAAGAAAAGAAAAATCAAGATGGGCCTTCGTAATAGGTGATGTGATGGGTAAAGGGATACCGGCAGGTCTTTTAATGACTATGTTACGAGGAATGTTACGTGCTGAGGTTCTAACAGGTCTGCCTCCAGATAGAATTTTGCATGATTTGAATCAACTAGCAATGAATGATTTAGATCAATCGCATAGATTCGTGACATTATTTTATTCAGACTATGACCCAAGAACTAGAAAATTAAGATTCGCTAATGCAGCACATAATCCTCCTTTGCTTTGGAAAAGTTCAGATCAGAAAATTATAAAATTAGATGCTGAAGGATTTGTACTTGGACTACAAAAAGATGCTCAATATCAATGTGGTGAAATCAAGCTTAATGAAAATGATTTAGTTCTTTATTACACAGATGGAGTAATTGATACTTCTAACTCTTTAGGACAAAGATTTGATGAGGAGAGGTTAATTAAAACCTTTACAAAATTATGCAAGCAAACTTATACATCCCAAGAAATTTTAAATAAAATATTTAAAAAGTTAGATGATTTTACTGGGCAAAATAGACATCTGGAAGATGATGCATCCATGGTTATTTTTCAATTAAAATAGATATTTTTTGTCACTTATATAAAAAAATGCTTTATTAGAGATACTTAAAGTTTCTAATTGATATGGCTAAAGTTTGGAGTAAAAGGTTTGATAATGCACTTAATCCTTTTATTGAAAAGTTTAATGCCTCAATTAGTTTTGACAGGAAGCTTATTTTAGAAGATTTAGATTGTTCGATTGCTCATACGAAAATGCTTGAGAAAACAAAAGTTTTAACTTCTACTGAAGCTTTGCAAATTATTAATGGTCTTGAATCAATAAAAGTTGATTATTTGGAGGGTAATTTTTTCCCTGGCCCACCTTCAGAAGATATTCACTATTGCATAGAAGAAAAGCTGATAAGTTTAATTGGTGAAACTGGAAAAAAATTACATACAGGTAGAAGTAGAAATGATCAAGTTGGTACAGATATAAGATTGTGGCTGAGAAAAGAGATTGACAATATTGAAATTTTAATAACCGATTTACAAAAATCCTTCTTAAATATTGCGAAATCCAATATTTATACCTTAATTCCTGGATATACCCATATGCAAAGAGCTCAACCATTATCTTTGGCTCATCATTTATTGGCTTACATAGAAATGCTTCAAAGAGATCGTGAAAGGTTTAAAGAAGTACGCTCTAGAGTTAATATCTCTCCTTTAGGTGCTGCAGCATTAGCTGGAACAAAAATAAACATAGATAGACACTTTACAGCTTCAGAATTGGGTTTTGAAAAGATTTATAAAAACAGTATTGATGCAGTAAGTGATAGAGATTTTTGTATAGAGTTTGTTTCTTCATCTGCTTTGTTGATGTCTCATTTAAGTAAAATTTCAGAGGAAATAATTTTATGGGTCACCGATGAATTTTCTTTTGCAAAATTAACAGATAAATGTGCCACAGGAAGTAGCTTAATGCCGCAGAAAAAAAATCCAGATGTTCCAGAATTAATAAGAGGTAAGACTGGAAGAGTGTATGGACATCTCCAGGCGTTGTTAACGATGGTCAAGGGGCTACCGCTTTCATACAATAAGGATTTTCAAGAGGATAAAGAGCCAATATTTGATACATCAGAAACAATATCCTCTTGTCTTAAAGCAATGACTATTCTTATTAATGAGGGCATTGAATTTAATATTAAAAATTTATCTGATTCTGTAGAAAATGACTTTTCTAATGCTACTGATTTGGCAGATTACTTAGTTGGTAAAGATGTCCCTTTTCGGACAGCTTATCAAGTTGTTGGTGAAATAGTTAAATATTGTTTAGAGAAAAAAATGTTATTTAAAAATCTTAAAATTGATGAATTTCAAAAATTCCATCCTGAATTTGATGAGGATGTTTTTGTGGATCTTAAACCTCTTAATGTTGTTAAATCAAGAAATAGCGAGGGTGGTACAGGTTTTATTCAGGTAGAAAAAGAGGTAAAGAATTGGCAAAAAAAATTGTTACTCTGAATCTCAATATATTTTTCTACAACAAGGGTATGCTTTGAAGTAGAATACTGGAGTAATATTTTTCGACTACTTATTGTAGTTTTTAAGGTAATTTTTCTTTGTTGAGTTTAAAGTGAGTATTTTTGTTGGCAATTTGCCTTTCCGCGCAGAGCGTGAAGATGTAATACAGTTATTTTCCCCTTTTGGTGAAGTTGTAAATTGTTCTCTGCCTTTAGAGAGGGATACTGGACGGAAAAGAGGATTTGCATTTATTGAAATGGCAGATGAAGCGATTGAGTCAACAGCTATTGATGGTCTGCAAGGTACTGAACTTATGGGTAGGCCATTAAGAATTAATAAAGCTGAGCCTAGAGGTTCTGGTGGATCTCGTAGAGGAGGAAGAGGTGGTAGTAATGGTGGCTATGGAGGCGGTGGCTACGGCGGTGGCAATAATGGATCTAATAGCTCTAACGCTAATAAATCGTCTGGAGCAGAAGGTTGGGAAGATAGAAGCTATGGAAATTCTTCTGATAACTCTGAATTTGAAAATGGTAGGAGCAGAAGAAAAAGGGGAGTGTCCAACGAGAGCAATGCTTCAAAAGAGACAAATTAATAACCCATTTCTTCAAGTGATGTAGTTAATTTAAATAAATATTCAATATTTAATTCATTTTTTATAGATTTATTAGAAATTTGATTTCTCCAAATTTTAGCTTTTGGTATTCCTTCAACTAAATTTATGAGATGTTTACAAATATCCCAAGATTTTCCTCCATTATTTAAATGCGCTTCTATGTATGGAATTAAAGAGAATATAATATTTGAAGCTGATTTGGGTTTTTTATTAATTCCATAAATCTTTTGATCAATTTCAGCCCATCTTAAGGGATGTTTATAAATTGACCGTCCAATCATGACCCCATCAAAATCACTCAAGGCTTTTATTGATTCATCGATATTTGTTAAACCTCCATTAATTTCTATTAGTAATTCTGGATTTGATTTTTTCAATTTTTTTACTACATCATAATTTAGTGGTGGTATTGTCCTATTTTGTTTTGGATTTAGACCTTGTAATATGGCTTTCCTTGCATGAACTGTAAATCTGTCTGCACCAGCATTTGCGATAATTCTTACGAAATTATTCAAATTAACGAAATTATCATCATTGTCTACACCGATTCTGTGTTTGATCGTAACCGGTAAATTGCAATTATTTTTTAAGGATTCTATACATTTTGCTGCTTTTTCAGGTTCTTTCATAAGTGAAGCCCCAAAATTTCCAGAACAGACCCTTGGACTAGGACAACCAACATTAAAGTTTATTTCGTCATAACCCCAATCTTGTGCCATTTTGGCTGCCTCTTTGAGGATTTTAGGATCGTCCCCTCCAAACTGAATTGATATCGGGTGTTCTTCATCATTAAAATCTAGAAAATTTTCTTTTTTATTTGTAAAAACTAAACTTTGGGCCACAATCATTTCCGTATACAAAAGAGCTTTAGAACTTATTTTTCTCATTATCATTCTGAAATGCTTATCAGTACAATCCATCATTGGAGCAATACTTAATTTATGAATATTTTTAATAGAATTGGGCTTAATGAAATCCATTACTTTTTTGTGATTTAAATATATGAATCAATTTCTATCAAGAAGAACTTTTATTCTAATTCCTACTATGTCAATCTTAAAAAAAATTTTTAATCCCATGCAAGTATTAGCATCTTCACTGCCTTCTAAAGAAGAGTGGAATTTATCAAAAGATGAATGGAAGGCTAGGCTTAGTCCCGAATCTTATTATATTTTGAGGGAGGAAGGGACTGAAAGAGCTTTTAGCAGCCAACTAAATAATGAGAAGAGGAAAGGGATTTTTCACTGTGCAGGTTGCGATTTGCCGCTTTTTTCTTCAGATAAAAAATTTGATAGCGGTACAGGATGGCCAAGTTTTTGGGATTCAATTCAAGGATCAGTAGAAACAAAAGTTGATTTCAAGTTAATTGTCCCTAGAACCGAATATCATTGTTCTAGGTGTGGAGGTCATCAGGGACATGTCTTCAATGATGGGCCACTTCCCACTGGCAAAAGATACTGCAACAATGGATTAGCATTAAGGTTTGTTCCTGAATAAATATTTGTGCGGCCTTCCGCAACTTGTATTGCGCATGACTTTATTAGACAATAGTTTTATTGAATTTTAGAAAAATGATTGAAAATCAATCAGACAATATTGATAAAAAAGAAAATGATGATTCTAATCAGGATAATTCTCCTGAAGATATATCATCTACCCAAAATTCAACTACCGAAAATGATAAATTATCTTCTCAAAAAACAGAAGAAATAAATACTGAAGAATTAAAAAATACTATTTCAAATAATGATGCAAGATTACAACAATTAGAAAAAGAGCATGAGACATTAAAAAATCAATATGTAAGGATTTCAGCAGATTTTGATAATTTTAGAAAAAGGCAGTCTAGAGATCAGGACGATTTAAAAATCCAACTAGTTTCAAAAACTTTAACAGCAATACTTCCTACTGTTGATAATTTTGAGAGAGCAAGACAACAACTTAAACCAGAAAGTGAAGAAGCTCAAGCTCTGCATAGAAGTTATCAAGGATTGTATAAACAATTGGTAGAAGTTTTAAAACAACAGGGAGTTTCACCTATGAGAGTTGTAGGTCAGCAATTTGATCCAAACCTGCATGAAGCTGTATTAAGAGAACCTAGTGAAGAGTTTGAAGAGGATTTTATTATTGAAGAATTACAGCGTGGATATCATATAGAAGGAAAGGTTTTAAGGCATGCATTGGTTAAGGTTTCTATGGGACCTGGTAAACAAAATTCACAAGAGGAAGTAGAAAAGGATAAAGTTGAAAGGGATATTGATTCAGAGGTAAATACTTCTGAGGATGAATAAATTCCAAATTCTTATTTGAGCATTATCTAATGGCTGATTTTTACCAAATACTTGGAGTTTCAAGAGATGCTGATGCGGATACCTTAAAAAGGGCTTATAGAAAATTAGCAAGACAATATCATCCTGATGTTAATAAAGAACCAGGTGCAGAAGATAAATTTAAAGAAATTGGCAAGGCTTATGAAGCATTAGCTGATCCTGAAACAAGAGCTAGATATGATCAGTTCGGAGAGGCTGGTCTTGGAGGTGCGGCTGGAATGCCTGATATGGGTGATATGGGTGGCTTTGCAGATTTATTTGAAACTTTTTTTAATGGCTTTGGTGGACAAAATCCCCAGGGAGGAAGAACTCAAAGAAGAGGCCCACAACAAGGAGATGATCTAAGGTATGACCTTAATGTTGACTTTAAAGATGCAATATTTGGCCAACAAAGAGAAATTAAAATTCCTCATTTGGAGACATGTGAAGTCTGTAGGGGAACAGGTGCAAAACCAGGAACCGGCCCCAAAACTTGTTCAACATGTGGGGGAAGTGGGCAAGTTAGAAGAGCTACAAGAACACCTTTTGGTAATTTCACACAAGTAGCTGAATGTCCTTCATGTAATGGGGCTGGCCAGATAATTGCAGATCCGTGTGTAACTTGCGGAGGTAATGGGGTAAAGCAAGTCAGAAAAAAATTAAGAATTAATATCCCTGCAGGAGTTGATACTGGCACAAAATTAAGAGTTTCTGGTGAGGGAAATGTTGGTTTGAAAGGGGGTCCACCTGGAGATCTTTATGTTTTTATAAAAGTCAAGAATGATTCAAAACTTAAAAGAGATGGTGTAACTATTTACTCAGAAATAGCAGTGAGTTATTTACAGGCTATTTTAGGTGACACTGTAAAAATCACTACAGTTGATGGTGATGTTAATTTAAAAATTCCAAGTGGTACGCAGCCAAATACAACTCTTTCACTTGAGAACAAAGGGGTACCTAGACTTGGTAATCCGGTTGCGAGAGGAAATCATGAAGTCTTAGTAAAAGTAAAATTACCAACTCGTATAACTGATGCAGAACGAGAGCTTTTAGAGGGTTTAGCTTCTCAATATTCAGATAAAAACATTAATTCTAGTAGTGGACTTTTTAGTAAATTATTTGGTAAAGAATCTTAATGACTTCCTTAAAGCATTTGGATCTTAAATCTGTTCCATGTCCTTTAAATGTCGTCAAAATTAAATTGGCTTTGGAGAAGTTATCTAAAAATGAACAACTTATTGTTGAACTAGATAAAGGTGAACCAGAAGAAATGGTATTAAATAATTTAAAAGAGATGGGATGTTTCTTTAAACAAATCAGAGAAAATGAAAAATTTATAAAAATAATAATATTGAATGAAAATTAATAGTAAATATTTAGGTTTAGTTACGAAAAAATTTAATGATTTTTTTTTAGTTGATTTAAAAAATCAAGAAAACTCAGGCAATAGCGAGAAATTTTTATGTAAGGTTAAGAAGTCTATAAATTTCAAGGATCAATTAATTTATGTTGGCGACGAAGTAGCGATTGAAAAAATTGACTTTAAAAGCAAACGCGCAGTAATAACAAGTCTAAAAAAAAGGAAAAATTTATTAATTAGGCCTTCAGTTGCAAATATTTCTAATATATACGTTACTTTTTCCGTTGAAGAACCAGAGTTAAATTTATCTCAAGTTAATAGGTTTTTGATATCAGCAGAATCAATGGGAGTTGAAGTCTCATTAGTTTTGACAAAGTGTGATTTAATTTCTGATAAAAGAAGATTATATCTACTTGATAAATTTGAGAAATGGGGTTACCAAGTAATTACTTTAAATGTAAAGAAATCTGATTGTTTTAAAAATTTATTAGCCGAGTTAAAGCAAAAAGAATGTTCAATCTTTATGGGTCCATCCGGAGTTGGCAAAACTACTTTGCTAAATATGATTATTCCAGGTCTTCAAAATAGTACTTCTCCAGTTTCCAATAAAATTAAGAGAGGAAAAAATACTACTCGAAATGTTGAGTTATTTTCTATTTCGAGTCAAAGTTACATTGTGGATACTCCTGGTTTTAATATGCAACCTTTCGAGGTTGATATTAATTTGTTACCAAATCTTTATTCAGAAATATATAAACAGGTAATCGAAGAAGGAATTAAGTGTAAATTTCGTAATTGCCTACATTTAAACGATGAGGGATGTAATTTAAATAAATCCTTCGAAAGATATCCTTTTTATAAAGAAATGATTGAATCTTCTAAGAGTCACTATTATCGAAACCAGGAAGATTAAGATTTAATCCACCAGTCAAATCATTCATCCTTTCTTTCATCGTTGTAGTTGATAATTCATGAGCTTTTTGAATAGCTTGTAAAATGTTTTGTTCAATTTTTTCTTTATCTGCGTTTAAAATTTCCTCTTGTACCTCTACTTTTAAAGGAAGTTGGTTGCCGCTTATCCAGACTTTTATCATTTCATCGTCACTTTTTCCTTCAATCTCCATATTTTCGAGTTCATCTTGTAATTTTTGAGCATCTTGCTGAATTTGTTTAGCTTTTTTAAAAGCTTCTGTAAGTTGTCCAAAGTTAGGAAGTCCAAAACCCGCCATTTTGTAAAAAAGTTTCTTTAGTTAGGATAGTCAAAACCAATCATTCTTACTTCCGGTTGCAAAAAAATTCCTTTGTTTTGTAGTACTTTTTGTTGAATTACTGTTATTAATTCATAAATATCTTTTGAACTTGCTGAAGAAGTGTTAATTATAAAATTTGAATGCATTGTAGAAATTTCAGCACCGCCAATTTTAAATCCTTTTAAATCCATATCATCAATTAATTTTGCTGCATAATTATTTTTAGGATTTTTAAAAACACTTCCAAAACTTGGTTGATGGTATGGTTGTGTTTCTGTTTTTAACTTCAGATTATTTTTTGTTGTTTGAATTAATTGTTCTGGGTTTCCATTAGGCTCAAAATGAAGTTTTGCACTAATAATTATCAAGTCATTTTTTTGAAAAGAGCTAAATCTATACTTAAAATTGATATCTTTTTTTTCAATTTCAAGTTTTTCATGAGTTTTATTATTTATAACTTTTACGGAAATAAGATTTTTTGCTAGTGATAAATTACCTGTGCCAGCATTCATATAAATTGCTCCTCCTAATGTTCCTGGAATTCCGACAGCCCATTCCCCTCCTTGTAATCCATTTTTTGCAAGAGAATTAGATAATGTTGGGAGCATTACACCTGCATCCGCTTCAACAATTCCTGAATATGGTTCTATTGTTAATGATTTCAATTTTTTTGTACACACAACTAACCCTTTTATGAAAATATTATTTATTAAAAGATTTGAACCTGCGCCAATTATTTGACATCTTTGTTTGTTTAAATTAGCCCATTTTATTAGAAATGATAACTCGTCAATGTTTCTTGGCTCAGCAAAATATTCAGCTACTCCTCCCACTTTTATAGTTGTATAACTGCTTAAATTAAAGTTTTCAGAAAAAATTTTTTTATTCATTGATAAGATATTTATTTTAATTTTTTATTTAAAATCGACCAGAAATTATGACAATCTCCAGCTCCCATATTCAAAATTAAATCTCCTCTTTGAGTTAATTCGTAAAAATTTTTTGAAATTTCATCATAATTATCAATGTAACTAACATTTTTATTTTTTGTATAAATCAGATCAGTGATAATTTTCGAAGTAATTTTATCTTCATTTCCTTCTCCCGCTCCATAAATACTGGTTACATAAACAACATCTGCTTTTGATAATTCTTCAGCAAATTCTTTAGTAAATTGCTTTACCCGAGAGTATCTATGGGGTTGAAATATAGCTATTAATCTACTTTTTTGACATTTATTATCATGTTTTTGCTTAATAAATAATCTTCCTAATTTAATCGTCTCTTTAATTTCGTTTGGGTGATGTGCATAATCATCATATAAACTTCTATCATCTATTTGGCCTCTGAATTCAAATCTTTTTTTTGGCAGTTTCAGATATTTTATATTCTTCTTGATTTCTGTAAAATTTATTCCTAACATTCTTGAAGCTGCTATTGCCGCGGTAATATTCGATAGATTATGTAATCCTGGAATTGGAATATTTAAACTACTAATAAAATTTTCATTTTCATAATATTTTCCAATTGTATATTTTGAATTAATTTCAGTCGGTATGAGGGCATAGGCTACATTTTTAGCCGTGGTGTTAGACCAATTATTATTAGAATAAAAGTTATTTCTTGATGTTTCACAATCAAAATTAAATAATAATTTTTTAGAGTTTACAGCGAAACTTTTAAAAGAAGATACGACTGCACTTAAATTAGAAAAGTGATCGCAATGATCAAAATCAATGTTATTGATTATTCCAATATCAGACTTATATTTGTCAATTGTCCCATCAGATTCATCAACTTCAGCTACTAAGTATTTTGTATTTTCTAAATGACAATTAGAGTTGTAGATAGGAATTATTCCTCCGGTTATTGAAGAACAATTATGTGTACACAATTCAAGTATTGTTGAAAGAAATGTACTGGTTGATGTTTTTCCGTGACTCCCTGCTACCGCTAATGCAGTGTAAGAGCGCATTAGCATTGCAAGTATTTCAGAACGATGTTTTATTGATAAATTTTTTTCTCTGCAGTAGGAAAGTTCTTCATTTTCTGGTTTGATCGCGGAGCTTACAACAAAATTAACCAATTTGTTGGAAAATTCTGAAGTAACAAATTCTATATTTTGTCGAATTTGAGAAGTAAAGATAACTGCACCTAATTTTTCTAATTTGTAAGTTTCATCGTTTTTAACTAAATCAGATCCTGAAATTGAACAACCTTTTTTAAGCAAACCCATTGCTAATGCTGACATCCCAATGCCTCCGATCCCTATAAAATGAAAATGACTTTTCAACACTAATTCTTTATCCAATTTTTATCTTTTACTTAAATCAAAATAACTTCTAAGTAAAATTTTGCTATTTTTTCTTAAAAATTAATTGTTTTTTTTCTTGAATTAATACAAAACAAGACTTATTTGCTTAATAAATCAAAAAAACCTTACTTTATTGCACAAAATTCAGTATGATCTTCAACTTAGGTTAATCATTTAGAAATTATTAGTTATGACTTTGCGTGTTGCAATTAACGGCTTTGGCAGAATTGGTCGGAACTTTATGCGTTGTTGGCTTAGTAGAGGGGCTTACACCAATATTGAAGTAGTTGGAATTAACGTTACCTCAGATCCTAAGACTAATGCTCATTTATTGAAGTATGACTCAGTCCTTGGTCAACTTGATGGTGTTGATATTCAATATACTGATGATACTTTTGTAATTAATAACAAGACAATTAAGTGTTTTTCTGATAGAAATCCATTGAATCTCCCTTGGAAAGACTGGGGTGTAGATTTGGTTATTGAATCTACTGGAGTTTTTAATACAGACGTAGCTGCAAGTAAGCACTTAGAGGTAGGAGCAAAAAAAGTTATCTTAACTGCACCTGGTAAAGGCGATGGCGTTGGTACTTTTGTAGTTGGAGTTAATGCAGATACATATAAACACAAAGATTATGATATTTTAAGTAATGCTAGTTGTACAACTAACTGTTTAGCTCCAGTTGTTAAGGTTTTAGACCAAACCTTTGGGATTAACAAAGGTTTGATGACTACAATACATAGTTATACAGGGGATCAAAGAATTTTAGATAATAGCCATAGGGATTTAAGAAGGGCAAGAGCCGCTGCTACAAATATAGTTCCTACTTCTACAGGAGCTGCAAAAGCAGTAGCTCTGGTATATCCAGAAATGAAAGGCAAATTAACAGGAATTGCAATGAGAGTTCCAACTCCTAACGTTTCAGCAGTAGATTTTGTTTTTGAATCTTCTAAATCTGTCACAACTGATGAAGTCAATAATGCTATCAAGGAAGCATCTCTAAGCTCAATGAAAGGCGTTATCAAGTATGGAGATGAACCATTAGTTTCAAGCGATTATGCAGGTACCAACGAATCATCAATTGTAGATAGTGACCTTACTATGTGTATTGGCGATAACCTTGTAAAGGTACTTGCATGGTACGACAATGAGTGGGGTTATAGTCAAAGAGTTGTAGATCTAGCAGAGATTGTTGCTAAAAATTGGGAGTAATTAGAAGTGTTTGAAAGGTGTGTTATTAAATAATTTATTTTTTTTATTGTCTTTAAATTCTATTGATGGTTCACCATCAGCAAAAAAACCAATCGCGTTAATATCTTTATCAATCTTAGATAAATTCTTTGCCCAATTTCTTGGCAATGAGAAAACTAATTCATAATCCTCACCTCCAAAAAAATAATATTCGTCCCATTTATCTCCTTTAGGCCAATCCTTATCTTTAGGTATTTTTTCATAATCTATTATCGCTTTGCAGTTGCTAGCTATTGCTAAATCTTGTAAGGCTTGATATAAACCATCACTGCTATCAGTACATCCTATGCTACTTATATTTCTATCGGAACGAGTTTTGAGGAGAGTATTTAGAAAATTTGGGTAAACTCTAGGGCGACAAAAATGTTCGATGGACTTAATGATTAATCTTTCATTAAGAGAAAATTCATTATCGAAATAAATTTTATTTTGTATCAAAAATCCCAGTTTGCTAAGACCATGAATTCCTGTAGTTAAGATTATGTCTCCCGGTTTACACGCGCTTCTTCGTAATTCAAGTTCACCTTGAATTCCAAAGGCGGTAATTGAAATGATTTTTTCATCCCCTTTTGAGCAATCTCCACCTAGGATCACTCCTCCATATTCTTTCAATGCTTTGTTTATTCCTTTGTATAATTCTTCAACCCAAATCCACTCCGTAGTAGCAGGTAGAACTAGGTTTATTGTAATACCTATAGTTTTCTTACTTCCACTGGATAGTAAGTCAGAGATGTTGCTAACAACTGCTTTCCACCCAAGGTCTTGAGGACAAATTATAAAGTCATTGAAATGAACATTTTCTACCAAAGAGTCAGTATTAACAAGTAGATTTTCATTTTTAGTTTTGATTAAAGCGCAATCATCTGAAATTTGGTTTTTAGGCATAAATTTTCCTAGCCTATTTATTAATTCTTTTTCCCCTATGTTTTTTAATAGTTCCTTATGCATTTAATTTGAGGTTTTCAATCCCTTCTAAAACATCAATTGAAATAATTGTGTCATCTTTAGTAAGCTCTTCTAATACATCAAATCCATCTACAACGTAACCAAAGGCAGCATTTCTCCCATCAATTAAATTTCGACCTGCTGGATTTAATTCTGCTTCATATAAAAAAAAGAAAAATTGTGATGAGCCATCATCAACTGCGGAATTTGAATGGGACCATCCTAAAGTTCCAAGTGTTGCAAAGGGTAATGTTGGTGTCTCTGTATAAAGACCTAAATCTTCAAAAGTTTGATTATAAAATGTATCTTTTTCATCAGGAATTCTAATTTCTAAGGGAACGTGACGTTCTTCGCTTGTTTCAGGATCTATGTAACCAATATCTTCACCAACTGGATCACCTGTCTGCAGTACAAAAAATTCTTCTGCTCTGTTGATAGGTAAATCTTTGTAGAAGTTTCTTGAACTTAAATCTATGAATGCTCCTGCTGTAAGTGGGGCGTTAAATCCATCCACAATTGCTTGCATATCTCCTTTGGAGGTTTTTATATTGACTTTTGCTCTGCCTAATAATCTTGGTAAATTATCAAATTCCTTGGGAATAGAGTATGGAAATTCATTTGGTAGAAAATATTCTTCTAATCCACCTATTTTATCTAAAGCATCTCTTCGGGTCGCTATGAATAAGTATTTATCCTTTGATTTGGAGTAATCTTGAAGATTATCAAAATTTTCTTTGAGCTCTAAAAATGTTTTTTCAGCAATTTTCTTTTTATCGTTTGGTAATTCTTGAATAATTTTACTCTGGTATTTTTTTAGTAAAGATTGACATTTTGTAACAGTTTTCGTTAAAGCGGGCCATCTTCCTCCTCTTACCAGGTCACTAGTTTCTTCCAATTTGTGTTGAAGTTCTTGTAACTCAACTTGCTTTATAGGGAGGGCGTTTCTGAGGATTGCACTAGGGTCTTTTACTGCATTTCCAGTAGGTAAATCAGCTAGTACTTGAATCGGTTTTAAGAGAAAAATCTCTAAAATTGCAATCGATAGAATTAAGAAAAGTTTGTTCTGATTTGATAAGAATTTTTGCATAGCACTCTTGCAGGTTTATGATCCTTGGGGATGTAATACAGGAATGATTTCCAGTAACGATTTTCGCACAGGTACTACCATCGAATTGGATGGACAAGTTTGGCGTGTTGTAGAATTTCTACATGTCAAGCCTGGCAAGGGTTCTGCTTTCGTGCGAACAAAATTAAAATCAGTTCAAAGCGGCAACGTGGTTGAAAAAACTTTTCGAGCCGGTGAATCAGTACAGCAGGCTATCCTTGAGAAGTCTAACCTGCAGCATACTTATGTGGAGTCTGGTGATTATGTTTTTATGGACATGACAAGTTTCGAAGAGACAAGACTCACCTCTCAACAAATCGGTAAAGGTGCAAAGTATTTGAAAGAGGGGATGGAGGTTAATGTAATTTTTCATAATGGTAAAATTTTAGAAGTAGAACTTCCAATATCTGTTACTTTGAAAGTTACAGAGACTGATCCAGGAGTTAAAGGTGACACTGCTAGTGGGGGCTCGAAACCGGCTATTCTAGAAACAGGTGCTCAAGTTATGGTTCCTTTATTTATTTCTGTGGGAGAAATGATTAAAATTGATACTCGTAATGACAGTTATCTTGGACGAGAAAATTAATGGCTATGAAATTAGATCATGATGACTTAAATCGCTTAATAGAGAAAATCTCTACAAGTGATATACAAGAGTTCTCTCTAGAAGGAGAAGATTTTAAACTCGAAATAAAAAGGAATGTATTTGGACAGAGCCAAGTTAATAAAAATTTAGTTTCTAACACTACATTTGATAAGGAAGCAATTGATAATCAAAAAACTATTAATGATAGTATCTCTGTTGTTAGAGAGCCCGAAGCTCCTCAGGTAGCGCCCCCAGGGCGTTCGGACCTAACTGAAATAACCTCTCCTATGGTTGGTACATTTTATAGGGCTGCAGCGCCTGGTGAGGAGCCATTTGTCGAAGTAGGGAATAACGTTAAGGTCGGTCAAACTATTTGTATTTTGGAAGCAATGAAGTTAATGAACGAAATTGAATCTGAATTTAATGCTGAAATAGTAGAGATTCTCGTAGAAAATGGAACACCAGTTGAATTTGGTCAAGTTCTAATGCGTGTTAAGCAGTCTTGAATTGTTAGTCATTTCTACGGCAGCCTTAATAGCCTCAATCATGCTCTGAGATTGAGCAATTCCTTTGCCAGCAATATCAAATCCAGTTCCATGATCTGGAGATGTCCTTATAAAAGGTAAACCGATTGTTGTATTAACTGAGTAATTAAGAGCTATTACTTTCATTGGTATTAAACCTTGATCATGATACATAGCAAGAATGCCATCGTGCTTTTCAGCACTTTTATCACTCCAGGCTTTTACCGAGGAATTCCAGCAACTATCTGGTGATAAAGGTCCTAATAATTTAATACCTCTATTCTTCTCATTCCACGTAATTAATGCATTATTGAGCCAATCTTTTTCTTCATGACCTATAACTCCCTCCTCGCCAGCATGAGGGTTTAATCCTGCTACTTTTAAAGTAGGTTTATCAGTATAGGTATTACAAAAATCTTTGAAAAGATCCAATTTTGAGTGGATTAATTCTGAAGTTAATTTTTTGGGAACCTCGGAAAGGGCTATGTGGGTTGTAGCTAGTAAAGTATTAAATCTCCAACCTGTAATTGGTGATTTTGCTGTGAATAACATTCCAACGTTTTTTACTTCACATGATTTTGCTAGTACTTCAGTTTGACCAGAGAAGTAATGACCTGCTAGAAACCATGATTTTTTGCAAATTGGTCCAGTTACAAGTGCTGAATTGGGATATTGTTTTACAATTTCTATCGCTTTTTTTAAGTATTTGAAACTTGAATTACCGTAAATTGATTTAGGGTTATTATCTGATGAAGAAATTTCGAGATCATATATCTTCAAATTTTTAGGATTTGCAAGGTTCTCTAATCCTAAGGATTTAAGATATTTATATGTATTTTGTAGATTTTTTTTTGATCCAACTATTATAAAGTCAACATTTTCTGGTATTTCATTAGAAGAAAGTGCTTTTAAGATTATTTCAGGTCCAATACCTGACTCATCTCCAACGCTCAATACTACTTTCATTATTTTACTTGTATTTTGAAAATTCATAAAAATTTTTAAATTTATTTTTTAACTATTCAGATAGCAATCTTTTAAACCTACTTTATAGTTTTTATAAATTAGTTTATATCCGAGAGTTTCGCATAAAAGTTTGTTCGAAACTTTTCTATTTTCCATCCAAAAAGATTTAGCGATAGTTGATAATTCATCTTTTGCATCCTCAAACAATATTGGCTTTGGCATTGTTAAACCAAGTAAATCGTAGCAATATTGAATAACTTCTATCTGAGAACAGGGTTCATCATCTGCAATATTAATTATTTGGTGAAACTTTAAACAGTCTTTATTTTGTAATAAATAAATAATCGCATGTGTAATATCAGCAACATGAACTCTTGAAAATACTTGAGCTTTTTTTAAGATAACCCGAATTTTTTGATTCTTGATTGCTTCAAAGGTGGACCTTCCTGGTCCATAGATACCAGGTAATCTAAAAATTTGTACAGGCAAACCAGATTCAATCCATTTTTTTTCGCAATTTAATCTATTGTGACTTCTTTTTTGACAAGGATTAGGCTGATCTATCTCTGAAACCCAACCACCTTTGGTGTTTCCATATACTCCTGTGGTAGATAAATATCCAACCCATTCAAGGGATAAATCTTTTAGTTTATTTTGAAGGCTTTCTAATACAGGATCGTTACCATTTTTGTCTGGAGGGATGCAGCTTAGAATATGCGTGACTCCATCAAAAATTTCTTCATTAGGCACTTCACCGTTTTCACTATTGAAAACAAAACTATTCGGATCCCTGCTTTCTGATCTCGAGCTTGTTAAAACAATGCAACCGAATTTTTTAATAGTTTTCGCAAAATAACTACCGCTAAAACCACATCCAAAGATTAAAAATTTTTTTTTATTTTCTATTAAACTTGCAGGCTTCTTCATACTGGGTTAAAGTAGTACATATGTATTAATTAATGATGAAGACAGCTTTTAGGCCCGATTTAAAATCAAAAACTTTCTGTGTTAGCAAAAGTTATCACCGTCCTATAGAGAAAGAAGTGAGTTTAGTCAATTATAAATTCTACCAAAAATTATTTGCCTTTTTTCTTGCATTTTCGACAATTTTAATATTTCCAGAATCCCCAGAAGAATTAGAAAATATATGTGAGAATTATAACGCTAGAAAAATATGTAATGTTTGGTAGTCAAGCTGCTTTATATTCTGATTCATCTTTTTCGTAATTTTTATTTTTTACCCTAAAATTTGGATTAGCCCATTGTAGTAATCTGATAGCTAATCTTAAATCTCCCTCTAACCAAGCTCTTATAGCCATAGCTCTTCGAGGATCATAAAATTTTTGCCTTCTATACCAAAATAAAGCATTTTCATCTGATTTATTCCCATTACAGGAAAGACATGCAGGGACACAGTTTTCTGTTGTACTTAAGCCTCCTTGGCATCTTGGTATTACATGGTCAATAGATTCAGATGGTTTTCCGCAATATATACAACTTTTTCCTGTAAACCTATGAATAGATTTTCGCCATTGTCTCAATCTGAATTTAGGACATAAATCCTCTAAAAAAACCGCATCATTAATATGCATTCAGAATATTTAGTTAAATAAATAATGGCTTGAATATATTAAAAGTCAATAATTAATTATTCTTTTTGGTTGAAATTTGCTAATGAAAATATGTTTTAGTGTTTTTAGATACAAAATAGTATTTAGTAAATTTGGAATAAAAATATTATCTCTAAAAACTTGATTAATAACTATATCTATCAAGTGTTTCATCAGTAAATTGTTCAGAAATTTCTTTATTAGTTTTTTCTAATTCTTCTTCTAATTTTATTCTTTTACTTTCTCTATCTTGTGCTTCTTTTGCTTTTCTTTTTTCTTCTTTTTCTAAATCTCGTATTAGTTTTCTATTTGGATGAAGATTATCTAAATATTCAATGCAATAACTAAATTTTTCTTTTTCTCTTATAACTGTTTCAGTAATTTGCGCGGCTGCATTTTTAGGTGAAACTTTGAAAAATCCTCCCTTTTGTTTTTTTATATATGTATAGGCTGCATCCCAACTGCTTTCATGGTCATTTCCGGCATCTCGCATAGCACAAAAAATTTCTGCTCCAAATGAACTTGCATTTACTTTTGCATGAGTAATGATTAGAGGAGTGAAAACTCCCAACGATATTAATATTAGTTTTTTGTTCTTAAATCTTTTCATTAGCAGTTTATCTTCTATTTAAAAATATCTTTTATTGTAAATATGTCTATAGAAATTTAAGATTTAATTACTCCAAATATATTCAAGCATTTCACAACTAAAGGAAGAATAAGAAGCACAGTTATTAATCTTACTGCGTGTAGAGTTGCCACTGCAGCTCCTACCCCATACTCAGATCCTACAAGACTCATACCGCTAATACCTCCAGGTGCTGCACCAAGAAGAGTTGTTATCACATCTATATTAAGTAATCTGCTTGTCCATAATCCAATTGCTAATCCTGTAATAACTAAAGTAAAAGTTATTAAAATAGCGGGCCTCCACAAGGTTTGAAGATCTATTAATGAATCTTTGGTTAATGATGTACCAATAACTGTTCCAATGCCGATTTCTAAAATAGTTCTCGTGCCGATTGGCCACTCTGCAATATCGACTTTGCCACTGATGCTAAGTATACTTGCGCCTATTAAAGCCCCTGCAAGAGGAGCTGCAGGGATACCTGTTTTTAGAGCTAAAGCTCCAAAAATGCTGCCAGCAAGAATGTAATATAGGAGATTTATGTTTGGCATAAATTTAAAAGATGTTTGAACTTAATATTAGATAAAAATTGATTTACTTAAGTTTATAGTCAAATAATATTTTTGATTTCCTCTCGTAATGTCCCCTTTTGTTGGCATAATATTACTTAAAGCATGAATTTTATGTCTTCACAAATTTCATACAAAGATAATAAAAACCGCATAAAGAAAAAATTATCTTTTTTTGAGGGTGGCCATCAGCTAGAAAAATTAGAGTTTGCCCTTGCAATAGCGCAAACCAATGGCGACGAAAAAAAATCAATCGTTCTTAGAAAAAAGATTGTTGAATTAGGTGGAAATGTTGAAGAGCCAGGAACTTAACTTAATTTCCTTCAAGAAGTTTAGATGTCACAACTAAAGCTTCACCAGCTTGTTTGGCAGTAATTTTACTGAGACCTAAAAGTGTATTACCTATAGCAGAAACTACAGTAATAATATCCCTATCATTTACGTAACCTAAGTGTCCGACCCTAAATATTTTCCCTTTCAAATGATCTTGACCACCAGCTAGTAAAATATCAAAATTATTTTTTATTGTTTTTCTAAATTCTTCAGCATCCATTCCTTCGGTTTTAATTGCAGTAATTGAAGGGCTAAGGTACTTTTCATCAGCAAATAATTTTAGATTTAAAGTCTTAACAGCATTGCTCAATGCTAATTTATGTCTATTATGTCTGAGGAAAATGTTATCTAAGCCTTCTTCTTTCATCATTTTTAAAGCTTCATCTAAAGCAAAAACCAAATTAACTGCTGGAGTGTATGGATTGCTATTACTTAAAAGACTTTTTTTGTAGGATTTTAAATTTAAATAAAATTTTGGTAAATTAGATTTTTCTGCAGATTCCCATGCTTTTTGGCTAATTGCTATAAAACTAAGTCCTGGAGGTATCATATATCCTTTTTGTGAGCCTGAAGCGACGATATCTAGTTCCCATTCATCTACTGGTACATTACAAGCTCCAAGACTTGTAACACAGTCAACAATTGATAAAGCTGTGTTGTGTTTGCGAATATATGAACTTATAGTTTCTAGATCATTAATTACACCTGTTGAGGTTTCAGAATGAGTCAAAATAACTGCCTTGATTTCTTTTTGTTCATCTTTCTCTAATACCTTTTTGAATTCTTCCGGATCAAGTGGCGTACCCCATTCGGAATCAATTTTTATTACTTCTAAACCAAATGCTTTAGCAACTTTTACCCATCTTTCGCCAAATTTTCCATTTTCTCCACAAATTACTTTATCTCCTTTACTTAAGGTATTGATTATTCCAGCCTCCATTGCTGCAGTCCCACTACCAGTAATTGTTAGAACATCATTTTGAGTTTGATGAAGCCATTGCAAATTTTTAGTAGTACTTTCTACGAGATCTTGGAATTCTTTACTGCGATGGCCTATTGGATGCTTGCTTAATGCTTGTAAAACTTTTTCTGGAACTGGTGTAGGTCCAGGAATCATCAATGATAATTTTTGTTGTATGGCCACTTTTTGTTAAATAGGTCATTCTTAGATTAGTTCTCATTATATATTTTTCAATTACTTGATTTGAAAAAAGGATTTTCTTTACCTCTGTGGGTTGCTGGAGCAGCTAGGTCAGCATTAAAAAAACTAGTAGGATTACCATTTGAGAATTATGAACTAATAAAAATTCCTAATGAAAAAAAAGAAATAAAAATCGAGATTCATTCTGTTGGTTTACTTAAAGATGACTCGCACGCATTAGGAATTACCTTTGCACAGTCAGGCTTAGATCTTGACATTACACAAAACTTAGAAATATGGACGATAGTCTCTTTAGAAAAAATTTCTTTAAATAATCCTGTTCAAACAAACCCAATAAATATTATTGCAGGATCTGGGGTAGGTATAAAAGAAGATACATCAGAGATTTGCATTTCTAATTTCGCAAAAGAAGTTTTATATGCAAATTTATTAGATATTATTCCTGAAGGCTTTAATTTGAAATTAGAAATTATTTTTCCAAAGGGGGATTTTTTAGCTGAAAGAACTAGTAACAAGTCATTTGGTATCGTTAAAGGCTTATCAATTATTGGCACCTCTGCTGAGACTTATTCTAGTGCTTCACCTGATCAATTAGAAAAGGCTAAAACTAATCTAGCAAAGTTAATCCAAAATGATTTTAAAGGGAAAGTCGTTTTTGTTATTGGTGAAAATGGGTTAAATTTGGCTAAAACTCATAATATTAATTTGCCAATTATCAAAATTGGAAATTGGATAGGACCATTATTAGTTGATGCAGCAATAAAAAAAGTTAAAACTGTAATTCTTTTTGGTTATCATGGGAAGTTAATTAAGTT
Organism: Prochlorococcus sp. AG-355-P16; assembly: GCA_003278525.1. Lineage (GTDB taxonomy): Bacteria > Cyanobacteriota > Cyanobacteriia > PCC-6307 > Cyanobiaceae > Prochlorococcus_A. Next base: position 6,035 of record QCEQ01000017.1, on the reverse strand, counting down.
AGCAGGCGGTATTTTTCATACACATAATCATTTGGCTGATGCAAGAATTGAGATTCTTGTTTATTTAGCCGTTCAAGAAAAGTTTCCACCTGAAATATTAGTTAAATTATCTAAGTTAGATAATCTGGAGAATGCATTACAACTTCTTGAAAGATTTAATAAAACTTTGGCTGATAAATTATTCAAAAATTTATCAAATACGATCGAAAAGCGTTCTTTTACTTATGTAAATAGGTATGTAAAAACCGATATAGAAATTGCATCAATCATTTTTGATAGAAAAAGAAAAATAAGGTGGGCTGGAATTAACGGCAATGACTATATTTCTTATTTTCAATGAGATAAATTTGTAATTCATTATGCTTTTGTAAATAAATTGAGTTAACTTTTATACATGAGTCAAATAATTTTAAAAAAAGAACGAGATCCTGCAATATTAATTTTGGATTTCGGATCTCAATATTCTGAATTGATTGCAAGAAGAATAAGAGAAACTAATGTTTTTTCTCTTGTAGTGAGTAATTACATTTCAATTGAGGAAATTAAAAATATTAACCCTAAAGCAATTATTTTGAGTGGAGGTCCAAGTTCTGTATATGAACAAAATGCGCCTAAGTGTGATAAAAAAATTTTTAATTTAGGAATTCCAATTCTTGGCATATGCTATGGAATGCAATTAATGGTCAAAGAACTTGGAGGATCTGTTATTTCAGCAACTAAAAAAGCTGAATATGGTAGAGCACCAATAAATATAGACCAAGAATCTGCCCTCCTTTCTGATGTAGAAGATAAATCTATTATGTGGATGAGTCACGGCGATTCTATTAATTGTTTGCCTGATGGATTTAATAAAATTGCTTATACCGAAAATACACTCCATGCAGCAATTGCAAATGATGTAAAGAAATTATTTGGCGTACAATTTCATCCTGAAGTTATTCATTCAGAGTTTGGGATGACGGTAATTAAAAATTTTGTTTATAAAATCTCTTGCTGTAAGGCTGATTGGACAACCAAAACCTATATAGAGGAAACTATTCCCAGAATAAGAGAGCAAGTTGGCAATAAAAAAGTTTTGCTTGCCTTATCTGGGGGAGTTGATTCCTCAACCCTTGCTTTCCTTCTCAATAAAGCTATTGGAAATCAACTTACATGTATGTTTATAGACCAAGGTTTTATGAGAAAAGGTGAACCAGAATTTCTAATGAATTTTTTTGATAAGAAATTTCACATTAAAGTTGAATATATTAATGCAAGAGAAAGGTTTATTGCCAAATTAAAAGGTATTACTGATCCAGAACAAAAAAGAAAAATTATAGGTCAAGAATTTATTAGAGTATTTGAAGAAGAAAGCAATAGATTGGGACCTTTTCAGTATTTAGCCCAAGGTACTCTTTATCCTGATGTTATTGAAAGTGCTGGGACTAATATTGATCCTAAAACGGGAGAAAGAATAGCTGTAAAAATCAAGAGTCATCATAATGTGGGTGGATTACCAAAAGATTTACAATTTAAATTAGTTGAGCCATTAAGAAAACTTTTTAAGGATGAAGTCCGAAAAGTTGGCGCTGCTTTAGGTTTGCCGGATGAAATTATAAAAAGGCATCCATTTCCTGGACCAGGATTAGCTATAAGAATTTTGGGAGAAGTGAATAATGAAAAACTTAATTGTTTAAGAGATGCAGACTGGATAGTAAGAGATGAAATTAAAAAAGCAGGTCTTTACAATGATATTTGGCAAGCTTTTGCAGTATTGCTACCTGTAAAAACAGTAGGAGTTATGGGTGATAAAAGGACTTATGCATGGCCAATAGTTTTACGTTGTGTATCTAGTGAAGATGGTATGACAGCCGATTGGTCAAAAATTCCTTTTCAGATTTTGGAGAGGATTGCAAATAGAATCGTAAACGAAGTAAGTTCAGTAAATAGAGTTGTTTATGATATTACAAGCAAACCTCCTGGAACTATTGAGTGGGAATAAACGGATTTTAAGATCCCAGTTATAACTTGAATCCTACGGTTTTACGTGAGATGTAGTAGAAATACTGTTTATGTCATAGCAGTGCTTTTGGGAGATAAAATATTTTTCTGTTTTACGTGGGTTTTACGTTATATTAAAGGCACATAGACATCATACATAGAATATCCGTGATAACCTAAAGAAATAAACCATTTATACTAATAGATATCTTTACTCAAACATCCGATATTTTTTAGTTACAACTGAGTGGGATTAAGGGAACATTTTTTTTAAAAAATTTAAGCCTTTTATTTTATGTAAGCAATATTTTAAATGAGATATTAAATTTAATGAACGAGATTATTAAATTAAGTCGATCTACTGTTGAGAAATATCTTAATTGTCCAAGATGTTGTGTACTTGACAAAAAATATCAAATAAAGCCACCATCATTACCATTTACTTTAAATATAGCTGTTGATAATTTATGTAAAAATGAATTTGATTACTACAGAAAAATTCAGGAGCCGCATCCTTTATTTATTGAACATGGTATTGATGCTGTTCCTTTTAAACACAAAGATTTAGAACGTTGGAGAAGTAATTTTCAAGGGATAAGATATAAGTCATTTGAACATAATTATGATTTTGGTGGAGCTGTGGATGATATTTGGCAGAAAAAAAATGGCAATCTTATTATCGTTGATGTAAAAGCAACATCTAGAAATAATTTTGATTGGACTGACACTTTCAATAAATACGAATATGCAAAAGCTTATAAGAGACAATTAGAAATGTATCAGTGGTTGTTTAAAAAAAACGGTTTTCAAGTTGCTAAGGAAGCTTATCTTTTATATTTTAATGGAAAGAAAAATGAAAAATTATTTAATAACCAATTAAATTTTGAAGTTCATCTAATTAAATTAGATTGTTCTACTTCATGGGTAGAAAACAAAATTATTGATACGGTCAATTTATTACGTTCTGATAATTTCCCCAAACCTTCGTTAAATTGTGAATACTGTAATTATTTAAAGAAGCGTTGGCAATTATCGGTAACTTAACATTCAAAGACTAATTTTTCATATGTCTGGAAAAATAGTAAATAAAAGATAATCTTTAATAAGATTATTAACTAATACTTTTGACAAAATTAAAAAATTCTCAAAGAACAATAACTAATCATCTTCAACAAGATGTAGTCAAAGTATCTGGTAAAACAATTTTTATTAATCCTTTTTTATATTGGCGTAGATTTGACGAAAATACTAATAGATGGCTTAGAGAACCTGGTCAAATGTCAGAGGATCAAATTTCACCAAATAGAAACCGTTTTTATCCAGAAATAGAGTGGGCTGATTTAAGTCATGAGCAAAAGCTAATAAAAGATGCAACTGTTGAGATGTTTTTAAAAACTCTTGAATTGATAAGTACATTTCATCCTTATCTCAGTTCCGGACAATTATTAGAAGTGGAAAGAAAAATGGCAATTATAAAAAAGATTCCTTTCGAAAAGTGGGTGACAAAATCTTTCGCTAAAAAAGCGAGATTATTAGAAAATGAAAAAAGAAAATTTCAAAGAGAGAGATTTTTTAGTAGTTGGAGGGAATGGTTTAGTCTTGAAAACACTCAACAAGCTATTTTTCCATTAATCGTCACGATATTTATTTCTTCATTTATTGGATGGTCTTTAGGTATATCAAAGAGCAGTTGTAACCCTTATTTTGAACAAAATATTGATCAATCAAATTAATTTGGGTTTGAAATTTTTTTAGCATCTAAGTTAATATTATTTTGAAAAAATAAATTTTTTACTTAAAATTATGTTAACAAGCAAAACTGCTTAAAAAATTATAAGTTTTATGAGTAAAAATTTGAATTCAAATAATATAGAAAATGGTAAGTTTCATATGAACAGTGAAGATAGTGATTATGAAGACTTAATTACCAGACTTAAAGAGATAAAATCAACCATTGATTTATTGGAAAAAACAATATTTAAGTAAATTTTATATTTTTGATAAAAAAAAGTACTAATAAAAAACTTATTTCATTAAAGAGACAACCTCTAGTTTTACTTATTTTTACTTCTGTTTCGTTTTTATTGATTTTATTTAGACTAATTTTTTTACAACTTTTAAATTATGAGTCTTTTAAGAAAATGTCAGATGAGAATAGGATCAGACTTATTGCCTCACAGCCAATACGCGGAAGAATTCTAGATAAAAATGGTTTTGTTTTAGCAGATAGTAGAGTTAAATATTCTTTAATAATAAAGCCTCAATCTGTAAATATAAATAATTGGGAAAAAGATAAATCAATCATTTCTAATTTGTTAAATATAGATAGTAATATAATTCACAAAAAGTATTCTGAAGGTCTCAAAAATCAAAAACTTTCAGTAACTATTCTTGATGATTTAAATGTAGATCAATTAATAAAATTCAAGGAAAATGAAGATAATTTAATTAGTTTTGCAATAGCTACTAAATTAATAAGAAATTATCCTTATAAATCTCTTGCTGCTCATGTAATTGGTTATACTCAGCCGATTACTGAATTAGAGTATAAATCTTTATCTAAGAAAGGATATAAATTAAATGACTTAATAGGAAGAACAGGAATCGAATATGTTTACGAAGATTTTATAAGAGGTGAATGGGGTGGAGAAATGGTTGAAGTAAATTCATTAGGAAAATTTCAAAGATCATTGGGTATTAGACCTTCAGTGCAAGGTAATGATATTAATCTAACAATTGACCTTAATTTGCAATTAGTTGCTGAAGAAGTTCTTAAAGACAAAAAAGCAGGAGCCATAATAGTAATGGATCCAAGAGATGGCGCAATAAGAGCGATGGTAAGTAGGCCTAATTTTGATTTGAATTTTTTTTCAAAGGATTTTAAGCCTGAAAATGAATACAATAATATATTTAACTCTCCTGAAAAACCCCTGTTTAATAGAGCATTAAATGCTTATGATCCAGGAAGTGTTTGGAAAATTGTAACTGCGTTAGCCGGCTTGGAAAGTGGAAAATTTCCTAGAGATACCATGTTAGATACGAAACCATGTATAACTTATGGGAGTCAATGTTTTAGAGAACATAATGATTTAGGTTTTGGGATAATAGGTTACGAAGATGCTTTAAGAGTTTCTAGTAATACATTTTTTTATCAAATAGGTTATGGAGTAGGAGTTGATGAAATTCATAAGGTCTCCCGAAAGCTTGGTTTTAATTCCTTATCTGGAATTGAAATTTCTGAACAGGAAAATGTAGGATTAGTAGCTAGTAGTGAATGGGCTAAAGAAGGTAGAGGATGGGGGCAACCAGGAAGAACCCCTTGGGTCCCAGAAGATATTGCGAGCATGTCTATTGGACAATTTGTTGTTCAAGTAACTCCAATTCAAATAGCTAGGGCATATGCAGCGATTGCTAATGGAGGTTATCTAGTTACTCCGCATTTGACTAAAAAAGATTTAGAAAGTCAATTAGATACAAAACGTACTCCAATTGACATTGATCCACAAAATATTCAATTAATAAAAAGTGGTCTTAGGAAAGTAGTTGAGTCTGGTACAGGAGTATCAATTAATTATGGAGTTTCAAATTTACCTCCAGTCTCAGGCAAAACTGGAACTGCTGAAGATGGTGAAGGTGGACTAGATCATGCTTGGTTTGTTTGCTTTACTCCCTTTGAAAAAAGCGAATTACTTGTAGTTGCTTTTGCACAAAATACTCCTGGTGGGGGATCAGTTCATGCACTGCCTATGGCTAGAGAAATTTTGAAAGTTTGGAATGAAAAAAATTAGTGAGAATTTTTTTTAAAGTTTATGTTTTTAATTTTTTCATTTGTAAAAGTCTTTGAATAATATCTTCAATAGTTTTTGTATCTATAGGTTTACTATATGAGGACAAAAGTTGTCTACCTAATACTTGACTTCCTAAATGAACTAATTGAATGCGCAATGAGGTCAGCAGTTCTAAGCCTATCCCACCAGAAAATGTTGCTATTGCAATCGGTTGACCATTAAATAAATTCCTAAAGTCATCTCCCGAAATAGAAAGCCATGCTATGA
>QCEQ01000016.1 GCA_003278525.1 Prochlorococcus sp. AG-355-P16 | reverse complement strand
GTATCAAGGAGATGAAAATAAACTGCAAATGCCATGGTGGAGAATAGACCTAGAGAAGAAAGCCTTGCAAAAATCCCTAAAGCCAATCCTACTGGACATACCAATTGGGTAATTGCTGCTCCAAAAGTCCAAATAACAGGATCACCCGGCAAAAATGGGAAGTACTTACCGACTACAAACTCAGCAAAACCTTGAGGATCCTGAAGTTTCTCAAGACCATGATGAATCATCAAAGCACAAAAACCTATTCTTAAAACAAAAATAGATAGTTCTCCAAGGATGTTTACTTCTGAGCCTGAAGATGAATTAGCAACTACAACCTCAACTTTTTGGGGCGCTTTAGTTCTATTCATACTTGCAGTTTGAACCTGATCAGTTTGTGCTTTGTCTTCCATGCATCATTATTTTTTCATTATTCTAGTTAATAAAGTAGATCTTTTGTAATTATCTGACTAATAAATTAAAAAAACTAAGCAAATTTATAAATGAAAAACAAATTCAGGAAGCAATATCAATTAACTTTTCAATAACATCTGCAACAACCTTATCAGGGGTGGATGCACCTGAGGTAATTCCAACATTAATTTTTCCGCTAGGTAGAAAATTATTTTTAAGTTCTAATTCCGATCCTAATGGTTTATGAAATATTGAGTTTTCTTTAACAGATATTCTCTCTGGCGTATCAATATGAAAAGAAGAAATATTTTTAGTAATTGCTATTTCTTGTAGGTGAGTAGTATTGGAAGAATTGAAGCCTCCAATAACTACTAGAATATCAAGGTCTTCATCAACCAAAGAGAACATTGCATCTTGTCTTTCTTCAGTTGCATCACAAATAGTATTAAAAGCTAAAAAGTGACTATTTAAGTTTTCTGGTCCAAATTTTTTTAACATCGTTCTTTCAAAAACCTTTCCAATTTCTTCAGTCTCGCTTTTAAGCATAGTTGTCTGATTTGCAACTCCCACTCTATCTAAATCTTTATCAGGATCAAATCCATTAGAACAAGCTTTTGCAAATTTGTTCATAAACTCATTTCTATTGCCATTCCCAAGAATATATTCAGATACGTAGTTTGCTTCTTCTAGATCAAGTACAACTAAATATTTACCTGCGAATGAGCTTGTAGCGAGAGTCTCTTCATGCTTAAATTTTCCATGAATAATAGATGTGAAAACATGTTTTTTATGTTTTTCAACTGTATGCCAAACTTTAGAAACCCATGGACAAGTTGTATCAATAATATGACAACCTTTCTCATGCAAAAGTTTCATTTCTTGAACAGTAGCTCCGAAAGCAGGAAGTATAACAACATCCCCATTTGAAACTAAAGAAAAATCTTTTATTCCATTTTTAGCTGAAATGAATTTTACATTCATTTTTCTTAAATGATCATTAACGGAGGGGTTATGAATTATTTCGTTTGTTATCCAAATATTTTCATTTGGGTAATGTCTTCTAGTTTCATAAGCCATTGCTACAGCTCTTTCAACTCCCCAACAGAAACCAAAAGCTTTGGCCAACTTAATATTTAGTCTGCCTTTAGTATAAGTAAAACCATTATCCCTAATAGAACTTATCAAATCACTTTGGTAAGCTTCTTCTAACGCTTGAGCTCTTTTTGTTGGAGAATCGAACCCCCTTCTATTGTATCTATCAGAATGATGAAGAGATCTTCTAAAAGCTTGAGTATCCATCTTTATATATTACAACGTTTTAAATAATTTTTCGTAAAAAAAAAGAAACCTGACATAAGTCAGGTTTCTTAACTGAATTTTCAGTTAGATTATTTAGCAGATGCAAAGTCTGGATATGCTTCCATTCCATGCTCTCCTATATCTAAGCCTTGAGTCTCTTCCTCTTCAGATACTCGGATTCCACCGAATAATCCTCCAATTACAGACCAGGCAATCCAGCAAGTAACTAGTGTCCAAATAGCATATGCTGCGGCACCAAGAGCTTGAACTAAAAGAAGGGTAATACCTCCACCATTGAACAATCCCATACCTGCTCCATCACCTTGTACAGCTGTACCCCAAAGACCGATTACAACAGTTCCCCATACACCACAAACTCCGTGAACAGAGAATGCACCTACAGGATCATCTATCTCAGCGGCATCAAGTGCTGCAACAGAAAATACAACGATTATTCCGCCTACTAGTCCTGCGAACCAGGCTCCAGCAAGAGTCATATCACCACAACCAGCAGTAATACTAACCAAACCAGCAAGGATTCCGTTAATTATCATTGTAAGATCAGGCTTACCAGAAGTTAATGTTGAAACAATAGTTGCACCAATAGCTCCGGCTGCTGCTGCTAAAGTAGTTGTTACAGCAACATATGGAACCCATTGATCCATGGCAAGTTGAGAACCGGGGTTAAAACCATACCAACCTATCCATAGAACTAATGCACCTAGAGTAGCTATTGCCATATTATGTCCTGGCATAGCCTGTGGTTTCCCATCAGAGTATTTGCCAATTCTTGGTCCAAGAAGCATAGCTCCTACAAGACCCGCCCATGCTCCAACTGAGTGAACAATTGAAGAACCAGCAAAGTCTACAAAACCTAAAGAATCAAGCCAACCACCATTCCATTTCCAGCTACCAGCAATTGGATATATAAATGCAGTTAATACAACAGCAAAAACAACAAATTCTCCAAATTTAACTCTTTCAGCAACAAGACCGGAAACGATAGTTGCTGCAGTTCCTGCGAATGCAGACTGGAACAAGAAATCAACAGTTGGGACTAATCCAGCATCAGTAACCATATCAGCGGTAACTGTTGGATCAAAAAATAAGCCTCCAAAATAAAGCCAACCGTCAGCAACACTTCCTCCGTACATTAATGAATAGCCGATAAACCAATAAGAAGTTACAGCTAGAGCAAATACGAAGAGGTTTTTAGCAAGGATGTTTACTGCGTTCTTAGAACGACACATACCTGCCTCAACCATAGCGAAACCAGCGTTCATGAAGATCACTAAAATAGTAGCGATCAAAAGCCATAAATTGTTAGCAAGAAAAGCTGCATTCAACTCAGGTAAATCAGCTGCATGAGCTGAAAGATTAAAAATACCTAAACCAAACAAAGCTAGGGGAACAGTTGCAAGCCACAACATAGAGCGGTTTGAACTAAATCCTCGAATACTCCTCAAAAGGAGCATAGGTCCATTAACAAGACTTGCATCTTGTAATTTGGACCTAGAGCGCCTTTGAGGCGTTTGCAAAGCAGTGGTCATAAAAAAAAATTAGATCTGCAAAAAAACAGTTTGTGCTGTTTCCTTTCAAATTTAAATTTATTCAAAAAACTTATCAGTGTCTAGTAGTTGTTTATACCAATTTTATAGTTGCACCATAAAAAATTATTTGTTAAATTTAAAAATTATTTTTTTAGAATTTCAGATTATCAAGTTTTTTAGTCATTTTAGAGGTTTAATTCCATTCCATGTTACGTGATCTTTATGAAATGCAAAGGAACATGGTATTGCTATCATTCCTGCACTTAAAGATTCTCTAAAAAGATTGCCGTATAAGGGATCTGCCTCATCTCCAGGAGAAAAAAAACAAGCATCATTCCTTGTAATACAAAGTACTAAAACACTTCTACTTTCAGGAATTAATTCCTTTAATTCCAATAAGTGTTTTTGGCCTCTCTTCGTTACTGTATCTGGGAATAGAGCGACATTTTCTTTAATCCAAGTCGTATTTTTAACCTCAACATAAATGTTACGTTTATCAGGATTTGAAGATTTTGGAGTTAAAAAAAAGTCAATTCTGCTTTTTTTTCCTTTTCCATAGGGGACTTCAGATTTAATTGTCTCTATTTCTCCAAAAATTTTGTTAAGCAAATTTTTCTCAATAACCTTTTTGATTAACTTATTCGCAAATAGAGTATTAATACCAACCCAAACCTCCTCATTTTTTGCATCTGAAACACATATCTGTTCCCAAGTAAAAGGTAATTTTCTTTTTGGAGAGGAGGAAACACTTATTCTTACCTTTGCTTCCTCACTCAAAAGTCCCTTCATTGGGCCTGTGTTGGCACAATGAGCAGTTACTACCTCTCCACTCTCTAATTTTATATCTGCAAGAAACCTTTTATACCTCTTAATTAAAACTCCTTCAATTAATGGATCAAAATCAATTATCCGATCATTCATAAATATGTCGTTAGTTAAAAATCAAATATAATTGAAACTTAAACTTCTTGAAAAATTTAGACAAATCCAAATGCATTCATTTTTAAAAAACAATGTTTTTTCAATTTCATTTGGTACTAGTCTTAGTAAATTAGCTGGATGTATAAGACAAATATTTATAGCTGCTGCTTTTGGAGTTGGGGTAACATACGACGCATTTAATTATGCCTATATAATTCCAGGTTTTCTGCTAATAATCATTGGAGGGATTAATGGTCCTCTACATAACGCAGTCGTTTCGGTTCTAACTCCACTTAACAAAAAAAATGGAGGAATTGTTTTAACTCAAGTCAGCATAAAACTTTCAATATTATTAATTGGTTTAGCTATATTCATATATTTTAATTCCAGTTTATTAATTGAATTATTAGCCCCCAATTTAAGTTACGAAGCTAAATCAATTGCCACTTACCAATTAAAAATACTTACACCTTGTATCCCTTTGTCCGGATTCATAGGTTTAAGCTTTGGCGCCTTAAATTCCCAAAGAAAATTCTTTTTATCAAGTATAAGTCCAGCGATAACAAGCATAACTACTATTTTTTTTATTTTATTAAGTTGGATTGCCAACCAAGAAAATTCATATTCTCATTTCATTACTTATTCGGGATTACTAGCTTTTGCAACTTTGACCGGCACTTTAATTCAGTTTGTTGTTCAAATTTCGGAAATAAATAAAATCGGTCTCTTGAGATTAAAGTCAAACTTCCAATTATTTACTGATGAAGAGAGGAGAATTTTTAAACTAATTATTCCAGCAACTATCTCATCAGGTCTCAGTCAAATTAATGTTTTTATCGATATGTTTTTCGCTTCAAGTTTTCAAGGAGCAGCATCGGGACTAGCATACGGAAACTTTCTGATACAAGCCCCATTAGGAATATTATCTAATTCTTTGATTTTGCCATTACTTCCAAAATTCTCTAAATTGAGAAGTGATAAAGACTATATAGGCATCCAAAAAAAATTGATCTCTGGAATAGAGTACTCTTTCTTGACAACTATTTTTTTAGCAGCATTTTTCATAACGTTTAATAATCAAATAGTACAGTTAGTTTTTCAGAGAGGATCTTTTGATTATTCAGCGGCTTTAAAAGTAAAGAATATATTAATTGCTTATGGAGTTGGCATACCTTTTTATCTTTATAGAGATTTATTAGTAAGAACTTACTATTCAATAGAAAAAACAAACTTACCTTTCAAGTCATCATTTGCAGGGATAATATTAAATATTTTTTTTGATTGGTTGTTAATTGGTGCCCCAATTAATAATTTTGGGAATCTTTCTCCATATAATTTTGGAGTAATAGGAATAATTTTATCTTCAGTAATAGTCAACTTTATAGTTTGTATTTTGCTTTCGTTTAATCTGAGAAATGAAAATATCCACTTGCCTAACTTGGATTTATTAAGGAAAATTATCCTAATGTCATTAGCGGCATTTATAGATAGCACCCTTTGTTTTACTATTTTTAAAACTAGAAATAACTTCAATTCAAATCTCGGAGAATTTTTATTATTTATATTTGGATCCCTAACTTTTTTTGTAATCTATTTTTTTCTTACAAAATTCCTGCAGGTAAATAAATTTAAGGTTAAAAAAAAGATTTAGTTTTCAAAAAAACTTTCCAAAATCTCCTCTAATTCTAGAATTTGTGAGTTAGTTATTAAATTGATAAGTGGAATACTATTCACACCATCCCCCACTTTTATATTTATTGCTTTCAAACTTATTTTCGCAGCCTCCAATGGACCCTGATTTTTATTGCTGATACATTCAATAGCAAGATTTCTGGCTAGGCCAGCATCTCCAAGATATAAATTCCACTTTTCTATTTTTATAAAAACCTTTTCTGCAATAATTTTTTCTAAATCAGTTATTAGTATCTGAGAGTCCATAAATTAAAAATTAATTAAGTTGATTGTTTTGAAGTATCTTTTGGTTTTTTCATAATTACAAATAGTAAATGGGAGGCTAAAAGAATTGACCAGAAAATTGCAAAATTATTAAAAAAAGCGATTTCATATTTAATTTCTTTTAAAAGCCAAGTGCCACTTACTATCGCAGTAAATATCATGCAGTGAATAACAAAATTTACTATTCGAGAAAAATGTTTATAGATGGGATCTTCTAAATCACCATTTCCGTACCACTTTATAGGCATATTAATAATTAGATTGTTAATAATAGATATTTTACCTAAAATCTAGTTGACTAAGAGGCCCTGAAACAGAGATATTACATAATTATGCGCCTGTAGCTCAGTGGATTAGAGCACCTGACTACGGATCAGGGTGTCGGGAGTTCGAATCTCTCCAGGCGCGTTTAAAATTATGAAATATTCTTTTTATATTTTTCTAAAAAATATCGTCTATATTATGGGTATTACTTATCAAATTCAATGAATATTCTTCAAAATCTTAAAGAAAGTGATCCAGTAATATCAAATTTTATCAACTCTGAAAAAAATAGACAGGAAACTCATCTTGAGTTAATCGCAAGTGAAAATTTTGCATCAATTGCCGTCATGCAGGCTCAAGGATCAGTTCTAACAAATAAATACGCAGAGGGACTGCCTCAGAAAAGATATTACGGGGGATGTGAATTTGTTGATGAAATCGAAGAATTAGCTATCCAAAGAGCAAAAAAATTATTTAATGCAAATTGGGCTAATGTGCAACCCCATAGTGGAGCACAGGCAAATGCTGCTGTTTTCTTAAGTTTACTAAAGCCTGGCGACACAATCCTAGGCATGGATTTATCTCATGGTGGACACCTAACTCATGGATCTCCAGTAAATATGAGTGGTAAATGGTTTAATGCTGTTCACTATGGTGTAAACAAAGAAACTAGTGAATTAAATTTTGATGAAATAAGAGAGATAGCACTTGAAACAAAACCAAAACTGATCATATGCGGATATTCTGCTTATCCAAGAACTATCGATTTTGAATCATTTAGAAAAATTGCTGATGAAGTTGGTGCATTCTTAATGGCTGATATTGCACACATCGCAGGTCTTGTAGCAAGTAAACTTCATCCAAATCCAATTCCTTATTGTGATGTAGTAACTACAACTACTCATAAAACATTAAGAGGGCCTAGAGGAGGACTTATCTTATGTAAAGATGCAGAATTTGGAAAGAAATTTGATAAATCTGTTTTCCCAGGAACTCAGGGGGGGCCCCTAGAACACATTATTGCAGCTAAAGCAGTTGCATTTGGAGAAGCATTACAGCCAGATTTTGTTAATTATTCTCAACAAGTAATAAAAAATGCCAAAGTTCTAGCTTCGACTTTAATAAATAGAGGTATTGATATCGTTAGTGGAGGCACTGATAATCATATTGTTTTACTCGATTTAAGAAGTATCAACATGACTGGTAAAATTGCTGACTTGCTCGTAAGTGAAGTGAATATAACTGCAAATAAAAATACTGTTCCATTTGACCCCGAATCACCTTTTGTAACCAGTGGGCTCAGATTGGGTACTGCTGCTCTAACTACTAGAGGATTTAATGGGAATGCTTTTGCTGAAGTAGGCGAAATAATTGCTGATAGATTACTTAACCCAAACGATTCACTGATTGAAAGTCAATGTAAAGAAAGAGTATTAACCTTATGTAATGGTTTTCCTCTTTATGAAGGCAAACTTGAAGCATCAATTAAATGAGTCCTAATTCCAAGGGGGTTGAAATTCTTTCTATTGGAACAGAGCTACTTTTAGGAAATATTATAAACACGAATGCCCAATGGATTTCTGAACAGTTGTCGCTATTAGGCTTAAATCACTTTAGGCAATCAACTGTAGGTGATAATTGTGATCGCATTATAAAAATAATTCAAGAAATATCGAAAAGAAGTAATCTTCTAATTACAACGGGTGGATTGGGACCCACCCCAGATGACTTAACTACTGAAGCAATAGCCAAGTCTTTTAATGTATCTCTTTTTGATAGACCGCACTTATGGGATGAAATTAAACAAAAACTTCCAAACTTAAAGCTCAAAGACGATTCCTCTAGCTTAAGGAAACAATGTTTCTTCCCAAAAAATGCTCAAATAATAAATAACCCGAGGGGAACTGCTCCAGGAATGATATGGGAACCAATAAAAGGATTTACTATTCTTACTTTCCCTGGAGTACCTAGTGAAATGAAAACTATGTGGGAAGAGACGGCATATGATTTCGTTAGAACCAAATTCACAGATAGTTATTCCTTTTTTTCAAATACTCTTAAATTTACAGGCATTGGAGAATCAAGCGTTGCAGAAAAAATTAATGATCTATTAAATCTCAAAAACCCGACAGTTGCATCATATGCCAACTTAGGAGAGGTTAAACTCAGAATCACGGCGCGCGCAAAGAATAACCTAGAAGCAAAAAATATAATTACACCTATTAAAGAAAAAGTAAAAAAAGATTTTTCGAAATTTATCTTTGGAGAAGACAATGATACTCTTCCAAGCGTTTTATTAAAAGAATTAACCAAGAGAAATCAAACTATTGTTTTTGCTGAGTCCTGCACCGGAGGCCTTCTATCTTCATCACTAACATCAATATCAGGCTCATCTCAAGTTTTTCTTGGTAGTATTGTTTGTTATAGTAATGAGCTAAAAAATTCATTATTAAATATTTCTGAAGAAAAGCTTACAAAATATGGGGCTGTGTCTGAAGAAGTTTGTGAGGCCATGGCAACTAATGTAAAAGAGAAATTAGGAGCAGATTGGGCAATAGCAATTAGTGGAATAGCTGGACCTAATGGAGGCAGTCAAGATAAGCCTGTAGGACTTGTCTATATCTCAATTTCAGGACCGAATAATCACATAACTAATATAAAAAAACTATTTAACTCAACCCGAAATAGAATAGAAATTCAAACACTAAGTGTAAATGTGTGTTTGAACAGCCTCAGATTAATCCTATTATCGAATAGTAAGTAACTATTTTTACTAATTGAGTCAAGATACCCTATTTGATAAAGTTTGGGATTTACATAAAGTTTCAAGTCTGCCTGGTGGATCTGATCAATTATTTATTGGTCTTCATCTTATCCATGAAGTGACGAGTCCTCAAGCATTTGGCGCTTTAAAGGACAAAAACTTGAAAGTAAAATTCCCCGAAAGAACTGTCGCTACTGTTGATCATATTGTTCCAACAGATAATCAGAGCAGGCCTTTCCAAGATAATCTAGCTGAACAGATGATTGAGACTCTTGAGAAGAATTGCTTAGAACATAAAATAAGGTTTTTTAATATTGGTAGTGGTAATCAAGGAATAGTTCATGTAGTAGCACCGGAATTAGGGCTTACTCAGCCAGGAATGTCAATCGCTTGCGGGGATTCTCATACTTCCACTCATGGAGCTTTTGGGTCAATTGCTTTTGGGATAGGCACAAGTCAAGTAAGAGATGTTCTTGCTACCCAAACATTAGCCATGAACAAATTGAAAGTGAGGCAGATTTGGTGTGATAATAAATTGTCAAATGGAGTCTATGCTAAAGATTTAGTACTTCATATCATAAATAAACTTGGTGTAAAGGCAGGAGTTGGTTTCGCATATGAATTCGCAGGGCCTGCCATAGATGAATTATCAATGGAAGAAAGGATGACGATATGCAATATGTCTATCGAAGGAGGAGCAAGATGCGGCTACATTAACCCTGATGAAAAGACCTTTAGTTACATTAAAAATAAATTATGTGCTCCAAAAAATGAGCATTGGGATAAAGCGCTAACATGGTGGAAATCATTAAAAAGCGATGAAAATTCAATTTATGATGATGTAATTAAATTAGATGCTTCTAAAGTCGAACCAACCGTGACTTGGGGGATTACTCCTGGCCAAAGTATAAGCATTAATCAACAAATCCCTCTTTTAGATAACTTAGCCCCAAATGATAGATTAGTTGCAAAAGAGGCTTATGAATATATGAGTTTCAAGCCAGGACAATTAATAAAAGATACTCCCGTAGACGTTTGTTTCATAGGCAGTTGCACAAATGGAAGAATCAGTGACTTAAGAGTTGCAGCTGAAGTATTAAAAGACAAAAAAGTATCCAAGAATGTTAAAGCATTTGTAGTTCCAGGTTCAGAAAAAGTGGCCACTCAAGCGAAACAAGAAGGAATTGATCTGATATTTAAAGATTCTGGATTTGAATGGAGAGAGCCTGGCTGCTCAATGTGTTTAGCAATGAATTCAGATAAGCTTATAGGTAATCAAGTGAGCGCTAGTTCTAGTAATAGAAATTTCAAAGGAAGACAAGGATCTCCCAGTGGAAGAACACTTCTCATGAGTCCAGCAATGGTTGCTGCTGCTGCAATTAATGGCAAAGTCAGTGACGTTAGAGAATTTATCAACTGATGAAAACAAAGTTCAACCCACCAATTGGAAAAATTTCAAACATGAATGGACAATGTATCTCCTTAATTGGTAACGACATTGATACAGATCGAATAATTCCAGCGCGTTTTTTAAAGTGTGTTAACTTTGATTCATTAGGGGAATCTGTTTTTGAAGACGATAGAAAAACTTTAAAAGGAAACCACTCTTTTGACCTAGAGAAAAACAAAAATGCATCGATACTAGTTGTTAATAGCAATTTTGGATGTGGTTCCAGCAGAGAACATGCCCCCCAAGCGCTTATGAGATGGGGTATAAGAGCAATCATTGGCGAGAGTTTCGCCGACATTTTTTATAGTAACTGTATTGCAATAGGAATTCCATGTTTTACGCTGCCTAAAAAATCTGTGGAAGAAATACAAAACTATTGCGATAATCAATTTTTATTTTTAGAAATTGATTTGAAAAAATCCCAAGCAAAATCAAAAGATTTCAATTTCAATCTTGAGATTAAGGAAAGCTCAAGAAAAATGTTTTTATCAGGAGAATGGGATGCTACTTCAACACTTCTTGAGAATGAAAATTTAATAGAAAATAAATTGAACCAATTACCTTATATAAAATTTAATACTAATTTGTTATAGTTGTCTAAATCCATAAAGACTAAAAGAAATACCTCCTGATTGATTATGAGGTTGATAAAAAATACCAACTTCATAGGATCTTTTTTTCCAATTTAAAGAAATTTTAGAATCTATAAATTCACCATAATCATTTGAATCACTTGTTAAGTTCAAAACACCAAAACTTTTGAGAATAATTGGTCCATATAATTGCTGATCAAAAGAAATATCTAAAGTGAAGTCATCATAATTCTGGTCAAACTTAAAAACACTTTCGCCACTATCAAATTTATAGAAAGGTAAAAAACTTATACGAGTATAATCAAAAGTTTTATTTTTAAAATTACCAAATATTAATTCGGGGCCTAAACCTAGTCCTAAATATTCTTGATGATCTCCTTTTTCATAGAAAGAATATGATGCTTCCAATCTTGTATTAAGACTTAAGCCTTTTGTAATTGGTTCAGGAATATATTTATATGAAATATCAATAGATTTCTTTTTAGGATCTACTATACTTATTGGAAATTTCTGATTAAGAAGATAAAAAATATTACCTTTAAGGTTAGTTACCAATTTTTTAGAATTTAAAGCTTCTGCTGTTATGTTGGCCAAACCTAAAGATAAATATTCTGACTTTTTAATACCATCAACAATCCAAGTATTTTCTTTTTGGAATTTTGAACCATAACCTGAGTAAATTTCTGCTTCACCCAATGAACCATTCCAGACCCTCTCTCTATAAATTCCATAAAAACTTTTTTTCCATTTTGAATTTAAAAAATCAATTTCTTTACTTAATTCAGTTTTAAATCTAAATGCATCTGAAAATTTATTTAAGTCAAGAGAATTAAAATTCTTATCTATTTCTAAATCCCAATTTTTTATAGTGCCTTTTATCTGGGATTTAAGAGCAAAATAATCTTCAAAACTTGAATCTATCTTAACCTTATCTGAAGTGATTGATTCGTCCTTATTTACAAAGCTTTTTGAATACCCTTTTAATGACCTCTGAATAAGAAATTGCGGCTCTAAATCAAGAACAAAATCATCAGATATTTTTACGGAATTAAATTTCCTACCAATGAAATACCCATCCTTATCTAAATTTTCATATCCAATATTCCATCTATTATCAATTCGAGAATTATTAAAATCAAAAGCTCTATCCCCTAACCAAAAAGGTATTGGGATTTTCTCTTCAAATATTAAATAATTTAATGCAGACTTGAATCTTAATTTTTCATCACGTGGATAAACTTCTAATGAATTGATTACTAATTTGGCTTGTTTTGATTCAAGTAGATCATTACTCAATACTGCCTTCTTACTTTTCCAATTTTTACCATCTATCGTCATCTTATCTGTGACAAAAAACCAATTCTCAACCCTACTTGGAGTATGTAAGACTTCCTTGTTTTTTAATTCAATTAAATTTTCTAACTTATTAAAATCTGATAAGCTGAAATTTGAGGATAAATCATCCATCAAAGTATTTGTATTAATTGATCCTTTAACATCTAATAGGTATCCTTTTTCGAATATAAAACTGTACTCTAGTTGAGAGACTTTAAAGATTTGTTCACCTAATATTAAGACTATATTCCCTTGAGCACTAATTTTTTTGTTCAACTTATCGTATATTAAATTATCAGCTTTAAGGATTTTTCCTCGATAATTAATTTCTACATTGCCTTCCGCATAAATAATATTATTAATTTCGGACTGTTTGTCAGATTGAATTACTAACTCTTTTTGATATTTACTAATATCGGCAAAAAGAGTTTCTTGATTTTTCTTTAAAAAATTTTTATAAACTGAAAATTGATCAGAATCATTGAAAGATAATATTGATGATTTTGATTCACTTTTCTTATTAAATATTTTTGACCATTTTAGTTGAGGAGTATTGTTATCGTTATTTTTAGTAGGTTCTGTTATCTCAGCAGATTTAGATGGGTATATAAAATTAATTAATAAAAAAGAAGAAAATATAACTTTTTTTGAGATACCAAAAATCAATTTAAATAAATTTAATTAGTAGGTTAATCTTGAGGACTTTCTAAGTCTTTTCTGTTTGGTGTTCTTGTTGGATCACTTGCTAAAAACCCAAAAAGGAAAATTCCTACGAAGAAAAAAACGATTGTGTATACAGAAATTTTTAAGGCAAGCATGGAAAAAGGTTAACTGACAGATTTATATCTTATTAAATTTATAATTAAACTATGGTTAAAAGTTTACTTTTTGTATTTTTGGAAAATTTTGAAATACTTTAATGATCAATTAATCGTCATGATCATCCCAAGGATCAGTAAGTTTTGCAGCTTTAGGTCCAAAGGCAGTCCAGAGACCAAAACCGGTCAACGCTAATAATAATGCAAGAATAGTGACAGCTATAGAAACTGCAGGATCAGGAGCAGATGATAAAGTTTGCATCAATTTTGATAAGTTTGTAAACAATTTATATACAAGTTCTTATACAATAGCGAAATAATACTCGATTTTGTGAATTTAACATGGGTCAAAAAACAGCCTTAGGAAATCTTTTAAAAGCAATTGGCAATTCAGGTCAAGGAAAAGTTGTACCAGGTTGGGGAGCTGTTCCTATCATGACAGTCATCGGCCTACTACTTTTGGTTTTTTTAGTTATTCTTCTACAAATTTATAACCAATCACTTTTATTGCAGGGATTCTCGGTAGATTGGAACGGAAATTAGATACCTGAAACTTTATCAAAAAGTATTTCCAACAATTTTAATATCACTACATTGTCTTTTATAGAACTTTCGTTTTATTTTACTAGGTTATATTTTGCTTATATATTTATAATCCTCAGTTGAAAGAAATTGAGAAAGACATCATGAATGAAATATTCTTAATTGGTTTGGGAAATCCTGGTAAAAAGTACTCAAACAGTAGACATAATATAGGTTTTTTACTACTTGAAAATCTCTCTAAGAAATATAATTCAAATTTTCTATTTAAAGATAAGCTTAAAAGTTCATGCTCAGAATTTCAAATCAATGATTCTACTTTCAGGTTATTTTTACCTAATACATTTATGAATAACAGTGGTGATGCTGTCAGTGCAATTGTTGATTGGTATAAGATAAATTTAGATCAAATTTTTATAATAGTTGATGATAAAGATCTTCCTCTTGGAAAAATAAGATTTAGAAAAAAAGGAAGCTCTGGCGGACACAATGGTCTTAAAAGTATAATTGAAAAATTGAAAACACAAAACTTTAACAGAATAAGGATTGGTATTGGTTCACCTCCTCCAATAAAAGGGGGAAATAATTTCAATACCATTTCACATGTATTAGGGAAAATTTCTAAAGAAGAAAAATCAATATTGGATAAAGTTTATATAAAAGTAATAGAATCCCTAGAACAACTAAATACTAAAAAAGAAGAGTACATAATTAATGAGTTAAATTCTTTTGATAAAGATCAACATTAAGAAATGCATTCAAAACCTGAAACGATTGCCAATGTAAGTATTAAGGAATATTGCTTCACAAAAAGGCAAATTCAAGGAGTTGTGGAAGCTAGTCAATTTAAATGGACTTTTACATGGTCCTTTAATAAAGGTTTATTAACGGTAAATCCACCTTTGGGAAGAGCATTAATTGAGGATGCCCTATTAAGATTTTTATTGAAAAAAGATTATGAACTAGAAGCAGGTAATGAATATAAGTTCACTATTTCAGCCAAGTTTTAAAATCAATATTTTGATTAAAAGTAAACTTCTTTTTGCAATAATCCTCTAAAATTATTAAAGCTGATATCGCATCAAGATTTTTATTAAGAATAAAAATCTCTCTAGGCATTAAAAACTTCAAGCCGCTAATTGGAAAAAGTTCAAAATATCTTGCTTTAGCCCTGTAGCTAGTATTTTTTTCCTCAAAAGTTATTATTTCTTTTTTAAAAAAATATAGTTTTTCTCTAATTTCTCTACTGGTAGTACCGTTGCCAATAATAATTTGTGATACGTCCTCAGTAGTAATCAAATTTCTGACATAATTCTCAAGTAATTCACTTTTAAGAATTATCGCGTTATAAACTTTTTTTTCACTTATTTCAGCTAATACTAAGCCGCATTTACTTTTCCCAGGATCAATAGTTATTACTCTAGGCATTTAAGATTTAACTTTAGAAATATTAATTTCAACGACTATGGGTTCTATAGTTTTACTGTCCCTCAAAGATATTACTTCTAACTTAAATTTGATATTTTGATTTTCTTGAAGAAAATCTCTAATTTTTTTTACAAAATTTCCATTTGTATTAATTTCACTAACTTGTGATCCTTTTGACTTTATTTCATCCCTTGTTTTTCTAAGCAATGATTTAATTTTTAAATTTATTGATTTAAGATTTAAGTCACGTTCTCCCAGAATTGAACTTGTAATAACATCCCCTTTTTTGACTATAAATTTATTCTCTAATAAATCGGGAGATACAAAAACATATTTATCCCCTTTTAAAACATTTGTTGCTGATTTGATTAATAAAACCCAGTTACCATCTTGAGCAGCTATATTTTCAATTTTTGTGATATCAGTAGGTCTCCACAAAAGAATATTTTTTGCTTCTTTATTATTTGGTATAACAATTTTCCTAACAAATTTATCAGCTTGATTATAGATTTTTGTTAAATCTAGTTTTATATTTGAGCTGGAATTAATCTCAGCAATAAATAAAGTTTGTCCTCTTTTAATAACAATATTTCCTCTCCTAAATTCTTTAATATTATTTTTTAGTTGATTTAACTCCTTTTCTTTTTGAATAATTTTTTCTTCAAGTTCCGTTCTTTCCTCCTGTAAGGGAATTAAAGCCTTTTTACTTTCATCTAAAGTTTTTTGCAGAAAAGGAATATCAACAAAAAGCCTTTGTCTGAATTCTTCACTTACTAAAATCAATAACCCTATTGATATTGAACTAATAAACCCACCAGTTATTATCGTTATTATAGTTGCTGTTTTTTTCGGTCTTAATCTTAAGATACTTAATCTTGCTTTACCAATTTTTGTTCCAAGAATATCCCCAAATGGTGCAATTAATCCCCCTAGTAATATTAAAAAAACAATTAAAATCCAAGCCACACTTTTGCATACGCTCAGTACATCATAATTTATGATGAATCAATTAAATCTTTTTGCAAGAGCAATTGGATCGAAAACTGTGATTTTTTTTCTTTCAATATTAAGAAGTCCTGAATCCTTTAAATCCCCCAAGAGTCTTGTAATAGTTACTCTTGTAGAACCAATAGCTTCAGCAATTGCCTGATGAGAAAGTCTTAGGTCTATTGTTATACCTTTTTCACCTGCAACTCCAAAGTCTCTACATAGAACCATTAAAAAACTTACTAAACGAGAAGACATATCTCTATGTGTAAGAGTTTCTATCATTGTTTCAGTTTGCAGTATCCTACTTGAAAGACCCTGTAAGAGTAATAGTCCTACTGAAGCATCTTCTTCTATAGCTCTTAAAACTGAATTCGCAGGTGCCGTTATCATCTCAACTCTTGTGAATGCTATGGAATGGTAAAAACGATCAGATCTATGGCCTGTTAAAAGAGATAAAACTCCAAAGAGACTATTCTCTCTTAGAAGAGCAACAGTTATTTCTTCACCAGACTCATAAACTCTTGATAGTCTTACTGCTCCTCTTCTAATAAGATAAACTCTTTCAGCAGGGTCCCCAGGGAAAAAGATTGTTTTAGATCTCTCAACCATTTCTGTACTTGCACCATCTAGACCTTTAATTACTTCCATTAAAGTTCTATTGATTGGAAAACGTTCACCAACAGAGTTAATTTTACTTTGTCCTGACTTTTCCGAACTAAAGCGGTTAAATCCTCGTGAAGCAGGTATCATAAATATCTTGACTAATAGAAAATTTAAGGAGGCTCCCTAAAATATCTTGTATCAACAGTAACAATTTTCAATTCTTATTGGTTTTTTAATAAGCCTTTTTCAGTCAGTTTCTACTTGCTTAACCCTTTTTTAAGTAAAATTACACTATATGCAGCGTCCAAAGATTCTCATTATACTGCATGTAAAAAGAATCTAAATAATGGTAATTAGTTCATCCCATACTTATTCCAAAGGAAATCTTGATGTTGTAAATATAAATACTGCTAATAAAAGTAACGTAAAAAGATTTGCACAAAACGGACAAATTCAAATCTATCAATCCTCATACCGAGGAAGTTACCCATCTATCATTAGAGACTCTCTAAGAAATGCTGCACTTGGAAGAAAAGTACTCTTAATACAATTTATGAAAGGAGGGGTCAAACAAGGAGTCGAAAATGCAGTAAAGCTTCTCGGTAATTTAACCTGGGTAAGATCATCACATTCCTTTGATCAATATAATTCAGAAACAATTGAAAATAATAATAATTTAAAAAGATCTATTCAAGAATCTACATTTGAATTATGGAATTTTTGTAAAAAAGAGCTACAGTCTGGCGAGAATGATCAAATCATACTTGATGAAATTTTTTTAGCCATTGAAATGAAAATTATCGATAAAGATGATTTGATTTCAACACTTGAAAACCGATTTATATCAGGAGATGTAATCCTTACTGGTACAGATATTCCTAAAGATTTATTATTAATGGCTAACCAAATTACCGAACTTCGCTCATAAAACAATGCTAAAAAATGATCTCTGGATAAATCAAAAAGCCTCGGAAGGAATGATAAAACCCTTTCAATCAAATTTAGTTAGGCATCTTGAGCCTGACAATAAACAAAAACCAGTTTTGAGTTACGGATGTTCATCTTATGGCTATGATTTAAGACTTTCATCAAATGAATTCCTAATTTTCAGACATATCCCTGGAACTGTTATGAATCCCAAAAAGTTTAATCCTAATAATTTAGAAAAAACTGTTCTTCACCATGATAATGATGGAGACTTTTTTATTCTTCCTGCTCACTCCTATGGTTTAGGAGTAGCTTTAGAAAAGATGAAAGTGCCAGAAAACATAACAGTAATTTGTATTGGTAAAAGCACATATGCACGGTTAGGAATTATTGTTAATACAACTCCTGCAGAAGCAGGATGGGAAGGTCATCTAACTTTAGAGTTTAGTAATAGTTCAGGTGCAGATTGCCGAATTTATGCTGAAGAAGGTATTTGCCAACTACTTTTTTTTGAAGGTGATCCATGCTCTACAACCTACGAAGATAGAAGAGGTAAATATCAAAACCAACCAGAAAAAGTGACTTTAGCAAAGATATAAAATGAGTAAAGTTGAACTAATTTCTCTAACTCCCGATGCAGAAAAAACGATGGCTTATATTGCAAGAGTAAGTAATCCAAAAAATCAGGAAAATGAGGATTATTCGAAATTATTAAGTTATTGTATTAAAAACGAACATTGGAGTGTTTTTGAACAGTCATTTATGACCTTACAAATAGAAACCAACAGAGGAATTGCTGCCCAAATTTTAAGACATAGATCATTTACTTTCCAGGAATTTTCACAGAGATATGCAGATAGTTCTCAATTGGGTGATATTCCTTTACCTGAGCTGAGGCGTCAAGATTTTAAAAATAGGCAAAATTCAATTCCCGACCTTCCTGATGAGTTAAAAAAAAGATTCAAAGAAAAAATTGGTTTGCATTTTCAGGCTGCTTCAAAGTTATATGAAGATTTACTTGCTGAAGGTGTGGCCAAAGAATGTGCCAGATTTGTTTTACCGTTAGCAACTCCAACAAGAATCTATATGTCTGGATCATGCAGATCGTGGATCCATTACATTCATTTAAGATCAGCTCACGGAACCCAAAAAGAACACAAGTCAATTGCCGAAAGTTGCAAGTATATTTTTAAAAAAAGTTTTCCAATTGTATCAAAATCATTAGAATGGTAGAAATTATCCATGACTTCGAGGACCAACACCAATATTTTGATTTTCTTGAATTGTTGAAAATTTTTCACTAATCATTTCATTATAGGGTTTCTCTTCTTTTTTTAAATTATTAATAGATTGTCTTATTTTTATTTCATCTTGTTTACCAATAAATTTCGATATTAAATTACCCTTTTTATCAAAAAGATTAACTTGAGGAATCCCATTGACATCAAACTTCTGGATATAATTACCCCATTTTTGATTATCAACATTTAAAAAAACAAAATTTATATCTTTTTCGTATTCATCTTTTAAAGCAGAAACTTTTGGAGCCATTTCTTTGCATACTTCGCACCATTCAGCATAAAACTCCAAAAATGTAGGCTTGTTATTTGTAAAAGCTATTTGAGGATCAACAGATAATTCTCCAAAACTTTTTAGAAGATACGTTGATTTAAAAAAGAAATTTCTAAACAAAAGCAATGAAATGATAACAATAGATATTGTCAAAATAATTATTTTTTTAAAATTTGTTTTTAAAATTGGTTCTCGACTTTCAGATTGCACTATTAGGGTATTGCTAACTAAAAGTATCTTAAATAACTTAAACAAATAAAGAGAATTGAAATCTATAAGCTTTTAATCAACTGATAAAATAAGGAAGAAATAATTATCAAAAATTTCTTTAATTCCTGAAATCTAATTATGCAATCAATTTTTGGAACTGATGGAATAAGAGGCAGGTTTAATAAAGAAATAACTTATTCTCTAGCATACAAAGTAGGGTTTGTCCTAGGTTCGACTTTAGAGAATAAAAATCCAATATTAATTGGAAGAGATACAAGGATTAGTGGAGATATTCTGCTTCAGGCAATAACCCAAGGTATCAACGAAAGTGGTAAAAAATTTATAAACCTTGGAGTCTGCCCTACTCCAGCAATACCTTTTTTAATCAAACAAAAGAACTTAAGTATTGGGATCATGATATCTGCAAGTCATAATCCGCCAGAGTATAACGGCATAAAAATTTTTGATCATAATGGTCAGAAAATTAACAAAAATTTTGAAAATAAAATTCAAACATCAATCGAAGAGTTAAATCACAACATATCATTTCCTAGACAAATGATTCAGCTAAAAACAAATAAAGATCTCATTGAGATTTATATTAAAAGCCTAATCCAAACAATGGGTGGAGAAAACCTAAGCGGATTGAAAATACTATTAGACACATGTTACGGATCAGCGACAACTTGCGCGAAAGAAATTTTTCAGTCTCTTGGTGCTGATGTAAAAGTTATCAATGACTCTAAAAATGGGTTGAAAATTAATATGAAATGTGGTTCTACTAACCTTGAACCATTAAAAAAAGCAATAAGAGAGAGTCCTGCAGATATGGGTTTTAGCTTCGATGGGGACGCTGATAGAGTAATTGGAATAGATTCAAAAGGCAATGTTTTAGATGGGGATCACATTCTTTTTCTCTGGGGTAGAGAGCTTATGGAACAAAAAATGCTTACAAAAAATTTATTAATATCAACTCAAATGGCAAACTTAGGATTTGAAAAGGCCTGGAAGAAAATTGGAGGAAATTTATATAGAACTGATGTAGGAGATAAATATGTGCATGACGCAATTATAGAAAAAGGAGCTTTATTAGGAGGTGAGCAGTCAGGTCATATACTTTCAAATATTAATAACTTTTCTGGAGATGGGATATTGACTGCACTTCAAATTTCTAAATTTTGTAAAAAGAAAAATATTAATTTAAATGACTGGCTTCAAAGTAGTTTCGAACCTTTTCCGCAAAAAATAACCAACATTAAACTTGATTTTAATATCAATCAATTAAATCCAAAAACCAAGCTCTTAATTGATCAAACCTTAGAAAATTTTCAGGAAATTTATTCGGATGGTTGTAGAGTTTATATAAGACCTAGCGGCACAGAACCGGTAATAAGAATTCTTGTTGAAGCCAAAAATCATAAGAAAGTTGATTCTTTATCAAGAGAAATTAAAAACAAGCTTTTTTTTGAAATTAATAAAATAATAAATCAATAAAAAATCAAATTTTGATATAAATCCTTTCAAAAATATCAAGCTGGTTAACTGTCACATACTTTTCCCGATTAGTTTTAACTTTATTTGGATTAAAACTTTCGGAATAATTAAAATCTTTTTTATCTATATTTTTAAAATATAAATTACTTGATATAGTGAAATCCATATAATCGAATAAATCCTTTACATCTGTTTTTATAAAGACTAGAGTCCCTGTTCGCAATGAATTTGAGAGAATATTGATCAATTCTGGCTGAATTACACGCCTTTTACAATGTTTCTTCTTAAACCATGGATCTGGAAAATTAAAAGAAATACTTTTTAGATTTTTGAGAATAGATTTACTTTCGTCTTCATTCAAAATATTATTAGCACTTCCAAATAAAAAATATAGATTCTTAATTTCTCTTTCGAGCACTTTTAATTTAGCATTTTTAACTAATTTCTCACGAATTTCAATTCCTAAATAGTTCCACCTAGTGTTAACTAAAGCCAAATCGAATAGAAACTCACCAGCAGCACAACCTATATCCAAATGAAGATTCAATTGAGATTCACGAAACATTTCACTCACAGAAGGTATTCTCTCAATTTGATTGAAATTACTGCTAAGTGGATTAACATGCTGTCTCATAAAATTATTAATATATTTCTAGGCGATAATATAAGAATGCATAATATTCATAACTATGACAATAGTAAGTTCAAAAGTAACAGTTTGATGTTTAATTATTATGTGTTTAAAAAGAAAAAATTTTGAACGTTTTTAATCAACTTTCTATTTGGCTATCCTTTCAACTTTCAATAATTATCCTTATTGGTATACCCGCTACTCTATCCTTTTGGTCAATTAAAAAAAGAAATAAAGCAGTTAATAAACTTCTATCAATTTATTGGAAAATATCTCTTTTATTTTTTATAAGCCTCCTACTTTTAATAGGTAACTATAATTATGCTCTTGTAATAACAAATATTTCCACTTTATTAATGACACTTTCGGTTTGGTTTTGGAACGATATTAATGATGAATTAAGCGAATATGATTTTTCTTACTCCCTTACCACCACTACAAAAATATGGAGATGGACAGTAACTTTTATATCTCTCAATTTCTTAATTCAGAGTTTAAAGAACTTTAACTGCTTTTCTTTTATTAATTCTGATGCTTGTGCAATATGGCTTCAGCCTTCTTCAAATTTATACATTTTTATAAAAAATTTATTTAATTTCTTCTTTGGAGCTAACTTTACTCAGCCAATAGCAAAATTTTTAGGATTATTTTCTTTATTGATTTATATTATAGGTTTTGTTCAATGGTCAATAATCAAATTTCCTAAAAATGGAAGAAACTCTTGCTTTTCAGAAAATGACAGAAATTGATTTAATAAATAATCTTGAAAAAATAAGTTCCCAGATACATAATAGAGTACTTAAAGTAGAAGGCTTCATTTTAAAAGAAGACCATAAAGAAAAATTAGAAATACTTATTTTTAAAGGGTTCAGTAGCTCGACAACTCATCCAATTGAAATTGATTTGGAGAAGAAAGTTATAGCATGTAATTATGTACTTACAAACTTTAAGCTTTATAAAGCACCCTTAACAGAGACCGAAGCTAATTTTATAAGAGAAAATCAAAACTCAGTTTTCTTTTTGAATCAAAAAAGCTGGATTTAAGTAAATTCAAGATCAATAATATTTGAACATCTTTTGCATAATTTTGTATTTTGGATTCCATTAAAAGTTTCTTTTTGATAATGCCAACATCTATCACATTTTTGACCATGAGCTTTTGTGATTTGGATTTTTCCAAGTGCATTCTTATCGATAATCAGAGAATTCTCAACCAAGTCGGAGACAACTTGGAAGTTTGACACTATAAGCCAATCCCTAAATAGATCAACATCTTGATTGCCAAATTCTTTTAGCCAAGTCAGTGAATCATTTACAACTTTATCTTCAGGTAAATAATTAACTTCAGTTTCTAAAGCTGCTCCAATTATTTGTTTGTTCCTACACCCTTCTATAGCCTTATTAATTTCAACTCTCAAATTTCTCAAATTTGCGATGTGATCATTAAGAGTTTGATTTTTCCATGACTGCGAAAATATTGGCCATCCTCTTTGAAATACTGATTTTTCTTTAGTTGAATATGGAATATTTTGCCAAATATCTTCAGCCATGTGGCAAAGCACAGGAGAGATAAGTATGGCTAAATTTTCAACAACTTTTGACATGACAAACTGACATGATCTTCTCCGAAAATGTGATTTAGAACTTACATATAACCTATCCTTTGCAATATCCAAATAAAAATTTGATAGATCTACAACGCAAAAACTTTGTAAGATTTGGAAAAATTTTGAAAATTCATAATTTTCGTAAGCATGTGAAATTTGATCTGTAACCTCAACTAATCTGCCTAACATCCACTGATCTAAGAGAGGTAATTGATCAATTTCGAAACTATCAATTTTCGGATCATAATCATGAATATTACCTAGAAGATATCTTGCAGTATTACGAACTTTTCTGTAAACGTCCGAAAGTTGCTTGAGTATATTTGAACCAATCGGTACATCTACTGAATAATCTACAGAGCTTACCCATAGCCTTAAAACATCGGCGCCATAAGCAGGTTCAGTTTTTTTATTATTACCTCCATTAATAATTATATTTGGATCAACAACATTGCCTAAGGATTTGCTCATTTTTCTCCCGTTTTCATCGAGTGCAAAACCGTGAGTTAAAACTTTTTTGTATGGAGGTTTGTTATTGACTGCAACAGATGTTAGCAAAGAAGACTGGAACCAACCTCGATGCTGATCCGAACCCTCTAAATAAAGATCGGCTGGATACTTTAATTCACTTCTTAGTTCACATACTGCAGCCCAGCTAGATCCTGAATCGAACCAAACATCCATTGTATCTGTACCTTTTTTCCATAAATCCGATTCTTTTACATAATTTTCTGGCAACAGATGCTTAACATCCCAATCCCACCAAATATCTGCTCCATGTTCACTAAAAAGTTCTTGAATACGTTGGATTATCTCTTTGTTAAGAAGAATTTCATTTCCATTTTTTTTATAAAAAACTGGAATTGGGACTCCCCATGACCTTTGTCTAGAAATACACCAATCTCCTCTACCAACAACCATAGAATATATTCTTTTCTTTCCAGTTGCTGGCATCCATTCAACATCTTCGATTGCCTTTAATGCAGAAGATCTAAAGCCATTCACAGATGCAAACCATTGTTCTGTTGCCCTAAAAATAGTTGGTTTTTTGGTTCTCCAATCATACGGATATCTATGCTTATAATTTTCTTGTAATAGAAGCAAATTATTTCCCTTTAAATACTCAATAATTAAATCATTAGCGTCTTTTAGGACATTTGATCCTTTGAATTGACCAGAATATTCATTTAAATTACCTTTTTCATCAACAACACATGTTATTGGTAAATCATATTTTTGGCCTACATTAAAATCATCTATCCCATGACCTGGCGCAGTATGAACAATTCCAGTACCTGATTCTGTAGTAATATAATCTCCTCCAATTACAATTCTGCAAATTTTATTCTTAGAGGGATGTTGATATTCAATATTTTCCAATTTAGAGCCTTTAACCTCTAACAGTAACTTGAAATCTTTATTAAATTTCTTACTTATTTCAGAAGTTAAATCTTTTGCAAAAAGGTAAATTCGTTTTTCTTCATCGATAGCAAAAACGTAATTTATTTTTGGATTTACTGCCACTGCTTCATTTGCAGGTATAGTCCAAGGAGTAGTGGTCCAGATAGTTATAAAAGAATTATTATGTAAAAAATCTTTTTTGATATTAAGATTTTCTTGAATGAAATTTAATAAAATTTCCTCAGGTATTTTAGTGATTTTTAGAGAAACATAAATACTTTTTGAATAATGTTCGTCAGGATATTCTAATTCTGCTTCTGCAAGTGCAGTCCTTGAACTAGGACTCCAATGCACCGGTTTAAGACCCCGATATATATAACCATTTAAAAACATTTTCCCAAATACTCCAATCTGAGCAGATTCATAACTTTTCTTAAGAGTTAAGTAAGGGTTATCCCAATCTCCCCATATGCCCCACCTTTTAAAACCCTCCATTTGATTATTAATTTGTATATGGGCATAATCTGTTGCTTTTTTTCTGAGATTTAAAGTGTCAAGATTCTTCCTTTCATCAGATTTTAAATTCTGAAGAACTTTTAACTCAATAGGTAATCCATGACAGTCCCAGCCAGGAACGTAATGTACTTTGAAACCTCTCAAGGTTTTGTACTTATTTATGATGTCTTTTAAAACTTTATTAAGGGCATGCCCCATATGAAGCGGTCCATTCGCATAAGGAGGGCCATCATGTAATGTAAATATTTCACCTGAGTTACTTGAACCTAATTGAAAATCAATATCATTTTTAGCCCAAAAATTCTGAATCTCAGGTTCTCTGATAACTGAGTTAGCGCGCATTGAGAAGTCAGTTTTTAGTAAATTTAAAGTTTCCTTATAAGAAAAGTCTGATTTTTGTTCTTTGCTATTTTGAGATTTCATTAGAAGATATAAGAAATATTGGTGATCAAAAGAATTATTTAATAAATCTAATTTATTATATTCTTTCTAAATTGACCTTTGGCTTTTTTGGGATTTTTCTAGTAACGAATTTATTTGATTTCAGACTTTTATATTATCATTTTTATCATTTCTTACCCACTTTTTTTGGGTTGTATTTTTATTATTGCTACTAAAATTTAAAAAATTTGAAGGTTTCGTAAAATCACCAAATACAAGATGAATAGATTCTAATATTTTCGAAAAGTTTTTTTTAAATTCCAAAAAAGTAGTTAATTTTTTCTTTTCGTTATCTGTCAATTGGTACCATCTAGATAGAAATAGCTCTACTAGATAAAAAATAACTAGTACTGTCAAAAAAAGGAAAATTACAAAAAATGATTCATCTAATGTTTTATTTTTGATAATTAATACTAAACCTATTAATAAATTTAAAAAAGCTTTTATTAAGTCTTTTGGTTTGCCGAGCTCAAGATAAATTATCGGTACAGTTAGAAAAATAGTTCCAATTATGATGTAAAAAGTTCCCAAATAAAATATCAAACTATTCATTTAATTAAGTATTTAACTTAGTTTATAAGAATTGATATAGATAAACAAACTATCTATCAGAGTTTCCTTAAGTGCGGTCGGGGAGACTTGAACTCCCACACCCGAAGATACGAGTACCTAAAACTCGCGCGTCTACCAATTCCGCCACGACCGCTCAAATAAAATAATAATTGAAAGAGGTTTAATTTAAAAATTTTTTTTCTTAAGATGATTAATTTGACACATTAAAATTGAACAAAAATCTCCTAAAAGAAATTTTTTATGTTTAAGCATGCAATCATCTTAAAATATTAGTTATATTATTTAAAGAATAAAAGAAACGATTTCAAACTTAACCAGTAAAAATACAACGAAAAATACTAATCCTTCAAAAACATTTAATTGGCAAAAAGAGATTAAAAATTACGTAGATCCGCCAAGTTTTTGGAATCCAACATTAGGTTTATTTTTTGGTGGTTATTTTCTCGCGTTTCTTAGCATATGGCAATGGTATAGAGGTGTTTGGCCTTTACCTTTACTTGTAGCCACTGCTTTTTTAGCTTTACATATTGAAGGTACTGTTATTCATGATGCCTGTCATAAAGCTGCTCATCCAGTTCCTTGGATAAATCAAGCAATGGGCCACGGCTCAGCCATTTTATTAGGGTTTAGCTTCCCAGTTTTTACGAGAGTTCATTTACAACATCATATTCACGTAAATCACCCCAAAAATGATCCAGATCATATTGTTAGTACTTTTGGTCCAATTTGGCTAATTGCTCCAAGATTTTTTTATCATGAGATATTTTTCTTTCAAAGAAAACTCTGGCGTAGATATGAATTACTACAATGGGGAATTGAAAGATCCATATTCCTAACAATTATCTTGGCAGGTTTAAAATTTGACTTTATGAATTTAATTTATAATTTATGGTTCGGACCAGCATTAATGGTAGGGGTCACTCTAGGAATATTTTTTGATTATCTACCCCATAGACCTTTTCGATCAAGGAATAAATGGATTAATTCTCGAGTTTATCCAAGCAAATTTATGAATTTATTAATAATGGGACAAAATTACCATCTCATTCATCATCTATGGCCTTCGATTCCTTGGTTTGAATACAAAATAGCTTATGAAAAAACTAAGCCTTTATTGGATAAAAAAGGCTCCCCTCAAAGGGTTGGAATATTTGAAAGTAAACAAGACATTTTTAACTTTATTTATGATTTATTAATAGGTGTAAGGAGTCATAGCAAAAAGAGGGGGAAAATAAGAAAAATCATAAATTTATATCCAGGCTTTAAAATAAAAAAATTTCTATTAAAAATAGTTAACAAAACATTTATTGGAAGCAACTAACTTACTCATTCATTAATTATTTTTGGTACTTTAAAAAATTTATCTTCTCTCGATGGACCCAATTCTAAAAGTTCTTCATTGCAATCAAAACTTTTCTTTTCATCTTTTCTAAATACATTTACAACCTCTATAGCTCTCGTTGTACCGGGGACATCATCTGTATCAATTTTTTCAAGTTGTCTTATATAATCCAATATCTTTTCTAACTGTTGTGCATGATTATTAATTTCATTCTCGTTAAGTTCTAATCTCGCTAAATGAGCAACTTTTTTTACTTCCTCTTTAGTTATTTTTGTCATACATTTAATATCTTTCTTTTTAAATAATAGTTTATTAAGAACAACTTATTTATATATCCTTTGAATTTCAAATAATTTAAAAAAAAAATCACATCTTTTTGAAAATCAAA
>QCEQ01000015.1 GCA_003278525.1 Prochlorococcus sp. AG-355-P16 | reverse complement strand
AATGCTTTTTCATCTTTAAAAAGAAGAAAGCCAGTATTTAAATCTAATACAGAATTTTCTAATAAAAATCCTGATAATCATCAAGAGTTTAATAATAAGAGAAATTTTGATGATTGGATATGGGGCAAACATTCCGTTTATGAGGCTCTTAGTAGTGAAAGATCTATTAATAGGATTTGGTGTACTTCGGAAATCTTTTCTTCAGATAAATTCTATATTTTGCTTAAGGACCTTAAATCAAAAGGAGTACTAATTGAAGAGGTTTCTTGGAACAGGCTTTCGCAATTGACTTATGGTGCTTCACATCAAGGTATCGCATTGCAGTTGGCATGCTCTAAAACAATATCCCTAAAACAATTAATCGATTTATCTAAACATAATTGTGCAAATCCTATAATACTTGCTTTAGACGGCATAACTGATCCACATAATGTTGGTGCGATTATAAGATCAGCGGAAGCATTTGATTGCAAGGGCATCATCATTCCTCAGAGAAGATCTGCTGGTCTTACAGGAACAGTCGCAAAGGTAGCGGCAGGAGCTTTAGAACACTTGCATGTAAGTAGAGTTGTTAACTTAAATAGAGCACTTGATGAGCTTAAGAAAAATGGTTTTATAGTTATTGGCTTATCTGGAGATGGTAAATTATCTATTTCAAACTTCTTAGATAAAGCACCTTTGGTAGTCATAGTAGGCTCTGAAGATAAAGGTATTTCTTTGCTTACACAAAAAAAATGCGATTTTCTACTAAGCATTCCTCTTAAAGGTAAGACTTCAAGTTTAAATGCCTCTGTGGCGGCCGCCATATCCCTATTTCACTTGACAGGTAATTGACTTTATTGTTAATTATCATTTTTATTAAAGACCATTAAAATGTTGTTGTTTCAATACATTTATATGATTAATAAAAATTTATTGAATTTTCACTTCAAAATTGTATAGAATTTAACAAGAATTAAAGGCCTAACAAGCCAAAAAAATTGATTAGAAACTTTGGAAACAAACTCGGTTTAGCTTGGTGGGCTAAAATTGAAACAGATCAACCTTGTAGAACCTACTGGTTCGGCCCATTTATTACTAAACGTAGTTTAAAAGAAAGTATGCCTTCTTTTATTAAAGATCTTTCTGATGAAGGATCAAAAAATATTAAACACAGTTTAATACGTTGCAAAAAAGAAGAACCGTTAACTGTTTGATAGCTTTGATTTTAAGAAATAAATTAAGAAATGAATTTTAATTCTTTAAGAAAAGAAATTACCAGCAATAATGCTTCTGTTAAGGAATTAGTTAATGATATCTTTTCAAGAATCGATCATAAAGATCCGGAAATTAACTCATATATTTGTATCACAAAAGATAATGCTATCGCGCAAGCGGAGAACATTGATAAATTAATTCAAAATAAAGAAAAACTACCTCCTCTTGCTGGGATGCCCATAGCAATAAAGGATAATATTTGCACCAAAGGAGTTGCAACAACTTGTGCAAGTAAAATGCTCAAAAACTTTGTTGCACCTTATGAATCCACCGCTTCGAGTAAATTATGGTCTTCAGGGGGAATTTGTTTAGGAAAAACAAATTTAGACGAATTTGCAATGGGTAGTTCAACGGAAACATCTTTATTTGGTGTTACTTCAAATCCATGGGATATTAATAGAGTTCCAGGAGGCAGTTCAGGCGGTAGTGCTGCTTCAGTTGCCGCTGGTTTTTGTGCAGCAGCTATAGGTTCTGATACAGGAGGATCGATAAGGCAACCAGCTTCTTTTTGTGGTGTTGTAGGCCTTAAACCCACTTATGGCAGAGTTAGCAGATGGGGACTTATAGCATTTGCCAGCTCTCTTGATCAAATTGGCCCTATTACAAATACTGTCTCTGATGCGGCTGAAATTCTGTATTTAATATCTGGTAAAGACCCCTTTGATTCAACATGTCTTGATAAGCCAGTACCAAATTATTTGACTGACTTAAATAAACCTATAAAGGGGTTAAAAATTGGAATTATAAGAGAATGTTTTGAACACCCAGGGCTTAATCCAGAAGTTAAGGAATCTGTTCTTTCTGGAGTTGATAGATTCCAATCT
This sequence comes from Prochlorococcus sp. AG-355-P16, assembly GCA_003278525.1. GTDB lineage: Bacteria > Cyanobacteriota > Cyanobacteriia > PCC-6307 > Cyanobiaceae > Prochlorococcus_A. The sequence goes on along the minus strand of QCEQ01000015.1, from coordinate 26,734 downwards.
TTAGGGGCTGAAATTATCGAAGTTAAATGTCCCAGATTTAACGATGGAATTGCGACATATTATGTCATCGCGCCATCTGAAGCCTCCGCAAATTTAGCTAGATATGATGGAGTTAAATATGGCTACAGATCGAATGAAAGTTCAAATCTTATTGATATGACATCAAAAAGTAGAGCTGAAGGTTTTGGAGATGAGGTACAAAGAAGAATTTTGATAGGAACCTATGCTTTGTCGGCTGGATACAGTGATGCTTATTACAAGAAGGCACAAAAAGTTAGGACACTTATAAGAAAAGATTTTGATAATGCTTTTAAAAAAGTAGATGTTTTATTAACTCCAACTTGCCCAACCACTGCTTTTATGAAGGGAGATTTTGTCAATGACCCACTTTCAATGTATTTGTCTGATCTATTAACTGTTCCAGCTAATTTAGCAGGCCTTCCAGCAATCAGTATTCCTTGTGGTTTTGATACTAAAGGATTACCTATTGGAATGCAATTAATAGGTAATGTATTAGAAGAAGATAGAATATTGAATTCTGCAAATATCTTTGAAATTGATGCTCAGGTAATTAAGAAAAGACCATTAATTTAAATTTGTATTAATAATTAATTTGTAGTCAAAAAGTATAGATCTTTTAGAAATTTTCTCTATCTTATATATATAAATTATTTGAGTATGGCTTTCGTTCCGCTTCATAATCATAGTGACTACAGCTTATTAGATGGTGCCAGTCAAATTTCAAAAATTGTAGAAAGGGCTTGTGATCTTGGAATGGAATCGATAGCACTTACTGATCATGGAGTCATGTATGGTGTTCTTGATTTGGTCAAGAAGTGTAAAGAGAAAGGTATAAAACCAATTATTGGTAATGAAATGTATGTGATTAATGGTTCTATTGATGATCCTCAACCTAAAAAAGAAAAAAGATATCATTTGGTAGTTTTAGCCAAGAATTATACTGGTTATAAGAATCTAGTGAAGTTGACAACTATTAGTCATCTGAATGGGATGAGAGGTCGAGGCATTTTTTCTAGACCTTGTATTGATAAATCTCTTTTAAGCAAATATAGTGATGGTTTGATAGTTTCTACGGCTTGTCTTGGTGGAGAGATACCTCAGGCTATATTAAAAGGTAGATTAGACGTAGCAGAGGATATAGCTCTTTGGTATAAAAAATTATTTGCAGATGACTTTTATCTAGAAATACAAGATCACGGCTCTATTGAGGACAGAATTGTAAACGTCGAATTAATAAAAATTGGGAAGAAGCACCAAATAAAAGTCATTGCAACCAACGACGCCCACTACTTATCAAGTATGGATGTTGGAGCACATGACGCTTTGCTTTGTGTATTAACAGGAAAACTTATAAGTGATGAAAAAAGGTTGAGATATACCGGTACAGAATATATTAAAAGTGAAAATGAAATGCTTGAACTTTTTAAAGATCATATTGATGATGAATCGATTATTGAGGCAGTCAATAATACAGAAGAAATTTCTCAAAAAGTTGAAGTATTTGATTTGTTTGGTAATTATAGAATGCCAAAATTTCCTCTTAAGGAAGATACAGATTCATTCTCTTTCCTTACACAATTATCTAATAAAGGCCTTTTAAAAAGACTTAAAAAAAATGATCTTAAAGAAGTTGATGAGAACTATAAAAAAAGACTATCTTCAGAATTGAAAATTATTAAAGATATGGGCTTCCCAGATTATTTTTTGGTTGTTTGGGACTACATCAAATTTGCTAGAGATAACTCCATCCCTGTAGGACCAGGCAGAGGTTCTGCAGCAGGCTCACTAGTAGCTTATGCTCTTCAAATCACAAATATTGATCCAGTTGAGCATGGTTTGTTGTTCGAAAGATTTTTAAATCCAGCAAGAAAATCTATGCCTGATATTGATACCGACTTTTGTATTGATAGGAGAAATGAAGTTATTGATTATGTTACTAATCGTTATGGAGAGGATAAAGTTGCGCAAATTATTACTTTCAATAAAATGACCTCTAAGGCGGTTTTAAAAGATGTAGCGAGGGTTCTAGACATACCATATGGAGAGGCTGATAAGTTGGCTAAGTTAATACCTGTTGTAAGAGGGAAACCTTATAAACTAAATGAAATGATTGATAAGAATTCTCCAAGCCAAGAGTTTAGAGATAAATATATTAACGATAACAGTGTAAAAAAATGGGTTGATTTGGCTTTGAGAATTGAAGGAACTAATAAAACATATGGAGTTCATGCTGCTGGAGTAGTTATCGCATCAGATCCTCTTGACGAACTTGTACCTCTTCAAAGAAATAATGAAGGACAAATAATAACCCAATATTCTATGGATGATATTGAATCACTTGGGCTATTGAAAATGGATTTCTTGGGTCTTAAGAATCTTACGATGATCGAAAAGACAGTTTCTCTTATTAATCAATCTAGTGGAAAGAAAATAAATATTGATGAGTTACCACAAAATGATTGTAAAACCTTTGAGCTTATTGGGAGAGGAGACCTTGAAGGGATTTTTCAACTTGAATCTTCAGGTATGAAACAGGTTGTTAAGGATTTCAAACCTAACTCTTTAGAGGACATTTCGTCGATACTTGCTCTTTATAGACCCGGTCCTCTTGATGCAGGCCTTATACCTAAGTTCATAAATCGTAAAAATGGGAACGAAAAGGTTGATTTTCCTCATCCTTTTATTAAGTCAATTCTTACTGAAACCTATGGAATCATGGTTTACCAAGAACAAATCATGAAAATTGCTCAAGACCTAGCCGGCTATTCCTTAGGTGATGCTGATTTACTTCGAAGAGCAATGGGGAAAAAGAAAGTATCTGAGATGGTAAAGCATAGGAATATTTTTGTAGAAGGCTCTATGAAGAAAGGTGTAAATGAAAAATTAGCAAATGATCTTTTTGATCAAATGGTTTTATTCGCAGAATATTGTTTTAACAAAAGTCACTCAACTGCTTATGGTGCTGTTACTTATCAAACTGCATTTTTAAAAGCCCATTTTCCTGTTGCATATATGGCCGCTCTTTTAAGCGTAAATTCTGGCTCTAGCGACAAAATGCAAAGATATATTTCTAATTGTTATTCCATGGGAATAGAGGTTATTGCACCAAGCATCAATTTTTCTGGGGTTGATTTCACTATTAAAAATAATCAGATTTTATTCGGGCTATCTGCAATAAAGAATTTAGGAGATTCTGCAATAAGAAATATAATTGAAAATCGAAATAGTTTTGGAATCTTTAAGTCATTATCTGATTTATGCGATCGTTTGCCTTCTAATGTTCTTAACAAAAGAAACCTTGAATCTTTAATTCATTGTGGAGCACTAGATGAGTTTTCAAGTGATAATAATAGAGCTCAACTATTGTCAGATCTTGAACATGTTGTTGAGTGGGCCTCTTCAAGAAATCGTGATAGATTATCTGGTCAAGGAAATCTATTTGATACTAAAGAAGAATTTTCTAATGTTGCTTTTTCAGATTCACAATTAGTTAAGGTTGAAGATTATTCACTTATTGAGAAGTTAAGGCTAGAAAAACAATTGTTAGGCTTTTATTTATCTGATCATCCGCTTAAACATTTATCTAAGCCAGCAAAACTTATATCTCCTATAAGCATTTCGCGCTTAGAAGAAACAAAAGATAGAACCAAAGTCTCCTTAGTTGGAATGATCCCTGATCTCAAGCAAATAACAACAAGAAAAGGAGATAGGATGGCTATAGTCCAGCTAGAAGATCTTTCTGGAAGTTGCGAAGCAATAGTTTTCCCAAAAACCTATGACAGATTATCAGAATTTCTTTTGACTGATGCTAGATTGTTAGTGTGGGGAACAATTGATAAAAAAAGCGATAGGACTCAATTAATAATTGAGGATTGTAGAGAAATAGATAACCTTAAATTGCTTATTATTAATCTTGATAGTTCTCAAGCATCAGATGTAAGAGTACAAAATACTTTGAGAGACTGTTTAATTAAATTTAAACCAGATAAAGGTAGGTGTGGAATTAAGATTCCAGTTTTTGCCGCAGTAAGAAATAAAGAAAGTGTTACCTACGTTAAATTTGGTGAACAATTTTGTATTGGTGATTTGCAAGGAGCATGCAAACTATTAGAAGATAAATCATTCAAAGTTAATTTGAAATCATTAGTTTCCTAGATTAACCATTCTCCTCAAAATTTTGAGTTGCAGGTTTAAAGGCTGCCTTTGCTCGTTGTATATTCATTGGAATATTTTCAATACCAAAAAAAGATCCAGGTTCTTTATCCCAACTAGCTGATAATATTCCAAAACTTAATCCTGCGAGACCTAATAAGAAAAATAACGCTGAAATTGCAATTGTTGAGGAAGGAGGTATTTCAGCAATATTTCTTGTAACGATAATGTAGCTAACAACAAAAACTGACATTCCTAATATTGTAGGTATTCCTGCTGTAAAAAATATTCTTCTTGCCATCCTGTCAGCAACATATTTAGGTATCCCATTTGATGATCGCTTTGTGGTAGTTACAGTATTAGATATTTTTTCTAAGTTAGCAAAAGCAGTTTTCTCAGGATAATTTTTTTTCTTTTTATTTTGTATCTTTTTTTTAGATTGTTTTTTTTTCATTAATTGAGATCATCCTCTGATTCCAATTTTCTTTACAAGATCTTGATATTTCTGGACGTTTTTGTCTTTTATGTAAGATAGTAATCTTTTCCTTTTACCAATCATTTTTAATAATCCTTGTCTTGAAGCAAAATCATGAATGTTTCCTTGGAGATGATCACTTAATTTGGATATTCTCTCAGATAGCATTGCTACCTGAACTTCAACTGAACCTGTATCAGTTGGATGTACTTGATGTGATTTAATTAGCTTCTGTTTTTCAGCTGTATCTAATGACATAAAAATTTTATCCTTATGCATCTATGATACTACGTCATCTAGCTAAATTACTACTATCCTTATCTAGATAATTCATAGCTAATTTCAATAAATTTTCAAATGATAAATTATTTCCTTCTTTAGCAAGTAGATCTACTTCTTTAAAAAGAAGTGGAAAAATAATCTTTATTTCTTTATTTTTGTAATTTAATGATTGAAGAGTTAACTGAAGGTCCTCCATCATTTTATTTATTTCAGGATTCTTAATCTCTAATTCATCTTTGCTTTTTTCTTCTTCAAGTAGAATTTCATTTTTAAATTTACTTTTTAATTCTAAAATTAGTCGATCACTCATTTTTTGTCCTATCCCAGGAACGGAACAAATTAATTTTTTGTTTTTTGTTTTTATTGCATTAATTACTTCATTAATTGAAAATTTATTCAAGATCCCCATACTAATTTGAGATCCAACACCTCTAATACTTAAAATTTCAATAAAGAAATTCTTTTGTTCCTTCGAAGTAAAACCAAATAATAAATCTGAATCTTCTTTCTTAATATGTTTTATCCAAAGAGTTATGTTTTTATTTGATATCTGATTTGTTTTTAATTTGAGAAAGAAGGATTCTAGTATTTGTATTTCGTATCCTAATCCTTGGCAATTTATTAAAACAAAAAATTTTTGATTGATTTGCCATAATTCAACCAAATCTCCATTAATCCAACTAATCAATTAACCTCCATCCACCTGACATCCAATTAACGCTCCTGCTGTCCCGCCAGCAGGTACAGCCCAAAATCGGTCTTTCCCTCTAGAGGAGGATAATGCTATTCCAGCACCAAGAATACCTCCAATAACAGATCCTTCACTACAGTCATTATCATCTATTTTTTCAGCTTTGCTTTGACCTCCACAAGGTATTTCAACGTCTAATTCATAGCTTTTTACGTAGCCTGGATTTGATTTCGTTCCAGGAATGTACTCTTCTCTATATTCAGTTCTTGTACAAGTTACTGATTTTGGAGTTGTTGCATTAACTTGCAAAACAGGAGAAAAACTAAATAATAAGACTAAATTGAAAAATTTCATTGTTTTTGCGCTACTACCAGTATTCTACGTCCTTTTAATTGTTTTGGTAGTAGATAAAATAGTTCCTAATAAAACTAATGAGGCTCCTAATAAAAAATTTATGTTTATAATTTCACTGAAAAACAAAATCCCCCAAATTGAACCGAACAGTACTTGCAAATAGTTAATTGTTGAAGCTTCAGAAGCAGGTAAATTTTTTAACCCTATAGTCAAGAAAGTCTGACCACATTGAGTAAATATTCCAATACCAATTATCCAAACTAATTCATTCCAATTTGGTGTAACCCAGTTGATTAATACAATTGGCAATAATGTTACAAAAGAGACAAGTGGAAAATATTCTATGATTACATAAACATCTTCAGTAAATGAAAGTTTCTTAACTGTAACGTAAGCTAATGCAGTGCAGATTGCTCCAAAAAAAGCTATCAAAATCGAAACATTTTCAATTTCAACATTTATATTTGATAATTGAACTGGATTTAAAATTACTAATATTCCAATCCAGCCAATAATTAAAGCAATAATTATATTCCGAGTAATTTTTTCATTTATAAATATGCCAGCAAACATAGATATAAAAATAGGATATGTGTACTGAATTACAGTAGATATACTAAGTGGCATATTTCTAATAGCATAAAAAATACAAATTAAAGCTAAAGTTCCTAAAACACCTCTTAAGATAAGTAATGGTCTATTTTTGCCCCATGGATCTATTTTTTTTAGATTAATTATGAATAATGTAATCATTAAACTTAACAATGATCTGAATAAAACTAATTCATAAATAGGTATCCTTTTATCAATATTTTTTACGCACAAAGTCATCAAACTAAAGAAGAATGGAGCTAATACCAAGTTAAATTTATTAAATGAATTAAATTTTTTTTCAATTTCTGCGATATTTATCATTTAAAAAAAGTTTTATTGTGAAAATAAGTAGATTCTTATTTCATTTTGACCTATAACAAATAAATCATTATTTGTTTTTTTATAAAAATCTCGATGGTTCATTCTATACATCCAAGAACTATTCAAGAGGTTAAGGAAAAGGCAGATATTGTTGACGTTATATCTGAACATATTGTTCTTAAGAAGAAAGGCAAGGAATTTGTAGGGATATGTCCTTTTCATGATGATACCAAGCCATCGATGACAGTATCACCAAGTAAACAATTCTATTATTGTTTTTCTTGCGGTGCTGGTGGCAACTCTATTAAATTTTTAATGGAATTTACCCGTGCAAATTTTTCTGATGTTGTACTTTCTCTTGCCAAGAAAAATAATATTAATGTTGAAAATCTTGAAGGTCCCCAAGTAGAAGCCTATAAAAAACAATTATCTAGAAAGGAAGAGCTTTATAGAATACTTAGAGTCACAAAAAATTGGTTCAAGTCTCAATTAAATAATTCTCTAGGTGTTGAAGCTATGAAATATTTAACATCTAAGAGAAAATTGAGTAATAAAATTATTGATGACTTTGAATTAGGTTTTGCCCCAAATTCATGGAATGATTTATTTAACTATCTATCCAAGGTAGAAAAATTTCCAATTAATTTAATATTAGCCTCAGGTCTAGCAATTTCAAAAGATAATTCTGAAAAGATATATGATCGTTTTAGAAATCGATTAATCGTTCCAATTCATGATATGCAAGGACGAGTAGTTGCCTTTGGTGGTAGATCTCTTGATGGACAGGAACCCAAATATCTTAATTCTCCTGAATCAGAGATATTTGAAAAAGGGAAAATGTTGTTTGCATTTGAAAAAGCATCTAGCAATATAAGGAAAAAAGATAAAGCTATTATTGTTGAAGGATACTTTGATGTAATTTCTCTTCATGCAAAAGGTATTAATAATTCTGTAGCTTCCCTTGGTACCGCATTAAATAAATATCAAATTTCTCAATTATGCAGATGTACAGATAATAAAAATATAATTTTGAATTTTGATTCTGATAATGCAGGAATATTAGCTACAAAAAGAGTAATAAAAGAAGTCGAAAGCTTATCTCTCCATGATCAAATTAATCTAAAGATACTTCAACTTAATGACTTTAAAGATCCTGATGAGTTTTTGAATAATCATACTCCAGAGGATTACTTTAACTTAATTGATAATTCATCCTTTTGGATTGATTGGGAGATTGATCAGATTTTTAAAGACAAAGATTTAACTAAGTCTGAAAATTTCCAGAGTGTAATTTCTTTACTAGTAAAATTGTTGAGTAAATTACCACAATCATCAACCAGAACACATTACTTACAAAAAGTTTCTGAACGATTGAGTAAGGGACAAGCAAGGTTAGCGATACAGTTTGAACAAGATTTACGAAATCAAGTTAAAGGATTTCGTTGGCACGGAAGATCAAAAAAATTTGAACAACCAAATGAAATATCTCGCCGTGAAAAAAATGAATCTGAAATAATTTTTTATTATTTACATTGTCCTGATCTTCGTCTTTTCATTCGTGATGAATTTCTTAAAAGAGAAATTAATGGTTTTAGCACTAAATTTATTCAAATTTTGTGGGAAATTATTTCAAAAATTGAACAAACTAATTTGGGTTTAAATTATTTAAATGAATTAAAACAATCAAATAGTCAAACTCTACAAAAAGAGTTTTTAGCTATTAACTTAATTTCACTTCTAACTGACTACTTAGCTATTAATATTCCTGATTCATCAAATAAAATTAATAATTTTGTTAACCCAAATGAATTATTTTTAACATTGATGAATAACCCTAAAGATAATCTACTTGGAACTTTATCTCTTCTTGAGAAATATAATTCTTTAAAAAGATGTAGACACTTGATCGAATCTTGGGGATCTCAAAGATTGAATACTTTAGAAAATTGCATATCTATTTTGATTGATAATCCTTCTTCAGGTTTATCAGAGACTAATAAAGAGATAGATGATCTTTTTAAGGAGTTAAATGCAGATGCTATTAAATTTCAGGAATTATATTATTTAGAAAGACAACATATGAATTTTTTAGATAAACAGCGCTGCGGCAATTTTATTGCTAGTTAACATGTTTTCTTTGAATTTATAGACAGTATTTTTTAATAAAGTCTTTTACTTTTTTTGGTTTATCTTCAAGTACATAAGCTTCTACTTCTTTTATATAAGTTCCAGAAAAATTTGAAGTAGAAAAATCTAACGCTTTTTTCTTATTTTGATGCAATTTACTTTCTAATTTTTTTATATCTCCTATTATTTTATTGTCATTACATTTTTGTATCGCATGAGTTGCTTCATGTCTTAATGCTTTTCTTACTGCCAATTCTGTTTTGAAATTATCTTTATTTGGTTGTTTTTTTTTATTTCTATAATTTGTTTTCTTTTTTGCATTTTCAGTACAAATTATTATTTTATTTTCTACAAAATTATGTAATCCTTTTATTTCTTTGTTTAAGAGACATTCAATTTTATTTTCTTCAACTATGTAGTTTGCTTTTATTAATAATTCAAGAATCTCTTTATCTAATTTGCTTAAAAATATTATAAATTCCATCCTACTTTTTTACTTCACTATAGTTGGGATTTGTTCTATATCAGTTGTAGATGAGCGACTTAAGAAATTCTTATTCATTGCCCAACTTTGTGGATTTTTTGTAATGGCCCATGTAATTGCATTATTATTAAATCTTTTATTTAATAAATCAATTGTTCTCATAAGATTTATTGATTTTTTTAGGTCTTTCTGAGATTTGTAATTGACAACTGATTGCTGTAAATATTCGCTATTTGTCAAATCCTGCATTAAAACTCCAGCTTTTGAGAATTTATATTCGGGATTATAAATTTCTTTAGATAATTCAACTACTATTTTTAAAATATTGTTTGTGTCATCTGTTGCATTTGTAAGTTTTCTATGAGCACTTCTTTGATAATTTTGACTTGAATATTTACTGGTTCTGGCAAATACTCTAATATTAGATGATTGCAAATTCTGACTTCTCATTTTTTCAGACGCTTTTATTGCGTGAGTTGCCAGTGCTTGAGTTAAGTCTTCTAATTTTGTGATAGGCGTGCCGAAACTCCTGCTCACCTGAATTTCTTTTTTTGATTTCTTGTTTTTTTCTATGGGCAGGCATCTATGGCCTTTCAGTTCTAATTGCAGTCTTTTCCCTACGATGCCTAATTTCTTAATGATTTCATTTTCTTCCATATCTCTTAATTCTCTCGCATTTTTAATACCTTTACTTTGTAACCAATTAGAGGTTTGTTTTCCGACTCCCCATATCTTATCTATACTAATTCTTTTCAAATAATTATTCTCATTTTCGGTTCTAGCTAAATCAAATATTCCAGCTGAATAATCAATATTTTTAGCTAGTTTATTAGCAATTTTTGCTCTTACTTTATTTTCTCCTATTCCTACTGTTATGGTAATCCCTAGATTCTGATATATTAATGATCTTATGCTTCTTGCCCAAGGATATAGATTTTCATCATTAGGTCTAGAAATAGAGACAAATGCTTCGTCAATAGAATAAATTTCTATCTGTTCACAGTAGTTTTTCAGTAAATTCATTAGTCTTCTGCTCATATCGCCGTAAAGCGAGTAGTTTGAGCTTAAGACTGCTACATCTAATTTAGATAATCTTTCTTTGACCTTAAAATACGGAGTTCCCATTTTAATTTTTAAAGCTCGCGCTTCAGGACTTCTCGCAATGATACATCCGTCATTATTAGATAAAATTACTACTGGTTTATTTCTCAAATGAGGATTAATATTTTGTTCACATGACGCGTAAAAATTATTAGCATCTATAAGAGCTATTGCATCAATATTTGAAATTCTCATAAATAGCTATGTATTGAATAAATAACAACTCCCCATATCTGTACATCAATATGGTTTTTAAATCTAAAATCAGGATAATTATGATTTTCTGCTTTTAAATATAATTCATTATTTTTTATAGATAATCTTTTTATTGTAAATTCTCCGTCTATCATTGCAATGATGATATTCCCTGGCCTGGCTGTTAAGCTCTTGTCTACTATTATTAAATCTTTATCTTTAATTCCTGCATTTATCATTGAATCACCTTTAACTCTAAGAAAAAAAGTGCTAAACGGATTAGATATTAAATGTTCGTTTAAATCAATATTTTCTTCTGTATAGTCATCTGCAGGAGAAGGAAATCCTGCAGATACCGAATCAGTTAATAAGGGGATTTTAAATTTTTTAGTAGTTGAATCAAAAGAATCCAAGATTTAAATTAATAGTATATATGTACTATATAGTAAAAAATCAAAAAATAGTTAGTTATTAAACTTTTATAGATTAATTTTAGATTGAATCTAATCTTTTTAAGAACGATGGTAAGGGGAGTTGTTAGATATAGAAATAGCTCTATAGATTTGCTCGATTAGGATTAATCTAGCTAATTCATGAGGAAAAGTTAAAGGAGACAGGCTTAGTACAAGATCTGATTTTTCTTTTATATCTGAACTAACTCCATCAGTATCACCGATTAAGAAATTAATTTTTTTATTTTTAAAATTCAAGAGTAAGGAACAAAGTTCAACTGAATTAAACTGTTTCCCTTCTTCACTTAAGCAGATAATAATATTGTTATTGGATCTAAGATTATTTAAATCAAAAGTCTTTAACTCATTAATGATAAGTTCAGGCATTCTTTTTTTGTATTGATTAATTCCATCTCTAATCCAAAGTTTCTTTATTTTGCCGATAGCATAAATTGCTAATCTATTACTCTGAAGCATGAAAAATATTAAAACTAATTATTCATCAAGAAGATAATTAAATTCATCATATAGTTCCTCTTCGGTTGTTAAATTGTTGGGAAAATTATCTTTTTTAGAATTCATATTAATTTGATTAATCTCACTTTTCCTTAGTGAATTATTAACGTTAGAAGTCTCTTCTAAAGATTCTGAATTATCAATTAACGAATAAAAAATTTTATTGGGATCTTCTGAATTAAGTGGATTGGTTATAAAATTATCATTATTAGTTAAATTTGTGCAATTATTTATATTTTTACTTTCGTTATTTAAATTTCTCTTTTTTTTAAATTTATTGAGTTTATCTAAATTTTTTTTTGATAAGCTCATGATATAAAGTATTAAATAAATTCATATTTAATTTAAACATATTATTTATCTTTTAGATGAATTCTAAAAACTATCATCAAAAAAAAAGATTTGGACAACATTGGTTGGTAAATAAAAAAATATTAGAAAAAATTAAAGAAATTGCTGTTCTTAATGAAAATGACTTTATTTTAGAAATTGGTCCTGGTAAAGGAGCTTTAACATCTAAGTTATTAAATTCAGAAATTAAAAAATTGCATGCAATTGAATTAGATAAAGATTTAATAAATTTATTAAATGATAAATTCAATAATAATGATAAGTTTTCACTTCAGCAGGGAGATATTCTTTCTGTAAATTTAGATTCGATCAATAAGAAGATTACAAAAGTGATTGCAAATATTCCTTACAATATAACTGGCCCAATATTGGATATTTTCATAGGTCGATTGGGCATTATAAGAAATTATAATTACGAAAAAATAATATTTTTAATGCAGAAAGACGTTGTAGATAGGATTTTGTCAAAAGAAGGAAGTCCCAATGCTGGTGCGCTTAGTGTAAGAATGCAACTTTTATCAAAAATAAAAAGAATATGTGATGTGCCCCCTTCATCATTTAGTCCGCCTCCAAAAGTTTTTTCTTCTTTAGTAGTTTTTGAACCAATTAAAAATGATTTAAGATTAGATATTAGTTTAGAAAAATATATAGATAAACTTCTTCGAATTTCATTTAATTCCAGAAGAAAAATGCTTAGAAATACTCTTAATTCTATATTTTCAAATGAAGAGATAAATGAATTATCTGAATCTTCAAAAGTTTGTTTTAATTTAAGACCACAAGATATTTCAATTGACCAATGGATTAAGCTTGCAGAAAATTGTATTAAAATTAAAAAATAAAAGTTTAAGTATATGCAAGATTTAGCTAAAAAGAAAATTAATATAAAATCTCCTGCCAAAATAAATTTGCACCTTGAAGTTATTGGTAAAAGAGAGGATGGATTTCATGAGTTAGCAATGATTATGCAAAATATCGATCTTTCTGATTATTTAGAATTTGAAATTAATAATGAAGGTTTAATTAAACTTGAATCTGATTGTAATGATTTAAGCTTATCTGACGATAACTTAATTGTTAAATCAGCAAATCTATTAAGGAAAAAATCAAATATAGATTACGGTGCGAATATATTTTTAAGAAAAAATATTCCAATTGGCGCAGGATTAGCTGGTGGATCTAGTAATGCAGCAGCAACATTAATTGGTCTTAATAAGTTATGGGATTTGAACTTAGATCAAGAAACATTAAGTTCATTAGCATCAACTTTAGGATCTGATATTCCCTTTTTTATTAATGGTGGTATTCAATTATGTTTTGGAAGAGGAGAAATTTTGGAGAAATTAGATTCAAACTTTGAATATGGAGTAATTCTTTTAAAAAATCCAAATGTATCAGTATCTACAGCTGAAACGTATAAAAAATATAGTAATAGATTTTGTGATCAATATCTTACTGATAGAGAAATGATTGAGAATGTAAGAAAAAATTTAAGAGAAAATGGTATAGATAATTTAAATTTTGATAATCAAAATTTATTTATTAAAAATGATTTGCAGTTAGTTGTTGAAAATGAAAATGATTCTGTAAAGCAGGCATTATTTTTACTTTCTAAATTAGAAAATTGTCTCACATTTTCAATGAGTGGATCAGGCCCTACATGCTTTGCACTCTTTAACGATATAGAGACTGCTAAAAAAGAATTAGCTTCAAATTTTAAATTATTTAAAGATAAAGGCTATGATTCATGGGTTTGCACTTTCCTTGAAAAGGGAATAACATTCATTTAAATTTTTTATATAAAATCTATTGTGACTAATAATAGTAATAAAAATATTGAAAAAAATATTCCCGAAAAAGGACCTTTAAATTTTATTGTTGGATCATTAACAAGTTTTTTATTATTTATATTTTTTTATTTTTTAAGTAATAAAATTGCAATTTATTTTTCAGTACATAAACCATCTAATTCTTCTGAAATAGTCCAAAATATTTCCTCTAGTATTAATACCTTAATAATAGGCTTATCTTTTTTGCTAACATTCTCTTTTGCTTTTATTGGGATAGGACTTTTTATTGTATTTATTCGCAGTTTTATTGTGAAGAAAAGTTGAAATGGGCATATCATTTAGAAAACACTATCTTTGAATGTCTTTACATGACTTAGGCCTTTTAGCCCTCTTACTGTCGCCTGGAATGATTTTATCAATATTACTACTCATAACCTTCGCTGAAGGAGGTTGAATTATTCAAAGTGGTAGGATTATATATGTGATTAATTAGGTAATTAATTGTGGCTGGAACATTATTATTTAATGCTTTGAAAGAGGCAATTGATGAAGAAATGGCAAATGATGTAAATGTTTGTGTAATGGGGGAAGATGTAGGTCAATATGGAGGATCTTACAAGGTAACTAAGGATTTATATGAAAAATATGGAGAGTTAAGAGTCTTAGATACTCCAATTGCAGAGAATAGTTTTACGGGTATGGCTGTGGGTGCAGCAATGACTGGGTTAAGACCGATAGTAGAAGGAATGAATATGGGTTTTTTGCTTTTAGCTTTTAATCAGATATCAAACAATATGGGTATGCTTAGATATACAAGTGGCGGAAATTATAAAATACCAGCAGTAGTTCGAGGTCCTGGAGGAGTTGGTCGTCAACTTGGTGCTGAACACAGTCAAAGACTTGAAGCATATTTTCATGCAGTTCCTGGTATAAAGATTGTTGCATGCAGTACACCTACAAATGCTAAAGGTTTAATGAAAGCAGCTATAAGAGATGATAATCCGGTTCTGTTTTTCGAACATGTTCTTCTATACAACCTGTCTGAAGAATTACCTGAGGGTGATTATACTTGCGCTTTAGATCAGGCTGATGTTGTAAAAGAAGGTAAAGATATTACTTTATTGACTTATTCAAGAATGAGACATCACTGCCTTAAAGCTGTTGAAGAATTAGAAAAAAAAGGAATAGATGTTGAGTTAATTGATTTAATAAGTTTAAAACCATTTGATATGGAAACCATCTCGAAATCAATAAGAAAAACTAATAAAGTAATTATTGTTGAAGAATGTATGAAGACTGGAGGTATTGGTGCAGAATTAATCGCCCTGATAACAGAAGAGTGTTTCGATGATCTTGATTCCCGACCAATTAGATTATCTAGTCAGGATATTCCAACCCCTTATAATGGAAATCTTGAGAATTTGACAATTATTCAACCACATCAAATAGTTGAAAAAGTTGAAGATTTAATTAGTGGGAGAATATAGGGAATGAAAAGGAGGCAAGGTTGGCTTTTTTTTATTATATTTCTACTTACTTTATCTGTTTATCTATTAATAAACTATCCCTTACAGTTGGGATTGGATTTGCAAGGGGGCTCTCAACTTACACTACAAATTATTAAAGAAGAAGGGAAGGTAACAAAAGATGAACTTGATGCAGTTAATTCTGTTATAGATAGACGTGTTAACAACTTAGGGGTTTCAGAATCTAACTTGCAAACCCTAGGTGGAGATCAATTAATTTTAGAATTACCTGGAGAACAAAATCCATTAGTTGCTTCAAGGGTATTAGGTAAGACTGCTTTATTAGAATTTAGAACCCAAAAAGAAGGAACATCTTCAGATTTAAAAAACCTACAACTACAGAGATTGAGTATTAAAGAATTAATCGAACAATATTCTTCTGCAGAAAAAAGTCAATATGATGAAAATTTCTTAAAAGTTATTCAAAATGGTCTTAAAGATATAGAGCAAGAATTAAATTACTCATCTACTAGTAATGATTTATATGGGAAGTTAATTGAAATTAAAAATATGGTAGATAAAAAAATTACAAATTTATTTATTAAAACAGATTTATCAGGTAAGGATCTTATTAACGCAGGAAGGAGACAAGAACAAACAAATAGTAATTGGGAAGTTTTATTAACTTTTAGTAATTCAGGAGGTGAAAAGTTTGCAGAAATTACAAAGTCAATTGCTGGTACTAATCAACTATTAGCTATCATTCTAGATGGAGAATCAATAAGTGAAGCTAGTGTTGGTAATCAGTTTGTTAATACTGGAATTACGGGTGGATCAGCAACAATAAGCGGTAATTTCAGCGCTGAAAATGCTAGAGAATTAGAAGTTCAACTTAAAGGTGGTTCATTGCCATTACCAATTGAAATTGTAGAAACTAATACTATAGGAGCTCTATTGGGATCCAAAAATATTTTAAAAAGTCTTTATGCAGCTATAAGTGGATTAATTTTTGTTGGTATATTTATGATTTTTAATTATAGAATTCTAGGTTTTGTTTCAGTTCTTTCTCTAGTACTTTATGGTTTCTTTAACTTAGCCATATATTCTTTAATTCCCGTAACTTTGACTTTACCTGGAATATCAGGGCTTATACTTAGCATTGGTATGGCTGTTGATGCAAATATTCTAATATTTGAGAGAATTAGAGAAGAATTATTTGATGGTAATACTCTTACAAGATCTATTGATAGCGGTTTTCAAAGAGCTAATTCATCCATAGTTGATGGACATATTACAACTCTTCTAAGTTGTTTTGTATTGTTTTTATTAGGAACAAATTTTGTTAAAGGTTTTGCGGCAACATTAGGTATTGGAGTCTTAATAAGTTTGTTCACCTCATTAAATTGTTCTAAAACTATTTTGCGATTTTTTACAACATATCAATCTTTGAGACAAAAAAATCTTTATTTACCCAGGAATAATTTTTCAAGTTAAATTTTTTATTTTTATTTTCCCCATGAATTACAATCTTGAATTAATAAAAAACAAAAGAAGGATTATTGGTTTTTCAACTTTTCTTATTTTGTTTAGTCTTTTAGGAATTTTATATTCTACTTTTAATACTTCATATAAAAAACCTATAAATTTAGGGATGGATTTTGTTGGTGGAAATGAACTTAGAATAGAGAGAGTTTGTTATGAAGAATGTTCTAATTTATCCCCTGATTCAGTTTTAGAAAATTTAAGAGAGATCTCTAAAAATAAAAAAGTTTTAAATAATATTAAATTACAATTTCAAAATAATAATAAATTAATTTCAATAAGAACACCTTATTTGAGTATTGAAGAATCAAATAATCTTTTTATTAATCTTGATAATATTATTGGACCTCTAAATTACGAGAGTAAGGATTCAAGATTAATAGGTCCAAAGCTTGGGAAAAGATTACTTACTAATTGTGTTACTTCATTGTTAGTTTCTTTATTTGCAATATCTTTATATATAACTATTAGATTTGATAAAAAATATGCATTATTTGCATTATTAGCTTTATTCCATGATTTATTAATTGTTTTTGGTTTGTTCTCCTGGCTAGGAATTATATTATCTGTCGAGGTAAATAGTCTTTTTGCCGTGTCCTTGTTAACTATTGCTGGTTATTCTGTGAATGATACTGTTGTTATTTTTGATAGGATTCGTGAGAATTTAAAATCAAAAACAGAAGGCTATAACGAAACTATTCAATTATCAGTAAACGAATCATTTAGGAGAACAACCTTTACCAGTATTACAACTCTTATTCCTTTATTAAGCATAATTTTGTTTGGATCTTACTCACTATTTTGGTTTTCCTTAGCCTTGTCATTAGGGATTATAGTTGGAAGTTATTCAAGTATTTTATTGGCTCCATCATTGTTGCTTAAAGACTGACCTTAAACTTCTAATTTTATGAAATTGAATTACTATTTGATAATTTTATTTTCTTTAGTTTTAATAGATCTTTCTACTGAGCTAAGAATATTATTTGATCACTTTACTTTTAGTTCACTATATTTTGCTTTTGGTAAACATCCCTTAGCTTTCTTTATACTTTTTTCCTACCCATATTTATATAAAAAATTAATTAAGTAGTTTTAAATATCTTTAAATGATTCTTTGATTAAAACCTGTATTACTACAGCTAATGGAAGCGAAAGTATTAAGCCTAATGGACCAAAAATGAATGTAAATCCAAATTGTGATATTAAAGTCAAACCAGGAAGTAAGTTTGCTTTTTTCTTCATTATAGATGGCATTATTATATAGCTTTCAATATTTTGAATTATTACATATGCTCCTAAAACAGCCAGTGGCTTCCAAAAATTATCAAGTAGCGCAATTGAGATTGGAAAAATACCACTAATAACTGGACCAATATTTGGAATAATATTAAGAACCATGGCTATTAATGCATTTGAGACAACATATTTGACATCTAATATAGACAAAACTATTAATGATAATAGACCTACGGATAATGAGCTTATAACCATAGAAAAGGTCCAATTTGCTAATGCAACATTGCATTTTTCCAGAATATTTCTAAATTTGTTGCGATAATTTTTTGGAATTAAAAATAGTATATTTTCTTTATACTGTTTTGGTTCAATAGAAATCATCAAACTTACTGCTAATACGAATATTAATTTCAAAAGACCTGAACCCAGATTCCCCGCTATATTTATTAAATTCTTAAAGCTTTCTTGAATAGCTTTTGCAATAGTTGAAGCATCTGGAATAGTAACTACATTATTTATAAGACTAAATATGTCAATAACATTTTCTGATTGTTCGCCATAAAATAGGCTATTAAATTTGTTCAAATTTGTATTAATCAAAATATTTATTTTTGATAAGCCATTTGGAATATCAACTAGTATTTCATTGAATTCTTTTATAAACGGAGGCAATACAAGAATAAAAATAGTAAACACTATTACTGATATAACGGTTAAGACAAGAAACAAAGAAAGAGATCGGGGGATTTTTAAGCCCTTTTTTACATGATTACATAAATTACAAACAATATTTGAAATTACCAAAGAACAAATTATTAAGAGAAGAAAATCTCTTAAAGTCCATAATATTAAAGCAGTGATTAAAATTACTACTAACTTGAAATATGATGAACTATTCAATTTTCAGAATATTCTACTTCTTCTCAGAATATCCTAATCCATTTGATTTGGCATAACTATTTGCAAATCTCATGAATCTCTCAAAGTCTGATGTGTTCTTCCAAATATATACTGCTTCTAAAAATATGGGTTCTCCATCAACAAACTTTACTTTAACTTCCCTAGTTAGTATTTCACCTTCGGAATCAATCATACGCATACCTGTGATTTCACCGTCTGTAATTGAAGATAATGCCTGAGGTTTTTCGAACAAAAATAGTGCTTGGCCGGTGGTACCATCCTTACTCCTAGTCAGTCTGATTTCAGGAACTACTGGTTCATCAGTTCCTTCATAAAATTGTATTTTTGAAGTTTTATTTTCTGTCATAATGTTCAGTTAATAATTTTTTATTTTAGGAAATATTTTTTACATTCGTTTGTAATTATTTTATAAAACATTATTTATTAACTCTAGAATACTTTCATCATATTTTTTGTCAGTTAAATCTAATAACTTTATATTTGTCTTGCCAACCTTTTCAAATTCATAACACTTATCGTAATAATCTAGAACTGATCTGCAAACTAGGTCCCATTTCTCATTTTTAATTGATTCCAGAGCTATTTTTGTTCTTTGCGGTCCTAATCTTTTTTTTATCCTTAATACAGATTCCTGGAGTTCCTCTTTCTTAAAAATACTATAAGTATCTATCAACTCATCTAACCTGTTAGATTCACTTCTTATAATTTCAATTCTTCTAGAGTGTTTCATTTGATTGAAGAATTCATGAGGAATTTTGCATTTACCTATATTTGCACTTTCAGCTTCTACAAAAATATTTTTAGAACATTTAAAAGAATTTAATTTTTCTGCAATTATATTTTCAAATTGTTCATTTGAAGGTTGTTCTTTCATTCCTAAACCTCCAAACGTACTTCCTCTATGACAAGCAAATCCTTCAAGATCAATAGTTTGGTATTTATATTTCTCTAGTAATGATAATAATCTTGTCTTCCCTGTTCCTGTTTTTCCGCCAATAACTACTATATTTAACTTTTTTGTGAAACTATCTAATACCCATCTTCTATATATTTTGTATCCTCCCTTAAGTGTTACTGGATTTAATTTGTATTTTTCTAGTAGCCATGCAATGCTTTGTGAACGCATTCCTCCTCTAGAGCAATATATTCTGATAAAAAATTCATTATTTCTAGTAGGATGAGTTTTATAAGACTCAATATTCATGAATAAATTATCAAGAAGTATTTCCATTTTTTTTTCAAAAAATTTTAATCCCTCTATGACTGCCTTTTTTCTTCCTTTTTTTTTATAAATCGTACCAATTATGGATCTCTCATCATCATCAAATAGTGGAATGTTAATAGAATTAGGCAGGTGTCCTTTATAATATTCACTCGGGCTTCTAACATCTATGAGTGGTCCTTTAAAACTTCTAAATTTCTCTAGTGCTTTTCTTTTGAAATACATGAATAGTTTTTATTTTTATAGATTGATTTTTTAAAATGAATAACAAAAAACAAGATAACTATAATAATGCCACATTAGATCTGATAAAAAAATTTGTAGATTCCAATCAAAGAAAAAGAATAAATTTATTAACTCAAATAGAATCTGAAGTCGAAAATATTTTTAATCTTGGGCCTTCACTATTTGATATCTTTGATAGTGATGGAGATGACTGGGCTGCTGGTTGGATATTGCAAGTTTTAAAAAAATTTAAGCCTGAATTCTTTGAAAACTCTAAATTCAATAATTGGTTTAATACATATTCAGATATTGATATTAATTATGAAGATTTGCAATTGATGTTGGTTGAGCAAAAATTTGAAGAGGCAGATAGGTTAACAAGTTCCTATTTAAGAAAATTAGCTGGAAAATTAGCTGAAAAACGTGGATATGTTTTTTATAGTGAAGTTAAGAATATGTCAGGTAAAGATCTGGAAACAATAGATAGAT
This sequence comes from Prochlorococcus sp. AG-355-P16, assembly GCA_003278525.1. Lineage (GTDB taxonomy): Bacteria > Cyanobacteriota > Cyanobacteriia > PCC-6307 > Cyanobiaceae > Prochlorococcus_A. The sequence continues at coordinate 5,727 of QCEQ01000015.1, read as the reverse complement.
TATGGACTATTTATTCTACTGGTAGATTTGGATTCTCAATTCAGGCAAAGATATTAAAATCAGTAGGGAAAAAATACGAATTAATGTGGCCGAAAATAGGTTGGAAAAAAGAGGGGTTATGGACTAGATATCCTGGATCATTTTGCTGGTCATTGAATGCTCCTGATGGACATATGCCTTTAATAAATCAACTAAGAGGAGTAAGACTTATAGACTCCATCCTAAGGCATCCTGCTATTGCAAAGAGACATAATAATATTCTTTAAATTGAGGTATTTAATGAGTTAAAATTAAGACAGTATCAAAATATTATTATGTCCTTATTTCAGGGCAAAAATATTTTAAAAAAATTTTTTAATAGACCAAAGATTAACTGGTCAAACTACGAATTCGAATCATCATTGCAGTTAAATGAATTTGTCGATCAATTATTAGAACCTATTAAAAATTCTCAATCAAGCTATCTTATAAAACTTGGTTTACATGAAGCTCTAGTTAACGCAGTTAAACATGGAAATAAATTAGATCCTAAAAAAAATATTAGAGTAAGAAGAATAATTACTCCTAATTGGTGTGTTTGGCAAATTCAAGATCAAGGTAATGGTTTAGAAATAAAAAAAAGGGACTACAAATTACCAAAAAAAATAAATAGTGTAAATGGCCGTGGCCTATATATTATTAATGAATGTTTTGATGATATTAGATGGAGTAGTAAAGGTAATAGGCTTCAGTTGGCTTTAAAAAGGTGATTTTTACTAGGGCAAGGTTGATCTACGTTAATTTCTTTTAACCATTTAATACTTTCTTCTATATACTCAATAGTTTCCTTCTCATTACAAGAAATAATTAAATGGCATAATCCAGCCGTAATTAGTTCTGCAGATCGTTTATATTTATTACCCTTATCTTTATGCCATTTTGAATGATCAATCTTTAATTTGTCATTAAGATTTTGAACAAGCTGAACAGTATCTTTATCCCAATAGGTCATAGAAGTTTTTATTTACTTTACAGTAGACCATACTTTGGTCATAAAAAAGGAATTTGATTTTACATCTTTAAAACCTATTTCCTCCATTTTATAATCTAAATTATCTTTTATGTAATCACAATAAAAAGGCTCATGAAAAGATTTATAGAAGTTTTCCATTATGGATGTAAAGTCAGGAGAATCACTTATTTGAATTGAATCAGCTAAAACTAATGTCCCCCCAGGTTCAAGAACTCTGAAAAATTCATTTAATACTTTAGCTCTAATTGTTCTAGGTAATTCATGAAATAAGTAAACACAAGAAATGCATTGAAAACTATCATTTTCAAAAGGTAATTCTTCAGCATTACCTTTTATTAACTGAATTAAATCTCCATCTAAATCTGAAAGATATCTACTTGCCTCTTTTAAGTATGAATCAGATAAATCAATTCCTGTAATTTTCTCTTTAGGAAATGCGGCTCTTAATTGTTTTAATGTTCTTCCTGATCCTGTAGCCACATCAAGTATTTTTATAGAGCTTTTTTTCCTATCGTTGAAAATTTCAAGTCCTTCTTTAATTGGCTTAATTATTCTTCTCCTCATTGAGTCAGCACTTCCATTGAAAAGTATCTCTACTTGTAAGTCATAGATGCTAGCTGAAAAATCTGATAAATAACCATCTGTTTGATGATGAAAATTTCTCAAGTAATATTGAGGATAATTATCTTTATCAATTGATTTTGGAAGATCGTCATAGTTTTGTTTTCTGCGTCTATCCCATGTATTAGGCATATCCAGCCAAATTTTAGGATATTGAGTTAGATATCTAAGCCATGGCTCGTCAAACAATAATTTTTTTGGGTATATATTTTTTTCTGCATCATTCCAATCTTCTTCTCTTAAAAAATCCATTGAATTTTGGATTTGCATTAGAAGTTCTTTATCTATATCAAAATTTTCAAGCTTCGAATCGGGAAGAATAAAATTCATTAATCTTGAACTGATCTGCTTGTGAGCGAACCCTGCAATGCTTTTGCTTTGTTGTAGAGTTTTATATGCAATTTTTGAAATAGATTCCCTTGCCATTTTTCAATTTATATATCTATATTCCAACAAAAAAAAAATCAATTTGAGAATATTTTGTGATTTTTCTCAAATTGATTTCTTAAAACTAAAGTATAATTTTAGTTATGCATCGTAGTACATGAAGAATTCATGTGGATGAGGCCTTTGTCTTAGTTGTTGTACCTCTTCATATTTTATATCGATAAAGTTATCAATAAAATCTTCAGTAAATACTCCCCCAGCTAGTAAATAATCCTTATCTGCTTTTAGCGCATTAAGTGAGTCATTTAAAGATGAAGGTACTGTATCAATTTTTGCAAGTTCATCAGCTGGAAGTTCAAACAAATCTACATCAACACCATCACCGGGATCAATTTGATTTTTAATTCCATCAATACCAGCAAGCATCATTACAGAAAAAGCTAAGTAAGGATTTGCAAGTGCGTCCCCTGATCTGAATTCTAATCTTTTAGCTTTAGGGCTTGGACCTGTTAAAGGTATTCTCACTGCAGCTGATCTATTTCCCTCAGAATAAACTAGATTTACAGGTGCTTCGAATCCTGGAACCAATCGTTTATAACTATTTGTAGTTGGGTTAGTAAATGCTAAGAATGATGGAGCATGTTTAAGAATGCCTCCGATGTACCATCTCGCAGTTTGAGATAAATTTGCATATGCTCCTTCACCAAAAAACAGTGGCTGCCCACTTTTCCATAAACTTTGGTGAACATGCATTCCTGTCCCATTATCATTAAATACAGGCTTTGGCATAAACGTTGCAGTTTTCCCATATTTTTTAGCAACATTCCGGACAACATATTTATATGTCATTACGTTATCAGCAGAATTTATTAATGAATCGAATTTCATTCCAAGTTCGTGTTGACCTGCACCAGCAACTTCATGGTGATGCTTTTCTGTGGGTATGCCTAATTCACCCATTAAAAGTAGCATTTCAGATCTTATGTCTTGCGCAGTATCATTGGGAGAAACTGGGAAGTAACCTTCTTTGTATTGGATCTTGTATCCTAAATTTCCACCTTCTTCAATTCTTCCTGTGTTCCATGGAGCTTCAATTGTATCAACACTGTAAAAGCAAGAACCTTCTTTTGAGTCGTATCTAACATCATCAAATAAAAAGAATTCTGGTTCAGGTCCAAAAAATGCTGTATCAGCAATCCCAGTAGATTCTAAATATTTTAAAGCCTTTTGAGCTAATGATCTTGGACACCTATCATAAGGCTCACCACTTCTTGGCTCTTGTATAGAACAAATCATACTTAGAGTTTTATGTTTATAAAAAGGATCTATCCATGCTGTACTTGCATCAGGGACCATTGACATATCTGAGGCATTAATTGCTTTCCAACCTCTTATTGATGAGCCATCAAATGCTAGACCTTCTGTAAATGAATCCTCTTCTATCATGTCCGATGTGAGGGTTAAATGTTGCCATTTACCATGGATGTCTGTGAATTTTAAATCGATGAGTTCAATTCCTTCGTCTTTAATTTGACTTAAAACATCTTGTGGAGACTTAGACATAACTTTTGAGATACCTTCTATGAAATTAATAACTTGATGATTCTTATTATGTATCAACCGTAACTTTTTTCAACACTAGGCGTATTCTTTCAGTGTTTCAAGTCATAACTTTAATAATTATTTACTTAATTATTTAAATTGAATTAATTTCTATAAAAAAATATCGCTTAAGAGACGATATTAGACTAATTTAAAAGTAATTGAATGTAATGCTTTGACAGAAGCAAAACTTATTCCGACTTTAAATAAAGAGAATTTATCTCATTTTTCAAAGACTTATGTTCCTTTTAGGCTCCTATTAGGTCCTGGCCCATCAAATGCTCATCCAGAGGTATTAAAAGCCCTTTCGCTAAATCCAATTGGTCATCTTGATGAAGCATATATTTCCTTGATGTCTGATGTCCAACAATTACTCAGATATACTTGGCAGTGCAATAATCGTCTTACTCTTCCAATGAGTGGTACTGGCAGTGCAGCAATGGAAGCTTCAATAGCAAATTTTATAGAAGAGGGAGAAAAAATTCTAATTGCTAAAAAAGGATATTTTGGAGACAGGCTGGTTGATATGGCAACGAGATATAAAGCTCAAGTTTCAGTTATGGAAAAACCTTGGGGTGAGGCTTTTTCTTATGAAGAAATTAAATATGAAATAGAGACTAAAAAACCTGCCATATTTGCTATTGTCCACGCTGAGACATCCAGTGGTGTTTTACAACCTCTCGATGGGATTGGAGAAATATGTAGAAAAAATAATTGTTTGTTTTTAGTTGATGCAGTTACTTCTCTTGGTGCTCTAGAACTTTTAATAGATGAATGGAAAATTGATCTAGCATATAGTTGTAGCCAGAAGGGTTTGAGTTGCCCGCCAGGATTAAGCCCTTTTACTATGAATAAAAGAGCTGAAGAAAAATTAAGTACAAGAAAAACAAAGGTTCCTAACTGGTATTTAGATTTATCTCTTTTGAATAAATATTGGGGTTCTGATCGTGTTTATCATCATACCGCTCCCGTAAATATGAATTTTGCTATTCGTGAAGGTTTACGTTTAATTGCGAATGAGGGCTTAGAGAATGTTTGGAATAGACATAACACCAATGCAAAGAAACTATGGAATGGTTTAGAAACTCTTGGAATGGAATTACATGTATCAGAGGATTATAGGTTGCCAACTTTAACCACAGTTAAAATACCTCCAGCAGTCGATGGAGATGGTTTTAGATATCATCTCTTAAGAAACTTTGGAATTGAAATAGGAAATGGGCTTGGTGAATTATCTGGTAAGGTGTGGCGAGTAGGACTAATGGGTTTCAATTCATCTCAGGAGAATGTTGACAGATTATTAAACCTTTTTGATACAGAGCTAAAGAAATTTTCTATTTTTGAGTCCTCAACTTTTTGAACCAAATCTGTAAAATTTGACTACATTCGTCCTCTAGAATTCCTCCAATTATTTCCATTTTGTGATGAGCACTTTTATGTTTCGATAGGTCAATTGAGCCACCCAATCCACCTCTTTTCTTATCGTATGCTCCAAAAATAACCTTACCCATCCTTGCTTGAATAAGAGCAGAAGAACACATAGTACATGGTTCTAAATTTGTGATAATAGTACATTCATTAAATCTCCAGTCATTTTTTATTTTCGATTAAACAATCATCAATTGTTTTTCTAAGACTTTGTATATCCATGCAACCATTATTATCAGTTTTAATCTTGACAAGATTTGAAACATCAAGACCCATTATTCTTGTGCATTTAATAAAAGAAGAATGAGCATCTTCACTTACAATCAGTACACAATTTGGATCCGAACCTAATCCAGCATTATTTCTGGCTGCTATAAGTGCATTAAGATTACTTAAAGTACCTCCACTAGCAGCTATTCCTCCGGAGGAATCATTAAATCCTATTTTCTTTGCAAACCATTTGCATAATGATTCTTCAAGCAAAGTTACACCTGGAGATAACTCGTAAGCAAGAAGATTATTATTTAAACCAGCAGCAATTAAATCTCCTAAAATTGAGTAAATTAAAGGTGGGGGATCAAGGTGAGCTAGTGATCCAGGATGAACGGGATTAAATGAATTATGTAAAAGATATTCCATCTCAGAAAACAAATCTTCTTCAGAGCTACCATCCTTCT
>QCEQ01000014.1 GCA_003278525.1 Prochlorococcus sp. AG-355-P16 | reverse complement strand
ATTAATTTGGAACTAAATTACCTAAGCAGTGCTCTTTTAGGACCATGAATTGGGTCTTCAATTACTATAGTTTGATCTCTATTCGCTCCCAACGAGACAATTGCAATTGGAACCTCCATTAATTCGGCTAAAAATCTTAGATAATTCATAGCATTCTGTGGGAGATCAGATAGTTTTCTGCAATCTGCAGTTGAACATTGCCAACCTTTTAATTTTTTGAAAATTGGCTTACATTTTTTTAAGTCATCTGAATTTGTAGGAAAGTAGTCTATTTCCTCTCCGTCGAGATCATATGCAATGCAAACTTGAATCTCATCTAATTCATCTAACACATCAAGTTTCGTAACGGCTAAACAATCAAGACCATTTACAGATACAGCATATTTACCAATAACTCCATCAAACCACCCACATCTTCTCCTTCTCCCAGTAGTGGTTCCAAATTCACTACCTCTATCACAGAGTTGATCATTAATACTCCCTTGCAATTCTGTTGGAAATGGTCCTTCACCTACTCTTGTGGTATAAGCTTTTGCGACACCTATTACTCTATCAATTAAAGTGGGGCCAACTCCAGCACCAATACATGCCCCTCCTGATATAGGGTTTGATGAGGTAACAAAAGGATAAGTCCCATGATCTAAGTCGAGTAGAGTCCCTTGAGCACCTTCGAAAAGAATATTCTTCTTGTTTCTTGAGGCTGCATGGATAGTTCTCGTACAGTCAACAACATGCTTTGACAATCTTTCCCCATAGTCAAGATATTCTTCAACAATATCTTCTAAGTTAAGTGGTTTAATGTCATAGATTTTTTCTAGTAGGCCATTTTTTTCTCTTAATGGAATTTCGATCACATCATTTAGCCTTTCCTTATTAAGCAAGTCTCTTATCCTAATGCCATTTCTTTGAGACTTATCCGCATAAGTTGGACCAATCCCACGACCTGTTGTACCTATTTTGTTTGAACCTCTATCAGCCTCCATCGCTTCATCTAATATTCGGTGGTAGGGCATTGTTACATGTGATGTCGATGAAATTTTTAATCCTGAGATATCAATTCCATTATCAATTAACATATCAATTTCTTTAAGCAAGATTTTTGGATCTACAACAGTTCCCGAACCAATTAGACAAGAAGTATTTTTATAAAGTATCCCTGAGGGAATTAAATGTAATTTTAAGACTTTATCATCTACGACTATAGTATGACCTGCATTTACTCCCCCTTGGTAGCGAACGACAACATCAGCCGAACGACTAAGTAAATCCGTAATTTTACCTTTTCCTTCGTCACCCCATTGGGCTCCGATTACAACGACATTGGCCAATTTTAGAAGAGCATTATTTTTGTGCGAATATTTAATATATTCAAAAATCTTGGTTTACTTTTAAAAAGTAAATGAATTGTATCAACTTTCTCTTAGAACCATTTTTTCAGCAAGAGAAAATTCTTTGGTTAAACGCTCTTTAAGTTTATCTGGTAAAGGTCTACTTGCAAAGTTTTTGTAATGACCTGCCATAGCATTTAATGCTGTTTGCATTGTGGTAAATGATTGTGTTTTATTCACCATTCCTCTATTTCTATATCTGGAAATATAGTCAGTTATCAGTGTAAGAGCCTCACTTCTTACTTCATCTTTATTTGGAGAATCTTTTGGAGTATCAACAGCTGTTTGTAATGTTTTAACAACTGAAATTGTATCCTTTGCATAATCACCCGTCATAGAGGTTTTTGCAGCTATGGAAGGGGAACTAAATAGTGTAAAAACAACAATTAAGGATATTGCAAAAGATATAGCTTTGGTAAGATTCTTAAAAAATAATTTTGATGTCCATTTAAGTAACATAACTTAGCTCCCAAAAAAAATAAGCCTCAAGACTTTTTATTGTACATTATTTCAGATTCGGAAATAAATGTTTCTAACAATTTATCAGTACTAATTTTAAGCTTAGTATTATTTGTTCTGCATAAAAGTTCTACTTCCTTATTAATAGAATCTCTGCCAATAATTATCTGAAAAGGAATACCAATTAATTCAGCATCTTTAAATTTCACTCCAGCCCTATCGTTTCTATCATCAAGAAGGACATCAATTTTATTAATTAAAAAGTTGTTATAGATTTGTTCACTAAGATCACTTTGAATAGGATCTTTTAGGTTTGTTGGGATAATAATAACTTCAAAAGGAGAAATCTGGATAGGCCAACAAATTCCTTTTTGATCATGATTCTGTTCGATAGCAGCTTGAGCTATTCTTGTCACTCCTATTCCGTAACAACCCATCCATAAATTTTTTAACTGACCGTCCTTATCAGAGAACTTTGCATTTAATTTTTCACTATATTTCTGACCTAGTTGGAAAATATGTCCAATTTCGATACCTTTTTTTTCTTTAAGTTCTTCATCATCATTAATACTTATCTTATCTCCTTTTTTGGCATTCCTGATATCCCCAATTAGATAGTCTTTCGAATCAAAAGAAAATTCTTGAAAAACTTTATGGAAATTAACTTTATTCCCACCACTTACAAAATTTGAAAGGCCACTTGCAGAATGGTCAATTATTCTTGTCCATTTTTTATTCCAATTAGAAGTGGCTTTAATAGTTTTATTATCTAAATCTGGCCCGATAAAACCTAAGGGAAAATCAATTAGATTTTTTTCGATATTATTTTTGTCTTCAATCTTTTTAAGATTAAGGAGATTGAAATTATGAAGTTTATTGATTAAGTTAAAAAGCTTTACTTCATTAATGTGTTGATCGCCTCTTATACATGCAAGGATTGGGACCTCAAATTCACCTTCGAACTGTGCAAGGAATATCACTACTTTAATAAGCTGACTTGGGTCTAAATTGTTATTTTTGCAAACTTCTAGGATTGTTTTTTGATGAGGCGTTTCCAACCACTCTGCAATATCATCTTTTAGTGGAATAGGTTGAGAGGGTAGAGAAACAGCTTTTTCAATATTGGCAGCATAAGAACCGCTTTGAGTGAACAAAATGGAATCTTCCCCTGCATCAGCAGTTACCATAAATTCTTTAGATGAAGCACCGCCAATTGCTCCACTATCAGCTTCAACCCCTACTGTCTGCAGTCCACAAGATTTAAAAATATTTTCATAAGCATTGCCCACTTTTTCATAGAAAGAAGCTAGATCGTTTTCTGAAGAATGAAAAGAATAACCATCTTTCATTATGAATTCTCTACTTCTCATCAATCCAAACCTTGGCCTTATTTCATCTCTAAATTTTGTCTGAATTTGATAAAAACATTGAGGTAATTGCTTATAGGAGTTGATAGTCTCTGATGCAATACTCGTGATCACCTCTTCGTGAGTTGGTGCTAAACCAAATTCTTTACCTTGTCTATCTTTGAGATTAAACATTATTCCTTCACCTGCTGTATATCCTTCCCACCTTTCACTTTTTTTCCATAAATCTGCAGGATGAAGTTGGGGTAATAGTAATTTAGTACAACCAATACTATTAAGTTCTTTCTCTATTATTGCGGATATTTTTTCAATAACTCTAAGCATTAGTGGCATGTATGCATAAATACCACTGTTAACTCTGCGAATATACCCAGCTTTTAAGAGTAATTGATGTGAAATAATCTCAGCTTCAGAAGGTGTGTCACGAAGTGTCCCCAGAGGAAATGAGGTGGTCACGCGCATACAGAAAAATCCTTAGATAATATTTAATTTTATCAATTAAGATGAAAAAATAATTCAAAGTGTCTTGAGTCCCTCAACGCGGCTAGTCTAAGAATGTTCTTTCTGCTAACTTCTTCAGTAATGAAGTTCAAACTCTCTAAAAAGTTCATTACTACCTAGTCATTTTCTTAAGTTTATGGAAAATATAGATTCCAATATTTCTAGTGAAGAGGAATTAGTAGGTATTGATGAAGTTCAAAAATTCCTAAATAGATCAAGAGCTTCTGTCTATAGGTATACAAACACAGATTTAAGAAATCTAAACCCTAGTTTTAATCCAAGAAAATTAAATCCCGAATTTCGCACTGATCAAAAAGAACCTTTAAAATTCCATCCTAATGAAGTAGCAAGATTTGCAAAAGATATCTTAAGAATAAAGGAGGTTACTGTAGAGGTATTTAATACACCTTCTTCCGCTGCTCAAAATATACTGGCGCAAATATTAGACGAACTTAAATCTATTAGGTCTTTGCTAGAAAAAGAGTAATTAAAAAGTCAACAATCAATGTTTTGATTTATTGACATTTTGAATGTAGGATAATGATGTTTAATTATCTCCTTAATCTTTACCAATTAAGAGTTCTTGAGTTACACGAAATCAAAGCAGTTTATTCAAAGTAAATCAAGCGAAGAACCCTCTAATGGTTCTGCTCGAAATGATTTTGAAAGAGATGATGATGACCCTTTAAGTATAAGGAGTTTATCAGTAACATCTTTAGGTATTATTTTTGCCTTTTTGACAATTTTTTTACCTTCAATAAGCATTTTAATTGGCAGACCTTTATCTCAAGGAAACGAGATAATTCATAATCACGATTTTAAAAAAGATGGACCTTAGTTCAATACCTCCATCTCCAATGAAGGGAATAGTGAATATTGTTGTTGAAATACCTGCAGGGAGTAGGAATAAATATGAATATTGCTCTGACGCAGGAATAATGGCCCTAGACAGAGTATTACATTCTTCAGTGAGGTATCCTTTTGATTATGGTTTTATCCCAAATACCCTTGCTGAAGATGGAGCTCCCCTTGATGCAATGGTGATAATGGACGAACCTACTTTTGCGGGTTGTCTTATAAAAGCTAGACCTATTGGAGTTTTGGATATGCATGATTGTGGTGCATATGATGGAAAACTTTTATGTGTACCTATGGCAAATCCTAGGCAGGCTAACATAGTGAGTATTAATCAAATTGCTCCTAATCAGCTCGAGGATGTTGCAGAATTTTTTAGAACAAGTAAAGGACTCGATGGAAGAACAGTTCAAATTGATGGTTGGAGGGATTTTGATGTAGTTGAAAATTTATTGAAAAGTTGTATGCTTCTAAAAAAGAAAAACTTTAAAGTACTTAAGAAATCAAATATTAGTAAGTTAAATTGAAAAAAATAATTTTTTATAGTTATTTAAAATGTTCTACATGCCGAAAAGCTGCAAAGTGGCTTGAAAGCAAAGATTTTGAATTTCAGTTAATTGATATTGTAAAAGAACCTCCACTTGTTAATTTTTTAAATCTAGCCTTAGAACAATACTTTGATGATAGGAAAAGGATTTTTAATACAAGAGGTAAAGCCTTTAAAACTCTTGATCTTGATATTGATCGTTTGTCAAAGGAAGAAATTATTCAACTTCTTTTAAGTGATGGCAAATTAATAAAAAGACCATTTTTGATTTACGAAGGGAAAAAAGTAATATTAGGTTTTAACGAAATTGAATATGCAAAACAATTTATATAAGTTTAGAAAATCAAGAATTGATTAATCCTATGCCTAGTTTCATAAAAAGTTTTTTAAAAGAATGGGGTCTACTAATTCTATTAACTTTTTTCGTTTCTTCTTGTAGATCATTTTTTGCAGAACCACGTTATATCCCTTCTGGTTCAATGCTCCCAGAATTACAAATAAATGATAGGTTAATTATTGAAAAATTTTCGCTAAGAAACTCCTTACCAAAAAGAGGAGATATTGTTGTTTTTAACTCACCTTACTCGTTTGACAAAAAATTAATTTCATCAAGATCTAAGCCTTTACCAAAAAAAAGATATTGTTTTTTTATGAGTTTTCCTCCAATGTCGTTTATTCCTGGTTTGAGGGATCAAGCTTGCGATGCTTACATTAAAAGAGTGGTGGCCCTTCCAGGAGAAATTGTAAGTGTAAACTCTAATGGTGAATTAATAATAAATAATAAATTAATTACTGAACCCTATGTCTCTTATAAGTGCTCATTATCCCTATTTAATAATTGTGGTAAATTTGAAAAAATGAAAGTGCCAGAAGATCATTTTTTAGTTTTAGGTGATAATAGGGCAAATAGTTGGGATGGAAGATATTGGCCTGGAAGTAAATTTCTTCATAAAAAAGAGATAATTGGTAAAGCATATTTTAGATTTTGGCCTCTCAGTCAAGTTGGCTTTTTCAGTAAATGAAGCCTTTCCCTTGCCTCTGACTTTATCAAAATAAATTTTTAACAAGGCTTAATTTAAAGTGCTCCTGAAGCAGTTGAATCAAGTATTCCGCCTAGATGAGTTGTAATGTTTAGAGCGCTAATCACAGGCGGCTTATTTTTATCATTAAAAAGATCAATTATAGTTATGCCACCATTGCCTTGTTTTATCATCCAAATATTTGAATAATTAATGCCAAGTATATTGCAAATTAGAGTTTTATTGACTGCATCATGAGCAACCATGAGGGTTTGATCATTATCTTTTTGAGATAAACAAATTTTTTCAAAAGCTTCTACGGACCTTTCTGAAACATCTTTTATAGATTCACCTTCGGGCATTATCACTTCTTCAGGTTTGTCATGCCAATTTTTTAGTAAAGCAGGCCACTCTTCTCTAATTTCTGCTTCCAATTTACCCTCCCATAATCCGTGACTGATTTCTATGAGTGAATCTATTTTCTTAATTTTTAAATCTTTGTTATTCTGTACGATTATTTGTGCAGTCTCATAAGGCCTATGCATTGAACTTGAAAATGCCTTATTGAAAGAAATATTTCTCAAATATTCAAAAGTCTTTCTAGCTTGATTTTTTCCGTTTTCATTTAAAGGGATATCAATTTGGCCTTGAAATCTACCTTCTTTGTTCCAGTTAGTTTCACCATGCCTTATTAGAAATATTCTGGAATCTCCAATTTTATTTGGAATATTTTTATTAAGATGGGAAGTCTGATTTAAGCATTCAATTTGAGTCTTAAAAGAGTTGTCTTGCCTTGAAATATTGAGTATCGAGAAAGAAGCATTTTCTAATCTTATTTTTCTAAAACCTTGTTTAGGCCTTCCTAATAATAATAGTATTAAACATCTTAGAATTGCATTATGTCCAACAACTAAAATATTTATATCATCTTTGTCTTGATAAATTTTTAAAATATCTTCTACAAAATTTGTTGCTTGAAAAAATAACTCTTTAATTGGTTTATAAGTTTTATTATCATTTCTTTTTAAGATAAGATTTTCTGGATCATTTTTCCATATAGGGTAAATTTCTGGAAATTTATTTTTTATTTCATCAATTTTTAGACCAGACCATTCACTAAGGTCTACCTCTAGCAAATTATCGTCGAATACAATATTTTGTTCTTTATTGAAGGTCTTTTTAATTGTTTTTGCAGTCTCTGCCGCTCTCACAAGTGGGGAGGAATAGATTTTATCGAAGTTTATTTTTGATAATGCTTTTCCAGCTTTTCGGGCTTGTTCGTAACCTTCATCGGTTAATAATGAATCGTCTGTTCTTCCTTGAATTAATCCTTTTGCATTGAAACTGCTTAGCCCGTGCCTAACTAAAACTAATCTTATGGCCATTATATAAATTTGAAAATTAAGATAATTTAATCATCTCATGGCGTGATTAAAATAGATACATAAATATATGGAAATTCAATGATAACTAACTATAGTTTTCAAGAATATAATAAGTTATGATCTTTAAAAATAGTTCTAAGTCAAAACTCACTTTAGCTTTTATTTCTATCGTCATAACTTTTTTTGTATGGCAACAAGGCTTAAGAGACAGTTTAAATAGACCATCTGTTTCATTTGATATTAGTCAAAAAGAGCTTGAAATTGCTGAATTATCTGTCCAATCAATACCTGTAAATCTTAAAAAATTTTTTATCATTAATGATCCTGTTGATCAAATAAATAAATCACTCTCTGATGTCACATTTGAAGAGCTAACAGAAAGAAATAAATTAATTCGAATAATCACTTCAGAATCAAATGATTCTTTAATTTATAAAAATATAACCAAAGATTTTAAAGATAAAAAATTTAAATTTCTGATTGATGAGATAGAAAAAAAATCCAATAATAATAAATCATATAAAGCAAATTCTGATAAATTTGATTTATTTAAAGGTGATAGATTTTTATATCACCTTTTAAGCAAGAAATTTGATTTTGACGATAGTGCATTAATAACAAAATCATTTTCAAGAAAAATGTTTTTAAAAATATTAGCCATAAGACTAATTCCACTTTTAACAATACTTATTGGCTCTATTCTTGCTTTAAAAATATTATGGAAAACCATATCTTTGAGAAAGTTTGGTTGGAAAGAAATAAAATCCTTAGATTTAGAATTAATAGATATGGTTTTATTAATTGCAGGTGGATTTGTTGTTTTAGGAGAAGTTGTATCACCTTTATTCTCTATTAGTTTGGTTGAACTTTTTTCTAAAAATATCCCTAATGAATTGTCTCAATCTTTAAAAATTTTCTTTGGATATCTTTTTATGGCTATTCCGCCATTATGGATAGTTTTTTATCAAATTAAATCCTTGAATGGTGAATTTACTTTTAAAAAGGATTATTTACAGTTCAATTTCTTGCCAATAAAATATGCAATTATTCAGGGAATTAAAGGTTGGTTAACAATTGTTCCTTTTGTTTTATTGATCTCTCTAATTATGAATAGTCTTATCGATAATCAGAACGGTAGTAACCCCTTGCTTGAAATTGTTCTTAATAATAATAATTACTTATCATTTTTTCTATTATTTGTAACAACAACTCTATTAGCTCCTATATTTGAAGAGATTATATTTCGCGGTATTTTACTGCCAACTCTTTCAAGAGATTTTGGAGTAATTTCGGGCATCATAGTTTCAGCTTTTATCTTTGCATTAGCCCATTTAAGTTTGGGAGAAATGCCGCCATTATTTGTTCTAGGAATTGGATTAGGTATCACAAGAATTGTTTCAGGGAGTTTGTTTTCTTCAGTGATTATGCATTCTTTATGGAATGGATTGACCTTCTTAAATTTGTTCTTATTAAGGACATAAAGAATTTAATTTTTTACTTGCGAATCAAACAAAAAGATGTTTATTTAATAAATAATACTCCTTTCATTTAAAAATAAATCATTGATGAAACCTTATGGGAATCAACTTAATTTTAAAAAAAAAGTTCCATATAAAGGTAAAAAATATTCCGAAAAAATATCCATAATTAATATCAAATTTGTACATCAAATTTTTGACTCCATTAATATCTCACTTTTGGTATTAATTTTCACCTTGTTTTTCTTGTCTTTTAATAGTCAAAAAAAATGGTCAAATACATATAAAAACTTATCTAGAACAAGAGCTATCAATAATAATCTTATTGATTATATTTCTAAAATTGAGGAATTTTATATTAGTGAGCTTGAGTCTCTCAACATTTATAGAAAAACTAAACCTAAAGATTTAATTTATCTAGATAAACTTCCAGAAAAAAAAGAAAGTATATTAAAGAAAAATTTAAGTACCTTCATTGAAGGTTTTGTAGATAGCAAATATCAAAAAGGATATTGATGAAAAAATACAAAAAAATTGTTCGTCTAACACCACTGGATCAAAGAAGATTTAAATTTCTCTATATTTTTAGCGTAATATTAATTTTTTGTTTGTTTGGTAGGTTAGTTAAATTGCAAGTCTTTAACTCCTCTGATTTGCAAAGGAAAGCCAGATTAATTCAATCTTCTAAAACTAACTCCTTAAAAAAAAGGAGGTCAATCGTTGATAGAAATAGTAGAGTAATTGCTTACGATAAACCGCTCTATAAATTGTGGGCACATCCAAAATATTTTAATTTTCCTGGTGATTCAATAAACAGAGTTCGCAGTATTGAAGAAGTTACAGAAAAATTGTCACCTATCTTGGGTATTGATGATGAAATACTCTTGAGGAAATTCAATAATAAAATGAGTGGTATCAAGCTTTTGGATAAAATTGCGGAAGAAAAGGCAGAAAAGATTAAGAACCTTCGAATAAGCGGAATTGATTTGTTTAAATATTCTCAGAGAAATTATCCACAAGGCGAACTTTACTCTAATCTTGTCGGTTTTGTTAATGATGAGAATGTAGCTTCAGCAGGTTTAGAACTTCATTTAGATAATCAAATTAAAGTTTTTAATAAAAGTAATTTAATAAAAAGAGGAGGAGATGGAACTCCTCTACCGGATAATTCATCACCAGGTGATTTTATTTATGATTACAAAAGTTTAAGTCTAACTATAGATTCAAAATTACAGAAGACGACATACAATGCATTATCAAAGCAAGTAAGCAAATGGAAAGCAAAGAAGGGATTTGCCATAGTTATGGATGTTAATGATGGTAGGATTCTCTCTTTGGTTACAGTCCCATCATATGATCCAAATAGATTTTGGCAGTATGATAATGAACTCTTTAGGGGATGGTATTCTCAAGATTTATATGAGCCGGGCTCAACTTTTAAACCTATTAATCTTGCCTTAGCTTTAGAAGAAAAAGTCATCCAGAAAGATGGAATAGTTGAAGATATTGGAAAGATTAATGTAGGAGGATGGACACTTTCTAATTGGGATAAAAAAGGTAATGGATACATTGACTATCCAAAAGTTTTACAGGTTTCAAGTAATGTTGGGATGGTAAAAATAATGCAAAATTTAGACCCCACAATTTATTGGGATTGGCTAAACAATTTAGGTATAAATAAAAATTTAGAGACTGACTTATTTGAATCAACTGCTGGCCAACTAAAGAGAAAAGATTTATTTATAAATCAATCAATTGAGCCTGCCGTCGCTTCTTTTGGTAAAGGGTTCTCAATCTCGCCACTTAAATTGGTTCAACTTCATGCGGCCCTAGCAAATGGGGGGTTTGAAGTGACTCCTCATGTGACCTCATCTTTCAAAGAAAGATTTAATAAAAATCCAAAAAAACAATTTTTTTCACGCGAGGTCACTAAAATTATTCTTGAATGGATGGAGAGCGTAGTCGATAAAGGTAGTGGATCTGGAGTAAAAATCGAAGGTTACAGGATAGCGGGGAAAACGGGCACTTCTCAAAAAGCCTTAAATGGTTCGTACACAAGCAAAAAAGTTTGTAGTTTTGTTGCAACCTTACCAGTTAATGATCCAAAATACGTTGTCCTTGTAGTCGTTGATGAGCCATCTAAATCATATGCATATGGTTCAACTGTCGCAGTACCAGTTGCGAAAGAAATCATCGAGAGTTTGATAGTAATTGAAAAAATACCTCCCACGATTAAAGATCATGGAATGATTGTTAAAAAACCCTAAAATTTTCTAACTTTATAAATATTTAGTTCATTTTTTGATGATTTCATCAGGAATAAAAGCTAGTTTATGTATATATATGATTATCTAGAAATGAAATCAATTTTAGAACAATTGTCCTCAATGACGGTTGTTGTTGCTGATACTGGGGATTTAGATTCTATAAAAAAGTTTCAACCAAGGGACGCTACCACCAATCCATCGCTAATTCTTGCTGCCGCCAAGAATCCTGATTATGTGAAGTTAATTGATAAAGCTTTAGAAAGTTCAAAAAATGCATTGCCCCAAGGATTCTCCGAAATTGAATTAATAAAAGAAACTGTTGACCAAGTTTCAGTATTTTTTGGAAAAGAAATATTGAGAATTATTTCGGGGCGTGTATCTACAGAAGTTGATGCAAGACTGAGCTTTGATACTGAAGCTACGGTAGAAAAAGCAAGAAAATTGATCAATCTTTATAAAAATTTTGGAATTGAAAAGGAAAGAATTTTAATTAAGATTGCCGCGACTTGGGAGGGAATTAAGGCAGCTGAAATTTTGGAAAAAGAGGGAATTAAGTGCAACTTAACTTTACTTTTTAACTTCTGCCAAGCTGTAACTTGTGCCAATGCAAAGATAACTCTAATTTCTCCCTTCGTTGGCCGTATATTAGACTGGCATAAAGCAAAAACTGGTAAAAATAGTTTTATTGGTGCTGAAGACCCTGGTGTTATTTCGGTTACACAAATATACAATTACTTTAAAGAAAAGGGATTTAAGACAGAAGTAATGGGAGCGAGTTTTAGAAATCTCGATGAAATTAAAGAATTAGCAGGTTGCGATCTTTTAACAATCGCACCAAAATTTCTTGAGGAACTTAAAAAAGAAAAAGGAGAGTTAGTTAGGAAATTAGATGAAAGTACCCTAATAAATAATTCTATTGATTATGAATTTGAAGAAAAGGATTTCAGATTAAGTATGTTAGAAGATCAAATGGCAAGTGAAAAGCTTAGTGAAGGTATCACTGGATTCAGTAACGCTATAGAAGAATTAGAAGAGCTGCTACTAAAAAGATATTCAGAGATTAAAAATCATAAATTGATTTCTGCTAACTAAATTTAAGTTCGAATTGAAAAAAAGAATTAACCCCCCCTTTTTGTTAAAAGTCGTCTTATAACTCTTTTTGCAATATCTTCATAACTCATTTCTCCTGATAATATTTGAGCAATACGTTTAGGTGCTGTTTTTCTTTTGACACCTAATTGATATCCAGTTCTGGGAAATCTATAAAATACTTGGGCTATTCTCCTCCCCCAAGCCATTGATTTCCCCCAAATGTTGTTAATTTTCTTCGTGTAAAGATTAAAATCATCTACTTCACCTGATAGGAACTGATCTATGTATTTTGCAGCATAAAAACTGCTAATTAAAGATGGTCTAATTCCTTCAGCTAAAAATGGATCACATAGAGATGCTGCATCTCCAACCGCTAAAACTTTGTCACCATTAATTGAGTGGAAGCCATTCCATATCCTGAGTTTCTTACTAATTGTTTTATTCGGAAAATCATCAAAACCGAAGCTTCTGATAACTTGTTTATTTATAGCCTGATTTTCTAAGAGACCATTATTTATAAAAGTACCTAAACCAATATTTAAGCTCTCTCTTAGTGGGAATGCCCATGCAAAACCGTATTTTATAAATCCAAACTCAAATCTAACTGCATCTCTAGGTATTTCACCTAACCCTTTCAATCTAAATGAGATTGTGTTGGCAAATTTCGGCTTTCTTGGCCCTAAATTGAAATAACTCGCCCATTTCGATTGCGAGCCATCTGCAATTACAAGAAATTTTGTAATATATTTTATTTTATTATTGCAAGTAATTTCCCATTTATCATTTTTCTTTATGATTTTTTCTATCAATAATGGTCTGATTATTTGAGCTCCATTACTCAAGGATTCATCAAGTAATAATTGATCTAGTTTTTCTCTTTTAACAATCCAAAAAGGGGATTCACCAGTCAGATCAGCAGTTACATCATCTGCAGCCTTCCATCTGAATTCAACATTTTTAATTTTTGATTCTATGCAATCTTCTATATTTAAAGGAAGAAATCTTTGCATTGAAGATGCCATCCCACCTGCACATGGTTTGTAATCTTGGGATTTTTCTTTTTCAATAATTAAAACTGAATATCCTTTCTTTGATAGGTGAAAAGCAGTGGAAGATCCTGATAGACCTCCACCAATTATTACAACGTCAAATTCTGTCAAACTTTTAGAATTTCCTTCTCTTTCTCAGACAATTTAGTTTCTATTAAAGCGATATATTTATCAGTAATTTTCTGAATTTCAGATTGATTATCTCTCGATTCGTCAATTGAAATAAGACCATCTTTTTCATCTTTTTTTTCTTTATCAACAGCATCTCTTCTGATATTTCTTAAGGCTACTTTTCCTTCCTCAGCATATTTAGAGGCTAATTTACAAAATTCTTTTCTTCTTTCTTCTGTTAAAGGAGGAACATTTATTCTTATTACTTTCCCATCATTATTTGGAGTAATACCTAAATCACTCATAGAAATAGATTTCTCTATCGCTTGTAAACATGAAATATCGAAAGGTTGTATTGAGATTGTTTGTGAATCAACAGTGCTTATTGTGGCAAGCGATTTGATTGGTGTATCTGCTCCGTAGTACTCAACACTTACTCTGTCTAACAAGGAAGCGTTAGCTCTACCTGTCCTAATTGTATTAAAGTTTCTTTGTGTGGCTTCAATACTTTTATTCATATTTTCTTGAATTTCTTTTTCTTTCATAATTAAAAAAATTAAATAATCTTTAACTAATTAAAGAGCCTATTGGCTCACCAGCAACAGCTTTGGAAATGTTCCCTTTTTTGAATATATCAAAAACCATAATTGGGATATTATTATCTTTGCAAAGTGCAATCGCAGTACTATCCATTACTGCAATTTCATCACTAAGAACTTGTTGATAACTGAGAGAGGAATATTTTTTTGCATCTTTAAATTGATTTGGGTCACGATCGTATACTCCATCAACCTTGGTAGCCTTCATAACAACTTCAGCGTTTATCTCTGCTGCCCTCAAAGCTGCCGTTGTATCAGTAGTAAAAAATGGATTTCCGCATCCACCTCCGAAAACTACAACTCTACCTTTTTCTAGGTGCCTCATGGCTCTTCTTCTAATGTAGGGTTCGGCAATTTCCTGCATTTCGATTGCTGTTTGCACTCTGGTTGCAACTCCTACTCTTTCAAGACCATCTTGAAGTGAAATTGCGTTCATTACTGTTGCTAGCATCCCAACATAATCAGCAGTTGCGCGATCCATTCCGTCTGCAGATCCTTTAAGCCCCCTAAATATGTTTCCACCGCCAACAACTATCGCAAGTTGTACATTATTTTCTACTACTTTTGAAACATCCTCTGCAATTGATTGAACTATAGCAGGATCAATACCATAAGGCTTTTCACCCATTAGTGCTTCACCACTAAGTTTTAAGAGAACTCTTTTGTAAGTCATTCAATAATTGTACTTTTAAGACCTTAGCAAGTAAATGTGCCAAATTTATTTTTTGTTCAGATATTGCTTGCTTCTTTAAACATTTCTAAACCTGCCTAAATAAAATTCAAATAAAATTTACTTCAACTAAAATTCAACGCACTTTTGTGCTTTTATTCCTTGCTCTTTGAAAGGATGTCTTATTAGTTTCATTTCTGTAACTAGATCTGCGTAATTTATAATTGAATCAGATGCTCCCCTGCCAGTTAAAACAATATGATTTTTTCTATTATCCAAGCTTTTTAAAAAAGTGATTATTTCTTCGGGTGTAAGATAACCAAGTTTTGTCGCAATATTAATTTCATCAAGAATTATAAGTTTATAAGATTCGTTTTGGATGTATTTCTTGGCTAGTTGCCAAGCTTCTTGAACTAATTTTTCATCTCTTATTCTGTCTTGTGTTTCCCAAGTAAAGCCCTCTCCTAATGAATGCCAAGATATGTTTGAAGAAATGTTTTTAAGTGCTTTTTCTTCTCCAGTAGTCCAGCCTCCTTTGATAAATTGAATTATTGCTACTTTATAGCCGTGCCCTAACGTCCTTAAAGCCATACCTAATGATGCAGTTGTCTTGCCCTTACCATTTCCTGTGAAAACAATCAATAATCCTTTTCTTGTTTTTCTCATTTGCAGTCTTTCGGCTTGAATATCTTTTCTTTGCTGCATCCTTTTTTTATAAGAGCTCTCATCGCTATCTGGTGATAATTTACCTCCCATTCCAAGTTTATTCGCTTGATTATCGAGGTTAAATATTTTCTCGGATGATGAAGATTTTTCTTGCATATAACCCTTATTTTTATTTAACTATTATAAATCTTTAAATTTTTTTAATTGTTTTAACTTTTAAAAGTGCATTATTTACTGCCTGTTGTTGATCTCTTTTAGTAATCCAGTGGTGATAAGTTTGAGTATGTAAACTAACTGAATGCCCCATCATTCTAGCAGCCACAGTATCAGGTAAATCATAAAAAATTGTTCTTACTGCCCAAGCATGCCTTAGATCATAAGGTTTTATTTGTAAAGAGTAACGCTTAAACTGGTCTGTAATTTTTTTTCCAATATTTTGTAAGGTTGTGATTTTAAGGTCTCTATTAATATTTGGTAAAAGTTCTGGATTTTCTCCAAGTTTTGATAATTCGAACTTTTCCACCCATTCAGGATGAAATGGCCAAACTTGATGCTCCCCAGTTTTAGTCGTAGGTAAAACTCTAATAATTTTGTCCCCGAAATTAGTAAGAGAACTTAAATCACAAAAAAATACTTCATGATTCCTCAATCCATATGTCGCCATCAAACCAAAAACAAATTTCCAAGACTTGTTTGGTATCGTCTCCCATAGTTTCTCTATTAATTCGTCTTTAGGGAGATCCCTAAATCCTGCTTTGTTCAGACCATATCCTCTAGAATTTAATTTCCAATCTGCTGGTAGTTTAATGTCCAAAAACTTAGCCAAAACGCTTAAAGAAGTAGCGCATTGTTTCCTACTTCTGGTACCTTCTTTATAACTTTCAAGTGTTTTTTGAAATATTTTTTCTAAACCTTCATTCTCATAATCAGTATAAATATTTAGAATTCTTTTCATATATGGTTTGTAAGAACTTCTCCAAGTGGTTTTTCTAGTGCTGGTTCGAAAATCACTTTTATTTTCTTTAAAAAAAAATTCCTCAAATTGATTTAATCTACTTGGGAATTCAAAACAATCTTTTGTTTCCTTTTTATAAGGTCCACCTGTCCAATTAATCCAATCAAATTGATTCAATTCCAATTGCAAATTGATTAATTGTAATTTTTTTTTAGCCTCCTCTAATCCAGAAATATCAGCTTTTAAACCAAGAGATATTCTTTGAATTTTAAAGTTATTTTTATCTTCTTTGGAGGGTAGTGAACCACGAATATTTAATTTCTCTCCTCTTTTCTCAATTTTGAGCTTGCTGCCTTGAGTAGCAAATTTATCATTGACGTTATTAATTTCCTGAATTACGTTCATTTACTTATATAATTGACCATATAATGACGTTTTTAATGTTGATTTTCAATCTCCATAATTTTTAAATGGATAGAATAGGCGTCTTACTAATGAATTTAGGAGGGCCTGAACGCATTACTGATGTAGGCCCATTCTTATACAATCTTTTTTCTGATCCAGAAATAATCAGGACGCCTTTCCCTGTTTTTCAAAAGCCATTAGCTTGGTTAATCAGTACGCTTAGGAGTACTACTTCGCAACAGGCCTACCTTTCTATAGGTGGAGGTTCCCCTATTAGAAGGATAACTGAACAACAAGCAAGAGAATTACAATCTAAATTAAGGGATAAAGGGTTAAATGCTACTACCTATATCGCTATGAGGTATTGGCATCCTTTTACCGAATCAGCAATTGCTGATATGAAAGCAGATGGCATAGATCAAGTTGTTGTAATACCCTTGTATCCACATTTTTCGATAAGTACCAGTGGCTCGAGCTTTAGGGAATTAAAAAAATTGCGAGATTCTGATGACGAATTTAAGAAGGTTCCAATGAGATGTGTGAGGAGTTGGTTCAGTCAATCAGGTTATTTGAAATCAATGGTCGAATTAATTTCTGAACAAATTTCACTTTGTGAAGCACCTTCAAAAGCCCATATATTTTTTACTGCTCATGGAGTTCCTAAGAGTTATGTAGAGGAAGCTGGAGACCCTTACAAACAACAAATTGAAGATTGTTCCTTATTAATTATAGATGAGCTTGAAAAATGTTTAGGGCATAGTAACCCTCATACACTTTCTTATCAAAGTAGAGTTGGTCCCGTTGAATGGCTAAAGCCTTATACAGAAGAAGTGTTAGCTGATCTTGGAAGGTCAAATGTTAATGATCTGATTGTGGTCCCTATAAGTTTCGTTGGAGAGCATATCGAAACATTGCAAGAAATTGATATTGAATATAAAGAAATTGCTGAAAAAGCCGGTATTAAAAACTTTCGAAGAGTTAAGGCTTTAAATACTCACCCTACTTTTATTGAAGGTCTTAGTGATCTAGTGATTTCCTGTTTGGAAGGCCCTCTTGTTAATATTGAAGAGGCTTCTCAGTTGCCTGAAAAAGTTAAACTTTATCCTCAAGAGAAGTGGCAATGGGGTTGGAATAATAGTTCAGAAGTTTGGAACGGAAGGGTTGCAATGATTATTTTTCTTGTGCTTTTTATTGAACTGATTTCGGGTTCTGGACCTCTACATAAATTAGGAATTTTATAATAAAAAATTTAATTTCATTCGAAAACTTTAAATTTTCTTGAAAGATTTCTTTGAATATATTTCTGACATTACATTTCTAAATGAGGCAAAAGTATTTAATTAAGTTTAATATTTACAGTAAGTATTGAATTTCTTTAGTGACTCTTACTTCGAGATCCTTTTCAAAGGGTAGTTTAAAACATGAAAATCCAGTTTGGATAACTGGTGCAGATGCACTAATGGATTCTTTAAAAATTCATGGGGTAAAAGTTATATTTGGATATCCAGGAGGCGCCATACTGCCGATATATGATGCTGTTCATAAGGCAGAGCAAGAAGGCTGGTTAAAGCATTATATGGTTAGACATGAACAAGGTGGTTCGCATGCGGCTGATGGATATGCAAGATCAACTGGTGAAGTAGGAGTATGTTTTGGGACCTCAGGCCCAGGTGCAACAAATTTGGTAACTGGAATTGCAACGGCGCAAATGGATTCAGTCCCCCTAGTTGTAGTTACAGGTCAAGTACCAAGACCTGCTATAGGGACAGACGCTTTTCAAGAAACTGATATTTTCGGTATAACTCTTCCTATAGTGAAACATTCATGGGTAATAAGAGACCCTTCGGATATCGCTAAAGTAGTTTCTGAAGCCTTTTTTATAGCCTCATCTGGAAGACCTGGACCTGTTTTAATTGATATACCTAAAGATGTAGGTCAGGAGTTCTTTAATTACCAAAGAGTTTTGCCTGGTGAGATTATTCCTAAAGGATTTAAAAGGAATGGAGAAATTAATGATTGCGATATCAATAAAGCAATTAAATTAATAGAAGATTCTGAAAGACCTCTTCTATACGTAGGAGGTGGGGCAATATCTTCAGGGGCTCATGATGAAATCAAAACTCTGGCTAAGAATTATCAAATACCAGTTACCACAACCTTAATGGGGAAGGGCTCTTTTGATGAAAAAGATAATTTATCAGTAGGGATGTTAGGAATGCATGGAACTGCTTATGCAAATTTTGCTGTTACAGAATGCGATTTGTTAATTGCTATTGGAGCTAGATTCGATGATAGGGTGACAGGAAAATTAGATACTTTTGCACCTACTGCCAAGGTAATTCATATAGATATTGACCCAGCAGAAGTTAATAAAAATAGGCGTGTAGATGTTGCAATTGTTTCTGATGTTTCAAAAGCTGTTCTGAAAATTAATGAACAATCTCTTAAAAACAAATTTACTTGTCGTACGAAAAACTGGTTAGAAAAAATTGATTTTTGGAAACATAAACACCCTTTATATGACCCGCCTAAAGAAGGAGAAATATATCCTCAGGAAGTTCTTTTAAAAGTGAGGGAACTTTCACCAGAAGCTTATATAACTACAGATGTAGGACAACACCAGATGTGGGCTGCTCAATATCTTAGGAATTCTCCAAGAAAATGGATTAGTAGTGCAGGCTTAGGGACTATGGGTTTTGGATTGCCAGCGGCAATTGGAGTAAAAGCAGCCTTACCTAATTCAGATGTAATTTGTATTGCAGGAGATGCAAGTGTCTTAATGAATATTCAAGAATTAGGAACCTTATCTCAATATGGTCTAAAGGTTAAATTAATTATTATCAATAATCGCTGGCAAGGGATGGTTAGACAATGGCAGGAAAGTTTCTATGATGAAAGATATTCCTCATCTGATATGAGTTGTGGTGAACCTGATTTTGTAAAACTTGCTGAGTCATTTGGAGTTAAAGGGTATTTAATTTCTGATAGGAAACAATTACAGAATGAATTAAATAATGCGCTTGATCATGATGGCCCTGCCTTGATTAATATCCTTGTAAGAAGAGGTGAAAATTGTTATCCAATGGTTCCTCCTGGTAAAAGTAATGCTCAAATGGTTGGATATGTTAATTGTGAAGACTAATTTTTTTAAAATTCCTCATTTTAAAAAATTAACTTTAAGATAATTTTAAAAACTTAGATACTTCTGAATTGAAAAAATTATCAAAAATTTTAATTATAATCTGTTTGATTGTTCTTAATCCTGTAATAGTAAACTCGGCCGAAATTCTTCAAATTAAAAGTTCAAATACTATTTTGGTGGGGGATCAAAATAGAAATTTAACTATTGGATTATTTTGTGTAGATGTAAATGAAAATGATGAGATAGAAGCAACTAATCTACTTAAGAGTGAATTCCCAAGGGGGAGCAAAGTGAAAATAAAGCCTTTTGGTTTCAAAGAAAATGTTTTGATAGCCAAAGTTTTTAATATTAAAGGTACTAAGGATATGACGGAATTATTGGTCGCTAATAACTTAAGTAGTGAAATTTGCCCAAGTTAATTATCTTTATGAGCAGATAAGATTCCATTGTCTTGAGGTTGTTTTGCTCCTTCTCCAGGAATAAAATTCATTATTGAATTTGTATGTGCATAAATTTGAGATGTCTATATTTGTATGAGGGATGTTCTCATTTAAAAGTTGTCTATAGGCAGATCTTTTAAGATCAAGTTGATTTAAGTTTTGCTCTCTGAAGTGACTTGAATCATTAAAACAAAAATCTTTTTTATTTTTAGTCAATTTGACAGTTATATTTTTGTTTTCGGCCATTCTATAAAATTCTTTGAGAGTAATTTTATCAACTAGATAATTTTCCTTTGAAATCGCTGGTCCTATTGCAACAAGTAAGTCATCTCTAGATGTCCCAAAAGTATCGAAAATTTTTACCAGATTTTTTATTATTTTTTTTTCTAAACCTTTTCTTCCACAATGCAAGGTTGCTACATTTCTTGTCCTTTTATCTGCAAAAAATATTGGCATACAATCAGCTGTATAAACCCATAAGTTTTGACTGCATTTATTGCCAACAAGACCATCTGCATCAGTCCTAGTTCCTATTTGCGAATTAGATCCAAACACTATCACATTACTGTGAATTTGATTGGAAACACAATTTATAGAATTTTCATTAAAGTGATTCCCCAATAATTGAAGAAATTTCTCAGAGCAAGACTTCGTGAAGTATGCATGTTTGAAATTATTTTGATTAAGAATAGGTGATGAATAATACTCAAATTTTTTGTTTTGAATATAAATTTCATCTTTTGAGAAATATATTTCTTTGTAAGGAATAGTTCCTGCTCCTAAACTGAATTTATATAATTAATTCAATATCTCTTAAGATCCAGAATCCTGCAAATTTTTCGATATACGGCGTTGACTGTATGGAAATAAATTGATAACCAAAAGAATTTTTTTTATTATCTAAAAACTTTGTATTCAAAATGTTTGCATCTTTTTCTGGTAAATCAGTTACCAGCCACTTATCATCTTCTGAAGCTTCAAGTATGAGTTGGTTCTTATTCATAACTAATTTAATAGGTTCTAAACAACTGAACCATGCAGAAAGTGCTAAAGATCTATCTTTGCTAAAAAGTCTTAATCCTGGAACTAAGTAATTATCATCTAAATCTTTCTGAATTGGGAAAATATCTCCAAATTCTATAGGCCAATTTTCTGCTGATTTTAATTCACCAATTGATATTTCAGAGATAGTTAGAGCATCGCCCCTCACTGCTTCTGGCAGAGGTTGAGGAGGGTTTTCCATTTTAGAAGAAAAAGTAGGAGCTAATACACCTCTTACATAACCCTTTTCCTTTGGATAAATCTCTTTCTCGAGAAATTCGATTCTATCTAATAAATCGTAAGTTCTCCTACTTACAATAGCCTCAATACTAAGGGCCTCCAGAGATTTTTTAATGATCGATTTCATTGACGACCTCCAGAATCGAACTATTGAAGGTTTCTCCCACCCTTGTTTTTTCGCTTCATTTATTGCTTCATTTAGAGATTTTGTAAGCCATACTGAGTTAACTTCATTGGCAGGGCATTTTTTATTCCAAAGAAAAATATCGTCTGTCTTATAATTTCTTGTGGAGCAAATAATTAACTCCCACCTTTTTTTTCCGTTTGATTCAATAATTGGTCTAGAGTAAAAGTCTAATTCCCAATCTGAAATTTTTAATTTAAGACTTGACTCTATTTTTTTGTTGATGTTCATTTATCTTGTTCTTTTTTATCGAAGAGTGCTTTAGTTTTTAATGCTCTCTCTGTGGCTTCTTGCATAACTTTTTGCTTGTCAATAATTAATTCTCCCGCAGAGTTTTCCAGGAGTGCTGTATTGAGACCAATACGCCCTTTTTCGAGATCAATTTCAGATATCAAAGCTTTTATAATTTCCCCTTCTCTAAAAACTTCTCGTAAAGAACGAATCGATCCATTTGTTAGTGAGGATTGATGAAGAAGTCCACTAGCTCCCCCTAAATCAATAAAAAAGCCATATGGTTTTACAGCTAAAACTTCACCTTCAATTAATTGACCTAATTCTAGACTTGTAAGTTTAGAAACTAATGATGCTTTCTTCTCAGAGAGAACTAATTTTCTGGATTCTGGATTAACCTCAAGAAACGCTACTTTTAGATTTTTGCCAACAAAAGATTGATAATCTTGACCATCTTCAAGTTGGGATCTGGGGATAAATCCTCTTAATCCATCTACATCACAAGTAAGTCCACCTCTGTTAAATCCATTAATTAAAACGTTAATTAATTCTCCATTTTTTGCGGAACTTGATACTTTCTCCCAACTTTGCCTGAGAATTAATGCCCGAGCGCTCACTGTTACCATCCCATCAGCATTTTGTTCTTTGATAACCAAAACTTCCATTTCAAGGCCTATAGAAAACTTTTCTTTAAAGTTAGTTATGACACCCAAACCACATTCTTTTTTGGGCATATAACCAGGTGCCTTTCCACCAATGTCAACATATAATCCATCACTTTCGATTGCTATAACCTTACCTGAAATTGTTTCTCCAGTAGCCCCAATTGGCTCATTTGCATTTAAAGCCTCCAAAAAAGCACTTTCATCAAAATCGAATTCATCAACTGTTCTTTCTAATTGAAAATCTGTATTCTGCTCAGAAAAATTAAGCGGTCTATTTAAGTCTTGTTGAGTTAAATCTTGTTGATAAATATCAAAATCCTTAGACTTTTCATTACTGTCCTCAATTTCTTTTACCGAATTATCTTTAATGATTTGAGGTTTAATTGCAATATTTTCTTTTTTTATATCTTCTTGCGAATTGTTTTGCTCATTATTGATTTCTTGAGAATCTTTCTTGCTTATATGAAGTACCTGAAGAGGTTTTTTATTGCCCTTTGGTTGGATATTATCTTGGGCATTTTTATTGCTTGCTCCCATCGTAGGTAAAATAAGGATAATTTATTATTAACATACTCTAAATGTTAGTACTCAAAATTAAAATTAATGAACTTTAAACCAATATCTAATAAATTTGAATATTTAAATTGGCAAGAAATTGAAAGTATTGCAAAAGAAAAAAGATCAACAGTGATTTGGCCATTTGGTGCTGTTGAGCAACATGGACCTCATTTGCCTCTCGCTACAGATAGTATTTTTGTTGATGACATCATTAGCGAAGTTTTTAAATTATTACCTGCCGATATTCCATTAAAAAAACTCCCAACTCAATATATGGGGTTTTCGCCAGAACATAAAGGTTTTGCTGGGACAATTTCACTTTCCTCAAATTTAATAACCTCAATGATTAAGGAAGTCGGAAGTCAATTATCTGAAATGGGTTTTAAAAGATTGATATTAATAAATGGACATGGAGGTCAAATCTCACTACTAAATACAGCGGCAAGGGAGCTAAGAAGTTTCTCACCAGGGATTGCAGTTTTCCCTTGTTTTTTATGGAGTGGTGTTAATGGATTAAGTGAATTGTTAACAAAAACTGAGATCGAGAATGGGCTTCATGCCTCTTTAGCTGAAACAAGTTTGATGCTTGCTTTGAAACCAGAATTAGTAGGTGATGAACGCCCTAATGAGGGCATTAAAAGACAAATCCCAGAAGGCTGGAGTCTAGAGGGGAATGCGCCTACTGCTTGGCTTACTGACGACTTCAGTAAATCAGGTGTTATTGGAGATAGTAGAGGAGCAAATGAGTCTTTAGGAAAAAATTTAAAGGAATTATTGATTAATCATTGGTTCAAATTGATTATGAATCTGATGCAATCAGATTGGCCAAACTATTCTTAAATCAGTTTAAGTAAAAAATGTGACTTAACAATTGAAACTATTTTCATGATATTTAAATAAACTCTCTATAATCGTGTAATATTCATGCATAATGAGCTAAAGATTACTGACATGCAAACTCTAGAATCAAATAAAAAAACTATTGAAGAATCGATTAACCCGATTTCTTTAGATTTACCCGACTTCACTACAGATTCTTATAAGGATGCATACAGCAGAATAAATGCAATTGTTATAGAGGGAGAGCAAGAGGCTCATGATAATTACATTTCAATAGCAACTTTAATTCCAAATGAGTTAGAGGAATTAACTAAGTTGGCGAGAATGGAAATGAAGCATAAAAAAGGCTTTACTGCATGTGGAAGAAATTTAGGTGTAGTAGCTGATATGGATTTTGCTAAAAAATTCTTTTCTAAATTACATGGTAATTTTCAAGTTGCTCTTGAAAAAGGGAATTTAACAACATGTCTTTTAATACAAGCCATCTTAATTGAAGCATTTGCAATTTCTGCTTATAACGTCTACATAAGAGTTGCGGATCCGTTTGCAAAAAAAATAACAGAGGGAGTTGTTAAAGATGAATATCTTCATTTAAATTACGGTCAAGAGTGGCTTAAAGAGAATCTATCAACTTGTAAAGATGAATTAATGGAAGCTAATAAGGTTAATCTTCCGTTAATTAAAAAAATGTTAGATGAAGTAGCAGATGACGCATCAGTTTTAGCTATGGACAGAGAAGAATTAATGGAAGAATTTATGATTGCTTATCAAGATACATTGATGGAAATAGGTCTGGATAATAGAGAAATTGCAAGAATGGCTATGGCAGCTATCGTCTAATTATATTTCTAATTATTTAAGGCTTTTAATAATTAATTAAACCTATTTAAGTTGTTACCTCTGTGCTATTGTTCATAACATCGTATAGAAACCATTTATAAATTTTAAATGTTTGGGTTAATAGGCCACTCAACCAGTTTTGAAGATGCAAAAAGAAAAGCCTCGTTGCTAGGCTTTGATCATATTGCTGATGGTGACTTGGATGTTTGGTGTACTGCCCCTCCTCAGCTTGTTGAAAATGTAGAAGTTAAAAGTGCAACCGGAATATCTATTGAAGGTTCTTATATAGATTCGTGCTTTGTTCCTGAAATGCTTTCTAGGTTTAAAACCGCTAGAAGAAAAGTACTAAATGCTATGGAACTAGCTCAGAAAAAAGGGATTAATATTACCGCTTTAGGAGGATTTACTTCTATTATTTTTGAGAATTTTAATCTTCTACAGCATAAACAAATTAGAAATACTTCATTAGAGTGGGAAAGGTTTACTACTGGCAATACTCATACCGCCTGGGTTATTTGTAAGCAACTAGAAATAAATGCTCCTCGCATTGGGATAGACCTTAAAAAAGCAACTGTTGCTGTAATTGGTGCTACAGGTGATATTGGTAGCGCTGTTTGTAGGTGGCTTATCAATAAAACTGGGATTTCAGAACTTCTTATGGTAGCAAGACAACAAGAACCTCTAGCGCTGTTACAAAAAGAATTAGATGGTGGCATCATAACAAGTTTGGATGAGGCATTGCCTCAGGCGGATATTGTTGTGTGGGTTGCGAGTATGCCTAAAACTATTGAAATTGATACTAACAACTTAAAAAAACCATGTTTAATGATTGATGGTGGATACCCTAAAAATCTTGATGAAAAATTTCAGGGTGAAAATATTTATGTTTTAAAAGGAGGTATAGTAGAGTTTTTCAATGATATTGGTTGGAATATGATGGAGCTTGCGGAAATGCAAAACCCTCAGCGAGAGATGTTTGCTTGCTTTGCAGAAGCTATGATTTTAGAATTTGAAAAGTGTCATACAAACTTTAGTTGGGGAAGAAATAACATTTCCCTTGAAAAGATGGAATTTATTGGAGCAGCCTCTTTAAAGCATGGTTTTTCCGCCATTGGACTTGATAAGCAGCCTAAAGTATTAACTGTCTAAATTATGGCTAAACGTTACCTGCTTGATTTTGAAAAGCCTCTTGTTGAACTTGAAAAGCAGATAGAGCAAATTAAAGAATTAGCTCGAGATTCAGAGGTAGATGTTAGTCAACAGCTTCTACAGCTTGAAACCTTAGCTGCTAGAAGAAGAGAAGAAATATTTAAATCTCTCACCCCTGCTCAAAAGATTCAGGTAGCTAGACATCCTCAAAGACCAAGTACTTTGGACTTTGTTCAAATGTTTTGTGATGACTGGATCGAATTACATGGAGACAGAAATGGTGGCGATGATATGGCATTAATTGGGGGGATAGGTTCGATAAATAATAGACCAGTGTTAATGTTAGGGCATCAAAAAGGAAGGGATACAAAAGAAAATGTAGTTAGAAATTTTGGGATGGCAAAACCAGGAGGTTACAGAAAAGCTCTTAGATTAATGCAGCATGCAAATAGATTCGCTTTGCCTATTCTTACATTCATTGATACTCCTGGAGCTTATGCTGGTTTAAAAGCTGAAGAACAGGGTCAAGGTGAAGCAATTGCAAGAAATCTTCGAGAGATGTTTGGATTGAAAGTTCCCATTGTCGCTACTGTCATTGGAGAAGGAGGTTCAGGAGGTGCACTTGGAATAGGTGTCGCCGATAGGTTACTAATGTTTGAACACAGTGTTTACACGGTTGCTAGTCCAGAAGCATGTGCATCAATTTTGTGGAGAGATGCTGCGAAGGCACCAGAAGCGGCATCAGCACTTAAAATTACAGGCAAAGATTTACTTAAATTAGGTATTATAGATGAGGTTTTACCAGAGCCTTCTGGTGGGAATAATTGGGCTCCTTTAGATGCTGGTAATACACTAAAAGAGGCTATTGAGAAACACCTGAATGCTCTACTTCAAATGCCTGAAGACCAATTAATTGAGGAAAGATACAAAAAATTCAGGGTTTTAGGTAAATTTATCGAAGCAAATAATATTGAAGAGATTTATAGTGAAATCCCCCAAAAAACTGAATAACTTGAAACTAGCTTTTATAACGGGTGCTACGAAAGGTATTGGTAGATCTACCGCAATTACTTTTGCCAATGCTGGCTGGGATTTAATTTTACTCTCTAGGGATATGGATTTAATGGAGAAACTAAAGAGCGAACTGTTGACCACTAAATCAAAAATTAACCTAGTAAAATGTGATTTATCTAATACCCTTGAAATAGAGCATTGTGTTAAAGAGGCAATTGAGAAATATGGATGCCCTTCAGTATTGATAAATAATGCCGGTTGCGCGTTTAATAGCCCTTTACTCGAAATGGAATTAGGACAATGGGAACAAACTATTCAAATAAACCTGACAAGTGTTTTTCAAATTTGTAGTTCAATAATTCCTCAAATGAGAAAAAATGGTGGTTTAGTTATTAATGTTAGTAGTCATGCCTCTTATAACGCATTCCCCCAATGGGGAGCTTATTGTGTTTCAAAATCTGCATTAGCTATGTTTACTAAATGCTTGAGGGAGGAGGAGAGATCTAATTCAATAAGAGCTTGCACAATAACTCTTGGTTCAGTCAATACTCCTCTTTGGGACTCCGAATCAATCAATTCTGATTTCGATAGAACTTCTATGCTCTCCTCAAAAGAGGTATCAGAAACTATTCTCTACATGGCTAATAAACCTCAATCACAATTGATCGAAGACTTGACTTTGATGCCTTCTGGCGGAGCCTTTTAAACATTCTGTTTATTTGATTAATCTTAAAACAGTGATTTTTTTTAGTACTATTGGAACCCGATTGAACAAGAGAATGTGATATAGTATATGAGCAATTAAGCTCTTGGAAGATACAGTTAATTAAGTTGCATACAATTTTCTGTTTAGAATTTTATGACCTCTACATTACCCAACGATAATATTAGAAACTTTGACGACCAGATTACTAATAAATTAATTTCTGAAATTATAAGAGATAGAATTAAGAATTCTGGTACGAGATTTAGTGCAAACGATAATATTTCTGATTTTATAAATCCTGGTGAATTAGAAATTTTAGAAAAAGAAGTGGCCTCAAGAGTTAAAGACCTACTAAAGTCCCTCGTAATCGATGTTGAGAATGATCATAATACTCAAGAAACTGCTGAGAGAGTTTCAAAAATGTATCTAAATGAAGTTTTTAAAGGCAGATATCATGAACAACCTAAAGTTACGAGTTTTCCTAATGACAAGAATCTTGATGAAATTTATACAGTTGGTCCAATTTCGGTCAGATCTGCATGTTCACATCACTTAGTACCAATTCTAGGAGAGTGTTGGATAGGTATAAAACCTGGAAATAAAGTCATAGGACTTTCAAAATTTGCGAGAGTTGCTGATTGGGTTTTTTCAAGACCTCATATTCAGGAAGAAGCTGTAATGATCCTCGCAGATGAAATTGAAAAACTTTGCGAACCTAAAGGTTTAGGCATTATTGTAAAGGCCCAACATTATTGTATGAAGTGGAGGGGAGTCAAAGAACCTAATACAAGCATGATTAATTCTGTTGTGAGAGGCGATTTTAGACACGATTTAAGTTTAAAACAAGAATTTTTTGAGCTTGTAAAACAGCAGTCCGCTACTAATAATTACTAAAATCTTTTTAACAACTTAAAAAGATCCTCTGTTTTTTTTATATCTTTTAAACCTGGAGATATTTCAATACTACTAGAAATATCTAAGCCATCTGGTTTTAAGTCAGTAAGGATTTCATCAATCCATTCAATTGATATTCCACCTGCCAACAACCATGGTTTGCTAAATTGCAAATTCTTTAAATAAATAGAATTTATTTTTTTCCCTGAACCTCCATATGTTTCTTTATTCCAAGAATCAAGTAGTATCGCATCTACAAAATCTTCAAAAGGTTTTATTTTATCTATGTCCTTTTCCGTTTTTATTCTGAAAGCCTTCCATAGGCCAATATAGGGAATTTTTTTCCTTATTTCTTTGCAATAATCAATATCTTCATCTCCATGTAATTGAATGATAGTTTCACTTGGGTTGCCTAAGAAGTTTTGGATAATTAAATCTATAGGACAATTTTGCACAACAGTTACTCTATCGATTTTTGGATAAAAGTTTTCTAGGGTTTTAAATATTTTTTTCTTAATTTCAGCTGATACATACCTTGGCGACTCTTCAACCGAAATAATGCCAATGGCATTAGCTCCTAATTTAGCAACTTGAAGAGCTTGTTCTTCAGAAGTTAGTCCACAGATTTTAACTAAAGGATTAGTCTTGGGCATATCATTATACTGCATGTAAGATTAATATTATTGCTAAATATAGCGGAGATTATTTTTGAGAAGTCGGCAAATTTTTAAAATATGGGGAATTCCCTTTAAAATTCATCCCTATTGGTTTGTTATTCTCTTTTTATTCTCATGGAGTATAAGTAATCAGGTCAATTTATCTTCTGGCGATATCTACAATAATAAAGAAGCTTGGATTATAGGGTTTTTAACTTCTTTTTTCTTATTATCTTCAATTATTTTTCATGAGGTTTTTCATACTTTTGTTTCACTTAATCAGGGTGTAAAAATAAAAAAAATTACTTTTTATTTTTTAGGAGCAATTTTACAAATAGATAAGTATTGTCAAACTGCTTTAGGTAATATAAAAATTGCAATTGTAAGACCTCTTTTATGTTTCGCTACAGCATCTATCTTACTTTTAATTAGTAATAACAGTGCATCTCAGGAACAAATAGCAGTTAATGTAATTTCAAGAGTAGGTATATTTAATTTATTCTTAGGCTTCTTAAATTTGATTCCAATTGGTTCTTTAGATGGAGGGAATTTATTAAAAAGTATTATTTGGCATTTCTCAGGGAGTAAAAATAAAGGAAGAAATTTCCTCAATAAAGTAAATTTATTATTATCTTTTTTTGTTTTATTTTTTGGGATAATTTGTTTATTTAGATTTAACTTTTATTTTGGTTTTATTCTTTCTTTTTTGGGTTTGTTTGGAATTAATTCTTCAAAATCTGAAAGTCAATTTTTAAAAATTGAAAACATACTTAAATTTAGTAAAGTTTCTGAGATCAAATTAAAACCTTTGAGGAAAATTGAATACGATTCAAATTTCTCAGAATTTAATAAGTTAATAAAAAATAAGAAGGATGCATCGGATAAATATTTTTTTGTTACGAATAATGGTAGATGGACCGGTTTTATTGATGAGAATATTTTAAAAACTGTTTCCTTAAAAAAATGGGAACAAAACTTTGTTGGAGATTTTAAGAAACCAATCGATAGTTTTGAAAGTGTATCTTATAACGATAAATTATGGAGAACTATAGAAAGACTTGAAGAAACAAATGAAGGTTTTTTATTGGTTCTAAATGCTGCAAATATCCCTTTGGGGATTATTGATAGGTCAAAAATTGGAAACTTTGTCTTAAATAAATTAGGTTTTAATTTGCCTTCGGATATTGTAAACAAATTAAACTTTAAAAATAATTATCCCTTAGGAATTGAATTGCCTAGAATAATTAATTCAATGAAGCAGAAAGGAGATCTTTAATAATTCTTTCCATTAAAAATTTCTATTTTTTATTATCTATGGCAACATTTTTGAAATTTATATTTGAATTATTTTCCAGGAATGAATTTCTCAAATGTTGAACTATTTCATCATTTGTTAGTTTTAAATTTATTTTTGGTGGAGCTTCTTCTTTGAATAATTTGTACCACAAATCTCTTGAAGGATTTGTTTGAATTTCTCCATGTTGAAGGAATGCACCTTTTTTACGAAATTGAGCACTACCTATTCTCTTAAACCCATCCTGATCAACTAAATCGGAAATTAATGAAGTCCCAAAACAATTCGTTTTAATACTTGATTTTCGTAAATTACCATATTGTAAGTTTAGACCTAATTCTCCAAAACTTTTAATTAACCAATTATTAACCATTTCATAACTGAAGACTTTATAGTAAGTTTTTTTGAATGTTAATGAATACGTTATGCCTCCTGAATGCAAAACAGCTCCCCCTCCAGAGGGACGTCTAACAATATTAATTTCCCCATTTGATAATAAATTTTTCCAGTGAAGAGGAATTTCCTTTTGGTGAAATCCAATTGATAGCCAATCCCCAGTCCAATAGTAGAACCTCAATGTGAGAATTATTTCGGGATTCGAAATTGTCTGATCTAAAGAATTTAAATCTAAAGCCATTTGATCAAATCCAGGTAAATTATTTGTTGAAAAAATTAAAGCCTGATTTTCAATTCCCAAAATTAACTTTGTCGGTTTATTTATGATAATTTTCAATAAATTTTTTCTTTCAATTTGTTAATTACGTAACATCATTTTGTAATAGTGTTTCAAATCTTCTCTTTTCGGTGGAGAATATAGAAAATAATTTTTTTTTCCATGGAGCCAACTCAAACAATAAACCTTATTGCATTAAGCCTCATAGTTGTTATGCATGCAGGAGTTTTAGCATTAAGACTAGGAATTAGTTTAGGTAGGAACTAAAGTTTATTAGAAAATTTAAAATTTATCAGGTAATAATAAAGTAAGACTGAATTGATTTATTCAGTAAAAATATCAAGTACTTAATTTGTCAAAATCTTTTTATAAAAATAGTATTTTCATCAAAAAATATTTTGGGTCTGTATTTTTAAAAAGACAACAGAAACAGGATAATTTTGTATCATTGATTTTTTTAATTATAAAAATTAGCTTTTCCCTTTTAGCAATAATAAGCCTGATTAAGCTTGGCTATAGTTCTAAAGTAAGGTTGACCAGATTAAGGGAAATTGAAGAATCATTTTTATATGAAAAATATAGATTTAATCTTTTAACAGATAAGTTTGATGATTTATTCTCTTCTGAAGGTGAGCAAAGATTTATGAAGGATCAGGATCAAATAATTTCTAGGGACATTATCAGAGTAATATGGCGTTGATAAGGATGATCTTGAATCATCCTACTTTTCATTTTTCAATTAACTTTTTTGCTAGTGAGTAAGAACATTAAGGGTTTAGTCCTAATAACAGGAACAACTTCAGGCGTTGGATTAAATACTCTAAAACCTCTTTTAAGATTTGGATGGGAGGTTATAGCAGTTAATCGATCAAATAAAAGAGCTATAAAAATAGCTGAGGAATTCTTGACAAAAGAGGAAGTTGAAAATGTTCACTTTATAGAAATAGATCTTTCTAACTTGAATGATGTGAGAAAAGGTTGCGATGAAATATTAGAAAGATTTAAGAAGCCAATAAATTCTCTTATTTGTAATGCAGCAGTTTATAAGCCGAGACTAAAGAGACCTGAAAGGTCTGCTCAGGGGTTTGAAAACTCTATGGCAGTAAATCATTTTGGGCATTTTCTTATGATAAACCTACTTATGGAAAATATTTTATCTTCTGAAAGAGAAATTGTATTAAATGGCAAATCAACTGTATTTAAGCCAAGAATTACAGTATTAGGGACTGTTACGGCTAATTATTCAGAACTTGGAGGAAGGATTCCCATTCCTGCCCCAGCTGATTTGGGAGATTTATCTGGATTCAAAAATGGTTTTTTATCTCCAATAAGTATGGCGAATGGAAAGAAATTTAAACCTGGTAAGGCTTATAAGGATAGTAAACTTTGCAACATGGTGACCGTTCAGGAATTATCAAAGAGATATCCTGCAGAGAAGATTATTGTAAATTCTCTATATCCTGGATGTGTTGCTGATACAAAACTTTTTAGAGATACACCTTGGTTATTTAGATTCCTTTTTCCGATATTTCAAAAATTCATAACAAAAGGATATGTTTCACAAAGACTGGCAGGAGAGAGAGTCGCTAAAGTGGCAACTTATAAAGAATTTGCTAAATCATCAGTCCATTGGAGCTGGGGAAATCGTCAGAAGACTGGTAGAAAAGCTTTTTCTCAAAAGTTGTCAAAAAGAATAATTGATACGAAGACCTCTCAACAAACATATGATTTAACACGCCAATTGGTTGGATTAGATTAATTTAGACTAATCAAATCCTAATAAATCAAAAATTTCTCTATCTTTAAGTGGATTACCTTCTAAAGGTTCTATGTTTTCGAGCATATTTTTGGCAAGAGATAAATATTCATTTTGAACTTCAATAACATCTTCAGTAGGTTCCATTTCAAAAATGGTGCATTTTTTTAGTCTTGATCTTCTAATGGCGTCGACATCTTTAAAGTGGGCCATAGTTTTTAAACCTGTTCTTTCATTGAATTTATCAATTTGATCTGTTTCTTTTGATCTATTTGCGACTACCCCACCTAATCTGACTTTATAATTTTTTGCTTTTGCTTTAATTGCAGAGACAATTCTATTCATAGCGAATATTGAATCGAAGTCATTAGCAGTAACAATTAGACAATAATTTGCATGTTGCAATGGAGCTGCAAATCCTCCGCAAACGACGTCTCCTAGGACATCAAAAATAACGACGTCAGTATCTTCTAATAAATGATGTTCTTTTAATAGTTTAACTGTCTGACCGGTTACATAACCCCCGCATCCTGTCCCAGCAGGAGGACCTCCACTTTCAACGCACATTACGCCATTAAAACCTTCAAACATGAAATCTGTTGGCCTCAATTCTTCACTATGAAAATCCACCTCTTCGAGAATATCTATAACTGTAGGAACCATTTTGTGCGTCAAAGTGAAAGTGCTATCGTGTTTCGGATCACATCCAATTTGTAGAACCTTTTTACCTAATTTTGAGAATGCTGCAGAAAGGTTTGATGATGTAGTTGATTTTCCGATGCCACCCTTCCCATAGACGGCAATAACTAAAGCCCCTTCCTCAATATTTATTTTTGGATCTTGCTTTACTTGAACACTTCCTTCTCCATCAAGAGGTCTATTTATAGTACTTGTCATTTAAAGCTTAAAACACATTATTATTTATATTCTTGCAGCGCAAATACACATGAAATATATTTCTAAACAAATATGTATTTAATTGTATTAAAAGTGTGAAATATGTTCTTATAACTGAACTTTTAGGATTAAATCTATTAGATTATGAGTGAAAATACTCATGACTTAATTATATTTTATTAGTAAAAATCAACTGAAATATGCTTTGGCATCGTAAAGAGTTTCATCGCTTATCTCTGGAATTCCTCTCAAGATTGCATATTTTTCAGTATTTGTTTTAACTTTCCCTCTTACAAAAAATGGAACTTTTGTTAATTCAGCTCTACCAGATTCAGTCCAGATAATTCCTTCTTGACTATTTTTTTCTTTTTTCTCGTCAGAATTTAAATTGTTATTTGTGCTTGTCGCTGTATGTCCTAAATGGCTTTGATGACCATCAACAAACTCAAAGTCATGTTTGAACATATCAATAAGATGCTCTTCTAAGCCCATCATTAGGGGATGTACCCAGTCATCAAAAATCACATTTGCTCCTTCCCATCCCAT
The DNA here is from genome assembly GCA_003278525.1 of Prochlorococcus sp. AG-355-P16. Classification (GTDB taxonomy): domain Bacteria; phylum Cyanobacteriota; class Cyanobacteriia; order PCC-6307; family Cyanobiaceae; genus Prochlorococcus_A. The sequence continues at coordinate 2,143 of QCEQ01000014.1, read as the reverse complement.
TTGAGGGCTATATCTTGCAGGAACATCTTGAACATGCATTGGTGTACTAATTACTGAGCATGGAATGCCGAGTCTTTTTGCACTATGTCTTTCCATTTGGGTCCCTAAAACTAGTTCAGGGGCGGCCTTTTTCATGGCATCTTCCACTTCTAGATAATTGTTAGTTATCAGAGCTTCTATATTAAGATCTTTTGCAGTAGCTCTTACATGCCTGGCCATCTCCCTGCTGTATGTTCCAAGACCCACTACTTCAAAACCCAATTCTTCCTTAGCAATTTTGGCTGCTGCAATTGCATGTGTTCCATCACCAAAAATAAAAACTCTTTTACCAGTTAGATAATTAGAGTCAACTGATTTTGAGTACCAAGGAAGTTTTGATTTATTTTCTAATTCTTCCTTATTCGTTAGAGGAAGATCTAATTTCTCATGAACTTCATTTATAAATTCAATTGTATTTTTTATTCCAATAGGAATAGTCTTCGTATATTCCATTCCAAAGTTCCGTTTAAGCCATTCACATGAAGCTTCAGCAATTTCTTGATAAAGACAGATATTTATATCCGCATCAATTAGTCTTTCAATATCATCAGGACTAGCACCTAAAGGAGCAACTACGTTTGTATCTATACCTTGTTCCGAAAGTATGCGTTGAATTTCGATTACATCATCTCTGCATCTAAATCCTAGTAATGAAGGGCCAAGTATATTAACTTTTGGTCTCCTACCTAATTCCTTCCACCTGAGGGGATTTATTTTGTCTGAAGAACTTACTTTTTCTTTTAAAAGGGTTCTTGTTAGTTGATAAAAGGTTTCTGAGGCCCCCCAATTTTCTTTCTTGCTATAAGCAGGTAATTCAAGGTTAACAATCGGCATATCAAACCCCATCCCTTTCGCAAGTGCTCCAGGTTGGTCTTGAATAAGTTCTGCTGTACAACTTTCTCCGACTAAAAGAGTTTTGGGTTTGAATCGTTCAACCGCTTCCTTAATATTTTTCTTCACTAATTCTGCTGTATCGCCTCCAAGGTCTCTAGCCTGAAAAGTTGTATAAGTTACTGGAGGCCTTTGCCCCCTCCTCTCGATCATGGTAAAGAGAAGATCTGCATATGTATCTCCTTGGGGGGCATGAAGCACATAATGAATGTCTTTCATTGACGAGGCAATTCTCATAGCACCAATATGTGGCGGTCCTTCATAAGTCCAAAGAGTTAATTCCATAGTTTTTAATGCGTTACTAAAGTTTTTGAAGTTAGTATTTGATTTCTTTTTAAAGGTTTGGAGAAGAGACCAGCCAAATCTGCGGCTTGATCAATTCCATGAATTGGACTGAATACCATTTCTATTGACCACTTAGTACTAATCCCCTCCGCCTCAAGTGGGTTAGCTAAACCCATGCCACAAACTACTAAGTCTGGATTAGATTTTCTCACTCGATCTAACTGTTTTTCTACATGTTGCCCTTCAACAATTTTTGTATTATCAGGTAATAAATTAATCTCCTCTTTCATTAAATTCTTATTTAGGTAAGGAGTGCCTACCTCTATAAGATCCATTTCGCATTCATTATGCAAGAATCTTGCCAAAGATATCTCTAGTTGCGATTCAGGAAGAAGAAATAATCTTTTCCCCTTAAGTATTTCTTTGTGTGAATCAAGAGCAAGTTTTGCTCTGTTGATTAAAGGCGAAATAATTTCATGAACTTTAAGTTCACTAATTTTGAAAGCTTTGGCAGCAGCTAAAAACCATTTTGTACTGCCTTCGATACCTAGAGGAAATGGAGCTGAAATTATTTCACAACCTCGATGTTTGAGGTCTCTTACCGTGTCACTTAAATAAGGCTGAGTTAATAATACTTTTGTATTTTTGCCAATCTTTGGTAATTCTGTTGATTGCCGTGGTGGAAAGCTCTCAATATTTGAAATCCCTAAATTTCTAAAAATCTTTTTAAACCTATCCTCTACATTATTTGCGAGAGTCCCTACTAATAATAATTTTTCCTCATTTGATGACTCCATTAATGGAATTAAAGCTTTTAAGGCGCCATCCTCTCCTTGGGTAAAAGTTGTTTCAATCCCACTGCCAGAGTAATTAACGAATCTTACTTGACCTAAAAATCTTTTATTTAATTTCTCTGCGACAGTTGCAA
>QCEQ01000013.1 GCA_003278525.1 Prochlorococcus sp. AG-355-P16 | reverse complement strand
TATTCCATGAATATATAACCCTAAATCTATAATTGTCAGAATCTACAAGCCTTGTATGTTCCAGTATATACCAATCTTCGTAAGAAGATTCAAAAATCATTTCATGTTCGTCGACTTGCCTAATATTTGAAATACCTTCATCATTGCTTAAATAAAAATTTTCCCTCTTAAGTTGATGGCCTTTTAAAAATGCAAGCATTTCTCCTCGTTCTTTATACTGGGGATTCTCGTCAAAGAAATTATATTTTTTTTCTGGATACCAAGTAAATTTATAATGCGACTCCCACTCGGATTTACTCTCAAGAGCTTGAATATTTATATTCATACTTAAATTATAAGTTTTTCGTGCTTCATCGAGAAAATACGTTCTATTAGATTTCCACAATCCAATATTCCTGGAAAACCACCTTTTTAAATTACTATTTAAATTGATTTCAGGAGGGTTTTCACCAAAATGTAAATTTTTCTTTGGATTAATAGCAACCATTTATAAATAAGCCCTATTTATTTAATAGCCTATCTGTAAAATAAAAATAAATATCTTAAGGTGTTTATAAGGATTAACAGCTTTTCAACACTTCCGAGGAATTCATTTGAATGATAAAAAAGAGCTAAAATTAATACTTGTGGCAGCTAGAAATCAACTTTCTAGTAATGATATTAAGTCCCTGATAGCTTATTTAGAATCAGATGATTGTGAATTTGAAATATCTCTTCAGATCTCTGAACCCACTGAGCAGCCAGAATTACTTGAATTACATAGATTAGTCGCTATTCCTGCTCTTATAAAGGTTTCCCCAGCTCCAAAGCAAATATTTGCTGGAAGTAATATTTTCTCTCAGTTGCAAAAATGGTTGCCCAGGTGGTCACAGGAAGGCTTAACTAAAAATCTTGGTATTAATTTGCAGCCATCCAAAATTGATTCAATAAGAACTCAAAAAGAATTTCTATTGGAGGACGAACTTCTTGTTTTAAGACAAGAAAATGAGACATTGACAAAAAGAATAGAATCTCAGGAAAGATTATTAAGAATGGTCGCGCATGAATTAAGAACACCTTTAACTGCTGCAACTTTGGCTGTTCAAAGTCAAAAACTTGGACAAATAGATATTTCAAAATTACAGGAGGTAATTAAAAGACGTCTTGAAGAGATTGAACTCTTATCTCAGGATCTTTTGGAGGTTGGCACAACTAAATGGGAAGCGTTATTTAATCCCCAGAAAATTGATTTAGGTAATATTAGTGCTGAAGTAATACTCGAATTAGAAAAATTCTGGAGATTAAGGAACATTGAAATTGATACTGATATTCCATCTGATCTGCCAAGCGTATTTGCAGATCAAAGAAGAATGAGGCAAGTATTTTTAAATTTAATTGAAAATGCTATTAAATTTTCTAATGACTCTGGATCTATAAAAATCACTATGATACATAAGACAAATCAATGGGTAGAAATAACAATTTGTGACAAAGGTGCAGGTATTCCTTTGAGCGAACAAAAAAGAATTTTTCTAGATAGGGTTAGACTTCCTCAGACTTCTGAAGGAACTTCAGGATTTGGCATAGGGTTATCAGTATGTAGGAGAATAGTGCAAGTCCATGGAGGAAGAATATGGGTCGTATCTGAAATTGGTGAAGGTTCCTGCTTCCATTTCACAGTTCCTGTATGGCAAGGACAAAACAAAGAGCAACAATACTTGACGAAAGGTTAGCCTTACTCTTAGTTTTTAATAAAGCTGTTATGCTTATTTCCTGGCCCCATCGTCTAGAGGCCTAGGACACCTCCCTTTCACGGAGGCGACAGGGGTTCGAATCCCCTTGGGGCTATTACTTTAAATTTATAACTCTCTTTTTGAAGATTTTGCTTGCCTATCTACGGCAATTAAATTTTCAGAAAGATCCTTTTTCAGCCTTTTCTCTATCATTCCTATTGGCATCCACTGACAACCTTGAACAGTAAGATCGTAAATTAATGAATTTTTTGAAGTATTTTTAATATTTTGTATTCTCCAACTACCTTCAAATTTTCTGAAATCTCCTTTTATCAAATTAAATTTTAAGAGGCCAAGTTCCTTATCTTCATATAAGTCTATAGTTACTTCAGCTGAAAATTTTATACCAAGGAAATCCTGAGCCCCAACTTGTTTAAGGTGCACATTATTTCCCTTCTGGAATATTTTTTTGCTCGATAAAAGATTTGGGATATAAAGATTTAGTCGATCATAATCTGTTAAAACACTCCACAAAGAATCTAAACTTGCAGAAGTTGTAAGTTGAGCTGCTAGTCGTCTTGTTCCGCCAGAAAGCTTTTCCATCGTCTGCTCAATTGTCCTGAAATCGTTTTCTTTGTAATGATTCATTGATTCTTGAGGATTATTCATACAATGAATTTTTAATTAGAAAAAATTATTTCTGTGTCACTATACAGATAAAAACAACAAATACTGAAAAATAAAAATAATTTCATCTATTTATTCCGATCTCAAAACGTAACCATTTTTGTAAAATCACTACAAATTAAACTACAAATTGATAATCTTTTATTAAAGAAATTTAAACAATGTATTCACAAGCAAAAGTAATCGCAGGGGGATTAGCTCATATACCAGTGGTAATAGCTGTTTTTTATTTTATACTCACTACTTTTAATAAAAGAGCTTTAAAATTTGTTGAAGAGGCAAAAACAAAAAAACCTGAGTCAAAAGCTGTGGAACCTAAAAAAGTCGCCGTTTCAAAAATAGAAGCTCCAAAAACAGAAGCTCCAAAAACAGAAGCTCCAAAAATAGTTAAGAAAAAACATGCAGATGTTCCAGTCAATATTTATCGTCCTAAAACACCATATGAGGGAACAGTTATTGAAAACTATAGTCTTCTTAAAGAAGGAGCAATTGGTAGAGTTAATCACATAACTTTCGACCTTAAAAATAGTGATCCATTTTTAAATTATGTAGAAGGTCAAAGTATTGGGATCATGCCTGCTGGTGAGGATGCTAATGGAAAACCTCATAAATTAAGACTATACTCAATAGCTAGCACTAGACACGGTGATGACTTTAATGGAAATACAGTTTCTCTATGTGTAAGACAGCTTCAGTATGAAAAAGATGGTGAAACCATAAATGGTGTCTGCTCTACTTACTTATGTGATATTAAACCTGGAGATAAAGTAAAAATAACAGGTCCTGTTGGTAAAGAAATGCTTCTCCCTGATGAAGAAGACGCAAACATTGTTATGTTAGCCACTGGAACTGGAATAGCTCCAATGAGGGCTTATTTAAGAAGAATGTTCGAACCAACTGAAAAAGAAAAAAATAAATGGAATTTCAAGGGTAAAGCTTGGTTATTTATGGGTGCTCCAAAATCAGCTAATTTGTTATATGAAGAAGATCTTCAAAGATACATTGCTGAGAATCCAGATAATTTTAAATATACAAAAGCTATTAGTCGCGAGCAGCAAAATACAAAAGGCGGAAGAATGTACATTCAAGACAGAGTTTTAGAGTCAGCGAATGAACTTTTTAATATGATTGAAGATGAAAAGACACATATATATCTTTGTGGATTAAAGGGTATGGAACCTGGAATAGATGAAGCTATGACTAAGGCAGCAGAAGAAAAAGGATTGAATTGGTCAGAATTAAGACCTCAACTAAAAAAAGCAGGAAGATGGCACGTAGAAACTTACTAAATCTTTGATATTTAGATTTAAGTTTCACATACTAAATACTTTTTGGTTTAGACACAATATGTGGCTAATATTTGAAAAAAAGAGGATTTTAAATAAAGAATACTAAAAATATGCCTTCAACTTTAAGTAATCCTCTAAGACTAGGTTTACGGCAGGAAAGAGTTATATCTCCACAATGTTTAGTAATTTTTGGCGCTAGTGGAGACCTTACTCATAGAAAATTAATACCTGCCTTATTTGAACTCTATTTGCAAAGAAGAATTCCTAGTGAATTTGGAATAGTTGGTTGTGCGAGAAGACCTTGGACTGATAATGAGTTTAGAGAAAAGATGAAAGTAAAGTTATCAAATCAAATATCTTGTAAAGAAAGGGAGTGGGAACAATTTTCTAATTATCTTTTCTATGAACCAGTTGATCTACAACAAAGTGATCATGTCGTAAGACTTTCTAGAAGATTAAATGAAATTGATAAAACACAAGCTACTCATGGTAACAGAACATTTTATTTATCAGTATCTCCGAATTTCTATGCAAGTGGATGTAAAGCTCTAAAAGAGGCTGGCCTTTTAGATGATCCTAAGAAAAGTCGTTTAGTAATAGAAAAACCTTTTGGAAGAGATTATTCAAGTGCAAAAAAATTGAATAAGATCGTTCAAAGTTGCGCTGAAGAAAGTCAGATATATAGGATTGATCATTATTTAGGTAAAGAGACAGTTCAGAATATTCTTGTTTTGAGGTTTGCTAACACTATTTTTGAACCAATCTGGAACAGAAATTATATATCAAGTGTTCAAATTACTTCATCTGAAACAGTTGGTGTTGAAGATAGAGCAGGTTATTACGAGAGCTCTGGTGCCTTAAGGGATATGCTTCAAAATCATATGACTCAAATGCTTGCTGTTACTGCTATGGAACCTCCTGGAAAGTTTGAACCAGAAGCAATAAGAAATGAAAAAGCTAAGGTTCTTCAAGCTTCAAAACTTGCTGACGAAAATGAACCGTGGAATTGTTGCATTAGAGGTCAATACGGAGAGGGCGGAAATATTTCAAATCGACTCAAAGGATATAGGCAGGAAGATGGTGTTAATAGTAACAGCACAACAGAAACTTATATTGCGACAAAAGTTTTCGTGGATAACTGGCGTTGGCAAGGGGTTCCTTTTTATTTGAGAACAGGTAAAAGACTACCTAAAAGACTTGGAGAAATAGTCTTGACTTTTAAAGACGTTCCTGTTCATTTATTTGAATCAACAATAATAAATCCTGCCCCAAATCAACTTGTCCTTAGAATTCAGCCGAATGAAGGTGCTACGTTTAAATTTGAGGTAAAATCTCCTGGTTCCGGAATGAAATCAAGACCCGTTGAGATGGAATTTTCTTATGATGAATCATTTGGAGAACCCTCAGATGAAGGCTATGTAAGATTATTAGCTGATGCAATGCTTTCTGACCCAACATTATTTACTCGAAGTGATGAGGTAGAGGCAGCCTGGAAACTTTACACGCCATTAATAGAATTGATGGATAATTCTCCTTGGAAGTTACCTATTTATAATTATGAATCTATGACATGGGGACCTCCTGAGTCAGATCAATTAATTTCAAAAGATAATATTTTCTGGCGTAGACCCTAAAAATGAAACCTCAACTTACACTACAAACCCCTTTAGAGCTTCCTTATCAGGAAATTTCTAATTACCTTAATAAATTATGGATTTCAGAAGATAAAGATAATAGTGGAGCTAATACTTTCGCATTAATGGTCTGGCAGCCTGCTTGGCTAGAACAATGTTTGGTTCAAAAAGGATTAGTAAATGGACCAATTACTGGAAATTTAAGTTCAGAGATAATTGCAGTTGCTAAAAAATTTATATTAGATCAAGGACTTCCTATCACTACTTCACTTAATAGTGAAGAATTATTGAATTTGTTGAAGGAAAATTTATCTAATAAAGACATTGAAGATTTTAGGGGACAATTTTTTGAATCAACGATAAGTACATTGAATCCAAGAAGATTAATAACTCTAGCGCCAACATTAAATAAAAATTCAGATATCAAAACTTTTGTATCCGCTTACTGTCCATTAAGTGATACCCCAGCTATGCAACCTATTTGCGGGGATTTAGTTGTTATTAGAGGGAGCTCGGCCTCAATATCTAATACAGGATTAAAAATAATTGATGAATTATCTATTGATGAATTACCTTCATGGTTGTGGTGGAATGGAAGCTTGGATGAGTCGCCTGAAATCTTCGAATATTTTACTGATAATGGTCTAAGATTAATAATTGACACCGCTCTTGGATCGCCTCAAAGATGTTTAAAAGTTTTAGATCAATTAAGTAATTCAAATAAAGCTATTAATGATTTGAATTGGGTTAGATTAAAAAATTGGAGGGAATCATTGGCAATGATTTTTGATCCGCCTTCAAGGAGACCAATTTTAGATCATATTACTGATATTGACATTGATATAGCAGGAGATCATTTGATTCAAGCGTTGTTCTTGATTTCATGGATTAGCGATAAACTTGGTTGGTCTTTTCTAAGAGTTGAAAGGGATACAGAATCAACAAAAATAGAGTTTGAAAGAATTAATGGCGAAATAATTTCTACATCAATTAATCCCTTACCTTTGGGAAATCCAAGTATTCATTTAGGACAAGTTATTGGATTGAGGCTGATTTCAAAAATTAGTGAGGTTCAAAAAAATAACACTTGTGTAATACTTGGCTGTGAGTCAGTGGAATGTATGAGACTTGAAGCAGGGGGAATGGCTAATATGGAATTAATAGAACAAGTTGTTCCAAATTCTTTTTCTACATCAGAGTACGATGTTAGTAAATTATTGGGAAGTAGTAGAGGTAATACCAGTCCTCTTTTTGAAAATTCTATTAAAATAGCTCTTCAAATATTTAATGGTTTGAATAACTAATAGATGCCTTGTGTAATATCTTCTCCTTCAACTGATAGCGGGAAAACTACCTTATCTCTTTTGCTATCTTGTTGGGCGTTCTCAAAAGGTATAAAGATACAAACTTTTAAGGTTGGCCCAGATTATCTTGATCAACAACAACTTAGCTCAATTGGCCAACCTATTTGCAGGAATTTAGATATTTTTTTAAGTGGTGAGGAATGGGTTCAAGAAAGTTTTTTTAAACATTCTTTGAAATATGAATTCTCGTTAATTGAAGGAGCAATGGGCCTTTTTGATGGACTAGGGTCAACAACCTATTCCAGTACAGCAAATATCTCTAAGCTTCTCAATGCTCCTATAATTTTTATTGTTAATGCTAGAGGTCAAGTAGCCTCTCTTTTGGCGACTATTCGAGGTTTTAGAGATTTCGATAGTGAGTTGTCAATTGCAGGAATTATATTTAACAACGTTAATTCAGATAGACATAAGAAATTAATTAAAGAAGTTTTTAAAAATGAAGGTATCGAAATTCTTGGTTTTTTACCATCTGATTCAAAAATAACTTTAAACAAAGCTAATTTAGGTTTGATATCTCCAATGGATAATGGAAAAAAAATTGATGTTGAATATTTTGCAAATTTCGCCGAAAGAAATCTTGATGTTTTTTCTCTTATTAAATTTCTGAAATCTCCTCAAAAGAAAGTGTTTAATTCTTTCAATTTTAAAGATTTAAAAATAGACAAAAGTAAACCTATCGCAATTGCAGAAGATAAAATCTTTCACTTTCAATACCCTGAAACTAAGGAGTTTTTGAGTGAAATAGGCATTCCATTGATTTCATGGAGTGTTTATGATGATGAAGAAATACCTAATGAGGCTTCTTCTTTAATTATTCCTGGGGGGTTCCCTGAAAAATATGCTGATCATATAAGTAACTCTACAAAAAGCTTAAATTCGTTAAGGAAATTCCGCAAAAATGGATTTATATATGCTGAGTGTGGAGGGATGATGATTTTAGGAGACTTTATAAAAGACAAAAATGGTAATAATCATAAAATGAGTGGCATTCTGCCTTTTAGATCAAGAAAAAGTAAACTTTCAGTAGGTTATAGATATATTGAGGGTTTAAAAGATACTCCAATCATTAAACAAAATCAATTAATTAGAGGACATGAATTTCATTATTGGGATATCGAAAATAATTTATCTGAACTTGATTTAGGAAAAGCTGAGCATCAGAAGAACCTTTCTTCCCCATGGAAAATTAAATCTTGGAATACCGAATACAAAAATGAAGGCTTTTTTGATAAAAAATTACATGCAAGTTGGATTCACTTACATTTGCCAAGTTCTCCAGAAGTCGCAAAAAACTTTATAGATGCCACCCAAATTACTTTTTCAAAGAATTCTTAATTTATTATCAAATTAAATATTTTGAGAGGGGAACCTAAAAAAAACATTCCAGGCAAAGTGATTAATGGTCCTAAAAAACTCCCCACTATGACTTCAATTTTTGTATGGCCTAGGGTTTCTTTTAAAAGTAATTCAGATTGAGGGTCTAGTTTTTTTGATAGTTTATTGATTTCTGCAGCTTGAATTCCAGCTGATTTTCGAACACCACTAGCGTCATACATAACTATTAGAGCTACAGCAACTGATAATGCGAATATTGAGCTATCAAATCCCAATTCATAACCTATACCAGATGTAGCACCAGTTATTAAGGCGGAATGACTTGAAGGCATACCACCCGTCTCGAACATAATTCCAAATCTTATCTCACCAGTTGAAAAAAAATTGAATATAATTTTTAAAAATTGCGCTAGTAAACAGGATAATAAGCTCCAGAAAAGAACTGAATTATTAAAAAAGGATAAAAACTCAGACATAAATCAAAACTAATTATCTATCTCTATTTGTAATAAAGTCGGCTAATGATATTAAATATTTTGCATCTGCACCCCAAGGTTCAATTGCTTTTTTTGCTTTTTCAACCAAATCAAATGCTCTTTTCTTTGACTCCTCCATTCCAAGTAATTTAGGGTAAGTAATCTTGTCCGCTAAAAGATCTTTGCCTGCAGTTTTACCAAGCTTTTCACTACTGGAAGTTAAATCAAGAATATCATCTATTATTTGGAAGGCTAAGCCAATTCCCTCTGCATATGTTGTGAGAGCCTGTAATAGTTTTTCGTTAGCGCCTGCAATCATTGCGCCTGTTCTTACGCAAGCCTTTAATAATGCCCCGGTCTTATGAAGATGAATATATTCAAGAGTTTCAAGGTCGACTTCTTTGCCTTCGCATTCCAAGTCAACAACTTGTCCGCCTACTAGGCCTGGTGCACCAGCAACTAAAGATAATTCGCCAACTACATTTAATAATCTATTTGGATCGACGCCAGGACTTCTTAAAGAGACCATTTCAAAGGCCCTGGTTAATAAAGCATCGCCTGCAAGAATAGCTATTGCATCTCCATATACTTTATGATTTGTCGGCCTACCTCTCCTTAAATCATCATTATCCATAGCTGGTAGATCATCATGAATCAAGGACATTGTATGGATCATTTCTATTGCTACTGCAGTTGGTACAGCAAGAGAAGGTTCTCCTCCAGCTAGTGAGCAAGATGCTAAACATAAAATTGGACGTATTCTCTTCCCACCAGCTAAAAGGGAATATCTCATTGATTCTCTTAAAATTTCTGGATTCTCAGGGCCCAAGGAAAAATCAAGCGCTTCTTCTACAACCTTTTTTGTTTTTTTAAGATATTTTTCAAAATCAGAAATACTATCTATAACTTCAGTCATTTTATACCTTTAGTAGAAAAATTTTCATCTTGGATTTTATGGCAAAAGGTCATTAAGAGTTGATGATAAACCAAATTGTTTTTGCCAGCTAAAAATAGTATTTACAAGTAACATTGTTACCGTCATTGGTCCAACACCTCCTGGTACAGGGGTATAAGCAAATACTCTAGAAATGACATCCTCTAATAATACATCGCCACATAATCTGGTTTGATTTTTATCAGAACTTTTTAATCTATGTATCCCAACATCAATAATTACTGCTCCTTTTTTCACAAAACTAGAATCAATAAGATTGGGCTTTCCTGCAGCCACAATTAGAATGTCGGCCTCTCTACAGATCTTATTTAAATTTAATGTTTTTGAATGAGTCATTGTTACAGTGCCATTTAGATTCAACAACATAAGCGATAGCGGTTTCCCAACAAGCAAACTTCTTCCGATAACAACAATTTTCTTGCCTTCAATTGTAATATTTTGGGATCTTAATAAATTAATAATTCCAGCTGGTGTGCATGATCTCATCGCAGGCTCATTTTTTACTAATTTGCCGATGTTTATCTCATTTAATCCATCAACATCTTTGCTTGGATTAATATGGCTGATCAGTTTTTGCTCATCAAACTTCTTTGGGATGGGAAGTTGTAGCAACATTCCATCAATATCCTTATCAGAATTAATTTTGCCTATTAATTCTTCAACTTCTTTTTGCTCTACATTATCTTTTAGATGAAAGATAAAGCTCTTTATTCCAACCCTTGAACAAGCTTTTTCCTTGTTATTTACGTAAACACCACTCGCAGGGTCTTCACCTATTCTTATCACAGCTAAACCTGGAGCTCTTTTTGCAATTTTTTTATTACTAGAGATATAGTTATTTAATCTTTCTTCAATTTCAAGAGATAATTTTTTACCGTCTAATTTTAATGACATTTAGAAAAACATCTCCTTTTTACACCTAGCATGCCTATAATTCTAAATTATTCAAATAGATTTATTTATATTCTGTGCAAAACATTACAACTACCTTAAAAAAATTGTTTTACCTGTGGAGGCGAACCCAAGTTCCTGTAAAGCAACCAATTAAAATTTCAAGAATAGATAATCTCATAATTTTTTTAGTATGTATCTTAATTTCAATAATTTCTTCTTATCAACTACTTCTAATCTCGCCTTTGAATAGTGCAGAATTTTTTTCTTGGCTTTTGACCTTTTCCGAAATACTTATTAGTTCAGGAGTTTTAATATTAGTTTCAAAAAAAGAGAATCCCACAATTTCCTCCAGACAGATCTTCTTGATCATTACTCTTCTTTTAGCAGTTCAAGTTACGAAATTAGTCTCAGCTTCAACCATAAGTCCATTATCTATGATAATTCCGCCGGCATTAATAATATCTCAAGGGATGGGAAGCATAACAGCTTTAGCTTGGGTATCAATAGCAAGCTTTAGTTGGCCTGACCCAGCAGTTGCTATAAATAATAATTTATTTTTTATTTTATTAGTTTGCTCTTCAGTAGTATCTATACTTGGAGGAAGAATAAGAAGTAGAGCTCAGTTACTTCAACTATCAATTTTTGTACCCATAGGATCATTCTTAAGTCAATGGATATTGATAGGTAAAGATAAAATATCTCTTGTTAATAACCAAGATTTTACTTTAGTTAATGGAAATATATTTTCGGATTCTTTGTTATTGGCAATTGTAATGCTTTTTACAATTTTATTTATTCCTATTTTTGAATCTCTATTCGGATTATTAACTAAAGCAAGATTACTTGAATTGGCTGATAAGGAGAAACCTCTAATTAGAAGATTGTCACTCGAAGCTCCTGGTACTTTTGAACATACTTTACTTATATGTGGTTTAGCAGAGGAGGCAACAAGAATTATTGGAGGTGATATTGATCTAGTTAAAACTGGAGCTTTATATCATGATATTGGTAAATTACATGCACCTAAATGGTTTATCGAAAATCAGGATGGTTCAAAAAATCCACATGACGAATTAGATGATCCGATTAAAAGTGCAGAAGTTTTACAGGCACACGTTGATGAAGGATTAAAATTTGCAAGAAAAAATAGACTACCTAAATTGATATCTAATTTTATCCCTGAACATCAGGGAACCTTAAAAATGGGATATTTTTTTCAAAAAGCTAAAGAAAAAAATCTAGATATTAATGAATATTATTTTAGATACAAAGGCCCAATTCCTCAGTCAAAGGAAACAGCTATTTTAATGCTTGCAGATGGATGTGAAGCAGCACTAAGAGCTATGAACATTAATGCATCTGACGAAAAAGCTTTGGAAACAATATCTAACATTATTTACTCGCGTCAGAAAGATGGGCAATTAGATGATAGTAATTTATCGAAAGGTGAAATTTTTCTAATAAAAAAGGCATTCTTGAATGTGTGGAAAAGAATTAGACATAGAAGAATTCAGTATCCAGCCAGCAAGAATAATACTTTTTCTTAATTTTAATTTTATAATCTAATACTTCTTCGATGTTTTGGATTACACCAATAAAGAAGAGCCAACGTACTTAATAATGTTATTAAAAGAGAAAATCCACCAATTCCATAAATGTCTTGAAGAGTTATGAGCCTTACAACTGAATAAGGACCCATACCAGAAATTACCATTGATAAAGATACTAGAGTTAAAGTTACTCCCCATTTTCTCTCTGCTAAAAGTGCTGCTGAAGAAACTATTCCAACAATCGCAGCAGGCCATCCAAGACTTATGGCAAGAGTTATATTCGCAACTTTTAGTGGAGGCCCATAACTTATAATTAACGCGATTATTGGAAGTGCAATTATGTTGCCGATTAATCCAACCCAGGAAAGTGCCCAATATCCAAGTATCCTTTCTCTCATTATTTACTGCTTTAGCTATAGAATAAATCTACAGTATTAAGAGACTATTTTTTAATGCTACTTAATAATCCTAAGAAATAATTTATTTTGTAGGATTAGATAGAAATTCATTATCAGAATTTTCTAAATTATCAAATTGCGGATGAATTGAATTTTTTTTCTCAGAAAATACAAGCCTATTTAAAGCATTTACGTAAGCATTTGCTGCAGCAACTACGACATCCGTGTCAGCAGAGTGACCAGAATATATTTTATTATCCCTTCTAATTCTTATTGTTACTTCGCCCAATGCATCAATTCCTTCTGTTACCGACTTGACAGAAAATTCAATTAATTCATTAGGTACTTTAGCTAATTTATTTAAAGCCTCACATACAGCATCAACGGGTCCAGTCCCTATTGATACAGCAGTATCCTCAGTATTATCTTCTGTGTTTAGGAGCGAAATGGTGGCAGTAGGTTTAGATGCGTTACCGCAACTTACTTGAACAAGACTTAATTGAAATTTAGCTTCTGGGAGCTGAACTTGTTCACTAACAATTGCTTCTAAGTCTCTATCAGTAATTTCTCTTTTCCTGTCAGCTAAATCTTTAAAACGAGCAAAAGCATCATTTAAATCTTCTCGGCTCAAGTCATATCCCATCTCTTCTAATCTTGCTCTAACTGCACTTCTTCCACTCAGTTTCCCCAAAGATATTTTGTTGTCGCTCAAACCAACAGTTTTGGCATCGATTATTTCGTAAGTTAGTCTATTTTTTAATACCCCATCCTGATGAATACCTGACTCATGCGCAAAAGCGTTAGCTCCCACAATTGCTTTATTAGGTTGTACTGTCATTCCAGTTAGGTTGGAAACAAGTCTAGAAGTTTTAGTTATTTCTTCTGTTCTTATTGCCGTAAGAGGAGTTGGTGAATCTGGATTTCTTTTGAAAAAACTATTAAAAAAACTTTTCCTAACATGCAGTGTCATTACTAATTCTTCAAGAGAGGCATTTCCCGCTCTTTCACCAATTCCATTAATAGTACATTCGAGTTGTCTGGCTCCATTTTTTACTGCCTCAAGAAAATTGGCTACTGCTAAACCCAAATCATTATGACCATGAACTGAGATTACTGCCTCATCAATATTTGGAACATTTTTATTTATATCGCTAATTAGTTTGCCAAATTCACTAGGAGTTGTAAATCCAACAGTATCAGGGATATTGATTGTTGTCGCTCCTGCCGAAATTGCTAGTTGAATCACTTCGTATAAAAAATCAGGATCACTCCTTGAAGCATCTTCACAAGAAAACTCAATGTCATCAACTAATGATTTTGCATAATGAACCATTTCTGGAACTATTTGGAGAACATCTTTTCTGGATTTTTTAAGTTTATGTTTAAGGTGAATATCACTAGTCGCAATAAAAGTATGTATTCTTTTCTTGGGAGCTGGACTTACTGCTTCGTAACACGCTTTTATGTCTCCTTTAGAAGCTCTAGCTAAGCCGCATATTATAGGTCCATTTTCTTTCCCTACTGTATTGGCAATTTTATTAACAGCTTTAAAATCTCCAGGACTTGCGAAAGGGAATCCAGCTTCAATAACATCAACTCCTAATCTTGCTAATTGATGCGCAATAGCTAGCTTTTCTTCAAGATTTAGACTGGCACCAGGAGATTGCTCTCCATCTCGAAGAGTTGTATCAAAGATCAAAATTCTTCCGGGATCTTTGGACATCTATAGCTATTATTTAATTTCATTTTAAGCTAATTAAAAGAAATTGACTAGATTTTCTTTAGTAAAATCTTGCTGCTGGCTTATTACTTAATAATATTGGTTAAATTTCTGAAAAAAAAAATAAAAATTCCAAATTCTTAAAGTATTCTTTTAATTTTAAAGCTTACTTTTTATAAAAGTTAATTTCGATTTTTTTAGGATTAAATGCAAAACTTATAAAAGTATGAATGGTCAATACTCCAAAAATAATGTTTTAGGCCAGTTAGCGATAGTTTTACATGCTCATCTTCCTTATGTTAGAAAAAATGAAAAAAACTCGCTTGAAGAGGATTGGTTATTTCAGGCGATATTGGAATGTTATATACCACTACTTCAATCAATAGAATCTTCTAAAAATGAAAATCCCTTAAACACCAAACTTACTATTAGTTTGTCTCCAACATTATTATCACTTCTTAATAATAAAAAAATTAAAGATACTTTCCCGAGCTGGATTAAAACAAGAAATGATTTCTTAAACGAACTGCCACAAGAAGAAAAAAATGCCTCTGCCTTTTTGATGAATAATCTTCATGACAAATACTTATATTGGCAAAAATGTTCTGGAAATTTAATTGAGAAGTTTAGAGTTTTAAATAACTTAGGAAATTTGGATATTCTTACTTGTGCTGCCACACATGGTTATTTGCCCATATTAAGGGAGAATCCAGAAACTGTTAAAGGACAAATCAAAACAGCTATTAGGAACCATGAAAATATTTTTGGAACAAAGCCTTTAGGTATTTGGTTACCTGAATGTGCTTACTATGAGAATTTGGACGAAATACTATTTAATTCCGGAATTAGATATGCAATCTTAGACGGTCATGGGATTCTAAATTCCACACCAAGACCTAGGTATGGTGTGTATGCTCCAATATGCTCGAAAAAAGGAGTTGCATTCTTTGGAAGGGATAGTGAGTCCACTCTGCCCGTTTGGTCTGCGAAAGATGGGTTCCCTGGAGATAAAGTTTATAGGGAATTTCATAAAGATTTAGGATGGGAATTACCTATCTCAAAGCTTCAAAAAAAAGGTATATCAACTAAAAGACCTTTGGGTTTGAAGTTTCACAAGATCACAGATAATGAGGTGCCATTGGGGGAAAAGGCATTCTACTTAGAAAATGAAGCCAAAAAGAAGGTTGAAGAACATGCTGACGCTTATCTTCTCGCAAGATCCAAGCAATTAGAAAAATTAACTTTGTCCTCTACCTTTAAGCCCTTATTGGTAGCTCCATTTGATGCGGAATTGTTTGGTCATTGGTGGTATGAGGGACCTTTTTTTATAGAAAATATTTTAAAAAACTCTAGTAAATATTCAATTAAGCTTACAAATTTAAAAGAATTCCTACTTCAAAAGCCAAATCTTCAGATCTGTGATCCATCACCATCAAGCTGGGGACAAGGAGGATACCATAATTATTGGATTAATGATTCAAATGCATGGATTGTTCCTGAGATCACAAAAGCAGGCTCAACGTTTGTTGAATTATGCTCGAAAAATTTCAATGATGAATTATCCCCAAGACTTTTCAGGCAAGCAGCAAGAGAATTACTTCTTTCTGAATCCTCTGATTGGAGTTTTATCCTAAGAGCTGGAACTACAACTGAGCTTGCAAAAGAGAGAATAGAAAGACACTTGTTCAGGTTCTGGAAAATAGTCGAAATGATAAAAAATCATTCCAATATCAATTTAAAATTTCTTGAAGATATTGAGGAAGAAGACAAAGTTTTTCCAGATATTAATATTGATGATTGGCGAAAATGAAAAATATTAATTTAATTTGAGCATTCCTAGTTTTACTTTTAGAGGCGAGTTTATAAACATTTTTGTCATCACGTAAATTAGTTTTGGAAGTGGAAGTGTATTAGTAAGAAAACCAACCCATTCATTAGTCGATAATCTAAAGAAATTTGAGAAAAAGCTTCTTAACCTACTTTCATCAAAACTCATCAATCTTCTTAGACCATATTGGTAAAGTTTATGCCTTTGTGTTAACTCGTAAGGCCATAGGATCTCCCAACCTTTTGTCGCTAGTTCTAGAGAACTTAGATTAGGTTCTTTTAAAAAGATTGCTAATTTTTCTGCAAATAGTGGAGCTCTTCTTAATAAAGATCCAATCATGTACCCTGATGCAGGGTGCACCATGCTTGCAGATCCTCCAAAACCAAGTACAAATTGTTTTTTAAATGGAAGGGGTAAATTCATTGGGAAAAGGCAATTCTCTTCATGAAAAATTTCACTTACCTCAATTCCCTTACTATTCAATCTTTTAAAAAGTCTTTTTTTTAGATTTTCTTGGGATAAGGCAGGGTAACTAGCTAATGATGTCTCTTCAACAAAAAAGGTTTCATTTCCAAGATCCATTGCATAGAGAAAAGAAGGAGGTGATAACTTTTCTTCATTATTTAGATGATTTGGACGGAAATCCATTAAAACAAATTGTTCCTTATTGACGGGTGGCGATGAAAATTTACCAACTATTCCATACGCAGCTTGTTGAGCGATTTCATTTTGGACTGGCCTTTTTACAAATTTGCTTTTATGTCCACTTGCGTCAATAACTAACCTCGCCTTTATCCTTAGACCTGAAAAACAAATTACCTCAGATAGGTTATTTTTTTCTTTAATATCTTTTGCTGTTTCATTTAACCATTTAATCCCTTTACACTTTTTTAAAAGTTCATTTTGAAATGCTTCTTGATTGATTAAACCATAATCGTAATTATGTTTTGTTGGATTATCTCCTATTTTATTTTCCCCATTCCCAAAAAAGCTAACTGTTTCGCACCACCGATGAGATAATAAAGACTCTAATCCTAATTCCTCTAATTCAGAAGCCCAAATACCATATGTATTCTCCCATTTTTCATGTGGAGACTTAGTTGATATTCCCTTTATATTAAGATCTTGCTTGGCTAATTCTGAAGCCAAGCATAAAGCTGCAGGCCCAGAACCTAGAATTAAAATATCAAGTATTTCCATATTATCTAATAAAACATTTTCTTTTAATTTTCTTTGCCTGAGTTTAATAGGTCTGTTTCTTCTGTTTGTTCATGAGGAACTAATACAACCTCTGATAAATGATCACCCTCATCCAATCTTTGCAATTTTACTCCAGTGGCGGCTCTAGATTGTTGGGAAATTTTATCTGCGTTTGTTCTGACTATTACTCCTTTTTCGGTCACAAAAAGTAATTCTTCCCCTTCTCCGAGGACCTTCAAACAAACTAATACATCATTTTTAATTCTGAATTTCATCGCTTTCAAACCCATACCTGCTCTTTTTTGTAATCTAAATTGGGTAACAGGTACTCTTTTACCTAGTCCATAAGCACTGGCAATTAGCACCCAAGGACCTTCAGGAGAGTTAACTTCAAGATTTTCATCGAATTCTTGAGTAATATCTTCATTTTTAGCCAACTGATCTACTAAATCAGAAGTCAAAACATCCATAGATACAAGATTGTCTCCTTTCCTGAGGTTCATAGATCTAACCCCCCTTGCCGTCCTGCCAAGTGGCCTTAATTCGTTAATATCTAACCTGAAATGAATCGCCATTCCTGTTCTTGATCCAATCAAAACACTGTCGCCTTCTCTTGATAATCTAACCCAAGTTAAAGCATCCCCATCCTCAAGATTTATTGCTATTAATCCATTTGATCGGATTTTTGAGAAAGCAGAGAGTGAAGTTCTTTTGATAAATCCAGATTTTGTGAGCATTAATAGATAACAATCGTTATCAAAAGAATCTACTGCAACCAGTGAAGTTATTTTTTCTTCTCTTGGTATAGGGAGAAGTTGAACTGATGGAGTACCTTTAGCTGTTCTGCTACTCATAGGAACTCTATATGCTGGGAGAGCATAAGATACCCCTCTATCACTGAAAAGCAAAAGAGTATCATGATCATTACAGCTTATAAATAGTTTGACTTCGTCATCTTCTTGTGTCTTTGTTCCAGCTTTACCTCTTGACCCACGACTTGTAGATTCGAATTCATTAACTGGCATTCTTTTTAAATAACCTGCTTCAGTTAACAAAACTACAGATCTATCATTGGCTATAAGATCAATATCATCTAGACCACCGCCTAAATCAAGTATTTCTGTTTTTCTCGGAGAGGAAAATCTTTCATCAATTTTATTAAGTTCTTCAAGAATAATTTCGAAAATTCTTTCTTTACTATTCAATATTTGCTGATATTCGTTGATTTTTCGGGTTAACTCATTATGTTCACCTTTAATTTTATCTGCTTCTAGGGCTGTTAATCTTCTTAATTGCATTTGTAAAATTGCTTCTGCCTGTGTGGCAGATAACTCATGATCAGTTTGTAATTTTTGTCTAGCTGAAACTGTATCTTTTGCCGATCTTATGAGATTGATAATTTCATCCATAGAACCTAATGCCAATAAAAGACCTTTTACAATGTGATCTCTTTCTTCAGCTTTTTTTAATAAAAATCCTGTTCTTCGCCTTATTGTCTCTACTCTGAAGTCTAGAAATACATCTAACATTTTCCTTAGTGAAAGTGTTGTAGGTTCTCCTTTTACTAAAGCAAGGATATTTGCACTAAAGTTATTTTGTAGAGGTGTTAACTTAAATAAATTATTTAAAACTACTTGTGGGTAGGCATCTCTTTTTAATTCAATAACTATCCTCATACCATCTCGATCACTTTCATCTCTAATATCAGAAATACCTTCTAATTTTTTTTCATTAACAAGGTCAGCAATTCTTTCTATTAATGCAGCTTTATTAGTTTGAAATGGAAGCTCTGTAATTATGACTGCATCTTTCTCTGCCCTGCCATGTGATTTAATTTGCTCAATATTTGCTACACCTCTCATGGTTATTGAACCCCTTCCCGTCTTAAAGGTTTCTCTGATTCCATCTCTGCCTAAGATTTGACCACCTGTGGGAAAATCGGGACCTTTAATTATTTCAAAAAGTTCTCTATCTTCAATCGAAGGGTTTTGGATTATTGATTTGAGACCATTAATTAATTCCCCTAAATTATGAGGTGGAATATTAGTTGCCATTCCTACTGCTATTCCAGATGATCCGTTTAGAAGCAGTTGAGGTATTCTAGCCGGCAAAACTGTTGGCTCTTGTTGAGAACCATCAAAATTATCGGCGAAATCTACAGTTTCAGATTCAATATCCTCTAATAAACTTTCATCTGTAAGAGACTGTAAACGAGACTCTGTATATCTCATTGCTGCTGGAGGGTCGTTATCAACAGAACCAAAGTTTCCATGGCCATCTATGAGAGGCATCCTCATGGAAAAATCCTGAGCCATCCTAACCAAGGCATCATAAACAGCAGTATCGCCATGAGGGTGGTATTTGCCTAGTACTTCTCCGACAACTCTTGCACATTTTCTGTATGGTCTACCGCTAGTTAAACCAAGTTCATACATTGCATAAAGAATTCTTCTATGAACAGGTTTTAATCCATCTCTTGCATCTGGAAGAGCACGACCCACTATTACGCTCATTGCATACTCAAGGTATGAGCGAGACATCTCATTTCTTAGGTCTGTCTGAATAATTCGATCGTTATCTTCGCTTAATCCTGAGTTATCAGAATCTAAAATATCAGACATATAAAAATCCTTTCTTTAATAATAATCGCTGATTGTCATAATGAATAAAAAAAAATATTTATTTAATTCCCAAATACTCACATTTACACACAAATCAAAATAAAACCTTTTGTTTTTGAATAAACCTTGGCTTATTACCCCTTTAGTTGTTAATTTAATCAAAATAAAAAGAAAAATTCTGTGAATATTGAACTTGGTTTAAATAAAAAAGTCAGAAGGGCTTATGGCATTGATGAAATAGCTTTAGTCCCTGGCACAAGAACACTTGATTACGATTTAACTGATCCCTCTTGGTCAATAGCTGATATCAAAAGAGAAGTTCCGATCGTAGCTAGTGCCATGGACAGTGTTGTAGATGTCAATACGGCTATAGAGCTCACAAAATTAGGTTCCCTTGGGGTTATTAATATGGAAGGTATACAAACAAGATATGAAAATCCTGATGAAATATTGAACCAAATAGCATCAGTCGGGAAGAATGATTTTGTTCCGTTAATGCAGAAGATATACAGTGAACCCGTTAAAGAGGGATTGATTTTACAAAGAATAAATGAGGTCAAAGAAGGAGGAGGCATTGCTGCTTTTAGTGGAACTCCTCAAGGTGCTATTAAGTTTAAAGAAACGCTTAATAATTCCAAACTAGATTTATTTTTTCTTCAAGGAACAGTCGTTTCAACTGAACATATTGGTATGGAGGGTAAGGAAACCTTAAATATCAAAGATCTTTGCCAATCTATGAGTGTCCCGGTTGTGGCAGGAAATTGTGTTACTTATGAAGTTGCGAAACTTCTCATGGATGCTGGAGTTGCAGGGCTAATGGTTGGGATAGGACCTGGAGCGGCATGTACATCAAGAGGAGTATTGGGAATTGGAATCCCTCAAGCAACTGCAATTGCTGATTGTGGTGCGGCTAGAAATGATTACTTTAAAGAAACTGGTCGTTACATTCCTATTATTGGTGATGGGGGAATTGTGACTGGTGGAGATATCTGTAAATGTCTAGCATGTGGAGCAGATGCTGTAATGATTGGATCCCCAATAGCTAAATCCTCAAACGCTCCAGGTAAAGGATTTCACTGGGGTATGGCCACTCCAAGTCCAATATTGCCGAGGGGCACAAGAATTGAAGTTGGTTCTACAGGATCCTTAGAAAGGATAATTAAAGGCCCGGCCTTACTTGATGATGGGACACATAACTTATTAGGAGCCATTAGAACCTCAATGAGTACTCTTGGGGCAAAAAATATAAAAGAAATGCAAAAAGTTGAAATAGTTATCGCGCCATCGCTTCTTACAGAGGGTAAGGTTTATCAAAAAGCTCAGCAGCTTGGGATGGGTAAGTAATTCATTTAGAGCAAAATTATAAACCTTATTGAATTAAGTATTAAATTGAAAAATATTCTAATTAGGAGTTATTATTAAATGATGGGGGAAACCCCATACTCCTCACACACTAAATCGCCCGATTAATCGGGCTTTTTTAGATATTTTGTTACTTATATTATTTTATCTGTAATGAAATCATCACTTAAAAGAATTGCCTGCTAAATTTTCAAAAAGGAATACTTAAATTATGTCATCAGCTCCAGCCGTAACTGATTCTTCATTTGACAAGGATGTACTGCAAAGTGATCTACCAGTATTGGTTGATTTTTGGGCACCATGGTGCGGTCCTTGTAGGATGGTCGCTCCAGTTGTAGAAGAAATCTCAAAAGACTTTGAAGGGAAAATTAAAGTTTTTAAATTAAACACAGATGAGAATCCAAATGTAGCTAGTCAATACGGAATTAGAAGTATTCCTACACTAATGATCTTTAAAGGAGGTCAAAAGGTTGATACCGTTGTTGGTGCTGTGCCAAAAGCAACTCTATCGAGCACTTTAACTAAGCATTTATAAATTAAAAAGCTTTGCATAAAATCGGACTAATAGACTATGGAATGGGTAATATTCATTCCGTAACGAAATCTCTAGAAAGTCTTGGGGAAGAAATTATATTAATTAAAAACTTTAATGATTCTAAGCTTTGTAAGGCGATAATACTTCCTGGGGTTGGAGCATTTGATCCAGCTATGAATAATCTCATAAATACTGATTTGATAACTGATTTGAAAAATTGGATTAAGAGTGGGAAGTCCTTTTTTGGGATATGTTTAGGTCTCCAACTCCTTTTTGAATCTAGTGATGAAGGAAAAGTTCAAGGGCTTGGAATCTTAAAAGGAAAAATACAAAAAATACCTAATATTGTTAACCAAAGAATCCCACACATGGGTTGGTGCCAACTTTTACCAACAAAAAAAAATACTTTATTTGGTATCGAAGAATTTAATAATTGGGTGTATTTTGTACATTCCTATCATGCAATCCCAGAGAACTTAAATATTATTGCAGCTCAGGTTGATTATGGCTCTGAAAAATTAACTGCAATGATTGAGAATGATAATTTATTGGCCTGTCAATTTCATCCGGAAAAATCTGGGAAAACCGGTGAAAAACTTTTGAGAAGATGGCTGAGTAATATTCAATAACAGATTCTTTGGGATGAAAACTAACTTAAGATTAATAGGCGGTAAAAAACTCCAAAGTCCAAATAATTCTTATACCAGACCTACAACTTTTAGAGTGAGAGAGGCCATATTTAATATATTGAACAAAAGAGTTAAAAATAGTAACTGGTTAGATTTATTTAGTGGAACAGGTGCTATATCTTGTGAAGCTTATAATCACGGGGCAAGAAAAATAATTGCAATTGAAAAAAACAAAATCAATTCAAAAATTTGCTTAGAAAATTTACTGTCGTTGGAGAACATAGAGAATAGGAGAAATGATATCGAAGTTATTTGTAAAGACGTTTTGAAATGGACAAAACCTAATTATGAGAGAAACTTATCATCTAGAAATATGGACTTTAACAAATTAAAATTTGATTTTGTTTATCTAGATCCTCCATACGACGTGGATTTCCATGAATTAGTTTTAAATCAATTATTTAATTGTAATCTTTTGAAGAACGATTCAACAGTTATTTGTGAACATTCTCCAAATCTATTAATTAAAAAAAGTACTTTGTGGGAAACTATAGATGTAAGAAATTATGGGCAGTCAAGATTAACATTTTTAATCAATGTCCAGCATCCCTGAACCTCTTCTGTATTGATTCCATGCACTTACGAATAATCCGAGAAGAGTTATCGGAACTAAACCTAAAACAATTCCACATAGAAGAGGCTCGATCATTTTTTGCCTTTTTTGAATTTCTTAATCACAATTGTTACATATAGACTATTTTTTGTGTCATCATCTTCATCAACTGCAGCAGAAAGGGACTTTAAAAGAGAATTCTTAAAAATTTTTTTTGTTTTATTTGGAGTTTTATTAATTTGTTTAGCATTATTTTTCGTAAATCATCATGAAAATAACAAATATATTATCAAAACTCTTCAGCTTAATGGCTCTGCTGAGGAGGGAGATGCTCTTTTTAAGATAAATTGTGTTGGATGTCATGGAATTACAGCAAGAGGATTAGTAGGCCCAGACTTACACTCAATAACTCAACGTTTGAATGATAAAGAGATAATTAAACAAGTTACTGGAGGCCTGACTCCTCCTATGCCAAGTTTTGAAATTGATCCTGTAAATATGTCAAATTTACTAAAATATCTTCATAGCCTTGAATGATTTTGGGAAAAAATTTTTCTAGTTTAAAGGTAATTTTAGTTGAACCAAATGGCCCTTTAAATGTAGGTAGCGTTGCTAGATTATGCAGTAATTTTGAAGTTGATGAATTAAGAATTGTTTCTCCTAAATGCGACATATTTTCTTTAGAAGCAAAAAAAATGGCTCTTAAAGGTCAAAAATTTCTTAAACATTGTAAGGTTTTTGATGATCTTCAAAAAGCAATTTTTGATTGTGATTTGGTTCTGGCATCTTGTGGAAGGATTGATGTAAATAAAGATTCATTTTTTGTATCTTCTGATGATATTTTTGATTGGACTTTATCCTTTAAGAAGATAAATACTTTAGCAATTGTATTTGGAAGAGAAGATAGAGGTTTAACTAACAGCGAGTTGCTTCTAGCAAATAAAACTTTTAATATTCCAACTTCTCAATATAATCCATCATTAAATCTTTCTCACGCTGTTTCAATAGTTCTTTATGAATTAAATAAGTCTTCTAAAAAGAATTTAAATAATGAATTAAAAGTTTTTAACTTAGCATCATCGAATGAAGTACATGATACATTTGTGGAATTAGAGGAAATGCTTTTGCGAGTTGGATATCTCTTAGAACATACCTCCAAGGCAAAAATCAGTAAATTTAAGAATTTTATTTTGAGGGCAAATACATCAATGCATGAAATAAATGTTTTACGAGGAATTGTCCATCAAATAAACTGGTTTTTGAACAATTCAAAAAAAAAATAAGTAAGTATAAATTTAATTAGTTATTATTCACTTCTTGTTTTAATTTGATAGGGATATTTACTAAAAACATTTTCTGAAGTAGCATCTATTGATTATTTGAATATTTAAGAAACTAAAACAGTGCCTTCAACAAAGAAAAGAAGAGTTTTTCCTTTTACTGCAGTAATTGGTCAAGAAGAAATGAAATTGGCTCTCTTATTAAATGTTATTGATCCAAGAATTGGAGGAGTGATGATAATGGGTGATAGAGGAACTGGAAAGTCCACTACAATAAGAGCCTTAGCTGATTTGTTGCCTGCAATCGATGTTGTTAAAGACGATCCATATAATAGTTCACTAGTTGATCCTGATTTACAAAGTAAAGAAGTTTTGGAGAAAATTACTCAAGGAGAGAATCTAGAGAGTATTCAAAAACAAGTACCTATGGTTGACTTGCCTTTGGGGGCTACTGAAGACAGGCTTTGTGGAACCATTGATATAGAGAAGGCTTTGAGTGAAGGTGTCAAGGCGTTCGAACCAGGCCTATTAGCAAAAGCTAATAGGGGTTTACTATACGTTGATGAAGTGAATTTACTTGATGATCATTTAGTTGATGTACTTTTAGATTCGGCCGCTTCGGGATGGAATACAGTTGAAAGGGAGGGGGTATCAGTTCGACATCCTGCGAGGTTTGTCCTTATTGGTTCAGGAAATCCAGAAGAAGGTGAATTAAGGCCTCAACTATTGGACAGGTTTGGAATGAGTGTTGAAGTTAAGACAGTTAGAGATGCTGAATTAAGAGTTCAAGTAGTTGATCAAAGAACTTCTTTTGATGATAATCCTGATGCGTTTTCATTGCGTGTTGAGAAACAACAGGATGAACTTCAACAAAAAGTTATAAAAGCACAAGAAATATTAAATACTGTTCAAATGGACGATGACTTAAGATTGAATATTTCTGCAATCTGCGGAGAACTAGATGTGGACGGTTTACGTGGAGATATTGTTACGAATCGATCAGCAAGGGCAATTGCAGCATTTGAGGGCAGAACTGAAGTGTATGAAGATGATATAGCAAGGGTTATTTCTTGTTCTTTAAGACATAGACTTAGAAAAGATCCCTTAGAACAAGTTGATTCAGGTGAAAAAGTTATTCAAGCTTTTTGTAAAGTATTTGATTTAGATGAAAAAGAAAATCTTTCAAAATTTCAATTGTCTGCTGAAGTGTAATAACAGTGAGAATAATTGGGATTGACCCCGGATTAGCTCGAGTTGGTTATGGAATAATTGAGATAGAAAATGAAAGAAAGATATTATTAGATTGCGGCGTTATTGAGACAGGTAAAGATAAAAAAGAAGAAGATAGACTTTATGAGATATTCCAAGATCTTAATGAATTAATTAATCATTGGAACCCAACTGCAGCGGCAGTAGAAAAATTTTTCTTTTACAGGTCAAGCACTACCATTAGTGTGGTGCAGGCCAGAGGTGTGATTATGATGGTATTGGCCTCTAAAAAAATTCATGTTAGTGAGTATTCACCTGCTCAGATAAAATTAACTATTGCTGGGTCTGGAAAGGCATCTAAGAGAGATATCATTGATGCTGTTATGTATGACTTGGATCTTGATAAACCTCCAAAACCTGATGATTCAGCAGATGCATTGGCAATAGCACTCACAAAACTAAATGAGGAAGGCTTTAATTAAAAATTTAAAATGACGATCTTTAAAAATAAGAAATTGGAGAGGGATGCGTTTAGAAAACTAAGAGATGGGATATCTCTTGATCAAAGAGAAAATGTAGAAAAGAATGTAAGTTTATATATTGATTCATTTGTTAAGGGATATAAAAATATTGGTTATATAGCTATATATTGGCCTCTAAAAAATGAAGTTGATATAAGAAGTCTTAAGAAAAAATTTACTTTAGCTTTACCTAGATGTAAAGATAAAAAAGAGTTGTTATTCTATCCATGGGACGAAAAACCTCTTACCAAAGATTCTGAGGGAATACTAAGTCCAAATAACTCTTCTCCATTAAGTCATTTGCAGATAAGCATGATATTTGTACCATGTCTTTCGGTTGATAAAAATTTAACAAGATTAGGTTATGGTGGTGGTTATTTTGATAAATTAAGGAGAGATAATGATTGGGGAAATGTTCCATGCATTGGAGTATTAACTTCTAATTGCGTAAGTACGATTCCATTAACCAGAGCTGAGTGGGATATTCCTTTATCTGGCTTTATCACAGAAAAAGAAATATTTGTATAATAGAAGACTCTTAAATTGATTAATTTATAGCTTTAAAAAATGGAAAATCAGGAAAAATACAATAATTTATCAAAATTAGTAGAAAAGTTGAAGAAATCAGAAGATCCAAAAAGGAAATATGAATACATTTTGTGGTTAGGCAAAAAATTGAAAGAACCAGATAGTGAAATACTTATTGAAGAAAATAAAGTTAAGGGATGCGTTTCAGAAGTTTTTGTTAAGGCAACAATTAAAGCCGGTAAATTATTTTGGGAAGGATATTCTGATGCTCTTATAACAAAGGGTTTGTTGGCCTTTTTAATAAGTGGATTAAATGAGTTAACACCAAATCAAGTTGTTGAAATAGATAAGAAATTTATAGAAGATACTGGTTTGAAAGCAAGCTTAACCCCTTCACGTTCAAATGGTTTTTTAAACATTTTATTGAAAATGCAGTCTCAAGCAAATGAATTTTTGTAGGCCTAATAATATAAAATTAAACTCAAAGTTAAAAGAAATAAAAAATGAGAAAATGCAAAATTGGGATTGTAGGTTTTGGAACTGTAGGTTCAGGGATTTATAAAATATTAAGTTCTGAAATTGATTCACATCCAATCCTTAAAGAAATAGAAATTGCAAAAATAGCAGTTAAAGATCTTTATAAAAAAAGGGATATTGAGCTAGACAATAATTTATTAACTGATGATCCATTTAAATTAATTAATGACCCCTCTATAGATGTAATTGTTGAAGTAATGGGTGGAGTTGATTTGGCGAGAGATATTATTCTGCAATCATTAAAATTAGGTAAATCTGTTGTTACTGCTAATAAAGCTGTCATTGCAAGATATGGAGAAGAAATATATAAAACTGCATCTAAAGAAGGAGTGTATATATTGTCAGAAGCGGCTGTTTGCGGAGGGATTCCAATAATTGAACCCTTAAAAAGATCATTAAAAAGTAACAGTATAAAAAAAATGGTTGGGATAATAAATGGCACAACAAATTTTATTCTTTCAAAGATGGCAAATGAAAAAGCTGATTATAAGGCGACTTTAAAATTGGCCCAAAGCCTTGGTTATGCAGAATTTGATCCGACTGCAGATGTTGAGGGGCATGATGCTGCTGATAAGATTTCAATCCTTAGTGAACTCGCATTTGGAGGGAAAATCAAAAGAGAGGAGATACATTCAGAGGGCATTAGCAAAATAGATCTAAAAGATATCGAATATGCCAATAAATTAGGGTTTGAAATAAAACTTTTAGCGCTCTCCGAAAGGGGGCAAATTAATAGTAATGATTCACAAGCTTTGAATATTTGGGTAGGACCTTCTTTGATTCCAAAATCTCATCCATTGGCAACAGTTAAGGGAGTTAATAATGCTTTATTGATAGAGGCTGATCCTCTTGGAGAGATAATGTTATACGGACCCGGCGCAGGGAGTGGCCCAACTGCTGCATCAGTAGTATCAGATATATTAAATCTGCATGCCGCTTCAGTTAAAAATAATAATTCAATCGATCCATTATTATCTTTTTATTTCTGGAGAAACTGTCATATCATCGAATCTTCAGAAATAAATAAAAAAAATTACCTTAGAATTATTTGTCTTGATAGCCCAGGTGTCATAGGAAAGATTGGAGATATTTTTGGAAAGAATAATGTTTCAATCGAATCAATTGTTCAACTCGATGCAAGTGAGGATAAAGCTGAAATTGTCGTTATTACTCATGAGGTAAATAATGGAGATTTTGATAGATCGAAATATGAAATAAATTCGCTCAATGAAGTCAAAATTATTGCAAGTCAATTAAGTTGTATTTAAAAAAAAAGTTTGCAAATTTCTTTATAGCCTGGTAAACCGAAGAAAGTAAGTGTTTGGTTTTAACACCTTAATGATTCATTCAAAACTATTAGATAATAATAATGAAAATAATAATTTAATTTTTTCTGAAAACCTTTATAAAGGTGCTTGTGTAAAAATTAAAAATAGCAATAAGACTTTTCAAGTAATTGGTTTAAATAGAGGTAAAGAAATTTGTTGGGTTAGAGAGTGGCCATTTGCTTGTAACTCTAAAAAAACATTTGCTTTAGAAATTAGTCAAATAACCTTACAAATTTTCTGCTCAAACAATTCTTCAGAATAATTAAGAACTAAGGAAATATGAAAAAAAAAATTGTTTTATCAATATTTATAATTTTAATTTCTTTTTTACAGAATTCTTGCGGCTCAAAAAGAATATCTAAAAAAATCATAGTAGCAAGTTCTGGAAAAATTGAATCTTTAGATCCAGCTAGAGCAAATACTCTTAAAGCAATTCAATTAATCAGTTCTCTTGGAGACACATTATATGAATTAAATTCTAACGGAGAATTAATACCTGAATTGGCCTCCGGGATGCCAGTTATTTCAAAGAATAGACTTCAAATAACTATTAATTTAAGAAAGAATGTTTTTTTTCACGATGGAACTGCATTTAACTCAAATGCTATGAAGTTTACCTTTGATAGATTCAAAAGAATTGGAACGATGAACTATATTTTAGGAAATAAGATTAAATCAATAGAAACGCCAAGTGAGTTTTCAATCATAATAAATTTGAATAAACCATCAAGTTCTTTAAACGGTTTACTCACATCAGTAAATTTAACTCCAATATCTCCTACATTTTACAAACAATATTCTGATAAGTTTCTAAATGAAAAATTTGTTGGTACTGGTAAGTATGTTTTGACCAGTTTTACTAATGAAGTTCAATCAATTGATCCATATTTGAATTATTGGGGTGAAAAGCCCTTAAATAACGGCGTTAATTTTGTGGGATATTCAAATTCATCCTCTCTTTTTGGGGCTTTAAGAAGTGAACAAATTGACGTGCTTTTATCAAATTCAATTGATGATAGTCAGAGAAAAAGTTTAAATGATTTAAGCAAAAATAAACAGTTTAATGAAGGTAATAGCCCTTTCACTGAATTAAGTTTTATAAGCCTCAAAACTAGTTCTTATCCCTTAAGTAATCTTAATTTAAGACTGGCTTTGGCAAAAAGTCTTAATAGAAAATTGATTAGTGAGAAAGTAAGTTATGGATTAAGGAAGCCATCTAGATCAATTATTCCCCCGATATTAAAAAAAGATAATCAAGAACTGTGGCCTAAATACGATTATTTAGAAGCGAGAAGGTTATTGCAAAAAGAAAATTATTGCAATGGAAATATTCTAAAAATACCCCTTACTTATAGATCGAACGTACCAGCTGACAAGCTTATTGCTCTAACATGGCAAGAAGAAATTAAAAATTCTTTAAAAGATTGTATTGATATTGAACTAAATGGGGTTGAATCTACAACAGTTTATAAGAATCTAAGTTTGGGAATTTATACGGCAGTTATTCTCGATTGGACTGGGGCTTATTCAGATCCAGAGGCTTATCTCACCCCTCTTTTAAGTTGTAATGAAATAGTTGATGGCATATGTAAAAAAGGAGAATCCGTTTATAGCGGCAGTTTTTGGGCATCTAATAAAGTTGAAAGTTTATTTCTTGAGAGTGAAAAAATTAGTGGAATTAAAAGATTAGAAAAACTTGTTGAAATTGAAAAAATAGCAGCAAATTCAATCCCTTATATTCCTATTTGGATATCCTCTCAAAAAGCATGGTCACGAAATAATATTTCAAAACCTATTTTTAATGGTGCAGGAATAATTTCATTGAGTGATCTAGAGTTAATTGATGAGTAGAAATTTAAATAAATTACTAAATTATTCCTTATTAAAAATTTCATTAATACCGATAATGCTATGGATAATTTCTTCATTAGTATTTATTTTATTGAGAGTTGCCCCCGGCGATCCCGTCGATGCCATACTTGGATCTGGTGCAGATGAGGTTTCAAGGGAATTTCTAAGAAATAAATTGGGGCTAAATGAACCTTTAATAAGTCAATATTTTTCATATATTAAAAATATATTGCACTTAGATTTTGGCCAATCTCTTAGTACTCAGGAGCCAGTCCTCAATATTATTATTAAGTCATTGCCTGCAAGTCTTGAGCTTGGATTCTTTTCAATATTAAGTGCGACACTAATAGGCTTCCCATTGGGATTAATTGGCTTAAGAAATAAAGGTAAAAAGACTGATTATATTGCGAGAATAATAGGAATTGCTACATATGCGATCCCTCCTTTTTGGGGTGCAATGTTAGCGCAATTATTATTTTCTGTAATCTTTAATATTTCCCCAATTGGAGGTAGATTTCCAGTATTTCAGCAACAACCACAAATTACAGGTTTTCTGGTTTTAGATAGTATTCTTTCAAATAATATTATTGCTTTGAAAGATAGTCTTTATCATCTCGCACTTCCTTCTATTACCCTTGGTTTTTTATTAAGTGGTATATTCAACCGCTCATTAAGAGTAAATTTGGATAAGACATTAAAAAGTGATTATGCAAATGCTGCTATATGCAGAGGAATATCAAGGAAAAAAATATTTTTAAATCATGCATTGCCTAATGCTCTATTGCCAATTGTCACTATTTCTGGCTTGACTATGGCCTCATTAGCAGGAGGTGCTTTATTGTTCGAGGTAACTTTTTCATGGCCAGGTATTGCTTTAAGATTACATGAAGCTATTTCTCAAAGAGACTATACCTTGGTTCAAGGAATTGTAATTTTTACCTCTATGCTCATAGTCTCTTTAAATCTCTTCGTGGATATTTTAATCGCATATTTAGATCCACGCATAGAGTACTAATTTCTGGAAATTTCTTTTATTGTTTCAAGATCTAAAAGATGGAAATCAAGTCCAAAATCTCTTTGGTTTTTAATCACATAAGGGATCTTTTGGTTTTTAATATTTTTTAAAAATTCAACTATAAATTTAGTAGATAAGTCTTGTACTAATATTGGCTCTGAACCAATAAAAGTTTCATTTATTTTGAAGACGTCATTATTTTCTTCATAGCTTTTATTAATTCTTATTGGAGAGAAATGACTTGCCCCTTCAATAATTAGAAATCTATTTGATGGATTATTTAAAGCAGAAAAAACTTTAAATTGTTCATTTATTAATGGTGTAATAAGGTCATAAGTACCACCTATTAGAAGAGTTGGTGTTTTAATGCCTGTACTATTTTCCT
Organism: Prochlorococcus sp. AG-355-P16; assembly: GCA_003278525.1. Classification (GTDB taxonomy): domain Bacteria; phylum Cyanobacteriota; class Cyanobacteriia; order PCC-6307; family Cyanobiaceae; genus Prochlorococcus_A. The sequence goes on along the minus strand of QCEQ01000013.1, from coordinate 8,653 downwards.
TTGGCCATACTAAACTGCCAAATGAATTAAAACCTATAATCGCACTGGCCTTATTAGAGTTATTTTTCTTAGGGAATGGTATTTCGCTCAACTGACATTGAAGTAATTTAGATAAATTTGTTACCGCAAAGTCTTTTAATGCCGAATCACATTTTTCCTCAAGTTGATCAATAGGTTTATTGCCTTCATATAAAAGTGCTATTAAAGCACCAAGTGAATGCCCCATTAAAATATAAGAATCATTAGGTAAACCAAATTCTCCATTTTCATGAGCTTTTAATACAGCATCTAAATCTTTAATTCTATATAAGAAAAAGTCTGCACTTCCTGGGATTGTGTCCTTACCTTCGATTACTTCTATGAATGAATCCAAATTACTTCCTCTATGATCTATGAATAATATTGGCCAACCTCTTTTAGCCAATTCGTTGCCTATCCATTTGAAATTATTAATTTCGCCTCCTAGTCCTGGCATAAAAATTATCAGTTCTTTATCTTCATTAGTTTTATTAATTTTCCATATTTCAATTTCAAAAGGTTTCACTCGGTGAGGAGCATAAATTTTTTTATCAATTTTTATTAGATCTTTAGTTGATTTTTTTTCAGTATTTTTGTAGGCATTTTGATTAGTCTTTTCAAGTTTATTTAATTTCGATAAAAGTTCTTGTTGCATTGATAATTCATTTTTCCAAGATGAAATTATTAAAATTAAATTATCAATATCAAGTGAAATTTCTTCTGATGGTAATGCCTTTATGATTTCTAAAGTTGAAACTTCTTTTTTTTGATCTAATAAATTTTCTATGGTGTTATAAATTTCTGTTCCATTATTGTCATTTGGAACTTTAATGCTTTTGCTTAATTCTGTAAGAATTTTACGCCCTATCCAACTTCTTAATATTTCTCTATTTAATCCCTCTTCCTTGAAAACTGGAAATTCTAAAAATTTTGATAATTCAAAAACTCTTATAAATCCATTTTTTTTTAACCAATTTATTAATTCTGTTGAATCATCTTTGTATTTTTCTAATTTTGATAATTGCTCTATAGTAAGAGGGATTTCCATCTCTTCAAACTTAATATTTATCTTTTCAGCAGCTTTTAAACCATTATTAAAAAATAAACCACAAAAACTAAAAAAAATTATAAAAATGTATTTCACTAGTGATTAGTCAAAAAAGTTTACAAATTTGCAAAAATTGGTGGATTCAATTTCCTTATCATTTGAGGTTAATAACCAAGATAAGATTTTTTGCTGCATTTGGAGCAGGAGGTGTTATTTATTTAACATCACTTATTTTTAATAACCAAGGATTATCGGCGACAGATATTGGCCTGGGATTTACCATTTCAGCAATAATTGGAACAGTAACAAGACTCTTTACAGGTAATTATCTTAATAAAACGGGAAAAATACAATTTCCGATAATTACTTCTTCAATACTAAGTATTGCCGCTAGCTTTTGTCTCATTTTTTCAAGAGATACTTTGTTGTACATAATTGGACAATCACTTGTTGGGGCTGCTGCAGGAATATATTGGCCCGCTGCAGAATTTGGAGTGCCCTATTTTTGTCATCCTATTGAAACACGTAAAGCTTATGCCCTAGTTAGAAGTTCGGAAGCTTTAGGAATATTTCTAGGGGTATTCTTAGGGGGTTATATGACGAATTTTTTGTATCCTAAATCAATATTTATAAATGATATATTTTGCATGTTAGTTATCACGTATTTAATATCTAGAAATAGTTCTTCTATAAAAAGAAACTTAGAAAATTTTCAAAAAAAATTAGTAGATCCAATTAATCAGGGACAATTGAAATGGAATAAAAATTCAACAATAATAATTTTATCTATTTTATTGATAACTACCTCTTTAGCCTTGATACAAGTAACTTTACCTCTGGATCTTGTTAAAGGTGGAGTATATCGTAATGCATTAAGCAAAGAAATTACTAGTCTTATAATTTCTATTCAGTTAATTTTATTGTTGTTTTTACAATGGCCTGTCGGATCTTGGATATCTAAGAAAAAAAGATTATTTGGCTTGAAATTTAGTTTAATAAATTTCACTTTCGCTTCATTTTTATTATTTATTTCTAGTTATTTAAATATCCCAGCGTTTTATTTAATTTCTTTGGCATTGATTTTAGTAAGTTTAGGGACTGCTTCATTTCTTCCAACATCAACAGATGTCGTTTTCAGAATAGCTCCTTCAAATAAAAAAGGTTTTGCACTTGCTCTATTATCACAATGTTTTGCTATGGGTTATTTTTTTGGACCATTTATTTCAGGACGCATATTAGATTTATTTGGTTATGCTTCAATAATCTGGCTTTCAATTTCTTGTTGTTGCTTTATTGCCTTTACAATTCTATTTAAGAGATTATTTTAAGTAATCTTTTCTATTTCAATAATTCTTCTCTCTCTTAGAAATAAGAAAAAAGGTGCAGAGAATGCGAAGGCTATAAGAAAAGTTCCAATGTATACAACCCACATATTCTTCATATTTAGTTTTTTTGATTCATTTACTATCCATATAAAAATAGCGCTTGCACCTACTAATAAGTCTCTAGAAATTGACTGAGCTGCAGGGTTTGCATTTGCTAAAGAAATGAAGTTATTTATATCAAAGCTGTTTCCATATTCCCTAGCAAATTCGAAATTTGCCATCATTGGCAGGACAGCACCCAAAATTGATAGAAAAAGGTAAAGATAAGATAGTATCTGTTTATTATCTTTTAAAATGTTAGATGAATTCACTTGTCAAAAATATTTCTTTTAATAATAATATAAAAGCTTATGGTTGTTGAAAAGAATAATAAAGTTGAAGACTATAAATTTAAAAAAGGAAATTTAAATTTTGCTGTTGTTGGTCATGTTGAGTGGATAAATTTCTTAAAGGTCGATCAATTACCAAATCCAGGCGTTATTTCTCATTCTGAAAAGTCCCTTGAGTATCCAGCTGGTGGTGGATCTATTATCGCGAAAATACTTTCTGATTTAACTTTAAACCAAATTCATTTTTTTACATCATTAGGTAATGATGATTATGGAGATAAGTGTTTCAAGATTCTCTCAAATATGGGAATTAAGTTGCATGTAGCTTGGCGTAATAAACCAACTAGAAGAGGATTTAGTTTAATTGACTCTCAAGGTGAAAGAGCAATAACAGTTATTGGAGAAAGGTTAGCTCCAACTCATCAAGACAATTTAGAATGGAAAATTTTAAAAAAAATGGACGGAATTTTTATTACTGCATCTGATTCAGAGATTTTTAAAATGGCTAGATCGGCTTCAATACTGTGTACAACACCAAGGGTAGGATTGAATACAATTAATAATTCAAATGTTCTTTTAGATGGATTAATAGGCAGTAATCTAGATCCCGGAGAAGTTTTTTCTTTTTCTGAATTATCGTTAAAACCCAAATATACTATTAAAACCGAGGGAGAGAAGGGAGGCATAATTTTTCCAGGAGGAAGATATAAGGCTCTTAAAAACAAAAAATTAAAGGTTGATTCTTATGGATGTGGTGATTCTTTTGCTGCGGGTATTCTTTATGGAATGGCATCTAAATGGGATATAGATAAAAGTTTAAATCTTGCTAAAGTAATGGGAAGAGACGCTAGTGAATTTTTCGGACCGTATGCAAATAATGATAAAAAATAATTGAATTAACACTTACATGAGCAATCTAGATAATAAAAATAAAAATATTCTTGTAGAAAATATTATTGTTTTCTTTTTATTTACTGTTTTTTTGGTTTTTAAATCTTTGAAAACTTTATCTAGAATTTTTACTTATGGAATCTTAAGAAAAGAAATATTAACTACTAAAAGTAACTTAGGCGTAGATATTAAAATAAAAATTAAATAGTTAATGAATATATTTTTATTTTTTCTAATTTTAGGAGTTATTTTTTTTGTCTACAAAAAAATTAAATCTAAAAAACCAAAGAACTTAAAATTAAACAAATTTAAAAATAAACTTCAAAGCACGCAAACAAATATTGAAAGAATTTTTTTAAGAGAGGAAGAAAAAATCTTTTCAAATCCTAATATAAATATCTATATTGGGAGTTATGATAACGAAGAAAATATTAATAGGAAATCTAATATTCACAGAGCAAGGCTTTCAAAATTTAAGAAATCCAAATTAAATGGTGAAATGATATTTCAAGATGATGAACAAAGGATTTATAAATTTAATAATGGTAAGAAAGTTTATTTATAATAAATCTACTTTTAGTTTTTGTTCTAACTACACTCAAGACTTTCTCTGGTTGAAACCCCTGTTGTTGGATTGATCCCATCAGCAATTTCACAAAGATTTCTTTGATCTTCGCTGTCAAGAATAGCGTAAGAAAAATCTGCTCCTTCTATTTGAGCACCTGCAAAACTGCTACCTGATGCGATCATATTTATTAAAACAGCATTTCTAAGATCTGTTTTTTGGAAATTAACTCGATCAGAAAGAGTATCGGTCAGGTCGACTCCATTTAAATTAGAACCTTTTAAATCAGATAGGGTTAAGGTTGTCCCATGTAAATCAACGTCACTAAAATCCGCATCTCTCGCCACTGCTCCAGCTATAGATGACAAATGAAGATCCTCTCCATGGAAATCAAATCCTGTAATATTAGATCTTACATAACTTGGAACTTCATCTCCCTCGCCCTTAACAGCTACATTTGCCCCAGCAAAAACTGGAGAGGATAAAACTAAGAAAGAAAAAGTTATGCATAAAAGATATTTTAAAAATCTGAAAAATTTCATACTAGAAAATTCGAATATCATTATTTTATAACAATTAGATAATTTTTTAAATCGATGAATAAATTTAGAATCCCTTTTTAAGATTATTTAACACTATAAATTTTAAATTTAGGCTCTAAATTAGTAATACAATCGAGAAGTTTTTTATTATCTTTGCTATTCGTAACCTTGAATTCAGATTCAACTGTACCGCCTTCATCTCTTATAGCTTGATTTAAAACTATGGAACCGTTTTCGTCAGAAACAGATCTATGAAATGTTCCTCTAGGTATTCTTAAAATATATCCACAAGATTCTAATCTAACTTTATAAAAAGGGTAATCCCAGCCAAAATTGACAAGAAAAAATGTTCTTCCCCCAGATATAGCCAGTAGATTATCTTCTTGATTGTGATGTATGTAAAATTGCCAATTATTAAATTCTTCATCATTTGGCGGACTAACTGCAGGACCACTGTGAATAACTAGATCTCTATAGTTTGATTTATTAACACTAATATCAAAAAATCTTACATCTTTTGTATCGCGAAATTTTTCATAACTTATCAGTTCAAACATTTTCGATTTGTTTGATTTAATAACTGGAATTTCTAAACTTGAGTTCAATTTTCTTTAAAGATTAAACAAATGAAAACAGATATATATATCCAAGAACGTATCAATTAACACTAAAAAAGAAACATATTATTATTTATATTGTTTTGTTATTTTAAAAGATTAAGAATCTAGTGTTGATTTAATTTCAAGAGGTTTGATTTCCCAGGATAAAGTATTTTCTAAATTATTTTTTCCTATAAAGTTTCCTGTAATTACAGAGGTTAAATTAGATTTTGAAGAGGATACCAATGTTAAATATCTATCATCTATTAATCCTTTCCCGCTTGGATCAAAACCTCTCCAACCAGCCCCTGGAATATATAATTCAGCCCAAGCGTGTAAATCCAACTCAGAGGGTAACGGATCTTCAAAATGATAACCACTTACAAACCTACTTGGGATACCTATAGACCTGCAAGCTTCAACCATCAGCATTGCTAAATCTCTGCATGAACCTATGCGTTCTCTAAGTGTTCTGCTAGCCGGCCATGCTGGACCAGTATGTCTTTTGGTATATTTAACTCGATCTTGAATAATCTCTATAAGTTGGTAGGTAAATGATAATGCATTATTAATGCTTCCTGCTAAGGCTTCTTGGGCAAGTTCCACTGCAGAGGGATCGTGTTGTCCATTTGGCATCCATCCCTCTAATGCTCCCTGTAAATCTCTATTAATAATGCTTCTACAAAAAGGTAATGTTAAATCTCTATTTTTAACTCCATCAATAATGTTTGGATGTTTTATAGTTTCAACTTCGCTGATTGATTCAATAATTAAATTATCCGTTAATCCATTGAATCTGATTCTTTTAATCTCTTCTCCGCTAGCAGCAAGTAACGGATATATAATTTCTGGTTCTGGGGTTATTTTTAATTCAAAATTCTTTAGTTTTTGGAAGCCATTTGACCTTGGCTTTATGCATAATCTATGCTCGCCTAATTGAACAGGTTCTTCGTATTTATATTCAAGTTTGTGAATGTATTTAATTCTCATTAATAAACTTATTAATTAATAAAATATTTTTCTTGAATGAGATCATTTAATTTATTTAAATCCATTTGCAATGAATCGATTGCCTCATGTAAGCCATCATTGATTATATCTTCAATTCTGATAAAACTCCACTTTGCTTTAAGCAAACCTCTCATGCATTCTAATTCTGAAGGATTTTCAGTAGAAGGTGAGGTATCTATCGTTTTAAGTGTATTACTTATGCCATCAAGACAGTATCTTACTGATCTCGGAAAAATTGGATCAAGTAAAAGAAATCTCGCAACTGAATTAGGCTTTATAGAATTTTGCACTGCTTTCCTAAACATTTGATAAGCTCCAGCTGAGCGTAAAAGTGCAATCCATTGCAGCTCATCAAGAACTCCTCCAAGCTCATCTAAGCTGGGTAGAAGTAGATAGTATTTAACATCTAAAATTCTTGATGTTTTGTCAGCTCTTTCTATTAATCTTCCAAGAATACTAAATCTCCAGGCGAGGTCTTTGCTTAGAGTCGCATCTGTAATTCCATAAAAAAGCTGACATTCTCTCCTTATCTCACTTAATTGTTCTTGTCTTGGTTTATTCCATATTGCCTCTCCTTCTTGCAAATTCCAATATAAAATATTTATCTGTTCCCACATTTCGGTGGTCATGACATCTCTGATTTGTCGAGCATTTTCTCTCGCCATTTGAATGCAAGAAATTATACTATTTGGGTTTAAACGATCTCTTATTAAAAAATTAATAACGTCATCAGGTTTTTTCTCTGGGAATCTTTTATCAAAAGATTCTCTATCACTTGAAGCATCAATTAAGGGAAGCCATGGTTCTGCACTTCCTGGCGGACAATCTAATGACATTGCTTCACTTACTTCTACGAAACGAGATATGTTTTCTGCACGCTCTAAATAACGATTAATCCAATAAAGAGATTCTGCTACACGACTTAAAAGCATATTATTTACCTACAACCCATGTATCTTTGCATCCTCCACCTTGAGAAGAATTAACGACTAATGATCCTTTTTTTAATGCTACCCGCGTAAGCCCGCCTGGGCTAACCCATGAATCTTTACCTCTTAAGATATATGGTCTTAAATCAACATGACATGGATATAGTTCTCCTTCACATAACGATGGCACAGTAGATAATTCTAATGTTGGTTGTGCTATGAAATTTCTAGGATTATTTTTAATTTTATTAGCGAATTCTTCTATCTCACTCGTTGTTGAGTGAGGGCCAATTAGCATTCCATACCCCCCAGCTTCTGCGACAGATTTAACAACAAGTTTTGATAAATTTTCTAGAACATATTCTCGATCCTTTTGATAATGACATATATACGTTTCTACGTTTTTAATAATAATTTCTTCAGCAAGATAATATTTAATCATTTTTGGAACAAAAGAATAAATCATTTTGTCATCTGCTATTCCAGTCCCAGGTGCATTTGCTAAAGCAACATGACCTGCCTTAAAAACATCAAGTAATCCCTTAACACCAAGGCAAGAATCTTTTCTGAAATTAAGTGGATCTAAGAAATCATCATCAATTCGTCTGTAAATGACATCTACTCTTTTTAATCCAGAGGTAGTTTTTAAATATACATAATCATCATTACAAACTAAGTCATGACCCTGAACTAGTTGTATGCCCATTTCTTGAGCTAAATAACTATGTTCAAAATAAGCACTATTAAAAATTCCTGGAGTTAGTAGAACTATCTTGGGAGTATCAGTCCAAACAGCTAGTTCTTGAAGAGTTTTTAAAAGATATGAGGGATATTCATCAATTGGTTTAACTATTCTTCCTGAGAAAAGATTAGGGAAAATATTCTTCATGACTAATCTATTTTCTAAAAAATAAGCAACACCAGAAGGGCACCTTAAATTATCTTCTAAAACATGCCAATCTCCTTTTCTATCTCTTATTAAATCAAGTCCTGAAATTTGACACCATTTATTTAGTGGAGGTTTGAAACCTATCATCTGAGGTCTCCAACCTTCTGAACTCTCTATTAATTCTCTTGGAATTATTCCATCATTAATTATTTTTTGAGAATTATAAATATCATCTAGGAATAAATCAATTGCCTCAAGCCTTTGTTTTAGTCCTTTTTCTAAAGTTACCCAATCATCTTTACTTATTATTCTAGGAAGTGGATCAAAAGGTAAAATTCTCTCAGTACCTTTTAAACCAGTATCGTTTAATCTAAAAGTTGCACCATGTCTTAGTAATAATTTTTTTGCGGCAGAATGATTCCTGTTTAATTCCTCAAGTCCCATATT
>QCEQ01000012.1 GCA_003278525.1 Prochlorococcus sp. AG-355-P16 | reverse complement strand
ACCCTTTCTTTGCTGTTAATAAAGCTCTTGTTAGTAGGTCTCGTATTTTTACATTACTTCCTTTGTCAGAAAATGATTTGCAGAAAATTATACAAAAAGTCATAACTCATTATTCTAAAAAAAAAGATTCCAAAAAGATTTATCTAACTCAAGATGCTACAAGTCATTTAATTAAATTTTCTGGCGGAGATGCAAGAACATTAATCAACGCGCTAGAGATGGCTATAGAAACAACTGCTGAAAATGATGCTAAAGAAATCAAAATTAATCTTTCAATAGCAGAGGACGCACTTCAAAAGAAAAATATTGTTTACGATAAAAATGGGCAAAATCATTACGATGTAATAAGTGCTTTTATCAAGTCAATAAGAGGTTCTGATCCAGATGCAACTTTAATCTGGCTTGCAAATATGTTGGAGGCTGGTGAAGATCCTAATTTTATATTTAGAAGACTACTTATATCTGCCAGCGAAGATATAGGAATAGCTGATCCTAATGCCATAGTAGTTGTACAATCCTGTTGTGATGCTTTTGATAGAGTTGGTTTTCCAGAAGGATTATATTTTTTAACTCAGGCTTCTTTATATTTAGCTATCTCTCCAAAAAGTAACAGTACGAAAAGTATTTTTAAAGCAATTGAAAAAATCAAATCTACCAGTGCTTTTGATGTACCATTTCATTTAAAAAATAATTCAAATAGTTATGTTAATCCTCATAATTATCCAGGTAATTGGGTAGCACAAGAATATCTTCCTAAATCTTTAAGAGGTTTAAAAATATGGGAACCAAATAATAATGGGTGGGAAAAAACTCAATACGAAGAACTGCGTAGAAAAAATAAAACTAAAAATTTTTCGAACAACAAATAATTTCAGGATTTAAAGAAGTTTTTTCTTCATAGGCTAAAGCGATAGTCCAATTATGGAAGTTAATCTGTGAATAATTTAAATGTATGTTTTTCTTCTTATGAATTAACTCTTTTGGCTTTTCAAAAAATTGCCAATGATTAATGTCTTTAGCTAATTTTCCATGATCCCACTTTATAGCTGCTTCAACAGCACACCATTGATTCAATATCATATTTTTTGTTAAATAATTATTATGGTTTGATTTATTGGTATGAAAAAAATATTTTTCTGCAAATTTTATATGGTTAAAATCTCTATCCGTTCTCTCAATATCAATCCCTATTTTACCTTTATGCCAAACTATAGTAATCGCATCCTTACAATGACTTAAACTGATATTTCCCATCCCAGTGGGCAAACTCGGAGGCTCTCCAGGATGTGCATTAATTGGAATTTGTAGGGGGTCTAAATCAAAAAGTGTTGAAAGTGATTGTCGCAAATATGCTCTTGTTTCTAAGAAAATCTTTGATCTCGAATTTGTTAGTTTTTTTGCAGTTTTAATTTCTTCTAAAGTTGCGACATCTTGCACACCTTTAATCTCATAAAACCAAATTTTTGGTATTTTATATTCATACTCATTTAATAATTTCAATGGCTCTTAAGGTTGGCGACAAAGCACCAGAATTTAAATTAAAAGATTCTTTTGAGAAAGAAGTTTCTCTTATTGATTTTAAAGGTAAAAGAATAATACTATATTTTTATCCAAAAGATAATACTCCAGGATGTACTAAAGAAGCATGTAATTTTAAAGAGAATTGGGATTTACTCCAAAAAAATAATATTGTTGTGCTTGGTATTAGTAAAGATAATGCATCCTCTCATCAGAAGTTTATAGAAAAATTTAATTTACCTTTTATTCTTTTAACTGATCCTGAACCTTTTAAAGTTTCTTCCGATTACGATAGCTACGGACTGAAGAAATTCATGGGCAAAGAATATATGGGAATGATGAGGAATACTTTTTTAATTGATAGTGAAGGTAAAATCGAAAAAATTTACTTAAAGGTAAAAGCAGCAATAATGGCTGATTATATAATTGCAGACCTTGGGTTAAGCTAATTTTTCTATGGACTGGTGGTGAAGAATCATCCCCTCCATAACTAAATTAGGAGCATTGATAATATTTTCTTTTTGATTCTTTAGAGATTTTGTGAGTAATTGAGAGTCTCCTCCACAGATTATTAGAATATCCTTTTCGGGATTATATAACCTATTAATCACGCCAGTAAGAGAGTTTATTACTCCTTTTAAGATTGCTTCTTCAGTATTAATTAAAAAATCTTTGATCGGAATATCATATTTTTTGGGAACTTTAAGATTTTTTGTATTTTGTTCCATTGATTTTAATTGTGTTTGAAAACCTGGAAGAAGTTGACCTCCAATAATAGATCCATTTGAATTCAATTTTGTTATTGATAATATTGTTCCAAAATCTGCGATTAGCAAATCTTTTTTGAAGGGGTTTTCAATAATTTTTAAAGAGGCAATACAGCCAAGAGCTCTATCAACTCCAAAATAATCAGGAAGATTTGATAACTGAATATCTTTAGTTTTTATTTCATTTTCTTTTTTCAGCAAAAAATTTGGTAGTTTTCCGACAGAAGCCCAAATTAATTGATCAAGATCTACATTTTCGGGAACTTTTTGCGCTTTTTCTGTATGGAAAAATTTAGATTCATTTTTAGAATATTTTGCCCAATGAAGCCGACTATTGCCTACTAATAAAAAATTTATATCTGAGACCATTGTTCTATGATCAAGTTAATTATTATTGTGTATTCCACATTCTTGTTTAATCCCTCCAAATCTTGTATCTCTGCCCTTTGTTGCAATACTTTCAGGACTGCTCGAATGCCAATCTCCTACAGAAGAATAACCTTTGATAAAAAGTGGATGGGCAGGTAAATTGTTCTCTTCCATATAGTAAAAAATATCTTTATTTGTCCAATTTAATAATGGTCTTAAGGATAGTCTCTGACGAATTACGTCTATGAATTTCATTTTGTTTCTATTTTTTGTTTGACTTGATCTAACACCGCTTGCCCAACAGAAAATATCATATTTTTCTAGACCATTTTCTAAGGGTTTTATCTTTCTCAATTCATGATACTTATCTAAATCACTCTCTTTATTTGTTTCCCAAAGTTTTCCGTATTTGGCCTCCATTCTTGCTGGAGATAATTCACTTTGTAGAACTTCAACTTCTAAAGATAAATTATCAATAAGCTTTTCAGCGTAATGATATGTTTCTGGAGGAAGATAACCCGTATCTATCCAAAATATTTTGATTTTTTTTTGTAGACATAATTTACTGACCATATCTAAAAGGACTGATGACTGTATACCAAAACTTGTTGTAATAGCAAATTGATTATCAAACTTTTCATAACCCCATGTAAGCATTCTTTGAGGCTTCATATCTACTAGCTCTTGATTATATTTCCTTAAGTTAGTTTGAATATCTTTGTGGATTTTTTTAATCATTCTTCAGTTTGGTTATGAGTTTAATTTTATTTCGCTCAATTTAAAAATTATTCGTATAGTTTAATAATACATTTACGTATAACAATATTTCTCTAATGAAATCCATACAAAAACCAATAGTAATAGTTGGAGCAGGTTTTGCAGGTATGACATTTGCTTTGAATTTAAAGAAACTTAATCCTTCTTTACCGATTCTTGTGGTTGATTCTGAAACTAACTTTATATTTAAACCTTTAATGTACGAAGTTTTAAGTAAAGAAATAAGAAGTTGGGAAGCCACCCCAAAATTTGCAAATATTTTTTCTGATGCGGGTATAACTTTTTTAAGAAATTCTTTAACCAAGATTTCCTTTAAAGAAAATATTCTTGAATTTAGCGACGATTTAAAATTAAGTTTTCATTATCTTGTTATCTGTACAGGATCTATTCCAAATAGTTTTTCTATAAAAGGTGTAGATGAAAATTGTTATTTTTTTAATGATGTTCATGATCTAAATAAATTAAATTCTTTTTTAAAAAAATTACAAGATACTTCGTTGCATAAAAAGTTATTCATAGTTGGAGGTGGTCCCTCTGGCATCGAGTTGGCGTGCAAAATTAAAGATATATTTACAGATCAATTTGAAATTAATTTAATAGAAAAATCTAACGAAATCCTCAATAAAAACAAAATTTTTAATAAAGAACAAGCAGAGAAGGCATTAGAGAAAAGAAAAATCAACGTTCTTTTGAATTCTACAGTTAAAGAAGTCTCAGAAACTAAGATTAGTATTTCTAGTGAGCTTGGAATAACTTCCTTGGATAAAGATATTGTTATTTGGAATGCAGGTGTTAAACCTAATTTGTCTTACTTAGAGACTGATCAAATAACAAAAAAATTTGGACGAATTTTAGTCAATAATAATTTGCAAATAGAAAACCATAAAAATTGTTTTGCTATTGGTGATATTTCAGTTATTGAAGGAATGGAGGATTTACCCATAACTGCTCAGGTCGCTATGCAGGAAGGAAATCATCTTGCTAATAATTTAGAACTTTTAATTCAAGGAAAAGATCCTTTACCCTTTGAATTTCAAGATAATGGTGAAATGATTAGCTTAGGCATAGGCGAAGCTTCAATTTCTGGTCTTGGAGTTACTTTATCTGGGAAATTGGCTTTTGAGGCTAGAAGACTTATATATGCTTCTAAATTACCTGACATAACTGAAAGCTTAAAATCTGCTTCTTCCTGGATATTCCAAAAAAAATCTATTTTTAAAAAGTTTCAAAAAAGATAATTCCAATTAAACTTTTTTGAAATATTGTTTTTGGGTATATTGAGTTAAATAAGTTTTGTATGAATTTAATCGCAGTAGTTAGTAATAATTTTGATGCGTTTATAACGGTGGTTGTTTTAATCATGTCAATAATTTTGTTCATTAAAAATACTATTGCGCCAGAATTGACTGGTTTGTTATGTGTTGGAATATTTATAGCTACAGGGGTTCTTTCTCCTGAAAAAGCTTTAGCTGGATTTGGTAGCCCATCCTTGATTACTCTTATGGGTTTATTTGCCGTTTCTTCTGCATTATTTAAAAGTGGTGCTTTAGACAGAGTAAGAGAATTGATTTCTTCTGAAAGTATTAGAACGCCAAGGAAATTAATTTCTCTAATAGCTTTTTTAATTGCTCCAATATCTGGAATTGTGCCAAATACTCCAGTAGTAGCATCTTTATTACCTTTAATTGAAGGTTGGTGTGAGCGGAGAAAGATATCGCCATCAAAAGTTTTATTACCCCTTTCTTTTGCTACTTTATTAGGCGGCACTCTGACATTATTAGGCAGCTCAGTAAATCTTCTTGTAAGTGATATTAGTCAACAATTAGGTTATGGAGCTTTGGAATTATTTAGTTTGACTTCAATCGGAATTCCTGTATGGCTTATAGGTACAACTTATATGATTTTCGTTTCCGACATGCTTTTGCCAGATAGAGGGAGAGATAAGGAATTTATTAAAAATGGTGATATGAATATATACTTTACTGAAGTAACTATTCCCTCTACTTCAGAATTAGTTGGACAATCTGTCAGAAATAGTAGATTGCAAAGACGATTTGACGTTGATGTTCTGGAATTGCAACGAAATGGAAAAGTTATTCTTCCTCCTTTGGCTGATAGAAAGATTGAACCCGATGATAGATTAATAATCCGAGTTACAAGGGCAGACTTATTTAGGCTGCAACAGGAACATACCATTCTGTTAGGCGAAAACAAAACATCTTTCGACGCAGCTAGTGTTTTCTCAGATGATGAGGGGACTAAGACCTTTGAAGCCCTGTTACCAGCTGGCTCAACTCTAGCTGGGGCAAGTTTGAGAGAATTAAGATTTAGGCAGCGTCACAATGCAACAGTTTTAGCATTAAGAAGAGGCCAACAAACTGTTCAGGAGAGATTAGGCCAAGCTGTTTTAAGGGCTGGAGATGTTTTATTATTGCAAGCACCACTAGATTCAATAAGAGGTTTGCAAGCTAGTAATGATTTGCTGATTTTAGATCAATTCGAAGATGATTTACCTTTTTTGATAAAAAAACCCATATCCATTGGAATTGCAATTGGGATGCTGGTTTTGCCTACAGTTTCTAATGTTCCATTAGTAGGTTCAGTCCTTTTAGCAGTCATTGCAATGGTTGCTTTCGGATGTTTAAGACCTGCAGAAATACAAAAATCAATTAGGTTAGACGTCATTTTATTATTGGGATCTTTGTCATGTTTTAGTGTGGCTATGCAAGTAACAGGATTAGCAGATTTAATTGCCGTCAATCTAAATTTTGCCCTTAATGGAATGCCCCTATATTTTGCACTAGTCGTAATTTTTGTCTCGACGGTTATCCTTACACAATTTATAAGCAACGCTGCTTCGGTTGCTTTGATTTTGCCTGTTGCTATTGAATTCTCAAATGTTTTAGGCATTTCACCAAGTGCTCTAATAATGCTTGTTTTATTCGGTGCAAGTCAATCTTTCTTGACACCAATGGGTTATCAAACAAATTTAATGGTTTATGGTCCTGGAAGATATAGATTTTTTGATATCGCAAAATACGGAGTTGGATTAACACTTATAATGTCATTTACAGTGCCAGCTTTGATAATTCTAAATTACGGATAATATCGTGAAATTCACAAGTAAGATTTATAAGTTAAAAGATGCTTATAAAAAGCTATCGGTACCTCAATTTACTATTGTTACAGGCTTGTTTATCATTTGCTTTGGAACTTTAATTTTGAGTTCTCCACTATGTTCATCTTCAAAAGTTGGTTTGTGGGAAGCATTTTTTACATCTACTTCTGCAATAACAGTTACTGGCTTAACCATAATAGATATTGGTGTTGATTTAAATTTCTTTGGTCAATTATTCTTGGCTTTTATGCTTTTATCAGGTGGTCTAGGATTAATGGCTATTACAACATTTTTACAGGGGTTTGTTGTAAAAGGGACAAAGCTAAGAACTAGATTAGATAAAGGAAAGACATTAGATGAATTTGGAGTTGGAGGAATTGGTCGAACTTTTCAAAGTATTGCTATTACGGCGATTACTATCATATCCTTTGGCGCAATTGTTTTATATTCTTTTGGATTTGTAGATATTCAAAATAATTGGGAAAGATTATGGTCCTCGATTTTTCACAGCATATCTGCATATAACAATGCAGGATTTTCTTTAAGGTCAAATAGTCTCCAAGACTATAGAACAAATTATTTGGTTAATAGTGTTTTTGTTTTTCTCATTGTTATGGGTGGATTGGGATGGCGGGTAATTGATGATATTTGGAGTAATAAAAAAAATCTTTCTTATAAAAAATTAAGCCTTCATTCCAGACTAGTTCTGAGGGCAAGTTTATCTCTAATATTATTCGGTTCATTTGGATTCTTTATCACTGAATCATTACTTAATAGTCAATTTTTTAATGATTTGAATTTGTTCGAACGGTTATTATCATCAATCTTTGAAACAGTAAGTGCAAGAACTGCAGGCTTTACAAATTATCCAATCTCATTGAACTCTATATCTGATACTGGGCTATTGTTATTAATGACTCTGATGTTTATTGGAGCAAGTACCGGAGGTACTGGTGGAGGTATAAAAACGACCACATTTATTGCTTTAATGGCTGCAACTAGATCAACTTTAAGAGGTCAGAAAGATGTAATTATTAGCAATAGATTAATTTCAGATAAAGTTATTCTTAAGGCAGTTGGAATCACAGTTGGATCTTTGCTTTTTGTTCTTTTAATGGCAATGCTGCTTAGTACCACCAATACGTTTGTTAAGAAAGAATCTTTCACATTCTTAGAAATACTGTTCACTTGTATATCTGCATTTGCAACTGTTGGTTTTGATATTGGTTTAACTGCAAAGTTAAATCATTTCGGCCAGTTTATTCTTATTGTAGGAATGTTTGTGGGTAGACTTGGTATACTTTTGCTTTTAAGTGCACTTTGGCAGGCTCTCTATAAGAGTAGAATAGATAGACAAAAGAGAATTGGCTATCCTAGAGCTGATCTTTATGTTTAGGATTGACTAGATTTAATTATGTCTGATTGGTGGCAGTGGTCTCAGAAGAGAGAAAAAGAAGCCCTCACTTTTGCAGTTGTTGGCGTTGGAAGATTTGGAACTGCTGTTTGTAGAGAACTTATAAGTAATGGTGCAGATGTTTTAGCTGCAGATTATTCGGAAAAAGCTATTGATGATTTAAGACAATTGGAACCTTCTATAGAAGCTAGAGTTGTAGATTGTACTGATGAAGAGTCTATGAAGGAATCTGGAATACTTGAAATGAATACTGTTGTAGTTGGCATCAGTGAACCTATTGAAGCAAGTATAACGACGACACTTATTGCTAAAGATAGTGAAGGTAGCAAAGTGAAAAGAGTAATAGCAAGAGCTACAAGTGATTTGCATGAAAAAATGTTAAAAAGGGTAGGTGCAGACAAAGTTGTCTTCCCTTCTAGAATGCAAGGAGAAAGATTAGGTTTAGAATTAGTTAGACCAAATCTTATTGAAAGATTGGAACTCGATAACCAAACTGGTATAGATGAAATAACTGTTCCAGAGGAATTTATTGGAAGATCTTTGAGAGATTTGAATTTGAGGAAAAATTATTTAGTAAATGTTCTTGCAGCAGGACCTGCTGAAGAGTTAACAGTTAATCCTCCAGCAAAATATATCTTGGAAAGAGGAAATATTTTGGTAGTAATGGGAAAAACTGCAGATTTACAGAAATTGCCTCAGAATTAACTATTTTAATCAGATTTTTTATAATATTTAATCCTTTGCGGAGCTCTTTTTAATCTTCTGACGCTTTGTTTTTCAAGTTCGTCTCTGAATTTATCGGTATTTAAATTATTTTCTGAGAAAATTGATTTGCCCTCGTTCTCGAGGTATTTTTTTATGCCCTCTTGTATTAACACTTTTGCCATATTGCTAACTGTTCTAGATTCATTATTGGCCAAAATAGTTAATTGCTCACATATTAATTCTGGAAGAACTACTTGAATTCTGGGAGATTTAGGCTTCCCATTAGTTGAGTTTTGCCGGGTAGCCATGAGTTAAAGTTGATAACTGTTACTTATAAGTATACACAGTTAGTCAAGGATACTATCTTTGTGTATATTATTAGTAAGGAAATTTATGTCCGTATCAATTAAATTTTTTATTGTCCCATGAAAAATTCAAGAAAACTTGATTCTCCTGAAAGATCGATAATTGATAAAAAGAAAAAAAGAACAGTTAATTCTTATCCTCAAGATAATGAAAATAGTGATGTTTTGGTATCAGCTGTAATTAGCCCATATTTGTTAACTCATCTTCACCATATTCTTCAGCAGTCTGAGTATTATGCTCAAAAGAATGGTAGAAAATCTCACGCAGCTAACTTTGCGAAATTAAGAAAAGTTTTATGTTTAGACGCAAGAAGTATGGCGGATGCCTCTGCAAAAGAAATAAAAGATGCTGATAATGATTTATCTTTTAATAAATATAATGAACAAAATGTAGCTTGAGGTAATAATCTATTACTAAATAGATTTTTAAAACATGTCCAGTAATGCTGAAAAGCTCTATCAGTTAATAGCTAATGACTCCAAAAAGAAACAAAGTTTGTTCATGACAGCATTGACTAATCCTAAAAAAGCCTTAGATAAAATATGTGCTATCGGCAATGAGTTAAATATTTCTGTGACTAAAGAAGAAGTTATTGAATATTTAAGTACTATTGATGACGAGGCAACCAAAATGTGGTTAGTTAAGGCTCGAGGAGGTCTTTAGGAGAAGGAATAGATTGATTATTGTTTTGATCAGTAAAAGGTTTTATTCTTTTGTTATAGCCACCTCCACCAGCTAAAGTCCAAAAAAACCAGTAACTCGGAATTGCGAGAGCTGCGGCTATGAAAATCACTACAATTTGTTCTATTTTTTTCATAGTTCAATTTTATTCGACAAAATATTTTTTAGTAAATATGCCTAAGTTTTTGTAAATTCTATTTTTAAAACAGTGATTAGATTTGAAGATGTAAGCAAAATTTATTCTACAGATGTTGTTTTAAAAAATATTAACTGGGAGGTTAAGAAAGGAGAAAAAGTTGGTTTAGTTGGTTCCAATGGTGCAGGTAAATCGACACAATTTAAGATTTTAATTGGAGAGGAAGACCAAACAAGTGGAATTATTATTAAAGAGGGAAATCCTAAAATTGCTCATTTAAAACAGGAGTTAGATTGTAACTTGAGTTCTTCAGTTAGAGAAGAATTAGAAAGTTCTTTCAAAGATGTACAAATTGTTTCAATTAAACTTTTTGAAATTGAGAATAAAATGAAGAAATTGGATGTCAAAAAGAATTCCAATGAACTTGAAAAATTAGTCAATCAACTAGCAAAATATCAAGCAAAATTTGAAGCTTTAGGTGGCTATAAAATGCAGTCTGATGTAGAAAAAATTTTACCAAAACTAGGTTTTTCTATTGAAGATGCTGATCAATTAGTGGGAAATTTTTCAGGAGGTTGGCAGATGAAAGTAGCACTTGGAAAGATTATCTTACAAAAACCTGATTTACTTTTACTAGACGAACCAACTAATCATTTAGATTTAGATACTATTTTATGGTTGGAAGAGTATTTATCATCGCTAAAGATAGCAATTATAGTAATCAGTCATGATAGATATTTTTTAGATAAATTATGTAAAAAAATAATTTTCATCGATAGAGGAATATCTGAAATATATAATGGGAATTATTCTTTTTTTGTTCAACAGAAGTCTTTAAATGAAGAATCACAAAATAAAGCATATCAATTACAGCAAAAGGAAATTGAGATTCAGAAGAAGTATATAGATAGATTTAGAGCTAGTGCAACTAGAAGTTCTCAAGCTAAGAGTAAAGAAAAACAATTAAAAAAGATTCCTAAAGTTGAGGCTCCTAGAACTAAATCAAAAAGTCCTGCTTTTATCTTTCCAGAATGTCCTCGCTCAGGAAAATTAGTTTTAAATATCAAAAATTTATCTCATAGTTATAAGGATAAAATTCTTTTTTTAGATGTGAATTTAAAGATTTCTTCTGGTGAGAAAATAGCAATATTAGGACCGAATGGGTGTGGTAAATCTACATTGCTTAAAATTATTATGAAAAAAATATCTCCTGAAATTGGAGAAATTAATCTTGGTAAACATAATATAATAACTAGCTATTATGCACAGAATCAGGCTGAAGCACTTTCACTTGAGGAAAAGGTTATTGATGTAATTTGTGATAAGTCTCCAGAATGGTCACAAAAAAAAATAAGAACATTTTTAGGAGGTTTTGGCTTTCAAAATGAAACTGTTTTTAAATATATTAAACAACTCAGTGGGGGAGAAAAGGCAAGATTAGCATTGGCTCTCATGATTATTAATCCAAGTAATTTTCTTCTTTTGGACGAGCCAACTAATCATTTAGATCTGCAATCTAAGGAAAACTTAGAATTAGCAATAAAAAATTATAAAGGTTCGTCATTAATCATTTCTCATGATCGGTATTTTATTTCAAAGGTTGCAAATAGAATTGTCGAAATTAAAGATTCAAAGTTATTTTCATATGATGGTAATTACGAATATTTTTTAGAAAAAACTCAAAACCATAAAAAGATTTGATTACTTTTAATAAAATTTACATTTGGCTAAGTAAGATCACTCATTTATCTTTACATAGTTAACCTTCCTTGATTAATCTTAAAATACAAAAATAAGTTTTAATAATTCAGATGAAAAATTACGATTCTCAGGAAAAATATTTTCAAATTTCTGATCCTATTGAAAGTTATTTTGAATGCATAACTTCCTGTGATATGAAGGATGGTAGATGTATTTCTATGTGTGTGGAAATACTTAAACAGAATGAAAACTAAATTTTTTAGTTATTTTGTAGATTGGTTATATCAGTTGGTATTACTTTTAATTTAATAAATTTATTTCTTCGCTTCAATAATATATTGATTTGTTTATTGATACCATTTTTACTTATTTCGTCTATAACATCAGAAGCGGTTTGAATATCTTTATTGCCTACTTTTATTAAAATATCATCTATCTTAATGCCACTTTTTTCTGCTGGACTGTTCGGTACTACATATCCAACTTTAACGGCATTATTTTTTCTCTCAGAATGACTTTCTTCTATTAGGCTAATCCCAATCATAGGATGTATTACTTTTCCATTTTTTATAAGTTGATAGGCAATTTCCTTAGCTTTATTAATTGGGATTGCGAAACTCAAACCAGCTCCTGGACCAGATCTTATCAAGGTATTAATGCCAATTACTTCTCCGTCACTATTCAGTAGTGGGCCTCCAGAATTACCAGGATTAATAGCAGCGTCTGTTTGTATCAATTCAAGTTTTTTATCATATATGCCTAGTTGATTCACGTTTCTATTTAGATTACTAATAATACCAAGGGTTACCGTGTTTTCCAGTCCGAATGGATTTCCAACTGCTATGGCCCAATCGCCAACTTTAATCTTCGCCGAATTGCCCAATTTTGCTTTTGGCCAAGGTCCTTTCCCTTCAATCTTTAGCACAGCTAAATCAGTAAAAAAGTCTTGTCCTATAAGTTTTGCGTCAAATTTTTTGCCCTTGGTTAAACCAACAATTACCTTATCTGAGCCATCTATAACATGAGCATTGGTCATTACAAGTCCATCTGCAAAAATAAATCCACTACCTTGGCTTTGCTCTATTCTTGGTCGATTATCATTAGGTAAATCTAATCCAAAAAATCTCTCAAAATATGGGTCTAGAAATAGTTGAGAATTTCTAGGAAATTTTCTTTTTTTTACATATCTTTGAGTATCAATTGTAACAACAGCTGGACCGGCTCTTTCGACAGCTTTAGTTATGAAAGATTTGTTTGAATATAAATTGACTTCATTTATTTTTTGTTTACCTAATGGTTGGGGTATTACTTTTTCAGGATAAATATTACCCACTGTAATTAATGTGGCCAGCAGTAATAAGTTTTGAGTGTATCTTTTCAATTGCGATTTTTTTATGCTCGTCGAAAGATTTAAAAAACCTTATCAGTGTAATTTAAATATAACTACATTTTATATTAATTGAATAAAGAGAATAATTTAATAACTTAAAATAGCTAAATTACTTTTTTTCGGGCTATGATAATAAAAAAAAATAAAACTAATTTATTAGTTCGATGACTATCCTTTTTCCAATCATATATTCTGCAGCATTAACTTATTTAGTTTGGAAAGCTTTTAAAGTTATGTCTAATGGTTGGGGTATATCCGATCACAAAAGTAAAATTTTTAGCTCTTCTAGTTTAAAACAAAAAAAGTACACAATACATCCAGAACTTTTAGATAAATCTGGAAACATAACAGAAGAGGAACTACTAACAGTAAGATTTTCTAATGACAATGACTCTTCATTAGAAGAAAAAGGTTCAACAACTGATTAAGCAAATTAAATCTAAGGAAAAAATTGGAATTCAGAACAAAAATTGTTTCAGCAGTAATAAGATCTCTCAAATTACCACCAAGGTTTCGTTTAAAAATGGTTAAAGAAGATCCAGTGAGACTTGAACTAAGTCTTACCCCTTCTTACGGTAAAAATCCAGTTATAGTTGGTATAGTTGAATCTTTAGACTTAGTTGCGAGAAGAGATAGAGAAGGTAGACTACCAAGAGATCTTCAAGGGACTTGGGACTGGACTGTAAGACATGGAAAAGTTAGTACTGGCGGTTGGAACCCTATGTTAAAAGAAGCATTGCAAACAATGTTTGATACAGGATTGCCAGCAATTGTATATGAGGAATTAACTGGAGATGAGTATCGACCTGTTGATGGCTTAAGACATGTTAAATAAATAATTTACTATTTATCATAAATTCTTCCTTAAAACGCTAAAATTATTTGATAATCAGTTTAGTTAATTATGAATGATGACAATCAACCAAGATTTGGATTTGTAAATTTCGCCGAAACCTGGAATGGCCGTATGGCAATGATGGGTATTTTGATTGGACTTGGCACTGAATTAATTACTGGACAAAGTATCCTTCGACAAATTGGAATAGGTTAGTATTTTAATTTACTTCTTCTGCTTTCACTTCAATTGTACTTTCACTAGGCTTTTTATAAAAATTATTGTTATCACTAATATTTTCTAGATTTGCCCCACAATTCATGCAGTTTTTACTTAGGCCTAGGGATATAGCACCACAACTTTTACATGTATTAATTTTTGATTTGTAAGAGTTAAAACCCATAAAGACTAAAATTAGTAATAGTAGAGGAATTAAAAATAATAGAAGTATGATATTGCTTATAAAGCTTATGAAAAGTTTTATTCCAAAAATTGGAATAACGATAAGTATAATTAATGAGTAGGTAAGAAAATTTTTATTAGCTTTAAGAAAATAATTCATCTTAGTTAAAATTATTTCTTTTTTTATTAACTAAAGTCATACTAGCAATTACTACGCTCCAACACTGTCCAAAATATAAAATCACTCCTAGTAGCCATACCCATAAAGTAAGTACAAGAAAACCTCCAATAAAACCGTATGCTTGAAATCTAACTCCAAGTGAGAGAATACTTTTACTCACTGCTAGGTTCAGAGTGGTTAAGCCAATTCCAATAAGAAAAGATCCTGGTAACAGTGGTTTCAATGGAACTTTTCTACTGGGTAAAAGTGCTTGTAATAAAAGAGCCATTAAAGAAAAGCCAATTAGTGGTATTGCAAATTGACCAACTTGTAATAGCGGCAACTGAAATAATAAATCAGCAATAAGATTATTAGATTTTGAAAGATTTTCTAAAACGTTACTTGGCATCATCCTAAGATTTGCGCTAATTTGATCTAGTACCATTAAAAAACCAATAAAGAATACTATTAAAAAGGCTTCAACTCTATTTCGAAGAAACTTCGAAGCTTGTACTCTCCAAGCAGCATTTACTTTTTTAGAAGGAATTTCGTCTTCCCAAAGCCTATCCGAACCTCTTTGAAGAGATAGATATGCATTTCCTGCGGTAAAAAGCAAAAACATGGCCCCAAGAATACCTGCACCAAAACCTTGATCTATCAAATTAAATAATGTTGTCTCAACTAACTCAACTACTGAAGGAGGTAAAAGCTGAGCAGCAATGGCAATTATTTGTTGATCTAATCCTTCTTGCTTTCCTAGGAACCATGAAGCTATTGAAAGAGAAATTAGAAGGATGGGAAAAAATGATTGAAGTGTGTAGTATGCAAATGCAGCGCTTAAATCAACACAATCAGATTTGCTCCATCGCTCACAAGCTCCCCATAAACTTTTCAGTATCCATGTTGAACTTCTCTGCATATTAATTTTCTTCAAATATTTTATTTATCTAATTAATTTTTATTGTATCTGATTAAGAAATTTTTCAAGCAATTTTTTATTTATGATGCAACTATTTTTCTAATAATAAATTGCCCCATGGCTTTAAAATTTCAAATTTTTCTATAGATCTGCAAGCAATTAATGGAAAATTAACATCGCTCAAGTCTTCTCCCGAAATTAAATTTAAAGGATCTGTTTCTAACCACTCTATAGAACAATTGAGTTCTTCTAATAGTAGCCAGGCTGCTGCAATATCCCATATCTTAGGGGTTGATTCTATTGCTCCGAAAGTTTGTCCCATCGCTACACTCGTGAGATTTAAACTCGATACACCTAAGAGTCTAATTTTGCCAGGAAATACTGAGTTTGGTTTTTTTTGTAAAATTTTTATTGATCTACTACATAAAGAAATGCATTCACTTTGACGATTATTTTGGCTAGGATCTATCTTCTTATTATTTAACCAAACCCCTTTACCTTTAATTGATACAAACTTTTTTTTCAATGTAGGAATTATTAAAAAAGAAGATTGTGGTTTACCATCAAAGAACCTTGCTACAGATATAGACCAGTAAGGAATACCTGCAGCAAAATTTGTTGTCCCATCGAGTGGATCGACCACCCAGTAAGCTTTTGAATTTGGAATTAACTTTCGGCCTTCTTCACTAAGAACCCCTTCACCTGGAGCTATTGAAGCTAAGCCATCTACGATTGTTTTGTCACTCCATAAATCGCAACTTGTTAATAATGATCCATCTGCTTTATTACTGGCGCTAATATTTCCAAAATCTTTTTTTTGACGTTGACTAACCAATTCAAATAAAGAATCTAATTCATGTAATTGCTCATAAGTTAAATTTGGTGGATTCATCTTTATATATTGCAAATAGACTCTGTATCTTTAATTTTAGTATTACTACTATCCAAACAATTTTTACTTATATCTAGGTAAGTTAATCTTTCTAATTCATTTATGTTCAGATTGTAATTATATATTGCATTAATATTTTTTGATTTAGCATTACTTAATTCACTTTGCCTAACAAGAACATCTTTTAGAGTTGATATTCCGACATCATATCTAAGTCTGGAAAGCCTTACAGACTCTTTGCTAGATTCAATTTCTTTAAGAGAAGAGATTATTTTTTCTTCATTTAATTTAAGATTCAAATAGGCTTGACTAATATTTGCGGTTAAAACATTTTTTAGATTTTCATAAGCATATTTTTCGGCTTCCGCATCTGCTATTTTTGATTTGTAGGAGTTCTTATTTTGTCCGCCATCAAAAATACTCCATGCAAAATTTAAACTTATGGTATTTGTATAATTAGATCCAGATTTTTCAGAGTCGATATTAGTTGTTAAAGAGTCACCTTTTGAAAATGTACTAGAAAATGAATTACTGATATAGATATTTGGCTTATTTTGAGCTAAAAAGCTTTCTGCTTGGCTCTTTTTGATTGATTTTTGAAGAATAAGGTTTTTTAAGGAAAGATTTTTATCCAAGCCTTCATTAATATTCTTATTCAATTTATGATTCCAAAATCCTATAAGATTTTGCTCTTTATTAGTTTCGAAATCTCCCTTTATATTAAGAATCTCTTTAAGAGAAATTTTATTAATTTCATGTTCTATTTTCTTTTCATTAAGTGATTGTTGATCTCGAGATAGTTGAGCTTCTGCTTCAAGAACTTCAAATTTTGTACCAATGCCAGCATCTAGCTTCGCTCTAGCATTTTCTAAACTTGTAATTGATAAATCAAGTGTGAATTTTTTATTTTGAATATCTTGATATGACTTTTTGTATTTGTGATATCTGATTCTTGATTCTTGAATCAAATCTTTTTTCTTTATCTCATAATTATTTTCTGCAATTTTGTAATTTGTTTTGGCAATTTCAATTTCAGATCCTCTAAGCGGGGCAATTACATCCCATTTAATATTCAGGGAGGGATTAGCCGTAAATTGTGATGTTTTTAAAGTAGGTGAGTTGCTATTGTACTTTTTACCTGCGATATATTTCGGTAACCCATTAGCTTGAAAATCTAAGGATGGGTATCTTTTGGCAATTTGACTTGAAAGATTAAAGCTTGCAGAGGCTACTCGGTTTTGTAATGATTTTAATTCTTGATTATTTAATACAAGTTTTTCTATTTCTTGATAATTAACAAAAGTAATATTTGGTTTTTCTTCTAAAATATTATCGATGTAATTTTTTGTTTCGCTCGATAAAACATAAAAGCTATTCATACTTAGAGTAAGCGGCAATAATAAGAAAGGATTTATTACTCTTCTAAGCATGTTTTATAGTTTCGAAAATATTCGATTAACCAATCAAAGTATTAATAATATCATTTGAATCATCAAGAACGTGAATTTTAGTATTTATTTGACTCTCAACTTCTTGAATATTTTTATCATCTAAAAATAAATCAGTATTAATTTTTAACATAATAGATGGTATGTAAACAGCTTCTCCTAAATCCTTATTTTTTAGCCCGTAAATTAGATCTTCTCCAGTAAGAAGACCTGTGACAACTTGATCTTGACCCCAATAAATACTTGGCAAACCATATAAATTAATTGTTAATCCATGAATTAAGTTTAATTTGTTAACTGTAGGAATTAGGGCTTCATAAACTAATTTACCAACAATCCAACTAACTTTTTTTGGCTTTTTTACTTTTTGGGGTAGGTTTTGAGTCTTTTCTCTTAATGCTTCAAGAAAGTTTCTAATAGTCCCAACTCCATTAGATTCTTGTGGCATATTTTCGTAGGTTTTATAACTAGGTAAATTTGTACCAGCAATTAAATACCATTCGTCTGCTAGCCAACAAAAACGAGTCCCAAGAGTAATTTGTAGAGAGGCTTGAATTCTCTCTACTTGTTTAATAGTTTTTTCTGCGTATTTTGGGCTAATTGATTTCAATCCATCATTTTCAGGTCTAAATTTTGTAAGTCCTACAGGAACTATTGCAACTGAAAGTACTGTATGAAAGTTTTTTTTGTAGAATTCAGCAAGTTCCAAAATTGATTTCTCAAGAATATCTCCATCATTTATATCTGGACAAACAACAATTTGAGCATGTATTTGAATAGAGTTTTTTTCAAACCACGAAATTTGATCAAGTATCATTCCTGCTTTTTTATTTTTTAATAATTTTTCTCTTGTAGCGGGATCAGTAGCATGAACTGAAATAAAAAGTGGGGATAGTTTTTGCATAGCAATTCTTTCCCAGTCTTCTTTTTTTAAATTCGTAAGAGTTAAATAAGAGCCATATAGGAAACTTAATCTATAGTCATCATCTTTAATATAAAGGCTTTTTCTTTTACCACTTGGCTGTTGATCAATAAAACAAAATGGACATCTATTATTGCATTGCTTGATTGAATCAAATAATGCATCTTTAAAATTTATACCTAAATTAACGTCTTGATCTTTTTCAATATTTATATTATGAATCTCATGATTTTTATCTAAAACTGATATGTCTAAAATTTCTTCACTAATTAGAATCTGATAATCAATTAAATCTCTCGGTTTTTTCCCATTAATACTAATAATTGAATCACCTGATTCAAATCCTATTTCTTCAGCAATGGAATTAGCTTCAATACTTTCAATTTCTGCAGGGTTTATTTTATAAGTAATATTAGGAATCAAAAGATCATTGGGATCTTCCGTGTAATTAATTTCTTGCCACACAATTTAAGGCCAAATACTCTTATTAATTTTATTTTAAACTTATATATGGCTCAAAGTGTATTAAATACTTTTAAAAAACTAAATATTGGTATGAAGTTATGGGCCTTTTATTTATTAAAATATAGCATTCGCAGTTTTCTAAAACACGATTTAGATTAATTAAAATAACCTTTTTCATTGAAAGAATTAATTACAAAAAATTTAGAAGTAAAAGATAAATTCAACTATGAATCTCATGAGACAGTTGATTCATACGAAGATAGTTTTTTATCAAATACTGTATCTTTAAGATTGTGGTCTTCTTTTTTTGTAATTTTACCTATTTTTGTTCAAGCCCCTTGGGTTAGATTAGAACCAATAAGTGCGCTTTGTTTTACTTTTGTTATTGTCTTAGTGGCAATTATTTTGAATCAGAAAGGATCAAATAAGTGGTTTATAGTCAGTTCACTATTACTTGGTGTGTCAGGTAGTTGGCTTGGTGGATGTTTGTTCTGGGGATGGTTAAGCCCATTTCCTATTATGCATATACCTGTTGAAGCTGTAGTTCTTCCATTAGCTTTAATTGGATTTGGTACTAATTGGAAAATAGGTTCCAGTTTTTATATCTCTTCTTTATTTGGAACCGCAGTTACCGACATTACAATATTTTTAATCGGGATCATGGATCAATGGAGGCAGGTAATTACGGCAGATGCTGAAAATGCACCTATGATTCTTCAAAAAACCTCTGAGAGTCTTATTCAAATAAAATCATTATCTATTATCGTTTTTGTTGCTCTTATACTCTGGTTTATTTCAAAAGAAATTTTAGATTCTGCCACAATTAATACTACTAGTGGTAAATCACTCTTAGTTTCTGGTTACGTCATTCAAACAACATTAATTGTTGATGGTATTTTTATTGTTTTAGCAATTCTGCAACCAACTTTTAGTGGATTGGTTTAATGTTAAGGCCTCCATTTTCGCAAGAACCGATTCCAATAAATAATTGGGATGTAATCGTTATAGGCGCTGGAGCTGCTGGCCTTATGACGTGTCTTGAATTACCCTCAAATTTAAAAGTGCTTCTTTTAAATAGAAATACTAGTAAGGTATCCTCCAGTAGATGGGCTCAAGGAGGAATAGCATCTGTTGTGAGACAAGATGATTCATTTGATCTTCATGCTCAGGATACTTTAAAAGCAGGGGATGGACTATGTGATTTTCAAGCTGTAGAAATGCTAGTTAAAGAAGCTCCAGGTTGTGTAGAAAGGTTGCAGAATTTAGGGATGATTTTTGATCAAAGTTCTCATCAACTAGCTACTACCTTGGAAGCAGCCCATTCACGAAGAAGAGTCTTACATGTCAAAGATCGTACTGGACGAGCATTAGTTGAAGTTCTAGAAGATCATATTGAGAATCAAAAAAATATTCTCCACTGCAGGGGTGTAAGAGTAACTGAACTTCTCATTGAAAATAAAGAATGTAGAGGAGTCCAGGTTCTTGATGGAGCAAATTTATATTGGATTAAATCTAGAGCTGTTGTTTTGGCTACAGGTGGGGGTGGACACTTGTTTACAAATACAACAAATCCTGCTCAATCCTCTGGTGAAGGAATTGCTCTTGCATGGAAAGCAGGAGCTGCTATCGAAGATTTAGAATTCGTGCAATTTCATCCAACCGCTTTAAAATTTTATGGTGCACCTTGCTTCTTAATATCTGAGGCACTTAGAGGGGAAGGAGCGATTTTAGTTGATAAAAATGGTGAAAGTCCAGTTAAAAATCTTGAAAATCGTGATCTAGCTACCAGAGATCAGGTAAGTAGAGCAATAATGAAAAATATGCATGATAATGGTATAGACCATGTTGGCTTAGATCTTCGGTATATCGACCCAGAAAAAATTGTAGAGCGCTTCCCCACGATCTTAAGTCGATGTCAGGAATATGGCGTAAACCCCTTAAATGAGGTTATTCCCGTCGCTCCTGCAGCTCATTATTGGATGGGAGGTGTTAAAACTGATCTAAATGCATCTTCAACAAGAAAAGGATTATATGCCGTTGGAGAAGTTGCTTCTACAGGTGTGCATGGTGCTAATAGACTTGCAAGTAATTCACTGATGGAGTGTCTTGTTTTCGCAAGAAAAATGTCTTCAATTGTTTTGAATGACCTTTCTAAATTTGAAAAATTTGATAGATCATTTCAAGAGTTTGATATTGAAGATCCTAAAGAAGATCAAATTTCTATAATTGCTGAAAAAATTGATGAACTAAGAAAACTATGTTGGTTAAATTTAGGTGTATCTCGCAATAAGTTAAATATGAGTAAATTTTTAAATTACATTCAAAATGATATAGATAAATTAAATAAAAATGACTTACTAAATAGTCTTGAAAAAATAAAATTTGATCAAAAAATAAAACTTAGTGAACGCAATAGAAGAGCATTAAATCTTTTACTTGATTTAAAGAATAGACAAATAACCACCATAACTTTATTAAAAGCTTGTCTATTTAGAGAGGAAAGTAGAGGAGGACATTATAGAGATGATTTCCCTGATAAAGATAAAAATTGGAAATGCCATACTAGACAACAGTTAGATCAAAAAATCCAAAAAAGATTTATTAAAAATTAATATCTCCTTGATAGTTGGTTTTTGTTGCTAATTCATTTAAGTCACGCGTACCACTAATAATTTCTCCATTTATTTCCCAAGAAGGAAATCCACTGATTCCTTTAGTTTGGCATAGCTCATAATCATTATCTTTACCATCTTTAGCACACTCAACTACTTTTAATTCTTTAACTGCTTCTTTACCAAATAATTGTTTCTGATCGTGGCAATGGGGACACCAGTATGCACTATACATAACAATATTGTTTTCACTTAAAAATTTTGCAAACTTTACCTTCTGTGGAGAGCTTGAAGTGGTAATTATTGGCGATACATTTTCAGTGGGGTTTGCAACACCAATAGCATTTGAGGGGTCAACGTTCGTTGACCAAATTAGCCCCCCTAACAGGACACTAATGGCTACAACAAAACCTCTAAAAATCATAGGTTCTCTACTTTCGAACTTTGCTCCAATCATAGAAATTATAAAGATAGAAAACGATAAAATTGCTGAAAGTATACAAAAAAAACAATATGCTTGAATCTTAAAAAACATTATATTTATCAATAAAAAGCTAAATGTTGATGACGCACAAGAAATTAGAAATACTAACCACCATAAAAACTTATTTAGTTTTTCTTTTGGGGAAATTAAATTAAGCGAGAGTATTATTGTGATAACTAATATTGATAAATATGTTATTAATCCAGCTAGTGAGAGAGGTATATTAACTTGATTATTTTCAAATAAAGTACCCCAAGGACTATTTAAAACTGTTTCACAACCATTTTGTATCCCTGGGCATGAAAGCGAAGTAAATAATCCCCAGTTTTTTAAAGTAATCGAACCCGTATCAACTATGCCAATAGTGCTAAGAATTGCGATTATGATTTTTGGCCATTTCAAATCTTTTTTATTTCTTCTGTTTAAAGTCTTAAGGGCCATACAAAAAGAAAGTTTGTTATTTACATTATCTATCCTAATATTATCTAGGCATGAGAGTTATATACGAAATGTCGTTTAAATCTTTTAATTCTTAATTTTTCAAGTTGTGAAACAAAATAGTCTCAATGTAAAAGAAAAAAAACTATCTAAGATTGCATTCAGTCATGTTGGTTGTGAGAAAAATCTTGTTGATACTGAACATATGCAAGGCTTATTAGATAAAGAGGGTTATGAAGTTGACAGCAATATAAATGATGCAAATGTTGTTGTAGTAAATACTTGCAGTTTTATTGAAACAGCAAGGGAAGAATCTATTAGAAAAATTCTAGAATATACAAATCAAGGAAAGGAAGTAATAGTTGCAGGCTGTATGGCTCAGCATTTTAAAGATGAGCTTATAAAAGAAATCCCTGAAATAAAAGGTTTGGTTGGAACAGGAGATTATCAAAAGATAGCAAAGGTTTTAGACAGAGTAGAAAAAGGGGAAATCGTTAATGAAGTTTCAAAAATACCTGAATTTATTGCAGATGAGGAAATGCCTCGTTTTATAGATAAAAATAAATTTGTTGCTTATCTTCGCATTGCTGAAGGCTGCAACTATAATTGCGCTTTTTGTATTATTCCTAAGTTGAGAGGTCCTCAAAGAAGTAGAACAATAGAATCTATAGTTTCAGAAGCCAAAAGTCTTGCAAAGGAGGGTATTCAAGAAATCATATTAATTAGTCAAATAACAACTAATTATGGTCAAGATATTTATGGAAAACCATCATTAGCCAAACTTTTGAATGAGCTTTCTAAAGTTCCAATTCCTTGGATAAGGATACATTATGCTTATCCAACAGGTTTAAATGATGAAGTTATCACAGCTTTCAAAGATTCAAACAATATAGTGCCTTACTTTGATTTGCCACTTCAGCATAGTCATCCAGATGTGTTGAAGAGTATGAATAGACCTTGGCAAGCTTCTTTGAATGAATCAATTTTGGAGAAAATTAGAGAAGAAATTCCATCTGCTGTATTAAGAACTAGTCTCATTGTTGGCTTCCCAGGAGAAAAAAAAGAACATTTTGAACATCTTCTAGAATTTTTGGATAGGCACAAATTTGATCATGTGGGAGTGTTTATTTTTTCTCCTGAAGAAGGAACTGCAGCTTTTCACCTGCCAAATAAAGTATCCCCAGAGGTTGCAGAGGCAAGAAAAGATAACGTTATTTCAGTGCAACAAAATATCTCTAAAGCTAAAAATCAGACATATGTTGGTTCAAAAATGAAGATTTTGGTAGAAAAAATATCAGATAATAACGAATTAATAGGTCGGTCTTTCAATTTCGCTCCTGAAATTGACGGAAGTGTAATTTTATCTGTTATAGATAAAATTGATTTGAAAAATTATATTGGTAAATTTGTTGAAGCAAATATTTCTTTTGCGGATGAATATGATTTGTACGGCGAAATAACATAATTTAGCCTGGATACGTTTTAGAAATAAAGCTATAACTGGCTTATTTACAATCAACAACAGCGATCCGTAAGCAGATTAGATAACTTTATAGGATCGATAATATACATCCGTGCGGATGTCATTATTTTTGATCCTAATAGTTTTCAATGTACTGGAGAGTTTTAAATGAAACGCTTACTACTTTTAATAATTAAATCTGCTCAAATATAATTCTTCCTAGCCTTAAGATTGCAGGTCTTCAAGATACTCAAAATACTTTTGCTTATAAAAATTAAATATTGACAGTCGATCTAAAATAAGGGGCAATTAGTCCCTTTGTTTTTATGCCTAATACGTTAGTTGTTTCGACCTTTGGTTGTCCTTTTTCTGAATTTGAAATGATGGTAAAAAAAGTTGATAAAGAACAAGGATATGTTTTTTGTTCTGAGTTGGAGATTGTAAAAGTAAATGAACATAAGGCAATGATTCTTATGAACTGTTCTGATTTAGAAAAGTTTGGTGCAATGCTTGAACAACCAGAATTAAAACAATGGGATATTGATAACAACTGTGTAGATACTGTTTATAATCTTGAACTTGTTGAATAAATGAAACGCTTACTACTTGCAGCTAAATTAAATACGATTGAAAGTCGATCTAAATCTTAATTTAAAGATAAATTAAATTCTTTTTAAATTATCGTTTTTAGATTGAAATATACTATCCAATTTTAGTTATGGCTTACTATCACGTTCATGGCGTTATCCCAGATACTCTTTCGCAATCCGAAGGTTACAAACTCTTTGAACAATATATTGCTTCTGGCGCACCTAAGGATAATTTTGATGGATTTGAACTGATTAGTAGAGTACATGCTCCACAAACTGGAGAAGTCTTTGTAACATGCAAAGCTGACAGTCATCTGAAAATGGCTGAACATTTTGGTATTTGGAGAGCAAAATTTGGCGTTGAATGGAATGTACTTCCCGTTTTTAATGATGAAGAAGTTATTCTAAGAAATACACAACTTGCTGAAGAACTAGCAGCGATGGGATAATTTAATTGATTGACAGTCGATATAAAATAAGGGGCAATTAGCTCCTTTTTCTTGTGAAGAGATTTGTTTTATTACCCTTATCATTGATTTTACTGACTAGTTGTTCCGCCGTAGATAATTATAAAAGCGAGTTAAAAGAGGAATTAAAAACCGAATTAAAATCTGAAATCACAGCTACTTTAAAAGAAGAATTTGATAAAAATAAAAAATACGAGATACAAATTATAGATGATACTTTACTAGGTATAAGTAATTTTGAAACAGAACAACCTAGCTATGGAGGTTGCAGAGTTGAAGGGGATTTCAAATTTAATATAAAAGTACCTGACAATTTTACTGGTGATATTTCAGATACAGAGGCAACTTACCTAATTAAAGGAAAAGAAAAAATTTATTCTTATTTTGAGACATTCATTGATGGTAAATCTCTTAACGGTACAAATTTATATGAATACGAAGAAAATCGACTTTCTACAGATGGACAATTAATATGTTCAATAAATTCTTCTGATGACATTAAATTAAAGTCTTTTAGTAATAAAATTATGTTATTCCCAGCGATCAAGCCACTAGTAAAATGAAACGCTTACTACTCCCACTACTAGCAGCACTTGCTTTTCCTACTGCTGTTGAATCAAAGTTTTATAAAGTAGAGACAGACTTGATGACCGATGAAACAAAAATACTATTTTCTATTAGTAGTGAAACCCTAGTCCAAGACTCGATAGGAGGAAGAGATAAGATTAATCTTTTTGTTAGATGTAACAATAGTATTCCACAAATCCTTTTTGTAACTCCAACCTATAACGCCGACAATACAAGAGTTGGCGTTAGATGGGATAAAGATAAAGCATCTTTCTACAATTGGAATAAGTCAACAGATAGCCAAGCTTTTTTTCATCCAAGACCTAAAGAATTTGCTCAAAAACTGAAAGAAAAAAGTTTTTTAACAGTTCAGTGGAGCCCATACAGCAGTACAAGTCGTGCGGCAAAGTTTGATTTAAATTCTCAAGAATTTAAAGAAGATATTTCAAAAGCCATAGCAGATGGGTGTAATTTTTAAATGAAACGCTTACTACTCCCACTACTAGCTAACTAAGAACTTTTGATTTATAAATACATACCGTGAAATAAAAAAACTAATAATTATTGTTTTGCTCTAAATCCGTTTAGTAAATTTATAATTTAAATCTTAAAAAGCATTGCAAATACTATATTTATATTGTGATACTGATAAATATGATTTGTATGGAGAGACTATTAAAATTTTGTAGTTTTTTTAAATTAATTTAACTGCCCTTAAGAGCTTATCTAATGCGAAAGCAGCTCCAAAACCAAAACCAATAAATGCAAAATAGAAAATGATGTTCATTAATTTTTTTATTTTTATTTAATTTAACATCAGATGAAAAGATTAGATTTTTTCGTTTAATTTCTTAATCTTGGATATATGGTAATTGTTTGTATAAACATTCTTCTGCTTTTTGTAGTTCCCGGCCTAAATATAGGGCATGATCGAATCTGGTTATTAAGTCATTTCTTTCTTCTGTGATCAATATTCCAATTTGTTTCGCACTGATACCTTGAAAAACTGCATTACTAACTCTTTTATTTTGAGAATCGCATTTAATTGGTTCATTTGTTTCTGGGTCAAGTGCATATCCGTCATCATTAATATTATTTAAAAAGTGTTCTAAAATTATTTTATTTTCTTCTAAATCAACTTTTATAATAAAATAACCGTTTGGATCTAAGTCTATATATCGGTTGGATAGATTATTATCAATCTTTATTTTTTCATCTAAAGTTTTACTAGAGTCCATTTTTAGAAGTTAATAAAAATTATATTACCAATATAATCTTTGTTAAAGCCAAATAATTTTTTATTTAAAGGGTATTGAATTATTCTCAAATTCAATTTCTGCCTCGGTTTGTTTATTAACTTCATTTAGCCAAGGACAAATTATATTTTCCATATTTTTGTCAAACCATTTATGCAAACTAAAGGAGCTTTTTGCAAAAAACCCCCTCCGCCTTTTATGTTTACCACCCGCTCCAGGATCAAAAAAATGGATATTATTTTTTATTGCCCATTCAATTGGCTGGTAGTAGCATAATTCAAAATGTAAATTAGATATGTCTTCTTGACTGCCCCAATATCTGCCCCATAAGTTGTTTTTATTTTTAATGCACATCGACATAGCAAAAATATCATGTGAATCATTTTTTGATGCGCTAAAAAGTAAAATATTTTTTTTATTTTCAACAATTTGCTCGAAAAATGTAGATGTTAGATATTTACTTCCCCAAACCCCCCACCTCGAACAATGCTGTTCATAAAAATTATGCATTTTTTTGAGGATTTTATGGTTGATATCATCTTCATTAAAAATTTCTACTTTAATATCTTGTTTGGTAATTGATTTTCTTTCTTTTTTGATATTTTTTCTCTGATTAGAGTTAAATCTAGAAAGAAAATCATCAAAAGTTTTTTCTCCATTACTCCTCCATTCACTGCTGGAATTTATCCATTCATAGTAACCCAAAGATTTAAGATGGTTGCCCCAGCTTTCATCAATATATAAAAAATTACAACTTAAAATTTTGTTTGTCATAGCAAAGCTTTCGATATTGTTTATAAGTAAATTTGTAATTTCTTTTTTATCTTTATTTTTTTTGTAAAGAAATTGATATCCATTCACAGGACTATAAGGACTCATTCCAATTAATTTAGGGTAATAACTTAAATTCAGCTCTTGAGCCAATCTTGCAAATGATTGATCAAAAATGAATTCTCCATAGCTATGATTTTTTAAAAAAAGTGGAGCAATTCCTAATATTTCTTCATTTTTATAAGCAACAAAATATAGAGGCTGCCAACCAGTTTCTCTTGAAACACTTTTTGATATTTCAAGGTTTTTAAGCCAAGTCCATTCATAAAATGGATTATTGATTTCATTTGCTAATTCATTCCATATCTCCTTGGAGATTTCCTTTATTGAAAATTTAACTTCAACTTTATGTATTTTTTGGTTCATTTATTTTTGAATCTATTACAAATTTTTTTGTAATGAACATGGATTTCATTATTCATTAAATTTTTAA
Source organism: Prochlorococcus sp. AG-355-P16 (assembly GCA_003278525.1). Lineage (GTDB taxonomy): Bacteria > Cyanobacteriota > Cyanobacteriia > PCC-6307 > Cyanobiaceae > Prochlorococcus_A. The sequence goes on along the minus strand of QCEQ01000012.1, from coordinate 13,414 downwards.
TTGATTTTATTTCCCATAGTCTTTTGAGATTAAAAATCTCATTTGTTTGTTCTGGAGGAATCCACGTATATCTACCTCCAATAATTCGTGGAATTATTGTAATTTTTATATCTGTTATTAGATCCTCTTTTATAAATGAATTGATAAGTTTTGCACCTCCTAAAAGAGCTAGATCATTTATCCCTTGTTTTTTGAGTGAAATTAAAGTTTTTCCCCATGAATCTTCGAAAAATATTTGTTTCTCGAAGTCATTATTCGACGAATTATTAACTTTACTTGAGCTTATTAGCCATCTTCTAATTGGTTGACGAAAGTATTTCCAATTACTGTTAAATTTTTTGCTATTTGAAGCAACTATAGAAATTGGTTGGCTTTTTGATATATTTACTTCGTCATTATCATTGAGATTTTTGATTAGGTAAGTTGATTGATGAGCTATTAAAGTACCTAAACCAAAAATGGTGGCGTCAACCATTGATAAGTTTTGATTTAATATTTTTTTATCTTCTTCGCTTCCAAGATGCGATTCCCCACCTCCAGGAAATGCAATTCTTCCATCTAGACTAGATGCTATAACAATTATTACTCTTGGGATACTCAAGTTTGCGTGACTAAACTATTTTCAAATTTCAACTTCAATGAATTTGTTAACTTTTGATCAACATAAATTTCTGCTGCATTATTTGGGCTCTCTTGGAGTCTTATTTTGTGTAATGTTGCACCAAGGTTATGTATTGGTTTCTTAAGAATATCAGAAATATATAAAGCTATATTTTCAGCAGTTGGAACACAATTATGAAAAAATTTGATGTCTTTATTCAGAAAAGTATGATCTAGTTGTTCAACAACTAAATCATTAATTATCTCTTGGAGGGCAGATAAGTCGCAAACCATTCCTGTTCTTTTATCAATGTCTCCTTTTACAGTTATATCGACAAGATAATTATGACCATGTCCATTAACTCTGGCACATTTCCCATAGATTTTTTGATTTTCATCAAAGGATATCTCTTTTTTTGCGAGCCTATGAGCGGCTGCAAAATGAGTTTGTACTGTTAAAAATGCTTCCATGTTTTTTCCAAAATAATCTGCCCATAAATTTGGGTTTTCATAAAGCCTTAGACTTGTAAGAGGTAAATCATCCTTTAGACGACTCCAAATGACCCTTACTAATGCTTCAGTTGTGGGAAGTATACCCTCTTGATTATTAACATTAAATTCAGGCCAGACATCATTTAAAAAACGAAAATCTAATTGTCCAGTAACCTTATCTTTAATAGAGTGTTTTACATCAGAGAGATTAAGTACCATTCCATCAGAGTCTAGTTCTCCACCCATTGAAACAATAAGTTCATAATTATGACCATGACCTGGTGCAATACTGCACTTTCCAAAAAGAGATAAATTTTCTTCTGGGCTTTTTTCAGGAAGCCAATAACGGTGACTAGAACTAAAGCAGGCACGTCGAGTTATGACGCATTCACGTCCTTTTCCATGTAATGGTTTGGATTGTGTAGAAGTCATACCTGTCTGCGATAATACTATCTTAAGGTTTTAAATACGCTTTTGTCTTTATGGAACAATCCATTATCGAAAAAACAGTTCATTCTATTAAGGGCAGAAGCATATTTTTAATAGGAATGATGGGTTCTGGTAAGTCACAAACTGGTTTGAAGCTGGCTGAATTATTGAAGTATAAATACTTAGATTTAGATTCATTAATAGAGAAGTTGGCAAAAAAATCTATCAATCAAATTTTTAATGATGAAGGAGAAGATAATTTCCGTGAATTAGAAGCAAACTGTCTTAAAGAAACTATTAAAATTCCTTCATTAGTAATATCAACTGGGGGAGGAATAGTTACCAAATCGGAAAACTGGGGAATCTTAAGACAGGGAATAATTGCTTGGATAGATCTCGACAAAGATATAGCAATTGAAAGATTAAAAAATGAAATTGAAAATAGGCCCCTTCTTCAGGGAAAGAATCTAAATGATTTATATAAAAGCATTTTTCAATCTAGAGAAAATTTGTATTCTCAAGCAGATTTAAGAATTCAGGTAAAAAGGGAAACTATTGAAGAAGTCGCTATGAAAATAATTAATGCAATTCATAAAGAAATAATAAGTTAATCTGGTTCAGTTCTTACTGCAAACCATTTGATAACGTATCCTAATTTTATTTCTAATTCATAAGTGCTTTCTAATAATTCTTCAAAAAATTCCTGATCAGGATCATCTATATTTTGATATATTGTTTGTGTTTCTGTCTTACTAAGCCAATTCTTCAACCATAAAATTGCTTCTTGCTTTGATACAATTTTTTCCTTTGAATCTGGCTCTAATAATACATAATGATCTGACGCTCTTATTAGTGGATTTGACATAATGAAAATTCTTCTTGGATTAATTCTTTGCTTGATTTTTCAAGGAATTTTTTTAGAAAGTTCTTTAGCTTTAGTAGATTCTAATGTACGAGAGTTTTTGGAAAATCGTGTAAATCAATGGCCAGAATTATATTTGCCAAATTTTCAATTATCGGATACTTCTAAGGATTTAATTTATCCTAAATGGTTCGAGGGTAATTGGCTTGTTACTTCTCAAGATATAGTTAATGATTCAGAAGAGCCAGTTATTTATAAAGTAAATTTCTTTAAGAATGATTCAGATTTAATTGTTGGTAATCGTGCAAAAAATTCTGAATCTATTGGAAAAGCAATATTTGGTGAAACCTTAATCAAGGTTGTAAATGATCCACAATCTATAAATAATCAAATTACTTATTTAAAAGATGATTTTTATATTGATTCAAGAATTACAGGGAGAAATCAGATCCAAGATAATGATATTTTTTTCGCAGATGAGCTAGTTATACAAACAGCACATAAGCCAGGTGCTTCAAGGATTAATCAGGTAGAGACCATTAGTAAATTTCAAAAATGTTCCGAAGAAATATTGAAAGTTGATAATTCAATCAAACCATCAATTTGTGGAGTGCAATATGTTGCTTCTTATGGTTCAAAAGTTGGTGATCCTTCTATTCATGCTATAAAAACAAATAAATATAAATTGAAGTTTGAATTTATTGAGAGTTAGCACTAAAAAGATATTCTTCTAAGTTGTTCCTCCAAATGAAAAGATTTTCTAAATAAGGGTTGTTTATGTATTCTTGGCTCCCCTCTCCTGAAAGAATTGGTCCTGCAGACATTGGAAATTTAATAAGGGATAATTGAGCAGCAATTGAAATATCTGCAATTGTTAAACTATCTCCAACTAAATATTTCTTGTTTATCAGGGATTTTGATAAAGCTTCCAGTAATTTTTGGAGTTCTAAATTATCTTTAGAAGACAAAACTACATTAGAAATTTTACTAAGATTTTCAAAAGGTAATTTATCAACAATACTTTTAACTGAAGAAGGTATTTCATCTGGAAGTAATGCAGTTCTTAGCTGTGGATTTTCAATCGCAGATTTTATTAAAGCTTTTCTACAAGTTGTAGCCATTGTAGTATCGGCCCAGTCTTCAATTAATTTACATTGTGCAAATAATATTGGATCCTCCGGAAAAAGTGGATTGTTTTCATTTTTTTTATCTATATATTCGCAAATAGTTGAAGAGTCATTAATAACTTGATCATTACTATCTACTATTACAGGTACTTGTTTTTGACCTGATAATTTAAAGATTTCAAATTGACCTATTCCAGGTGTTACTTCTTCAACTCGATATTGTAGTTTTTTTGCATGAAGAGCCATTCTTGTTTTTAAACAAAAAGCACTATGCCTAAATTGATATAATGTAATCATGCTATTTAATGTTTGTTAAAACTTAGCTAAAAAAGTAATCTATTTGTGGAGTTGATGGGCGAATTTTTCTCTAATGTTGCGAGATATCCAAAGTATTTGATATCTATCATTGTTGGGGGACTTGTTGCTTTGCTTGAACCTTTATTCAAGAATAGATCAAATCCACTCACAATAGTAGGTTTGATATCTTCTGTCTTAAGTGCTTTCATAACTGTTTATTTTGTCTTGCAAGCGATGACAAACCCAATAAATTTACAATCATAATGCCAAATAATTACCGTATTGCAAAAGTTTCTTCTCTTTTGAAGAAAGAAATAACCCTTATTTTGCAGAATGATTTAGAAAATGATCTCATTAGAGATCATTTCGTCAATATTTCTAAGATTGATTTATCAGGTGATTTACAACACTGTAAAATTTATATAACTTCAACTGCTCAAGAAAAAGTGAGGAAAGAGATTGTTGAAAACTTGAATACTGCTAAAAGCTCTATAAGGCATAGTTTAGGAAAAAGAATTGAGATGAGAAGAGTTCCAGAGATAATTTTTAAAGACGATGTTGTTCTTGATAAAGGATTATCAGTCTTGAAACTTCTCGATGAATTGAAAAATCAAAATCATAATGTTGAGGACAAAGATGCCAAAAGTTGACCTACCCCTTGATCAAAAAAATATAATTATTACTCGATCAAAAGAAGGGATATTGGATATAAAAAAGATATTCATAAGCAAGGGCGCTAATGTCTTTGATTTACCTGCAATAAGTATTGCTGATCCTGATAATTTGAATCCTCTTGATGAAGCATTAAATCAAATAAATGATTTTCATTGGATTATTTTTTCCAGTAGTAATGGGATTAAATTTGTTGATAAAAGACTTAGATTTTTTAATAGTTCATTAAAAGAATGTTCTAAAACAACAAAAATCGCCGTAGTCGGAGAAAAAACCTCAAAAACTCTTGATGATTTTGGGATTAAGGCTGATTTCATACCTCCAGAATTTATTGCTGAAAGTTTAATTGATAATTTTCCAGTATCTGGTTATGGACTTCGAGTTTTTGTCCCAAGAGTTCAAACAGGTGGTAGGGATTTAATTGCAGATCAATTTAGAAAGGCTGGTTCTCGTGTATTTGAGGTTGCTGCATATGAAACTAGATGTCCTGACTCAATTCCGGAAGAAACAATTGATATTATTTCTAATCGAAAAGTCGATGCAATTATTTTCTCAAGCGGTAAAACCGTAGTAAATACTGCTTTTTTACTAGAAAAGAAACTTGGTAAACAATGGTTAGAATATTTTGATCAAATTAAGTTGTTGACTATTGGACCTCAGACAACAAAAATATGTAACAAGATTTTTGGAAGAGTTGATAGTCAGGCACAAAAATATACTTTTGAAGGACTACTAGATGTAGCAATTAATATTTTTAATTAGAAAAATTTTTTGAATAGTTCTTTTCAACTAAATCTTTGAACCTATCAATATTGGTCTGTAATTCGTTTGTAACCATTTTGCCTAAAATATTTTCTTCCATAAACCGAGCAATCATTTTTGGTAGTTCATAAGTTATTGCTAAATTTACCGTTGTGATTTGATCAGTTTTACTTTCGAAAACTACTGATCCCTCAGTTGGTAAACCTCCTATTGATTTCCATTTAAGTTTGCTTTTTTCAACCCTTTCTGTAATTTGAGCTTTCCATTTAAACCTAAAGCCATTTACAGCTAAAGTCCATTCTGTTAAATCTGGTAACGTGTTAGTTTCTTCGTCAACTGTTTTTACAGATTCAATCCAGCTCATCCAAAGTGACATTGAGTCTAAATCGCTCCATGTGTCCCATACATTTTCAAGAGGCGCATTAACGACTGTTATTACGTCATGTTTTAGCCAAGTACCCATTAATTAACTTACTGCAAGATTTTTTGCTAATTCGGCTTTCTTCTCTAAAATTGCAGCGGCAGCTAAATGACCACTCATTGTAGCTCCCTCCATAGAGTCTATGTAATCTTGTTTTGTATAACTACCAGCCATGAAGAAATTAGATATTGATGTTTTTTGATCGGGTCTGAAAGGTTCCATACCGGGAGCTTCTCTATAGAGTGATTGTGGAATTTGTACCACGTTACTCCAAAGCAATTTAAGGTTTTTTGAGGATGGGAATAGACGGCGAACCTCTTTATCAATTTCTTTTGTAATTCTTTCTGTGGATCTTCCCATCCATCTATCGCCAGGAGTTAAAACACATTGGAGAAGGGATCCCATATCTTTTTTTCTATAGTCTGCTGGACTTGCTAGTGCTAAATCAGCAAAACAACTGAAAGAAGCATCAGCAGAATAAAGAAGGTTATCTAGTCCAATTGGCTCGTTTCCAGTATTATCTTTTTGTAATTCAGTAACCCAACCGTCATATCTTAATTGGATTGTGGCAACAGCTACAGCTCTAAGTTTTTTTAAACCTTCAAATTCTTTAAATTGATACCATTCTTTTGGAATTATTTTTTTTATTCCAGGGACATCACAGGCAGCTAAAAATTTATCTGCAAACACTGCCTTAAGTCCTTCAGGAGAAGATATTTTTAATTGATTTACTGAATAAGAGGAAGATTCCTTTTCATAAATGATTTCTTCTACCTTATGGTTAAGATATATTTTTGCTCCTTTGTTTGTGATGTAGTCGACGATAGGTTGCGTTAACCACTTATGTGGGGAACCTTTTAAAAGATTAAGTTTTGAGGCTTTTGTTTTTGAAGCAAACATCATGAATATAGTTAACATGCATCTTGCTGAAATATCTTTGCAATTAATAAAACCTAATGCATATGCGATAGGATCCCACATTCTTTCTAAACTTTTTTCACTTCCACCATGGTTTAAAAACCATTCTTTAAAACTAATTCTATCTAGATCTCTAATAATTTTCATTGCACCTTCATAGTCTATCAATCCTCTAACGATTGGACTTGTCCCTAAAGCTAGGGCATTTCTGAACTTATCTACCCAAGTAAGTTGTTCGGTGGTAAAAAAAGCTTTTAGTCCATTAAATGGAGCACCTAAAGGGAATCTGAAGTCTAAAGATTTTAAATTACCACCATAATTGATAAATAGATGAGTATGATCTTTCGGGAGTAAATTATCTAGAGCTCCCACTTTTTTCATTAATTTAAAAAGATTTGCATAATTGTAAAAAAACACATGTAAACCCATTTCTATGTGGTTGCCATCCTTATCTTCCCAGCTTCCTACTTTACCTCCCCAAAATGACCTGCTCTCGTAAATTTCTACTTCGTGGCCTTCATCAACTAAATTGACTGCTGCTGTAAGACCAGCTAAACCAGAACCAACTATTGCAATTTTCACTTTTTCTTAGAATTATAACAAATCAAGTTTGGATAACGTTTGTTCTATGCATCCTATCGATTAAGTTTTTATATTATAAATAGTAGAAATCCCTTGTTTATGGAAAATGTAGAAGTTAAACAGGAAATTAAAAATTCTGATGATGGCAAAGGTATCTTAATAACGAATGATGCTATAGAACAAATTTCAAATTTATTGAAAAGTCAAAGTGATAAAAAAGCACTAAGGGTAGGAGTAAGATCTGGCGGTTGTAGTGGGATGAGTTATACGATGGATTTTATAGGAACTGATGAAATAAATCCCGATGATAAAGTTTATGATTATTCATTAAAAGCTGATCAAAGCTTTCAAGTTGTTTGTGATCCTAAAAGTCTTTTATATATTTATGGAATGCAGTTAGATTTTAGTAAAGAATTAATCGGAGGTGGCTTTAATTTTGTAAATCCTAATGCATCTCAAACTTGCGGTTGTGGAAGCTCTTTTGCAGTTTAATAAATAATGAATAACGAAATTAATCCCATCGAAGAGGATTTTAATGCAGCTTTATCAAGATATAAAGCAGGGCAAGATTTAATTCCAATCGTTCAAGATTTTCAAAAAATTATACAGCAAATTCCAAATCATTTTGCTGCTTGGACTTGTTTATCATGGCTTCAATTACTTTTGAAAAATAATGAAGAAGCTTTGTCAGCTGCCAGACAAGCTGTTCGATTAAATCAGCAAGATCCACAAGCAAGAATGAATTTGTCTTTAGCTCTTTTGGCTACCAATAATAAAGGTGTTAGGGATCATATTGAGTTAATAAAAAAAATGTCTATGATGATGCCTGATGTGAAAAGTGAGTTGAAAGAATCTGTTGAAGACGGTTTAAATAGATATCCAGATTGGCCTGAGTTAACCAAAGTAAAAAAATGGTTGGAATTTTAAATTGTTTAAGATTTTAATTTTAAGTAATGGGCATGGAGAAGATCTATCTGGCAGTCTAATAGCTAAACAATTCGTAAAAAGTGGTTATTCTGTGCATGCTTTGCCAATTGTTGGTGTGGGAAACCATTACGAAAAAGAAAAAATTAAGATTATCGGTAAAACTAAGGAATTTAGAACTGGAGGAATTGGTTATAATTCTTTTAAAGGTAGACTTACTGAGATATTAGGAGGAGAAATATTTTATCTTTTAAAAAGATTATATTTAACATTTAAAATAAGAAAAAAATATGATTATTTTTTTGTAGTTGGAGATATTGTGCCAGTTTTTTTTGCATGGGTTTGTAAGAAAGATTTTTTTACATATTTAGTTGCTTATTCCAGCCATTATGAAGGGAAGTTGAAATTACCATGGCCTTCTAAATTTTTCTTGCTCTCACAAAAAGCAAAAAAAATATATACAAGAGATTCCCTTACAGCTAATGATTTAACATTGCAATTAAAAAAGAAAGTGTCTTTTTTAGGCAACCCATTTATGGATAAGTTTTTTCCTAGAAACAAAGAATTAAATAAAGATGAATTTAGTATTGGATTATTTCCAGGAAGTAGATTCCCTGAGATTTTAGATAATTTTGTTTTGATTTTAGAGGTATTAGAGGCATTGTCAGATTTAAGATATTTTCAAAAAATTCAGTTTAATTTTGCAATAGTTAATGCTCTATCTTCATTAAAAATTAAGGAGATATTTCAAAAAAGAGGATGGTTAAAAATTGAAAATACAAAATATAATAATCTCTTAAAATTCCAATATAAATTTCTAGAAGTGAATATACATTGGAATAATTTTGACAAAATATTATTGAAAAGTAGATGCTGTATTAGCCTGGCAGGAACAGCAGCAGAGCAGGCGATTGGATTAGGAAAACCGGTTATTCAGATTGAAGGTAAAGGTCCACAATTTACAAAAACTTTTGCAGAAGCGCAAAGACGTTTGCTTGGAAAATATGTTTTTTGTGTCAGTAACTATAAAGACAAAAATGATCAAATCAATCAGACAATTAAATTGATCATAAAAATAATATACCTTATACAGCTAAATAAGAAGTTTATGATTTCATGTAATGAAAATGCTAAAAAAAGACTGGGTGAAAACAAAGCTTGTCTTAAAATGGTTGATGATATGAATATTGTTATAAAAAATGACTAAGGAGAATAATCAAAATAAGTTAAAACAAATTATCGATAATTTGTTATTAATAAATTTATTTACAGTTATTTTTTTTGCAATATTTTTTATTTTTGCAATCATCATGCAATTTAATGGGATATTTATTTTTATTAACTTTGTTCAGATAGTTTGGAATCCTCTTGTAGTTCCATTGATAACAATTCTTATTGTTGGTGCTTTAGCAAACGGTATTAATTCTTGGTGGAAGAGGAAATTGCTTTCTCAAGAAGAGGATATTTAAAATTATAATTTTTGATTTTACTGCTAATTACTTTTTGTCCTTCTAATACAACTTTTGCTCCATCTCCTAACAATATTTTTAAAACCGCTCCAGGTACTGGAAGTAAATTAGGCCTATTCAGACATTTGCCTAAAGTCTGAGAAAATTCTCTCATTAATACTGGATTTGGTGCAACAGCATTAAATACTCCCGAATACTTTTTATCAACTAATGCTTGAATAATTAATGCACATAAATCAGTTCTATGAATCCAACTCATCCATTGCTTACCATCTCCAATTGGTCCACCTAATCCAACTTTAAAGATAGGGAGCATTTTTCCTAATGCTCCTCCGTCTTTCTCTAGAACTATTCCAATTCTAAAAATAACTAACCTTGAGAAAAATGGTTTTTCAGCGGCGACCGCTTCCCATTTTTTGCAAAGATTAGATAAAAAGTCTTTTCCTCCAGGACTATTTTCAGTGAATTCACTAGACAAACTTGTACCGTAATAACCTATAGCTGATCCATTTATAATTACTTTCGGGTTTATTTTTAAATTTTTAAGGGTTTTCATCATAAATTTCGTGGTGTTAATACGACTATTCTCAATCTCCTGTTTTTGTTGAGAAGTCCATTTTTTTTCTGCTATGGGTTCTCCCATTAAGTTAATAATTCCATCTGTCTCTCTTAAGATATTTAGAAGATTTTTGTTATTCCAGTTTTTTTCTTTTGATAAATCTATTTGAAAAAATTTAAACTCATTGAAATCTAAATCAAGCTTTAATTTACTAATGGGTTTTCTACTTACAATGTATATTTCGTGATTTTCATTAAGTAGTGTTGGTACTAATTCTTTACCAACAAATCCAGTGCAGCCAAGTAGTAAGAGACGCATATCTTAAAGATGTTTATCATTTAAGGCTATTAAATTTTTTAGACGTTTGTAATTATTATTCCGGTATAAATTTTTTTCAATAGTTTTCAAACAAGTTTTTGTATAATAAATCTCAAATAACTTTGTTGAATTTATTATGACAGATTCTATTCCACAGAAACCTCTCAAGAAAGGAAGCTTAGTTTTTGTTGATAGAGAAAATTATATAAATAGTATCGAGGCGCTAGCCAGTGATGATGATCTACCTAATTATGTCTTTGATGGTCCTGGAGAGATTCTTTCAGTTAAAGACGAATATGCTCAGGTTAGATGGCGCAGACCTGTTCCAGATGTTTGGTTGAAATTAGATCAACTTAAAGAATATACTCAATAAAATTTTTATATCTAAAAGTTTTTATTTTTTTTCTCTATAGACATCTTTGATTGTATTCTTTTTGCTTCTTTGATCATTTCTTTGCCATCAAATAAGTAATTATCTACGTATCCTTGTGTATACCTATCAAATTCTGATAGCGCATCTTTAACTTGTGAAAAACAATGATAAAGATCGAGGCCTAAAGCTGAAATAGACTTTGGAACTATTTTTTTGTTATAAATTTTTTCAACTTTTTCTATTTTCTTTTGTGAAAGAATAATATAACTGCAAAAATTTTCCATTAGTTCATCATCATATGGATCCGCAGATAGTTCTTTTATTTCGTTAGTCAAAGGTTTAATGATTTGACTAATTAATCTATTTATAGGACTATAAATTTCTTTAATCCATGTTTCAACTTCTTTGTCCTTTATTGAAGAATTATGTTTTTTTGAATTAAATTTCTCTTCCCAATTTTCATTTAATGAATCAAATGATGAGCTGGAAAAGGAAAAACTGCTATCGTATTGTCTCTTTTTGATAGGGTCATTTAGAGTTTCCCAGGCATTTTGTATTGCAAGAAATCGTTCTTTCTTACCGCCTGCATCTGGATGATGTTGCTTAACTAAAGAGCGATATGAAGATTTAATTTCACTTCTGGTTGCATTTTGTTTGAGACCTAATTCTTCATATAAATTTTTTTCCATTTTTATAAATTATGCATTAAAGAAAACCATCTTTTCTGGCTTGAATTGAAGTATTAGATTCAAACATTGCTGTTGATAAATATCTTTCTCCAAAACTTGGAAGAATAACTATCAATCTTTTATTCATTAGTTCTTTCCTTTTACCGATTTTTATAGTTGCTGCTAAAGCTGCACCGCTGCTGATGCCAGATAAAAGGCCCTCCAATCTAGCTAATAAACGCCCATAATAAAAAGCTTCATCGTCATCTATTTTTATAATTTCATCAATTAATTTAGTATTAAGTACTTTCGGTACGAAACCCGCTCCAATTCCTTGAATCGAATGAGATCCTGCTTTTTCTCCGGAAATCACAGCACTTTTTTTGGGCTCTACGGCATAAATTTTACAATTTGGATTAACTTTTTTCAAAAAACGTCCACAACCAGTAATTGTTCCTCCTGTGCCTACTCCTGTAACTAGTCCATCTAAATTGTTATTGCATTGGGACCATATTTCTTGACCCGTTGTTCTTTCATGAATATCTGGATTAGCAAAGTTTTCAAACTGATTAAATTGATAGCTATTTGCGATGGTTGAGGACAACTCATTAGCCAAATCTAAAGCTCCTTTCATTCCGTCTTTCCCCGGTGTTAGCTGTAATTCTGCTCCATAAGCTCTCAGCATTGCCCTTCTCTCAATACTCATCGTATCGGGCATAGTTAATATCAATTTATAACCTTTTGCTGCAGCAACCATGGCTAATGCGATGCCAGTATTTCCACTAGTTGCTTCAATTAACGTTGTTTTATCTGGTGTTATCATTCCTTCTTCTTCAGCTTTACATAACATTGAAAAAGCTATCCGATCCTTAACTGAAGCTGATGGATTGAAACTTTCTAGTTTGGCTATTATTTCTGGATAACAATCAAAATACTTTCTGATTCGATTTAATTTAACTAACGGAGTATTTCCAACTAGAGAAGTTATATCATTTGCTATTTCCATGAAATGATTTTTAAAATGCAAAATAAAATCTTCTATATTCATAATAATTGTATTTAAAGATCTTTTAAATAATTTTCTCAAAAGAATTTAATTTAAATAACTTCCTGTGAAAAAATATTTATTATTATTAAGAGGAAGTTTTTTATAAAGATTATGTATTCGCTGGAATTAAGTATGAGATATTCACCTTTTCCACTATCAATTCAGAAGAAAGAATTTGATGATGTTAAAGGAATTTATGATCAAATAAAAAGTTCTATGAGTGAAACTTTAGAATCCTCAAACTTGATAGAATTAAGGTGCGACAAAGTCCAAGATAAATTAATTGCTGTAAGAGCTAAAGAAATCATTTCTGTTCAGATATATGAAAAATCTTCAGTAGCAGGAGGAGCTAAACGACCAGGATTTTCTCTCAACATTGATTGAATTAATGCGAGATTCTCTTGAAAATGAAATACCTTATATTAAGTTCAAAGATGTTTCTTTTTCATATCCTGGAGAAAAAGAAAATTTAATTTTTAAATGTAACTTCTCAATAAAAAAACATGGATTTTGGATGGTCGTAGGTAAAAACGGGAGCGGAAAAAGTACTCTTTTAAAATTAATTAATGGAATAATCAAACCCAAAAATGGTTTTATCCACGCTAATGCAAATATTGGCATGGTGTTTCAAAACCCTGATCATCAAATATTGATGCCAAATTGTAGGAGTGAACTTCTTATTAATATTAATCAGAATATAAGTCAAAATGAAATTAATCAAAAAATTGAATATGTGCTTGATCAGGTAGGAATGACTGGTTTTGAAAAAAGGCCAGTTCATACTTTGAGTGGCGGACAAAAACAACGATTAACTATTGCAAGCGCTCTGATTAGTAATAGAAATTTTATTCTTTTAGATGAGCCTACAGCGTTACTTGATCAAACTAGCCAAT
>QCEQ01000011.1 GCA_003278525.1 Prochlorococcus sp. AG-355-P16 | reverse complement strand
TTAATGAATTTAATTTGAATAATTTTGTAGATAGTTATGGTTATCAACTCTCAGGCGGAGAGAGGAGGAGGTGCGAAATAGCTAGGGCTCTGACGGTAGGTAGAAAAGGACCAAAATATTTGTTATTAGACGAACCTTTTGCTGGGATCGATCCTCTAGCTGTTAATGATCTAAAGAAACTAATTCTTAAATTAAGTAGTGATGGGGTAGGGATTCTCATTACAGACCATAATGTGAGGGAAACCCTTTTAATTACAAACAAATCTTATGTATTAAGTGAGGGGAAAATTTTAGCTTACGGTTCATCAAGTGAATTGTCTGATAATCCAATAGTCAAGAAGTATTATCTCGGAGATAATTTCAAACTTTGAAATGCCTTTTTTTAAATAAATTAAAACTTTATTATTAAAGATTTACTCATATGGGAATGATTTTAATTATTATTTATTTGTCATTGAATATTAAGACTTGAGAAATTTCTAGAAATGATACTAGATAATTTTTTAAAAAATCTAATATATGAACCTGTTTCAGTTTTAGGTCTTTTAGTTTTTTATTTTTTATTAATTAACTTACCAATATCTTTGGGGGCAGTTTTTAAAAAAAAGTCTTCCTCAGCTGTAAGACTTATTACGATTTTAGTGAACTTATTGATAACATTACAATTACTTTTTAGGTGGTCAATTTCTGGGCACTTTCCTATCAGCAATTTGTATGAATCTCTTTATTTCCTTACTTGGGGTATCACATTAGGCCAACTATTGGTTGAAAGAGAATACGAAGCTCCAATAATTCCCTCAATTGCTATACCTATTGAGTTACTTACTGTGGCTTTTGCTTGTTTTGTTTTACCTGAGGATTTGAAATTATCGTCCAACTTAGTTCCAGCTTTAAGGTCTAGTTGGTTAGTAATGCATGTTAGCGTCGTAATGCTTAGTTATGCAGCATTAATAATAGGTTCTTTACTTTCAATGTCCGTTTTGTTTATTAATAAGAATAAGCCTCTTCAAATCAGAAGTAGTTCTACAGGTATAGGAGGATTTAAACTTTCAAATAGCTATTCTGTAAATGATTTAGTTGAACCTATTGAATTTTCTCATTCAGAAGAATTAGATACATTAAGTTATCGTTCTATATTAATCGGCTTTGTTCTTTTAACTCTTGGTTTAATTTCAGGTGCGGTTTGGGCTAATGAAGCTTGGGGCACATGGTGGAGTTGGGATCCAAAAGAAACATGGGCATTTATCTCATGGTTATTTTATGCTGCTTATCTTCATATGAGAATAAGCAAGGGTTGGCAAGGGCGTAGACCAGCATTATTAGCATCTACAGGTTTTTTAGTAGTTTTAGTCTGTTATTTAGGAGTTAATTTCTTAGGAATAGGGCTACATAGTTATGGCTGGATATTTGGGTGAATTGTTCATCTCCAAGAATATTTATAGAGGTTCAGAAAGAACATTCCCCTTTTGAGCTTCTTGTGCAACTTTTCTTAAGTCATCACATCCCTCTTTTAATGTTGGGTAAGCAAACATTCCACTACCTGCAATAAAACAATTAGCTCCAGCATCTGCACATTGTGAAATAGTCCAATTTGCTTTTATTCCCCCATCCACTTCAATGTCGACATTTAAGTTTTTTTCGATAACAAAGTTTCTTATTTCTCTTATTTTATTAAGCATTGTTGGTATATAAGCTTGTCCTCCAAAGCCTGGATTAACTGTCATAACTAAAACATGATCAACCATATCCATAATGTTTTTTATCATTTCAAAAGGAGTATGAGGGTTTAATGCAACAGAAGGAGATCCTCCTATATCTCTTATTCTTCCGAGAATTCTATGCAAATGAATATTTGCTTCGGCATGAGCTATTACTACTCCTGGTTCACCATTCGCTCCTTTTGTAGCGTTTACATAAGATTCAAGCATGGTTTCGCAGTTGTATTGACTAACCATTAATTGAGTTTCAAAAGGGACATTACAATATTTCCTGCACGCCGCAATCATTTCAGGACCGAATGTAAGATTTGGCACGAAATTCCCATCCATTACATCAAATTGAATTCTATCTACCCCAGCCTCCTCTAGCTCTTTCACACATGCCCCCATATTTGCCCAATCTGCTGGTAAAACTGAAGGAATTATTTGAATTGGTCTATTAACACCAGCTAAAGTTGTTTGATTTGACTCAGTCATTTAATTTTTAAAATATTTAATAAAGATACTATATTTAGTTGTTTATTCCTAATTTCAAGTCACGGCCTGATAAAGTATCACCTGTAAAGAGTTTAAAAAAGCTTACTAGCATAATAATTCTTATAAAAAATGACATTTTTTATGAGATCATACTCAAAACATTTAAGAAAATCCTCAAAATTTAATTGTGAATCAAACTTTAATTCAAGAAATTCTCGAAGTTGTCGAGCAAGCAGCTATTGCCTCAGCAAAATTAACAGGACTTGGTCAAAAAGATGAAGCTGATGCTGCAGCTGTAGAAGCAATGAGATTGCGAATGGGCAAAATTGAAATGAAAGGGAAAATTGTTATTGGAGAAGGTGAAAGAGATGAAGCACCTATGCTCTATATAGGTGAAGAGGTTGGTAGTGGAAATGGCCCAGGGGTTGACTTTGCAGTAGATCCTTGTGAAGGAACAAATCTTTGTGCGAATAATCAAAGAGGTTCTATGGCGGTTTTAGCTGCCTCTGATACGGGTGGTCTTTTCAATGCGCCTGATTTTTACATGAACAAATTAGCAGCACCTCCTGCGGCCAAAGGTAAAGTAGATATTAGAAATTCAGCAACTGAAAACTTGAAGATACTAAGTAATTGCTTGGGCCTTTCTATTGATGAGCTTACTGTAGTTGTAATGGATAGAACTAGACATAAAGATTTAATTAAAGAGATTCGAGGATGTGGTGCAAAAGTACAACCGATTTCTGATGGTGACGTTCAAGCTGCGATTGCATGCGGGTTTGCAGGAACTGGAACACATTGCCTAATGGGTATAGGTGCAGCTCCAGAGGGTGTTATTTCAGCTGCTGCTATGAGAGCTCTCGGCGGACACTTTCAAGGACAACTAGTTTATGATCCGGCAATCGCTCAAACTTCTGAATGGGCTGATTACACAAAAGAAGGAAATATAAAACGTCTTAATGAAATGGGCATAACAGATATAGATAAAATCTATGAAGCAAATGAATTGGCATCGGGAGAAAATGTTGTTTTCGCTGGAAGTGGAATTACTGATGGATTATTATTTGATGGAGTTAAATTTGAAAGGGATTGTGTTAGAACAAGTAGTCTAGTTATTAGTACATTAGATAGTACTGCAAGGTTCACAAATACTGTCCATATTAAAGATGGTGCTAAGAGTATCAGCCTTTAAAAATTCACTTTTGATTTTATGCATATTGTTGTCGTCGGACTGAGTCATCGCACGGCACCTGTCGAAGTGCGTGAGAAGTTAAGTATTCCTGACCAATCCATAACAGAGTCATTGAAAGCATTAAAAGCTTTCTCTGATGTATTAGAGGTGTCAATTTTAAGTACTTGTAATAGGCTGGAAATATATGCGTTAGTAAAGGATAAAAATACTGGAATTTCATCTATTAAAGAATTTATATCAAAATATTCTGGAATTATTTTTGAAGATTTAAATCCACATCTTTTTTGCTTTAGACAGGAAGAAGCAGTTTTGCATTTGATGAAAGTCTCTGCAGGACTCGATAGCCTTGTTTTAGGGGAAGGACAAATCCTTTCGCAGGTAAAAAAAATGATGAGATTAGGTCAAGAGAATCAATCTACTGGACCAATTCTTAATAGATTATTAACTCAATCAGTTAGTACAGGTAAAAAAGTAAGATCCGAAACAAATTTAGGAACTGGAGCTGTGTCAATAAGTTCAGCAGCGGTAGAACTAGCTCAATTAAAAATTGGACAAGAAAAGGGTTTTGATACTCTTGTAAGTTTGGAATCAGAGAAAGTTCTTGTTGTTGGCGCTGGACGAATGAGTAGGCTTTTAATAACTCATTTAAAATCAAAAGGTTGTCATAAACTTATCCTTTTAAATAGAAATATTGATAGAGCATTAAATCTTGCTCAAGACTTCCCTGATTTAGAGATTGTTTGTAAAGGGTTAAACGAATTAGAAGAAAACATTTCATTATCTTCGCTTGTTTTCACCAGTACTGCTTCTGAAGAGCCAATTATTGATCTTACAAAAATTGAAAAAATAAATTTGAGCAATAGACTTAAATTTATTGATATTGGTGTACCGAGAAATATATCTAATGATGTAAAACAACATGAATTTGTCAAATCATTTGATGTTGATGACCTACAAGAGGTCGTTTCAAGAAATCAAGAATTTAGACAGAAAATAGCAAGGGAAGCGGAATCTCTAGTCGAAGAAGAAAGGATCATTTTTCTAGAATGGTGGGCAAGTTTAGAGGCCGTTCCAGTAATTAATAAACTTAGATCAGATTTGGAGTTAATTAGAAAAGAGGAATTGCAAAAAGCACTTAGCAGAATGGGACCAGATTTTTCGGCTAGAGAAAGAAAAGTTGTGGAAGCTCTCACTAAAGGAATAATTAATAAAATACTTCATACGCCGGTCACCAAGTTGAGAAGTCCTCAATCAAGAGAAGAGAGACAAGTTTCTTTGAAAATCGTTGAAAAATTGTTTTCTTTGGTAGAAGAGGATAAAAATAACTAACTTTTTTCATTTTATATTAAGTTTTCCCAGTGATTTATCGAAATACCTTTGTAAACTGACCATTTGTATTTCTAAATATGCCCATAATCAGTTACTTTAAGTAGTTGTATATCTACCTCCATTAGATTGAATGAAGCGTGTGTTGGCCATAATCCTCGGAGGAGGAAAAGGTTCTAGACTTTACCCTCTAACAAAAATGAGGGCTAAACCTGCTGTGCCATTGGCAGGTAAGTATCGTTTGATAGATATTCCGATTAGTAATTGTATAAATTCAGGCATTGAAAAAATGTACGTATTGACCCAGTTCAATAGTGCATCTCTAAATAGACATATAGGAAGAACCTATAATTTAAATGGCCCTTTTGGCCAAGGATTTGTGGAGGTTTTAGCTGCACAACAGACTCCTGATAGTCCGAAGTGGTTTGAAGGTACTGCTGATGCTGTAAGAAAATACCAATGGTTATTTCGAGAATGGGATGTTGATGAATATTTAATATTGTCAGGTGATCAACTGTACAGAATGGACTACAGTTTATTTGTTCAACATCATAGAGATAATAGTGCTGATTTAACTGTTGCAGCTTTGCCTGTTGATGAAGCTCAAGCAGAAGGGTTTGGCCTAATGAGAACCGATGATGTAGGAAATATAAAAGAATTTAGTGAAAAGCCTACTGGAGAGAAGTTGAAGGCTATGGCAGTAGATACTTCAAAATTTGGATTAAGTAAGGAGTCAGCTGCCGAAAAACCATATCTGGCCTCTATGGGGATTTACGTTTTTAGCAGAAATACTCTCTTCGATCTTCTAAATAAATTTCCTAATTATACGGATTTTGGTAAGGACATAATTCCAGAAGCCCTCAATAGAGGCGATACTCTTAAAAGTTATGTATTCGATGATTATTGGGAAGATATCGGCACAATTGGGGCATTCTTTGAGTCAAACCTTGCATTGACTGAGCAACCAAAACCTCCATTTAGTTTTTATGATGAGAAATTTCCAATTTATACTAGACCTAGATTTTTACCCCCTTCTAAACTTGTAGATGCTCAAATTACTGATTCAATTGTTTGTGAAGGCACAATCTTGAAGTCATGCAGTATTTTACATTGTGTTTTAGGTGTAAGAAGCAGGATTGAAAGTGACTCGGTTCTTGAGGATACTCTTGTTATGGGAGCCGATTTCTTTGAATCCCCTGAAGAGAGGATTGAATTAAGAAAAGGCGGCGGAACGCCTCTTGGAGTAGGTGAAGGGACTACTGTAAAAAGAGCAATTCTTGATAAAAATACAAGAATTGGCGATAATGTCGTGATCATTAATAAAGATCGAGTAGAAGAAGCAGATAAGCCAGAATTAGGCTTTTATATCAGAAATGGAATTGTTGTAGTAGTTAAAAATGCAACTATTGCAAACGGAACTGTTATTTAAATCTTTTCCATCATTTTTCGCTGACATAAGTATTTTTTTTGAGCAATTTTGTTGAGTAGCAGGCACACTGTATTTATTGAGTTTTTTAATTTTTTTATGTCCAAGGCACATTTTGGTTTAATAGGTCTTGGTGTTATGGGCGAAAATTTAGTTCTTAACGCAGAGAGAAATGGATTTTCTAGTGTAGTTTTTAATAGGACTTACTCAAAAACCGAAGAATTTTTACAAGGTCGTGGCCTTGGAAAGAATATAGAAGGAGCTGAAACTCTTCAAGAATTTGTTAATAAGCTAGAGAGACCTAGAAGAATTCTAATGATGGTAAAAGCTGGGCCCGCAACAGATGCTGTCATTGACAATATTTCTGGATATCTCGAGGAAGGAGATTTACTAATAGATGGCGGCAACTCTCAATTTAAAGATACAGAAAGAAGGGTGAATACTCTTGAAAGTAAAAGTTTTGGATACATTGGGATGGGAGTCTCTGGAGGGGCTAAAGGAGCTTTAGAAGGTCCAAGTATGATGCCCGGTGGTACTAAGGCTTCATATGATGCAATAGAAAGCTTATTAACAAAAATGGCTGCCAAAGTTGAAGACGGACCATGTGTTGCATATGTTGGCCCAGGAGGCTCAGGTCATTTTGTGAAAACTGTTCATAACGGAATTGAATATGGAATTGAACAAATACTTGCTGAAGCTTATGACCTTATGAAGAGAGTCAAAGGCATGAACGGTCAGCAAATGTCAGAGGTATTTGGTATATGGAATAATACTGATGAATTAGCTTCTTATCTTGTTGAGATAACAGAGATTTGTCTAAATACAAAAGATGAGATAACTGGAGATGATGTCGTGGAAAAAATATTAGATAAAGCTGGCCAGAAAGGTACAGGGTTATGGACTGTTGTAAGTGCTTTAGAACTAGGGGTATCAGTCCCAACTATTTATGCATCTTTAAATGCAAGAGTAATGAGTTCTTTAAAAGATCAACGTAGTGAGATTGAAAAAACTATTCCATCTAAAGTGATAGAGGATTTTGATTTAGGAAATATATCGGATGGAATGAAACCTTTATTTGATGCTGTAGTTCTAGCCACAATTGCTAGCTATGCGCAGGGTATGGATATTTTAAGAGAAGCATCTGCAGTATATAACTATGGTTTGAATATGCCGTCAATTGCTCAAATATGGAAAGGTGGTTGCATAATTAGATCAAAATTATTAAGTAAAATTCAAGATGCTTATAACAAAGATCCTAATCTAAAAAATTTAATTTTTGATGATTGGTTTAATAATGAAATTGCGACAAGATTAGATAACTTAGCTAAAGTTGTTTCTTTATCCACAAAAGCTGGTATACCAGTCCCGTGTCTATCCAGTACCTTAGATTATTTGAATAGTTATAGAACCAATAGACTTCCTCAGAACCTTGTTCAGGCAATGAGAGACTGTTTTGGCTCTCATACATATGAAAGGATTGATAAGAAGGGTAGTTTTCATACTGAATGGATGAAATGATTGAAAAGGTTAAAAATGGATATACACTTAATATTTACAAAGACAAGTTAGAGCTATCTACAGCGGTTTTTAAGTTTATTGAAAGTCATATTATTCACACTTTAAAAAAGAAAGACAGATTCAAATTTTGTGTAAGTGGAGGTTCAACTCCTAAATCTGTCTATAAGCTTTTATCAAAAAGTGATCTTAGATGGGATACGGTTGATGTCTTTTTAGGGGATGAAAGATGTGTTGATCCAAATTCAGAATTGAGTAACTCGTTAATGTTGAAGAATTCATTGTTAACTAATTTTGGATCTAAAGCTTTTTTTTATGAAATTTTCAATGATTTAAATGCTGATGATGAAGCTACAAAAAATCAATTTATTTCTAAATTATTTGAAAAATGCGGATCAAACCCTCCAACTTTTGATTTAACATTATTAGGTCTTGGAGACGATGGTCATACAGCCTCGCTATTCCCTTATCAAAAAAATAATAATGTAGATGATTTTGTTATTTTTAATGAAGGTAAAGGTTTAAAAAGAATTTCATTAACTCCAAAGGTACTTTCAGCTTCTTCTAAGATAGTATTTTTAGTTAGTGGAGCTTCTAAAAGAATTGCTCTTGAGAGGTTATTAGATGAAAAAGAGCAACCAGATAGAACACCATCAAAATTAATAAATTCTATTAATCAAATTTCAATATTTTGTGATCAGGAATCAACAAAAGAATTAGAAATTTAGTTAAAGTCTATTAATTGTCTAAATTATTTAATGAGTAAGAAAAAATTTCTATTCCAGAAAAAGGAGTTCGATGGTTGGAAAACATTAAATGACACAGTTATGGGCGGATCAAGTTCAGCTTTTTGTGAAATTTCAAATTCGGGTTTGATTTTAAAGGGTAATATTGTCGAGAAAGCAGGAGGATTTGTTAGTTGTAGATCGTCTATATATAAACCTTCTTTAAATGTATCTGAGTATTCATCCTTTGAATTAAATATTGATGGACAAGGAAGAACTTTTAAATTTGCTGTCGCATGTGAAGATGATCTACTAGGACTAACAGAATTTATTCCGGGTGGACTTAGATGGATTAAATCATTCCCAACAAAAAAATTCGGGACAACAAATGTTCAAATTTCTTTTAGTGAGTTAAAACCTTCAGTAAGAGCTAATAAAGTACGTTTTCCATTTAAATTCAAGCCATCTAAAATTAAAAGATTGCAACTATTACACTCTAAGTTTGGTGATGATGGATTACTTAATAATAAGTTTAAACAGGGTTCAATAAAAGTTTTAATTAAATCAATAAGTGTTATTTGAAAATCCACCTAAAAATATAGACAGCTTAATCGCTAAGTCAGCAGATTTAACAAATAAACCTTTTGTTCATTCTGTAGTAAAAATAAATGGTGAATACGAATTCGTAGATGAAGATATCGATTTAACAGTTAATATCTTATGTCGAGATAAAGAAGGTAAAAGATTAGAAATTTATGATCTTGAATTAGAACTTTTTAAATCAAATAAAGAGTTGGTTTTAGTAATCTCTAAGCTTAACTTCCCTGATGAACCAATATTATGGTGTGGAGTTAAAACATTATGGATGGATAGCAATAATGGGAAAAAATGCAACTCACCAAAATACAGCGCTAGATTGGAAAATTTAGCAAATAGGATAAAAAGTTTTATTGATTAAGAAAATAAAATTTGAGCTAATTTATAAATCAGTAACAGCCCCTAAACTTGATGTGCTTACGATTCTCGAATATTTTGAAAGAATACCTCTTTTGTATTTTTGAATAGGTTTTACCCAATCTTTTTTTCTTTTTTCTAATTCTTCATCAGATAAATCAACTTCAATTAGTTGTTTTACAGCATCTACTGTAATTAAATCACCTTGTTTTATTAGAGCAATATTTCCTCCTACAGCAGCCTCTGGAGCTATGTGACCCACAACAAGACCATAGGTACCCCCGCTAAATCTGCCATCGGTAATTAAAGCCACCTTCTCTCCTAACCCTTGACCAACAATCGCAGATGTTGGAGCTAACATTTCTCTCATGCCTGGACCTCCTACAGGACCTTCGTTTCTAATAACAACAACATCACCAGCTTTGATATCGTTATTTAATATTGATTTTAAACAATCCTCTTCACTTTCAAAAATCTTTGCTGGACCAGTTAATACAGGGTTTTTTACTCCGCTAATTTTGGCTACAGAACCTTCGCTCGCCAAGTTACCTTTTAATATCGCTAGATGACCCTTTTTATAAAGAGGGTCACCTATGTCTCTTATGACATTTTGATTTGTTGGAGGCTTATCTGGAATATTCTGTAAGTATTCTGAGATGGTTTTGCCTTCGATGTTTTTGCAATCGCCATGAATTAATCCGGCATTCAAAAGTATTTTCATTACTTGTGGAATCCCACCTGCCTTATGGAGATCCACCGTCACATATTTACCACTCGGTTTAAGATCACAAATAACGGGCACTTTTTGTCTGATTCTCTCAAAATCATTTATGTTGATATCTATTCCTGCAGTATTCGCAATAGCTAATATGTGCAATACCGCATTTGTGGATCCGCCAATTGCCATAATTACTGATATTGCATTTTCAAATGCTTTCTTTGTCATTAGGTCTAGAGGTCTTATATCTTTTTCTATTGCTGAGACTAATATCTCAGCACTTTTATCTGCACTTAGTTCTTTTTCAAGATCTTCAGCAGCCATAGTGGAACTGTGAGGAAGACTTAACCCTAATACTTCAATAACCGCAGACATTGTATTAGCTGTAAACATTCCTCCACAGCTACCAGCACCAGGAATACAATTTTTCTCAACTTGGATTAGCCTTTCTTCATTAATTTTGCCTGATGTTAATTGTCCAACAGCTTCAAATGCACTAACAACAGTGAGATCTTCTCCATGCAATTTCCCAGGCTTTATTGTCCCTCCATAAATGAAAATTGAGGGAATATTCATTCTTGCAATCGCAATCATGGCACCCGGCATATTTTTATCACATCCACCTATAGCAAGAACTCCATCCATACTCTGAGCATTGCATGCTGTTTCAATTGAATCAGCAATAACTTCTCTTGAAACTAGGGAATATTTCATACCCTCTGTTCCCATAGAAATCCCATCGCTTACTGTTATAGTTCCAAACATCTGAGGCATCCCACCTGATCTTTTTATTGACTCTTCAGCTTTTAGAGCTAACTTATTTAAACCCATATTGCATGGTGTTATTGTGCTGTATCCATTTGCAACTCCAATAATAGGTTTATTAAAATCTTCATCATTAAATCCGACAGCTCTTAACATCGATCTGTTAGGGGATCTTTGCACACCTTGGGTTATTGCAGATGATCTGAGTTTATTCATATTATTTGAGAACCTTTTTTATTCTATTGCCCCAACTCTTCAAGTTGCTTCCTCACATCAGCAATTGCAGAATTAAGTTGCTCAACTTTCTTCTCCAGATTCTCTCCTTCAACTTCATTTATATTTTCATTTGAATCAATCGCTTCTGAGCCGTCTTGAATTCTGGAGGAATACATCATTGCTTTTTGTTTTTTTTCCTCCTTTCTTTTATCTGCTTCGGATATTAACCACCAAGCTAGACCTGCTGCTCCAATAAAGGCACCGCTTATTAATGATAAAAGATTATTTGAAGACGAGTCTCTGTATTCAGACATTGGTAAAATATTTACTCCTATATTCTATATTAGTTCTTATCTTGAAATATAGTACTTAAACGCGATAGAGGATTCCCAATACCCGGAACTAATATTTTTGTGTTTTCGTCTTCCTCATCTATGCAAGAAGTGTAAATTACCTGATTAGGGAGTAATTTCGCAATTTCATTTAACCCTTTATTTGAGCAAATAGCAGTTATTAAAAGAATTCTATTTGAATCAACACCTAATTTCTTTAATTTAATTAAAGTTTCTAATGTTGCTGATTTTGTTGTTATTTGTTCTGAATAAAATATAACCCCTTCATTTGATTCAATAGTTTTAGGAAGTTCTCCTAATGAGAGGGTTGAATTTGGAATTACTTCTTTAGATCCAAGCCAAAGAGATAACCCTTCGGGCAACATTGCGAGCACTTTTATTGGATAATCATTATTAATAAAGAATCCATCTACGCCTCCATTATCAGTATTTACTATTTCTTTCTTATATGGCAGCCAATTACGTAATGCTTCATATGTAAGCCATTTCCCTAATTGCTCATACCCTGTAGAGTACAAAATATTTGGAGTATTTTTTTCTCGCAATATTGAAAGCCAATGTTTTATTAATGGATGAGGAGGAACAATAACCTTTAGTGACATTGCCATATATTTTCCTCTAAGATACTTTTACATACTTTAAATACTTAAGTTCTAAAATACAGTCTTATTATGATTAAATCAATTGTTTTCCCCTCACTAAAGAATGCATTAATTACTTTGTTATTCGTTGGGATTTTATTTTTTAATTCTGTAAATTCTGCATGGGCTAAAAGACCTCCTGAGATAAGAAACCAGCAAGACCTTAATTTAGAGCCAGATATGCATGGTCAAGATTTAAGCGGTAACGAATACGTTAAGTTTGATTTGAATGGGTTTAATTTCAGTGAAAGTAATTTAGAAGGTGCGGTGTTCAATAATAGTAAATTGCAAAACTCAAAGTTTACTGGAGCAAATTTAAGAGATGCACTTGCTTATGCAACAGACTTTACAGATGCTGATCTTTCGGATGTTAATTTTACTAATGCTTTATTAATGGAGAGTAATTTTGAAGGTGCAAAAATAGATGGTGCAGATTTTACTGATGCTGTTCTTAGTCGTGCACAACAAAAACAACTATGTGCGATTGCTAATGGCACAAATAGTTCTACAGGAGAGAGTACAGAATATAGCTTAGGTTGTTAATCATCAAAGATGAAAAAAAAAATTCCAGTTATTGTTGTTTCGGGATTTCTTGGTTCAGGTAAAACAACTTTTCTAAGATATCTATTGAAAGAGAGTAATAAAAAATTTGGTTTAATAATTAATGAATTTGGTGATGTTGGAATTGACGGTGATTTGATTAAAAGTTGTGATAAATGTGATGAATCTGAAGACGACTGCGTTATCGAATTAAACAATGGATGTTTATGTTGTACTGTTCAAGATGATTTTGTTCCATCAATAAAAGCTCTCCTAGAATTTAATCCTCCTATCGAATCAATAATTATCGAAACAAGTGGCTTGGCACTACCAATTCCCTTAATTCAAGCACTTAACTGGCCTGAGATTAGGTCTTCCATCTATCTTGATATTGTTGTTGGCATCGTTAATGGAGAATCAATGCTTAATGGTTCACCAATTAATGATTTAAATAAAATAACAAAACAATATAATGAAACAGATAAAATTGATCACAACGCCACTATAGATGAACTTTTTGAGGAGCAACTAGAAGTTTCTGATATCGTTTTAGTCTCAAGATCAGATATCTTAAATGATGATCAGTTTGACGATGTAAAAAATAAAATTCAAGGAAGTCTAAACTCATCTACACCAGTCCTTAAATCCAAGAATGGCAAAATTGATTTAAATTATCTATTTGACTCTAATTTTCAAAAAGAGACTTATAAAAGATTTTTAACGGAAGAACATGACCATAATCATGTTGAGCTTGTATCAGATTCATTTAAATTAAATTATTTCCTTGAAAAAAATGACTTTGAAAAGGAGATGTCAAAAATCTTGGATGAATTAAACATTCTTCGAATAAAAGGACGTATTTGGATACCAAACAAATCATTGCCTTTGCAAATACAAATTGTTGGAAAGAAAATTAATACTTGGTTTGAAGAAGCTTCAGATAATTGTTGGAGACCAAATGATAATGCTGGGCTTGAATTAGTAATAATTTCCTTTGATGAAAAATCTATAAATAATTTTAAAAGAAAAATTAAAGAGAAATTTAAGATTTTAAGTGATCCAAAAATAGCAATTTGACATTATAGTTAGCTGCCGGGATACTAACTACAGTAGACAGCCCAAGATGAAAAATCCAAAAATTATTTTAAAAAGAATAATCTCTGACGACGTTACATCAATTGATAAAATAAAATGTTCAAAATGTGGAGGGGCAGGAAATTTTAAAACACATGAAAATTCAAGAAGAACTTGTTTAGTTTGTTTTGGTAGAGGCTACATAAACATTTAATAACTCAGAAAACCTCAAAGTAAAAATATTTGTTTATTAATCAATAGTTCTTTTTATCAAAATTTAAACTAATCTTCTAGTAGAAATTATTTTTTAATTGGACAAATTTGCTGTAAAAGTTTTTGTAAGACTAAGACCCTCAGTTTTAGATCCAGCAGGGGAAGCTACCAAATCTGCTTCTATAAAACTTGGAGCCGAGAGAATAAAATCATTACGTATAGGAAAAATGATTGAGGTAAAAATAGAAGGTAATAGTGAAAACGAAGTAAGAGAAAAAATTGATTTATTGTGTGATAGGTTATTCGCAAATACTGTTATTGAGGATTATGAATATTCACTAGAAAAATTATAATATGGAAAATTTTACTGTAGGAATTGTTGTCTTCCCTGGTTCTAATTGTGATCGTGATGTTTCATGGGCATTGGAGGGTTGTTTAGACATAAGAACAAAATACTTATGGCATGAGTCTTCAGATTTAAGCGATGTAGATGCAATAGTTTTACCAGGAGGATTTAGTTATGGTGATTATCTAAGATGTGGAGCAATAGCGAGATTCTCTCCATTGATAAATGCTTTGGATGACTTTGTGAAAAGTGGAAGAAGAGTTTTAGGAATTTGTAATGGGTTCCAAATTTTGACAGAATCAGGCTTTTTGCCGGGTGCCCTTACTGCAAATAAAAATCTTAATTTCATCTGTGATGATGTTGAACTTGATATTGTTTCTTCAAAAGGAGGTTGGTTTAATGATGAAGGTGAAAAACAAGCTATTAAGTTACCTATAGCGCATGGGGAAGGAAGATATCATTGTGATTCTGATACTTTAGAAAAGCTTGTAGATAATGAATTGATCGCTTTGAGATATAAAAATAACCCTAATGGATCCTCATTCGATATCGCAGGCATAACTAATGAAAAGGGTAATGTTTTAGGTTTAATGCCTCATCCAGAGCGAGCATGTGACGAGACTATTGGTGGGACTGATGGTCTCTTTACATTAAAATCATTAATATTGAAATAAAAAAAAAAGACCCCCAATTCTGGAGGTCTTTCTTATTTAATTTGGAAAGAAATTAAACAGTAGCTTTTACTTTTGGATCTAAATCACCTTTAGCGTAAAGATCAGCAAAGTAATTGGTGCTGTTTTGCTTGATCTTACTTGCTTGACCTTCACACCAGAACTGCTTGTATCTGTCAAGACAAACTTGCTTCATGTATTTTCTAGCAGGTTTGTTGAAATGTCTTGGGTCAAAGTTTGCCTTGTCAGCAAATGCGGCCTCTCTTACCGCGGCAGTGAAAGCAAGTCTGTTATCGGTATCAATGTTGACTTTCCTAACTCCATTTCTTATTCCCTCCTGAATCTCTTCAACAGGAACACCATATGTTTGAGGGATTTCACCACCATACTTGTTAATGATATCCAACCATTCCTGAGGCACTGAACTAGATCCGTGCATTACAAGATGTGTATTTGGAAGTGCTTTATGGATCTCAGCAATTCTGCTTATTGCAAGAACTTCTCCTGTTGGCTTCCTTGTGAATTTATATGCACCATGACTTGTACCTATAGCAATTGCTAATGCATCAACTTTTGTTTTGGCAACAAAATCTGCCGCTTCTTCAGGATCAGTCAAAAGCATGTCTGTAGAAAGTTCACCTTCAAATCCATGACCATCTTCTGCCTCACCCTTTCCTGTTTCTAATGAACCTAAGCAACCTAACTCTCCTTCAACACTAACTCCAACTGAATGAGCAAAATCAACTACTTTTTTGGTAACTGCAACATTATATTCGTAACTAGCGGGTGTTTTTGCATCTGCTTCTAGAGAGCCATCCATCATTACTGATGTGAAACCATTTATTGCTGCCGAATAGCATGTTGATGGCTCATTACCATGGTCTTGGTGCATTACTACTGGAATATTAGGATATGTTTCTGTAGCGGCAAGTATTAGATGACGAAGGAAAATTTCTCCTGCATAATTTCTTGCCCCTCTAGAAGCTTGGAGGATTACAGGACTATCAGTTTCATATGCGGCTTCCATGATAGCTTGAACTTGCTCAAGGTTATTAACATTGAAAGCTGGAATACCGTAACCATTCTCAGCAGCGTGATCTAAAAGTAGTCTTAGTGGAACGAGGGCCATAATTAAAATAAGTTAAATGCTGTATAAAGCATATGCTTCCGAGAGTTTAGTATAAAGAGGTATCAAATGTCACGTCATTAGATATACAAAATACTAAATTAAAGAAACTAATTTTATGACCCAAAATATATTTTTAAAATTTTTTAGTTAATAAGTGTAGCCTGCTACAAACAATTGTTCATCAGATGAAGGTTGGGATCCTGCTACATAGGCACCTTTTGAAGCTTCAGAGTTTGCTTGGGCTCTTGCTATTAACGCTTTTTGGCCTCCTTCAACGTCGCTTCCTTTCCAGGCTTTTAAGCATGAGTGCTGTAATGCTCTTCCATAGGAGAATGAAACATTCCATAAAGCTTTCCTGTAAAGAGTGTTCATATTATTTAAATAAACAGAAGCAGCTTCTTCGCTTAACCCTCCTGATAAAAAAACTATTCCAGGAACAGATGCAGGAACGCATCTTTCCATAGTTCTGATTGTCATTTCACCAACTTTCATAGGATCAGCCTTTGTTGGACAATCTGCTCCATTAACAGTCATAGAAGGTTTTAATAGAGTCCCCTCTAGAAAAACTCCATTTGCTTGACAGGCAATATAAACCTGCTTTATTACCTCTTCTTGAAATTCAGCGGTTTTTTCAATAGTATGTTCGCCGTCCATTAAGATTTCAGGTTCAATAATTGGTACCAACCCAGATTCTTGAACTGATCTTGCATACCTTGCTAATCCCCAAGCATTCTCTTGAATTGATAGTTTTGAAGGACAACCATCATTTGTAATTTGCAGAACAGCTCTCCACTTTGCAAATCTGGCACCTTGTTCATAATATTTTGCTGCTCTTTCAACTAACCCATCTAGGCCAGAGCAAAAAGTTTCTACATCTCCTCCTCCTGGAAGTGGATTTAGCCCTTTATCGACCTTTATACCTGGAATAATACCTAAATCATTTAGTTTCTTAACCATTGACTCGCCATCTTGGTGCTTCTGATAAAGAGTTTCTTCGAATAGGATTGCTCCACTTATATATTTGCCAAGACCTTCTTTAGTAAAAAGCATTTCTCTATATGCTTTCCTATTGTCTTCAGTATTCTCGAGGCCAATTCCAGCGAGTCTTTTACCTACTGTTTTAGTAGATTCATCTACCGCTAATATCCCTTTTCCTTTAGAAGCTAGTAATTGAGCATTTTCTTTAAGCTCATTTTTGTAATAATTTAAAGCCATTATTTAATAATTAAGTTCAATTGATTTTTCCAGAATATGAAAAAAAAATAAAATCACTCCAATACTTTATGGGGTGATAATTGCTACTTATAAATGTATATCCTCAAATTTTGATACTTAATCCACTCTTCGAAGATTCTTTTATGGCTTCGCAAACTTTATGACTAGCAAGTCCTTCACATAAGCCAGGAATGATAGGTGTTTTATTAAAAATACTCTCAGCCCATAAATTTTGAATTCTCAAAACTGGAGCTATCCTCCCATCAGTCCACGTTTTTTCAAAATTAAAACTTGGTTCTGCAGTTAGATTTTGAATTTTATTTTCGTTGTTTGAATATTTCAAATTAAAACCATGGACATAATCTTTTTGATTCTCGCTTTTAAGAATAAGTGAACCTTCGCTTCCATATATCTCTAAACTAAATCCTCTACCGTTTTTAGAAATCGATGATAAAGATACCTGACATGGAATAAGATTTGAGTTGTAGTTTGATATTTCTATATTGGCTAAACATACATCTTCACTCGTAACATCATTTAAATTAGATGAATTAGGTAAAGGTCTTTTTTTGATTGATGTTGCTAACTTACCAGTCACGTTTATTGCTTCTCCAAAAAACCAATTCAACATATCGAATGCATGAGTGCCTAAGGCGCCAATAACTCCTCCACCTTTTTCTTCCAATGAATACCAATTCCAGGATCTTTTGGGATCGGATCTACTGCCCATTAACCAATCTAATTTGACTAAATATATATCTCCTAAGATATTTTCATCAATAAGTTTTTTTGTATGAAGGAAAAGAGGTACTGCTCTATATTCAAAATCAACACAAACGCTTAAATTATTAATCAAAGATATTCTCTGAAGCTCTTCAATTTCTGAGGAGGATATTGAAACGGGTTTTTCTAAGAGCAAATTTTTATTATTCTCAAGAGCTTTTTTTGCTAGCTTAAATCTTGATTCAGGAGGCGTGGCAATGATAATTCCATCAATTTTTGGAGATTTAACTAAGTCTTCCCAATTATGAAAAAAATCTAAGCCCGTTTCTTTTTCTAATATCGATTTTTGCTTTTTCTCATAATGATAAATAGCTACAGGAGTTAGGAGATCAGACTCTTTTAATGCCTCTAAATGAACTTTTTTCCCAAACCCTGCTCCAGCGATTGCTATTTTTAATTTTTTATTTTTATTATTCATTCTTATTCATTAATAAACTCTGAACAGCTATTTTCAATAACAACATCTATAAGTTCATCATTATTAGAAGTTTGCCATTTTGAATTGAATTGAGGAATTCCATTTATTGATGTATCTTTGAACTTTTTTTCATTACAATTAATTCTCATTACATAAAGTGATAACTCTCCATCATCATCAGAATTAGTTGGATTCTTGAAGAACTTTGTTAATACACTTATTTCACCATTTGGGAGCGGCTTGATACTCCCTTTATCAAGCCATTCTTTCCCATCATCATTCTCTTTAAGGAGAACCCAATCAACATTTCCTATCGCATATGAATAGGAGGCAAAGTTTAAAATAAAGAGTAAAAAGCTTAAAGAAAAATAAAATAAATTAGAAATTATTCTCATTTTATATATTTGCTTCTGCAAGTTCTTGTACTCCATGGATTTTTAAAATTTTAGTCAAAGTAGTCTTGAGGTCTTTCCTTTTCACTATTACATCAACAAAACCATGCTCAAGAAGATATTCAGCTGTTTGAAAATTATCGGGTAATTTTTCTCTTAATGTTTGTTCAATAACCCTTCTTCCCGCAAA
This sequence comes from Prochlorococcus sp. AG-355-P16, assembly GCA_003278525.1. Taxonomy (GTDB): domain Bacteria; phylum Cyanobacteriota; class Cyanobacteriia; order PCC-6307; family Cyanobiaceae; genus Prochlorococcus_A. Next base: position 27,367 of record QCEQ01000011.1, on the reverse strand, counting down.
TCCAATAAGTGCTTTAGGTTCCGCCAAAATTAAATCACCTAACATCGCAAAGCTGGCTGTTACTCCTCCAGTGGTTGGATGAGTTAATAATGGCATATATAGAAGATTTTTTTCTTTATGTTTTTTTAGTGCTCCAGAAATTTTTGCCATTTGCATGAGACTTAACATACCTTCTTGCATTCTTGCCCCACCTGATGCACAAACAATAAGAATTGGGTAATTTTCTAAAGTTGCTCTCTCAATAATCCTTGTAATTTTTTCACCAACTACTGAACCCATAGATCCTCCCATGAATCTAAAATCCATAACAGCTAATGCTAAAGGCATTGAATTTACAGAACAAAAACCAGTTATGACACCATCTCTTAAACCTGTACCTGCTTGACTTTCTTTAATTCGATCAGCATAAGATCTTCTATCTTTAAAACCTAAAGGATCTGTAGGACTTAGTGAACTATCAAATTCTTTGAATGAATTTTTATCAGCAATTATATTTATCCTTTCATCACTATTAATTCTATTATGGTGACCACAATTACTACAAACATTGAAATTTGAAATTAGGTCTTTTCTATAGGCTACTTGCGAACACTCTGAACATTTAACCCACAAACCATCTCCTTCGTCAGTATCTTGGGAAACTTTCCCAACAAATTGATCTTTACGCCTCGCGGCAAACCAGTCGATTAATGACACAACGTTACCTGTTTTTTCTATTTAAATCCAAGTAAGGTACTTTTATCAAGAAAGATATATAAATATTTGAGATTTTCTAAATTAGAAACTCCTAAAAGTTAAAAATATAATTATTTGAGTTAATAATCGAAATTAATTATTATTTATTTTTCTCCTCAATCATTTTATGAATTATTGGAGTAAGAATTAGTTCCATTGCGAAACCCATCTTCCCACCATTTACAACGATACTTGTTGGACTTGACATGAATGAATCGTTAATCATTCCAAGCAAGTATTGAAAATCAATACCCCATTTCTCTCTTGCCCCTTTTCTGAAATGTATGATCACAAAGCTCTCATCAGGAGTTGGGATATTTCTGCATATGAAAGGATTTGAAGTGTCAATTGTGGGGATTCTTTGGAAATTAATATCGGTTTTGCTGAATTGTGGGCAAATGTGATTAATGTAATCAGGCATTCTTCTCAATATAGTATCCACAATGGTTTCCGCTGAGTAACCTCTTTCTGCGTTATCTCTATGGATTTTTTGAATCCACTCTAAATTTGTTATCGGAACAACGCCAACAAGTAAATCAGCATAGGATGCCACATTGTATCCATTACCTTCTACCCCGCCATGTAAACCTTCATAAAAAAGTACGTCTGTTCCCTCAGGAATATCTTCCCATGGAGTAAATTGCCCAGGTTCTAGGGATGTACCAAGTCTTGTATTATGTTCTTCTGCTTCTTCAAGACTATGTAGATAATATCTTTTTTTTCCTCCTCCAGTTTCACCATAAATTTTAAAAAGTTCTTCTAACTTGTCAAAAAGATTAGCTTCTGGACCAAAATGAGAGAAATTTTCACCTTTTGAAAGAGCGTCTGCCATAGCTTTTTTCATGGGCATTCTTTCAAATCTGTGGTAACTATCACCTTCTACAACTGCAGGAACAATATCTTCTCTGGCAAAAATATGCTCAAAGGCTCTTTTTACAGTACTTGTTCCTGCTCCTGAAGATCCTGTTACAGCGACTACTGGATGACGTTTTGACATTTTTTAAAAACAATATCTAATGATTCTGACAGGTCATATGCCAACTTTATGTTTTACTTAAAAATATTTTTTTATTTATTAATTTTTTTTAAATTTCATCCATTATTTTATCTCCGATTTCACTGCAAGATAATACTTCGGAAGACCCATCAGCTAAATCTGCTGTTCTAAATCCTTTTGATAAAACTTTATCAATGGCAGTTTCTAAATTTTCTGCAGCTTCTTCTTGATTTAATCCAATTTTTAACATCATGGAAGCAGATAAAAGCATTGCGATTGGATTCGCTATGTTTTTACCAGCTATGTCAGGAGCCGAACCATGAACAGGCTCAAATACTCCTGGTCCATTATTATTTAAAGAAGCAGAAGGTAGCATACCAATAGAACCAGTTAACATTGCGGCTAAATCGCTTAAAATATCTCCAAATAAATTACTAGTTAAAATCACATCAAATTGACTAGGATCTCTAACTAATTGCATTGCTGCATTATCAACGTACATATTGCTTAGAGATATATTTTTATCTTTTGAGGTGATCTTTAAAACTGTTTCTCTCCACAATTGACTAACCTCAAGAACGTTTGATTTATCAACAGAACATATTTTTTTATTTCTTTGGTTCGCAATTTTTATTGCTATTTCAGTTATTCTCTCTATTTCGGCCGAATCATAAACCATCGTATTGAAAGCTTTTGGGGTTTTTGTATTTGTTATATTTCCTCTTGGTTTTCCAAAATAAATTCCCCCGATTAATTCTCTTACAACAATAAGATCTACATGCTCAATGATTTCTTTTTTTAATGTACTTGCATCTAATAGAGATTTTCTTATTTTGACAGGCCTTATATTTGCGAAAAGGTTTAGAGCAGATCTTAACTTTAGTAACCCACTTTCTGGCCTTAATTCTCTTGCAAGAGAGTCATATTTAATATCTCCAACACATGCTAAAAGTACAGCATCACTTTTTTTGCATTGATCTAGTGTCTCATCTGGAGCAGGAGTCCCATATTTTTCATAAGCTATCCCTCCAAATAATTTTTCAATAATCTCAATATCGAAATTATGATTTATTGAAAGCTTTTTTAAAACTATTTTTGAAACTTCTGAAATCTCTGGTCCAATTCCGTCTCCTGCCAATAAAACAATCTTATATTTCTTCATTTAAATATTTGTTTAATAGAACAATAAATTATTGCTTGTCTAGTTGTCTAAGTTTTTTTGCTAATTCTGGTAATTTTTTAAAAATACTTGAACTCTTTAGCCATGATTTATTTCCCATTGCGGGGAAACCACTAATTACCTTGCCATCTTCTATGTCACAATGGATTCCGCATTTTGAACTCGCTATGACATTATTACCAACTTTAACTCTATTATTAACTCCTACTTGCCCTGCCAAAATAACACCATCTCCAATATTTGCTCCTCCAGCGATACCAACTTGAGCTGCAAATGCACAATTCTTACCAATTTTAACTCCATGACCTACTTGTATTAAATTATCCAACTTTGTTCCCTCATCAATAAAAGTAAATCCTACTGCGGGTCTATCAATACAACAATTCGTGCCAATTTCTACAAAACTCATTATTTTTACACCACCTTTTTGAGGCATCTTTACCCATTTACCATTTTTAGGAATAAAACCAAATCCCTCTGATCCAATAACAGAATTTGAATTAATTACACAATTATTTTTTATAATGGTATTTTCGTAAATAACGCAATTTGGATGAATTATATTATTATTTCCTATTCGAACATTGCCTAAAATTGATGATCCAGGAAGAATATGACTATTGTCACCAATTACTGTATTTTCTCCGATGTAGACATTAGGTCCAATATGGCAATCTGCTCCAATTATTGCTGTTTTATCTATAACCGCTGAAGCGTGAATTCCTGGTTGGAAATTTATAGATTTATATAAACAATCCAATACTTCTGCAAATGCAATTCTTGGATTTTTAACTATTATGTTTGAAATATTGTGTTTCTTGAGTGTATTAACAATTTCATTGTTGTTAGAAGTTATAATTGCTGATGCTTTAGTTTGATCTAATTTTTCTTTAAGGATATTATTTTCTTCTAAAAAAGATATTTGATGATTATCTGCATTATCTAATGAGGCAGCATCTTCTATATTTAAATCTTTAATAATATTGGCACTAATAAAATTTGAATTTCCTTTTTTTATTAGATCGACCAAATCACTTAAAAGCATTTTCTCAGTTTTAATTATTTTCTATGAGAGAGCAAGAACATCTCTGTGTACGACAATTATCGAGGAGTTGTTATTTTCTTTATTATTTAAGATACTTCTTAATTTGTCGCTACCAATAGATACTAAACCTTTTGCAACTTCTTTATCATTTGTATTTACGATTTTAACTGCTTGATTAACCGTAAAGTGTCCTTCTACATTTTTAACACCAACCGCTAAAATTGAGGCCCCCTTTTGTCTGATTGCAAAAGAAGCTCCGTCATCTAAAGTAATTTTCCCTACTGTTTGAATTGCATGTGAAAGCCAACTTTTTTTGTTTCCTATAGGTTTTTCTACTGGATAAAATAAAGTTCCTATTTTATTGTCATTAAAAATTTCAATTAAGTTTTTTTTGTTAGTTCCATCAACTAGTTGGACTTCAACTCCTCCTTTTGTTGCTATTTCTGCAGAAATTAATTTTGTAGAAATGCCTCCTGTTCCCCATTCATTATTTGAGTTTTGAATATTTTTATTTTTAATTTCTTTTAAATCACTATTATGAACTTCTTTAATAGGTTGCGCATCTCTATTATTACGGGGATCTTTTGAGTATAGATTTTCAATATCGGTTAATAAAATAAGCTTGTTAGCATTTACAGCTAAGGCAACTAAAGCAGAGAGGGTATCATTATCTCCATATTTAAGTTCTTCATTTGCTACGGTGTCATTTTCATTTACTATTGGAATAACATTCAAATCTATTAATTTTTTTAAAGTTTTAGAAGCGTTATTAAAGGATTCTCGTGAATTGAAATCAGCTTTAGTTATTAAAATTTGAGCAATATTATGACCTAATTTATTAAATACTTTATCGTATAGAGACATTAAATTAACTTGACCTACTGCAGCAGTAGCTTGAAGAGTACTTAAATCATTTGGTCTCGCTTTAATATTTAATTTTTGGCAACCTAATCCTACGGCGCCACTAGTCACTAAAATTAATTTGTTTCCTTTTGAAAGAAAACTAGTAAAGGATCTAGAAAGGTTTTCAATAACTTCTTCTGTAGATGTTTCCTCTGTTCCTCTTAAAATACTAGTACCAATTTTTATAACCCAAGTTTTCATTTTATAAAATGAGAAATTAATTTTTCTATTGTCAAAGTTAAATTAAATTTTATAGGCAGGCCATCTCTATTTAATCGCTTAACTAATATTGTTTTTATATTACATCTATTCCCAACAATAATATCTGTAAAAATTCTGTCACCAATAATAGCTATATTTTTTGGCTCTCTGCCAATTTCTTTGATAGCAAACAAAGTTACTTTTTTTCTTGGTTTTGATGCATTGTATTTGTACTTTAAATTTAATTCTTTCGCTATTTTTGCTATTCTTTTTTTTGATGGATTATTACTTATTAAATATAGTGAGAAAATTTTTTTAGATTCTATGATCCAATTTTTTACAGCTTTTGGGATCATATTTGATCTTCTATTTACTAGTGTCCCATCCACGTCTAGCAATAAAGAATTAATTCCTTTATTTTGCAACTCAGATTGAGAAATCTTATATATTGGTAAGTTTGAATCCCAATTGACTTTTAGGATAGATCTCATTGGTTTTAAGAACTACTTTTTTCAAGCTCAGTTTCAATCAAAGGTTGAATTTTATCGAACTCATCATCTTCAACTAATAAGGCACTTTTGTCTTTTAATTTACCCACAATAAAAAAAGGGTCTAGTGGTATATATAAGCCATATTCTTGGTCAAAAAGATTAAAGTTAACGAGCAATTCATAACTCTCACTATCATCATCGACGTAATCTTCTTCTAATTCATCGTAAATTGGTTCTTCAAGCTCTCCTGATACTGTTAATGTAACTGCTGATCTAATAAGTCTAAGATCATGTTCTTGAAGAACTGCTTCAGCATTTTTTAGTATTTGTTCGTTTTTATCTATTTTCTCAATTAGTTCAGGTTCATCTTTTTCATTTATTTTAAAAAGACTTACTGGAGTATCAACTGGCGTTAATAAAGCATATTCTTGGCCTTCAACACTTACTAATTGTTCAAGATAACAAAATAGCTCGTTTCCATTTGAGTCATTTAATAAAAGAGTCTGTGCATCATAATTATCATTTGAATTGGCTTCTTTCATTTTAAAATTATCTATCCTTTTTAATACTAATATTTTATCTGACGTTTACCAGCTATTTTTTTCTAATTCAGGACCCTCTTTGATCCATTGTTCAAGTATTATTTTTGCCGAAAAACTATCAATCAACCCGGACTTATCTTTTTTTATTCCAAATCTATATGAAGATTCCCAAGTTGAACTATGTTCGTTGACGTAAGAAAATGGAAGCTTTAATTCATTTGAAAGTAATTGACCGTAATTTTTACAGTCGATAGCTTGAGTGGTCATTTGACCTTCCTCATCTAGTGGAATACCCACAATAAAACCAGTCAAATTAAATTCATTTATATAATTTCTAATGATTTTAATCTCTTGATTATTTTCAAACCGTTTTAATGCTGGAAGTATATTTGATGTTATGCAGAGGGGATCACAATAAGCTAATCCTATTCTTTTGGTGCCTATATCCAAACTCAAAATTGACTTGGGTTTGGGTTTGCAAAATTTCACTTTGTTTTTAATGGAAAAGGAGATGGATATGGATTACCTTGTGGACTTAATTTTTCAAATATTGAGTCCAAAGATTTATTAATTATATTTACTTGTTTAGCTTCATTTTTAACTATGGTGTTCCTGATAAGAATTATTTCTTGATTTTTTTCTTTGAGATTAGATTCTTCGAGAAAAAGATTTAATTGAGAATTTTCTTTATAGGTTTTTAAATATGAAACAGGTGATTTTTCAAAAAATCTTTTTATAAATTCTTTTAAATTAGAATTGAATCTATTATCCCAATATCTACTAATAGTTAAAGTATAAATTTCTTCATTTTGATAATTAATATCTTTTAAAATTGTACATAAAACTGAATTCTCATATATTAAGGCACCACTCTTAGATTTATTTCTTTTAAGAATGTCGTCTTGATCAAAATCTAAAATATTTCTTATTAAGGGAGATTGATTTGATCTTATGAAATTAACTATTTTTAATATATTTTGTTTATTAATGTTTTGGAATTCATTAAGTACTGAAGAGCCATTGGTATTTTGATTTATAGATTTATTTAGAAAATAACCATCCCAAAGGATTATCTCACCTAAAGGTTGAAAACCTAATTCTCTTGATGTTGATATCAGGTCAACATTATTTATATCAGCGTTAATTATCCAACTTGAAGTTTTGATTTCTTTTATTGAGATAGATTTTTTTATCAATCCTAAAGTTAATTGTTTATCTGTTAAAGAACACTTGTTGTTAATCAACTTGGGCTTGGATATTTTTAAACACGTTTCCTTTTTGTTTAAAGGAAAAATATTCAAATAACCAATAATTTCGTTTCCATATATAGCAATTATGCATTTATTTTTATTTTTCTTAAGTTTATTTAAAAAAATTTTTAAGTCATCAAAGGTATTTATAATTGCCATCTTTAAAAACCAATTATTCAAATCCTTATTTTTAATATCTATTAAAAGATTAATGTGCCTTAAATGGAGTTCTTCAAAAGTTACTTCCATTCCTTTTTTAGATTGAAAAGAATAAGAGGTATCTTTTTTCATTTACTTTTTTTCTCTTATTAATACTATAGGGGTTTTTTCATCTCCATTGCCAGCTGGATTAGATATTAAGTTTGTTTTGAGTATCTTATTTACTCTTTTGTTTGAACTAGCTAAGACTTTCACACCTCCAAGATCGTTAACATCGACAACCGCAACATCTATATTTAGATAGTTAGAGACCTCCTTACAAAATAAATCCGCATTTAGAGGACCCAAAACTATGCTCTTGTCGTAAGGTGTAACTGTACCGCTTATATCATCAATGAGGGATGATTCTGAACCGGTTAACCTGTAAAACATACCTTTAATACCAAATAATTTGAAGATAAATCCAACAAATAGTGCAAAGGTAATTCTTGTGACTCCGATTCTATTTATTAATAATTGCATGCCGCAAGCTGTTGCGAGACTGCTTGTAGGGTGAAAAAAATAACATAAAGCTTTCGAAAATAAATTATATTCTAAATTTTGAGGGGAAATATATCTATTTTGCATAATCGCTAGTGGACTCTCACCGATTGTTAAAATATCATTTTTTTCTACAATTCCTTTACAATATTCAATCACAGTATTTGCTGGGTTATCAAAGCAACCAAGTAAATCAGTTTTAATAGCAAAAGCTTTATATTTATTATTTAAAGGAATTTCAAAAACTTCTTTCTGCCTATTTTTTTGACCAACTAAATTTATTAACATACAATCCTTATTACTTGCAACACCAAAATGTCCATAGTTCTCCCAAATAACTTTTAACCATAGATATTTTATTTTTTTTCTAAAATTATTATTGTTAAATTTATATATGATTCTCACAAATAATTCTGAATTTGACTTGATAATTGTTGTTGGCCAGTAATTATTTAAATTCATAATTTTATTATTTTCAAATATATAAATATCTTCTTGATAATTAAAATTTGGACAATATTCGTTATCTTTACTTTTAAAAAAATCTAATTCAAAATTGATATTAGATACCATCGTCTCTTTTGATTTACTTTTATTAGTTATTTTAAAATCAATAATTAATTCGTTTAAACTATCCTTTTTCTTGATTTTGTAATTTATAGGTACCAGATTCAACTTTGATTTGGGTGAGTTTTTAATATATAAATCTGAAAGAATTAAAAAAATTAAAAGAACTAAGAGGATATTTATTAATATCATTTTTTTAATTAATTTTCGTTTTTATCTTATTTTCAGAAATGATACTGTTGTATTCATTAAAACTTTCTACAGAAAATTTAGTATCTTCTATATCAATTCCTTTTAGTTCTCCTATAACTTTGTTTAATTCATCGATATTAATCATTCCATTTTTATCATATTTAACTTCACCATCACTATTTAAAATAATGGTTTGTGGAATTAATCCGTTCCAATAATAATTCGGTTCATTTCTAAGATCAGACTTTTCTTTATCCTGTAATTCATCAGTAGTTAGAGCAATGATATCTATATTAGATCTCCATATCAAATCTAAACCAGATATTATCGGAGCCATATCTTTACTGTCTGAGCTATCGTCAAGATAAAAAAATAAAACTGCGACTCTTTTATTTTTTAATGATTCCTTAAGAGTTGTCTGGGGAGGAACTATAGCCCCATTACCTGCATATATAGGAAAGATGTTGCCATCGTAACTATCAGAACCTCTAGAGGCATTTGCTTTATATGGACTTAAGAAAATTAATGCTATTAGGATCCATTGAATTATTTTCATTAAAGTTTTAAAACTTACTTTGAACTTGATCTTCCTAATCCTTGAAGGATTCCTTTCCCAACTAAACCGATAGCTTTGCCAACGACCTTGGTAAGGAAAGTTACAAAAAGATTACCGATATATTTTACAGCAACTTCTAACTGCGGTGCTATGGCATCTCTTATCTCAACTAACAATGTAACTTGTTTTTGTAGCCATTCTAGATTCTCTAATTCTTTCTCCCTATTTTCATTTTTAAAGTATCTGGTAAATTTTTTATCGATAATATCAATATATTCTCGTTTACTCTCATACAAGTAGATAGGCATATAAATATAGTCATGCCAGCGATTGTAGTTATTAATGTTATTTCTAAATCTTTCAAAATTTCTGGTGGATTGCAATTCGGGATTTATAAGTACAGTCCTTAATTCAGGCCAAGACGAACAAATATTAAAGATTTCAGAAGCTAATAAATTACAGTTCCTTATTGTCCAATTTGAAATTATATTTTCAAGGATCAAAAATGATTCTGTTTCATATAAAGGGAGTAATTTCCCATCATAGTCAAGAGCTTCATTTTTAATAATTGGCTCAATAAACATTATTGATTCATGTGATTCTCTATCTATATCTTCGCAACTTACTTCACTATAAATAAAATCATTTATTGAAATAGATTCGCCTCCTTTTTTTAAACGAAAATAACTGTCTGTGATATTTGAAATTGTATTAACTTTAAGTTCTTTTATAAGAGAATTTAAATCATCTTTAAAATCTTTCTCTTTATAGTTTTCCTTAATATTTTTTACTAAATTATCTAACTCATCTAACATTTTGCAAATTAGTCGTGAAATAAATTCTTTTTTAATCCCAGAAAGAATTATTGATGAATTATTGAATTCAACCTGTAAGTTAGTTGAGCTATACCTTTCTTTTAGTCTATTTAAAATTAAATTCCATATTTCATTAGTGTTTTTATCTTTAATGAATACAGTATTATTATTTTCAAGATTAATATTATTTTCAGTGTAAACTGCCTCTGTATAAAGTTCTAGTGAATTACCCCATAAAAAAATTAGAAAAGATTTTGCAGTAATAAGTTCTCTTAATCTTCCTTTTAAAATAAATTTATAAAATTCTGGTGTTGAATCAGAGTTGACATATTTGAATATATAATTAATTTCAGAATCTATTTGTTTAAGACCTGAAGTTAGGATTTTTTGACTAAAAGAGAGAGGCTTATTTTTGTTTAATTGAACTCGGGAATTATTTTCAATATCAAATACCCTTCCACCATTTAAAATGGTATCAATAGATTCAAGAACTTTTTCTGCACTGGGATTTAAAAGAAAACCTTCAGCATTTAACGATGGAGTGGCATTTGGTTCATAAACAAGTTGGCCAGAGAGAATTATAAGAAACTTTGACTCATCATATCTTTCTCTTAATTTTAATAATTCTAACCTTATAAGATCTTCTGATTGAAAATTAAGAACATTCCATATAACTAAATCCGGAGTTTTATCACCTGTTCCATTATTAAAATTAATGTCTAAATTTTGGTCTAGTGATGTTAACTTAAGCGATAAAGATTCTGCTATTAAGCTTGGAGCAATAATCAATATCGATTTTTTTGAAATTAATTCCAAGACTAGATTTCTTATCTCTTATACAAAATTAACTAACAATTACTGTAAACACCAGCCTTAAATCAATTTTTATACTCTTTTAAGCGTAGTAATTTCTGTTTAAATCAAAGTCATTTAATCTCTCTGATGACAATACATTATTCGCTTCTTTTATCGTGAATTTATTTTCATATAGAGCTTTACCTACAATTACTCCAAAGAGTCCAGAGTTTTCAAATTTTACTAAAGATAATAAATCAGAAATTGAACCAACACCTCCTGAGGCTATTACTGGAATATCTGTAATTTCAAGTATGCTTTTTATGAATTCTTCATTTGTTCCTTCTAATGTCCCATCTGTATTTATATCTGTAACAATAAAACTAGCAATTTTAAATGAAGAGAACTCCTTTACTAGATCTGTGGCCAAAATATTAGATTGCTCAAGCCACCCCCTTGTACTAACTTTTCCATCTTTTGCATCTATCCCAACAATTATCCTTCCAGGAAATTTATTTGATAAGTCTTTAACTAGTTCTTTATTTTCTATGGCAGAGGTTCCCATGATAACTTTATCAATACCATAAGAAAATAGTTGTTCTATCCTTTCTTGAGACCTTATCCCTCCACCTATTTGAATAGGTATGTTAACTGTTTTAGCAATCTTTTTTATTGATTTATCGTTTGTTGGGGATCCAGTTTTTGCAGCATCTAAATCAACTATATGTATATATTTTGCCCCTTCGCTTTCCCAAAATTTAGCTTGCTCATGAGGCTCTTTGGTGAAGTCTTTTCTTTTATTAAAGTCGCCTTTAAAAAGCCTTACACACTTACCATTCATTAAATCAATTGCTGGTATTAGATCCATAGAATCATCCTTTTCATTAATAACTTATTAGTAGTACTATTCAATATGTAATTCTATTTAAGATTACTACTTCAGTTAAATATTTTTTGAATATGAAAATTCTTGTAATGGGCGGCACTAGATTTGTTGGCAAGTCTTTGGTTGGAAAGTTATTAAGTAAAAATTATGATGTTGATATTTTCACGAGAGGCAATAAAAGTAATCCTGAAAAAACAAATTTAATTAAGGGTGATAGAAATAATGAAGAAGATATCGTCAGACTAAGAAATAAAAAGTATGATGTTGTTTATGATATTTCTGGTCGAGAGTTAGAACAAACCAAACTTCTTATAGAAAATTTAGATAACTCTTTCCAGAGATATATATATGTCAGCTCTGCAGGTGTTTATAAAGATAATTGTGAACTACCCTTATCCGAAATTGATCCAATTGATCCAGAAAGTAGGCATAAAGGAAAGTTTGAGACAGAAAATTGGTTAAAAAACCAAAAAATTCCTTTTACAAGTTTTAGACCTACTTATATTTATGGACCAGGAAATTATAATAAAATTGAGAATTGGTTTTTTGAAAGGTTATTTACTAAAAAATCTATACCAATCCCTGGTGACGGTTCTTTAATTACTCAGCTAGGCCATGTTTCCGATCTAACTGATGTAATGATTAGGTGCATAAATTTTGAAAATTCCAAAAATAATATTTACAATTGTTCAGGTGAAAAAGGAGTAACAATCAAGGGTTTAATTTATTTCTGTGCGAATGTTCTTGGATTATATCAAAATGAGATTTCCTTAAGAACATTTGATTATCAAAAATTAGATACTAAGTCTCGAAAGGGATTTCCAATAAGATTAAATCATTATCAAACTGATATCTCTAAGATAAAACGTGATTTAGAGTGGGAGCCAACTTTTGATTTACTTAGTGGTCTAAAGGATAGTTTTGTGAATGATTTTAATAATAAAAAGAGTGATGAGTTTGATGTTAATTCAGATAATATTCTTTTTAATTCTTAAATAGCCTAATAAAGTCACAAAAGTCAGGATGAATCCTAACCAATAAAAAATCAAGGCTAAATTATTCAAAAAGCTAATTTTTAATGGTGTAAAGAAGGTAATTACTGAAATAAAAAAGAAAAATGTTTTATATTTTCCTAACATCGATGCTGGTAATCCGTCTTTTGTAGAGTTCCTTAGACTAGAGATTATTAATTCTCTAAATAAAATTAATGACAATGACCAGAAGGGTAAAAAATTATTTTTACAAAGGAAGGTCAAAGGAATTAAATAAAATACCTTATCGCTTAATGGATCAAGGATAGCTCCTAATCTTGTTTTAAGATTAAATTTCCTTGCTATTAACCCATCAAAATAATCAGTTAAGCCTCCAATAATAATTAATATAAAGACATAAAAAGGTCTGTTAATTTCTAAAAAAAGTATTAATGGAAATACAAGGAAAAGTCGAGATATCGATAATAAATTGGGAATATTCAATGCCAATTTTTTAAAATTTTTTTTTAATAACAAATTATTTTTTGTATATAAAAAATATATTACACTCTCAACAAGCTTAAATTATTAGTAAAAATATTGAATGGTTTTTGATGCTTGATTCTAAAATTTAATTTAAATCTGAATCCTAAAGATTATAAACTCAACTTCTCTTTATGAATGATGATGTTTTATATTACAAAATTATTCCTTATATCTAATGCAGCCTCATAGCCTAAAGCTATCTCCAGAATCTGATTTGATAAATTCAATTAAAGAATATTCTTTATCGAATAATTTATACGGGTATGTTTCTGGAGTGGTTGGTAATCTTAGAACAGTTTGTATTCAATGCCCAGGTAATCAAGAGATAAATAAATTTGAAGGAAATCTAGAGATAGTTTCTTTAAACGGACATTTTAATAAAGGAGATGTTCATTTACATTTGAGTTTTGCAGATGAGGGATGTAATGTGTTTGGCGGGCATCTTGAGGAGGGATGTATTGTAAAAAAAGGTACTGATATATTATTACTTTCTTTTGAACAGAAAATTATTAATATCTCAAATGATGATTTAATCACTAATGAATCGCGTGTAAAAGCATATATTTTAAAGGATTGTCCTTGGTCTAAAAGAGCAATTAGGTTACTTAATTCTTTATCTATCCCTCATGAAGTTACTCTAATAGACAATGATGAGAGCTTTCAAAAAATAATGGCTCAAAGTAGCCATAATACTTTCCCCCAAATATTTTTGGATAATAAATTTTTTGGAGGATATGATGAACTTTCAGAACAAGCAAAATTGGATAACTTAATTTCATTTAAGTAATCCAAATTTTTTAACTATCACGATTAGTAAGCTTTTCAGCAACTAATTCGTCCTCTAACTGCTTTATTAATCTCGATACAAGACTTTGAAATTCTGGTTGACAGCCTTTAAATGCAGCTTTATGTCTTATTGGCTCATTTCTAGTTCTTAAATCAGTAAGCATTAATTGTAATGCGTCAATTTTGGGATTTATTTTCATAGTTTTAATTTATATATTTACATCTTTTAAATCATTTGCATAGCTTTTTTAAATGATATCTTTTTATTATCATTCGAACTTGTAACTTCTATTAATTTATTTATGGATTCTTTGTTTTTTAAAGAATCTATACAACATTGCGCAACTAATCTTCTTGGGATTGATCCATTAATTTGAGTATCCTCTTTTGAATAATTTATATTTTCTGATTTAATATCTTCATTTTCCTTTAATCCTCCAGGTCTAATAATAGTCCATTCAAAATTTGAATTGCGTAGAAAGTTTTCACCTAATTTCTTCCAAATAAGGATTAAACCAAATAAGTTTAATGGGTGAAATAATTTACCAGTACATAGGGAACTAACTAAAATAACTCTTTTAATACCAACTCTTTTGCAACTCTCTAATTGCCTGTATACACCTAATGCATCAACCTTTGCAGGACCAGTTAAATCTAATGATGCTCTCGCTCCAGTCGCGATTATCAAAGCATCAATATCTTTTAAAGCTTCATCAAGTTCTCCTTTTTTGTCTAATGAAACCCTAATTGTTTCTAAACGCTCCAATCCTGCTGAGACTTTTGAATTCTTTCTGATGATTTGCCTTACTTTATATCCTTTTTTAATTGCTTCTTCGGAAATTCTATAGCCTGTTTTCCCCGATGCACCAGTAATTGCTATTTTCATGAAAAAAAACCTAATTTAAATATTATATAAATTTCTCAAGGCTTTTTACATATAAATTTCTTTTTTCTTTTGGGATAAAGAGTGCGACATAAATAACATTTTGTTCCATCACAACCTCTTGCTGTACAGTATTCTCTGCCATAAAAGATTATTTGCAAATGTAAGGTATTCCAATCATTAACAGGAAATATTTTTTTTAGGTCTTTTTCTGTTTGAACTACGTTATCTCCATTTGATAGCCCCCATCTTTGTGCCAACCTGTGTATGTGAGTATCTACTGGGAATGAGGGTATTTTAAACACTTGAGACATTACAACTGACGCTGTTTTATGACCTACGCCTGGGAGCGATTCAAGCTTCTCAAAAGAGTCTGGGACCGCGCCATTATGTTTCTCAATCAATAATTTAGATAAGTTATAAATGTTCTTTGATTTTTGATTAGATAGACCTAAAAATTTTATATATTCGTAAATGCCATTAATACCTAGCTGCACCATCTTTTCTGGATTATCTGCAACTTTAAATAGGCTTTTTGTTAATTCATTAACTTTCTTGTCAGTTGATTGAGCACTTAAGACTACGGCGACTAGAAGTGTATATGCATTTGTATGATCAAGGGGTATTGGAGGCGATGGATAAAGCTTTTTGAGTTCCTTGCCTATTATTTCTGCTCTTTCAGACTTTCTCATTAAAATTTGAAAATTAAATGGTGTATAAAATTATACAAGGAATATTTTAGGTAAATATTTTCTGCTAACTTAATATATTTGAATAAGAAGAACTTAGTGAAAAATGATGCTTTAATAATTGATGATTTGCATCATAAATATGATAAGCGAGAATGTTCAAAATGGATATTAAACGAAATTAACCTGAAAATTGAAAATGGCGAGTTGATTGGGTTACTTGGTCCTTCTGGTTGCGGAAAAACTACTCTATTAAGATTAATTGCGGGGTTCGAATATCCCTCTAGAGGGAGGATTTCTCTAAATGATAAGGAAATTTCAAGCGGAAAAAAAATTCTTAGTCCAGAGAAAAGAAATATTGGTATGGTTTTTCAAGACTATGCACTGTTCCCTCACTTAACTGTTTTGGAAAATGTAATTTTTGGTTTAAAAAATAAAAAAGATAGATCTAGAGTTGACTATTTATTAAATGTTGTAGGTCTTGATAGTTTTATTGGAAGATACCCACATGAATTATCTGGAGGCCAAAAACAAAGACTAGCAATTGCGAGAGCTCTTGCTCCTGGTACTAATTTTATTTTATTAGATGAACCATTTTGCAGTCTTGATATGCATGTCAAACTAAAATTGAGAAGTGAACTCCCAAATATCCTAAAAGGTTGTAATGCAAGTGGATTGATGGTTACTCATGATCCGGAAGAGGCAATGTCAATTTGCGATAAAGTTGCCGTCATGAATGAAGGAAAAATACATCAAATTGATACACCAATTAACCTTCTAAACAATCCCAAGACCATATTTGTTAGTAGTTTTATTTTGGGTAATAATATTATTAATCTTCAAAAAAATGGTAATTCATATATGTCTTGTTTAGGTGAAATAAATAGTTCAAGGGGTTTACAAAATGCAAATATTAAAAGTATGTCAATTTCTCCTAAATTTATTTCAATTAAAAGATCAGAATCTGGTGATGCGATTGTTATATCTAAAGAATTTCTTGGAGAATTTCTTATATATAAAGTATCTATTAATGGAAACATATTAAGGGTTAGAACTGATATTAATAATCTCCTTAATAATGGCGATAAATGTTCTCTTTCTATTAATAAAAATAGTTATTATTTTTTATATCCTGGAGCATATAAGGAATATATATAGACTTTTTTTATAGGCAATTACACTTGCCCCCCTTCCAATTAGAGCATTTTTTCTTTTTACATTTCTTTTTTTTACTGTTATATATTTTATTAGTTAATAGCAGTTCAGAAAATCTGTACTGTAAATTCATTTATAGTATTGAGATTGATTTTCATTATCATATTATTTAATTTAATATAAAGGATTAATTAATTACTAATTTATACAAAATGTTGTATTATTTAATTAGTTTCTTATATGTCAATGAAAGAAAATAATCTAAAGTTAAAGAAATTAATTAATTTTGGTCCATCTGGAAGAGCTGTAGCACAGCCAATTGACAAAAGTTTATTAGATAATATTTTTGAACACTTAACAATGGAAAGATACGCAAATGTTCAATATTTTTCTATATACCTCTGGTTTCAAGAACGTGATTTAAATGGATTTGCTTCTCATTTTCTAAGTGAATCACAAGGTGAAATGGAACATGCGCAGAAATTTGCAGATTACTTAATCGCAAGAGGACAAAGCGTAAAATTAGATGAAATTCCTGCACCAGTTCAAGCATGGGATTCAATAGAGGATCTGATTTCTTATTCTTTTAACATGGAGGCTGATTTAACTTCATCACTGCAACAACTTTATTCTATTTCAGAAAGAATTTCAGATACAAGAACTAACGTATTTTTAGATCCAATCATTGAGGCTCAAACTAAATCAGAAGATGAATTCGCCAACATACTTGGTAAAGTAAAGTTTGCTTCTAATCAACCCTCTGCAATCTTATTGATAGATAGTGATTTAAAGAAAAAATAGATTACTTTCAAATTTATTTTCATTCAATGTTCTTTTCGTTATTTCAACAAGTAAATTAGAAAAGTTAATATTTTCAGTATTGTTTTTATTTAAGAGTTCAGCTATTTTATAAATCTCATTAACTCTTTTAAAAAGATTTTTGTTTTCAGAAAATAACCTTCCCTTCAATGCTTTGTTTTCTGTAGATTTGTAGGATTGCTTTATATTTCTGAGTCTATTCGATAAAACTTCGACTTCTATTAACAAGTTGTTAGTAAGTGATTGTGATTCTTTCATATTTTTATAGCGGCGATGTTTCAATAAAAGAAGGAGCAACACTAACTGTTTGGGTTCCAATAGGAGCTATTAATAGCTCAGATGATCTTAATTTAGAAATTAATCTAGTTGATGTTACTCGTGTAGAACCGATTAATTCACCAATCCTTTCATGAGTTAACCTAAAAGGTAACTCACACCATTGACCACATCTTCTCCCCAGACGATTTACTAGTATTGAAAACAACGCTTTTAATCGCTGTTCTGCATTTCCTAAGTGTCTAATCCTAAGGAGTTGCAAAGTCCATTCATTTACTGCATCGAAACCAATATTCTCATCAATATTTACATTACTGTGAAAAGACAAATCTGTTAGTGCTTCTACACAGACACCTTCGCTACATAAAAGGTCGGTTCTTAATTGATCTCCTGATTGTAAAAATGCAAGTGTCATTCCTTCAGTTTCTTCACATGGACAATAAACTCTTGCAATTCCACTTTCAACTTCTAGGCATGTCCCTTTTGGCCTTGATGAAGGATCTATTAATACGGATTGTCCAGTTATTATCCTTACTGATTTTGACGGAGAGTCTCCATAACTATGGAAATTCATTAATTTTTGATAATGAGAATTATTATCAATTATGCACTAAAAAAATACTTATTGCAATAGATTCTCATTATCATCACATTTCTGATGTTTTTCTTTACAAAGTATTTATGAATATAATTTAGGTAGAACTTTAAATATTTTATTTTAAATGAGCGTAAACAGAGTTTGCTTTAATTGTGGAAGTTCTTCATTTGTCTCAGACCGATCTTTAGGAGGAAAGATTGTATGCTCTAAATGTGGATCTTCTTCATTTAAAAACAAATCCTTTTCATTTTTAAAAAGTAAAAAATTAGTATTTCTTGCTATTGCGATAGCTATTTTTATAATTGTTATTTAGATAATCTGTTTATATTCCAAAGTCCATTATTATTTGTTACCTCTACTTTAATACCAAATAACCTATTAAAATTTTCACTATTCATAACCTTATTTTGATCTCCATCAGCTATTATTTTGCCATCTTTTAGCATTATGACCCGGTCATAAATTTTGGTAATCGTTGAAATATCATGAGTGACGCATAAAATTTTCGTATTTAATTTTGATAATTCATTAACCTTATCAATTAAAAAAAACTTTGATTTATAATCTAAATTTGCGATTGGTTCATCTAGGATTAAGATTTCCGGTTTTTTGATTAATGCCCTTGCAATGAGAGAAATTTGCTTTTCTCCATCTGATAAATAGGAAAAATTCTTTTTAGATAAATTAGAAATATTCATTTTCTTCATGATTTTTTCTACCTTATAAGAATCTCTTTCAGATTTTTTTTGTACGTAACAATATCTTCCATATAGTCCACTTAAAATTAAATCAAAAACTTGTAAATTTTGATTTATTCTATTTTTTATATCATTATTTACGGTACTTATTTTATTTCTTAGTTCCCATAAATTTATAAGTTCTTTGTCAAATATCTTCAGTTTCGATTCATTAGCTACTACTGGGTATATGTTTCTATTAATCATTCCAATTAGGGATGATTTACCTGAACCATTTGGTCCAATTAATATTACATTTTCTGAATACGATATCTTTAAATTTAAATCTTTAATTACTCTATAGCCATTTTTAAAACAATTTATATTTTGTGCTTCAAACCAATATTTATTAAACACTAAAACTTATTACTCCAAAATATAATCAATTGAATCGAGCTTAAAATAAATATGAAGAGATAAAGCCAATTCAACCATGAAGGTCTATCTACTTTCTTCATAAATTATATTATTAACATAAAAAGTATAAGTGGAGCAGCAAATCTTACAAATGTTTTTCTAATAATATCTATATTATTTGCAATTTCTAACTTTTTTATCTCAGGAGGATATTTCAATATCACTTTGTCATATACATCAAGATTTCGGGTGTTATTAATATTTTTCCATGGTTCATCTCTATCTTCAGACTTCTTGTACCACTTCCAAAAATAATTTATTATCCTATCTTCTCCCAATAATTTAATTTCATCCTTACTTATAAATCCCATATCGTGATTATATGTTTGTGTTTTTAAGATCATATAATCCTCATCGAATATCTTATAAAAAATCTTTCTTTGAGTCTCTTTAAATAATAAGAGATTATTAAGGAGTTTATTTTGTAGAAATTTCCTATAGTGTCTCACTATTACTCTTGCTTTGTTGTTTCCTAGAGGGATATGATCTAAAACTTGTAAATATCTTGATGAAGAAGGATCGCCTTTGTAAATTAATATCCTTCCTGGAGGTATGTATTTTATCCTAATAAATTCTTTTGTAGGGTCATTCTTGTAGTAATAAATACTTTCAATGTATTTGGGATTAATATTAATTTTCTGATTAAAACTAACTAATACGTTTTTATTCACATCTTTATCCGGGATTGTATCGCCATGAACCCAAAAGATATGAAGTATATCTAGGTGATTTTCAATAATCCTTGACCAATCACATTTGAAGTCGACTAATACCTCCTCAAAGACATAATCCTTATGTAAAAAACCATTTTCTAATAATTCGTAGTTACTTATTGGTGTGTCTTCACTTATATTATTTAAATCAGTCTCAGATTTTTTAGAAAAATGAACAAAAATATATCCATTTTTTTCTGATGTTTTGTATTGAGATAAATGGATTCTTTTGGCGTAGTTATCGTAGTTATTATCAACTATATGGCGACAGGTTATTCTGTCGAGATTTTGGCAACTTCCTCCAGATGAAAACTTAGCTCCATGATATGGGCAGGTTATTACTCCATCTGATAATGTCCCTCCAAAAAAGGAGGCCCCTCTATGTGGACAAATATTTTTAATGCACCTAACGTTTTTATTTTCATCTCTATAAAGAACAAGAGGCTCATCATAAAGTGAAAAATAATATAGCTTATTTTTTTTTAGTTCTTTAGAGGGACAAATTGCATACCAACCAAATAAACCTATATTTAAATCTTTTTGATTTTCTCTAATATCAAACGAGTCAATATTTACTACCGTTCCTTTTTTAAATGGCTTAAGAACGGTATTAAAGTCTTTTGATTTAAAAAAATTAATTTGTCTGTTTTCCATAAATTAATTTCTTTTTTTTTATGACTGTTTATCTTTCGGAACTATAACCCAAGTAAATAATCAATTTCTTATAAAAAGAAAATTCTCTATTATTTGTAGCAATAATTATCTAGTTATCGAAAAATATTGAATCTCTTTCGTATCTATGTATCTTTATTTCATGTTTTTTGTATCTTTTGTGATTCTTTCAAATTTTTTATGTAATCAATAGCATCATCAATATTTTTGTGGAAATTACATTGACCCAAATAACAACCTATAAATCTTAAAAATTTTCTCTTGCCACCACTAATTTCATATCTATGTATTGTTCCTCCATCTATAGGAGCATAAATAAGTTCTGGTAGTGCCATATTAATTTTGTATTTAATACTTAATTAAACAATAATTCATGTTTAAATACATTTCCATAGCTCAATCCATATATTTAATAATTAATTTACTTATTTTTGGATAATTATTTATTGAATATCCATGTATTATTTGTTAAATATTAATTATGGATATGGATTTTTTATTATGCCAAAAGCATTTAGGCGTTTTTTAAAAAAATTACCAAAAAAAATTCAAACTATAAAATACTCATTTAGAGAGTTTTTATCATCCAAAATATGAAATAGCCTTTTTAGTTAATAAATTTTTAATTTCTATAATTTTTAATAAAACATAGTCTGCAGAGTTAAATTTTAAACTATATTAAATTTGCAATTTTTGAAATATTATGATCAAAAGCGTTTTTGCGATATTCACCTTAACTTTGCTTTTTCTATTTAGTAATCCAGTTTACTCATTAGATACTTCTTCTAAGACTCTTGAAAAGTATACTAAAACGATTTCTAACAAATTCACTAGAACTTACTGCAACACTACCAAATTCGGAATTTCTTATGAAGGAGCTTTGGCATTTGCTATTGGAGAAACTAACAAGGAATTTAAAAATAATAAACTCAATAAGTTGATAGATTATTCTCTTCTAAAAAATTCAATAGTTAATGATTTAGAAAATAATTGCCAGGTTTATGATTTTGCTTTAAGTAATTTAGAAAATTTAAAATTTAACTAGAAAAATGTAAATTTTTAGAGGCTTATTTTTTACCTATCCAATCATTGGGTTTTTCCATCATCCATTCGAAAACACCCTTAGCATCAAGATTTTTAGATGCATAAACAAATAAAATTGGAAATATTAAAATTACTGCGCCAATAACTACTAACTCTATTTTACCGATCCCCATCTCAGTTACTGTTAAGGCAAAATAATTATTCATTATCTCTATTGATTTAAAAATTTATATCTACATAATTTACAAAAAATTTTAAATTCTTTCACTTCTTTATAAAAATTCTTAATTGTTTATAGTGAAATATATTTGTATAAAGTACCTATTTTATTGAGTTAGAGTTTTTCATAATTTATATAATATATCTATGTTTGATGGTTATGAGTCATGAAATTATTATTTTCACACCTATTTTTCTAATATTGATTGGATCCATATTTTTTACAATTTTAAAAAAAAGAAAAAGATCAGCTAAAAGTATCTATAAATTAATAGATGATTTAGAAAAAAAATACATATATTAATCTTTTTTAGAAGCAAAGTTTAATCAAACTCTATACCTACTTCTTCTTTTAAATCTCTCTCCAAATCTGGAAGATGAGGTTCAACCCAATGATCTTTGTTATCAATACCAGCTGCATTTACATAATTCATGATGTGTTTATCCACTTGCTTATAAAGATCATGCAAATTTAAATCCATACGTATATCGTGTGCAATTTCAGAGACTTGTTGTTCTGTTAGACAATGATCTGGATGAAGTAAATCACAACATGGAATTCTCTTCTCAATCAATTCATTTAGATTGATTTTTATTTCGTAATCTTGATGGACAGTCATTTAATTTATAGCTTTATTATCATTCTAATTATGTTTAAGGTTTTGTATATCTTTAGTCAAGAAACAAAGTTCTTTAATGCATATACAGTAATTTTAAATAAATAGATCTTCCAAATCTTTATACAAATCATCATTCTCTTTTTGGTTTTCTAGATGGTCATGGTGATCTAGTGAGAGTTCTTTTTTTGAGGTGTAGAAAAGATATCCAAGGGCTCCTAAAAGTAATGTTGTTGGTAAAATCATTAGCATTTAATTGACTTATAATGAATATAGTGCAACACTTATTACAGTCAAGTGCTGAACTTTAATTAATCTTTAAATGCCTACCAAGAAAAAAAGAGTTGGTTTTATTCCTAGAGAAGATGTTATGAAAATAATTGACAAGTTGAGCATAGAGAACAATTTAAGTAATTCTAAAATAATAAGTATTTTGGTAGAAGAAGCACTTTCTGTAAGAGGTATGTTTAACAAAAAAAATGGTAAAGCAAGTCAACCATATCTACAAAATGAAGATAATTTACAAAACTTATTTGATAATTCTGGTGACTTTTTAGATAAAGCAAAACTTTCAATTGATAATAACTTAGGCAAGCATTTTATTCCTAGTAAATCAACCCATTTAAATGAGGAGAATCAAGAGGCTTTTGATTTGCAAACTTATAAAAGGTTTTTATCATTCCTAAAATTTCAGGAAATGATGGATAAATATAACACTTAATAAAGTGTTGCTAAGTGTTACACTGTGCGTTAAAGTTAATTTGTATTTATATGAGATTCGCATATTAAAGTTATTTTTCGACATTTCAAAACCTAAATTCATTTAATCTATAAAATATTTATTCCTATGAATTCATCTCTCCCAGTCCCATCTGTAAATCTACTCCCTCCAGAAAAGTTATATTGTAATTTTAGTTATTGGAGTTCTTTGTTCTCTCAGGATATGCAAATTTTATGGGATAGAGCGCATGGAGTACCTTTGGAGAAACTGCCCAAAGGAGTTTCTGATATGATTTTTCCGTATTTATTGCTTGCACTATCAGACTATAAGACATCGCAAATAAATAAAATGAATGGAATAGGATTAGACAATCTATTAAGCCTTTGGTTTGATAAGTACTTATTAAATAAAAATGGTTACTTCGAGCTAATTAAAAAATAATATTTAAAATTAGTTATTAATATCAAATTTGATTGCTATGCAATTTATTACTTTTAATAATTTTTTAAGTGATTGTTTCCTAATTGGCACATCTATAGTTTTGCTATAAATATATTAAAAGGTTTGATGATGAATCCTTTAAATTTCTTCTTAGCAAATATGTTTATTGTCGTTTTGATAATGCAAATCAGGAGAGATATAAAATTAAGAAAAGCATGATAATGAAATTTAATTCAAAAACCCTAAGCTTTGTATTAAATCTGTTATTTTGCTTGTTTATATTTATTATTTAATTTTTTAGTCTTTATTAATTAATTTTCAAAAAATCCAAAAGCTAATTTTAGAATTTGGTTGACTTTTATTGTTAATGCGATGATAATATCAAAAATAATTTTTCTAATTGTGAATCTTCTTTCAGATACTTTTGATGATTTTGTTGATGATCTACTTTCATCTGATGTTAATTTGTTGAAAGGGGAACTTGATTTTCTGCTTATCCAGCATTTATTTAATTCAACAGATTTGAAGTGTATTAATAAAACTAAAATTGAAGATAACGAATCAATAGCTGCTTAATTTTTTATGAAATTTATTTATGAAAAGTTTTGGGTCCCAGTGTTTGGATATATTTTATCAAAATTTGTTTTTTTAATAGAAGGTAAAAAGCAAGATTCTAAAAATAAAAAAAAATAGATTAATTACTTTTTGTCTTTATAAAGTATTTTTAATTACATAATTTAAGTCAATATATTTTGATAACAACAAAAGTTGTGCTTTAAATTTACGAATATATGCATGGTTGAAATAT
This sequence comes from Prochlorococcus sp. AG-355-P16, assembly GCA_003278525.1. Lineage (GTDB taxonomy): Bacteria > Cyanobacteriota > Cyanobacteriia > PCC-6307 > Cyanobiaceae > Prochlorococcus_A. Next base: position 2,401 of record QCEQ01000011.1, on the reverse strand, counting down.
ACATAATTGCTTTTTAGCAAATTAAAATGAACAAAAATAATATGTTGAAGCCATATACAGTGCATTACCGTGATTTTCAAAATATAAGATTAGAAAATTGTTTTTATGCTTCTGACGCTTACGAGGCTAGAACACTAGCAATGGAATTTAATATGTATATAAAAGAACATCCAAACAGTATTGACCTAATAAGATGCGAAAAATGAATAAAAGTTTTTAAGTAATCTGGATAATTTATTTAAACACTCAAGAATTTATCAATAACCGCTTGACTCAACTCATTAGTATTTCCGCTTGCGACAATGCCTCCGCGTTGCATAGCATAATATCTATTTGCTTGTCTTACAAAATGCAAATGTTGTTCAACTAATAAAACACCAATTCCTTTATCTCTAATTATCTGCTTAATTGCATTTTCAATGTCTAAAACTATATTTGGCTGAATACCTTCCGTAGGTTCGTCAAGTAATAGAAGTTGAGGTTTGCCTAGCAATGCTCTTGCGATAGCTAATTGCTGTTGTTGTCCTCCACTAAGATCTCCTCCTTTCCTTTGAAGAAAATCTTTTAGGATTGGGAAGAGATCATAGATAAATGGATCTATTTTCTTGTTCTTAGATAATCCACCTTGCAGAGACTCCATCCCTAACATAAGATTCTCTTCAACTGACAGGTATGGAATAATTTCTCTCCCTTGAGGAACGTAAGCCATTCCCTTTCTAGCCCTCTGATGAGGTGCTTTTCTGTTGATATTTTCACCAATCAAATAGATATCGCCTGTTTTTTGTTTTAACAAACCAATTAGTGATTTCAATAAGGTTGTTTTGCCAACTCCATTTCTTCCAATCAAACAAACCATTTCTCCTGATTTAACATTTAAATCTACATCTCTAAGAATATGACTCTCGCCATAGTAAGTATTTAAGGATTTTATTTCGAGTAAATTTTCCATAACTAGTCCTCGGGTCTTCCTAAATAAACATCAATAACTTTTTTGTCTTTTTGTATGGTTTCCATCGTTCCCTCACATAATACTGTGCCCTGATTTAATACTGAAACATTGCTATCAAGTCTTCTTATAAATTCCATATCGTGATCAATTACTACTACAGTATTTTCTCCTGATAAAGATTTTAATAAATCAGCTGTAAGATCAGTTTCTTCATCAGTCAAACCGGCAACAGGTTCATCAACTAACATTAAATCTGGCTTCTGACCTACTAACATGGCAATCTCGAGCCATTGTTTTTGGCCATGTGATAAAGATCCAGCTTTAGAATTAACTTTTTGAGCTAAATTAACAATCTTCATAAGGCGATCAATCTCATTAAGCTGCTCATCCTTAATACTTTTATTTATAAGGTTTAAGGGACTTTTAGGAGTTGTCACCGATATTTCAAGATTTTCTTTAACTGTTAGATTTTCAAAGATTCTTGGACTTTGGAACTTTCTTCCAACACCAAGTCTGGCTATTTTATGCTCCTTTCTACCTACTAATGATTTTCCTTTAAAAATTACCTCACCATTTGTTGGCTTAACCTTTCCAGTAATTACATCAAGAAATGTTGTTTTACCTGCGCCATTTGGTCCTATTACAGCTCTTAATTCTCCTTTCTTCAATTTTAAATTAAGTTTGTTGAGAGCTAAAAAACCCTCGAAACTAACAGTAATATCTATTAAATTCAAAAGATCTTTATTATTCATTATTCCCCTCCTTATTATTAACTTCTAAGCTTGGGTAGGTTTCAATCTTCCTTTTCAAACCAAACCTTTGAAGAAGATTCCTAGGACCATCTCTTTGAATCCATCCTAAAACTCCTTCTGGCAGGGCTGTTACAACCAATATAAATAACCCTCCCTGAATAAACATCCAACTAGCAGGTAAAGCTTCACTTACAAGACTTTTTGCATAGTTGATGAAAACTGCTCCTAGTATCGCTCCCAATAAAGTTCCTCTTCCTCCAACAGCAACCCATATAACCATTTCTATAGAAAATGGAACCGTCATAAATTGAGGGGATACTATTCCAGACTGAACGGTATATAAAGCTCCTGAAATTCCAGCGAGTCCTCCAGCAATAGAAAATATTATCGTCTTGAATATAACTGGGTTGTATCCTGTAAACCTAACTCTTGGTTCATCATCTCGTATTCCTATAAGGATATTTCCAAATCTTCCTTTAACTACCCACTTTGCAAAAAACCATGCGCCTATTACTAGTATGGCGGTTACCCAAAAGAATATTCTTTGCATAGACTCAGAGCCTACCATCTGACCAATTAATTGTGTTACATCTGTTTTTAATCCATTTGTTCCATTTATAAGTTTTTGTTGTCCATTAAAGAAGTTAAAGAATACAAGAAGAGAAGCTTGAGTAAGTATAGAAAAATAAACCCCTTTGAT
>QCEQ01000010.1 GCA_003278525.1 Prochlorococcus sp. AG-355-P16 | reverse complement strand
AGGTTTTAAAATAGACCTAAATGAAAAATTCTTTCTACTTGAGAATTTTCAAACTCTTGAAAAGTTGACTGAGGTACTTGGTCTTAAAAAAGAGGTTTTAGTAAAAGAAAGTAAAATAAATGAAGATGAAATATCAATACTTATTAATGAAAGATTGAAAGCAAAAAAAGAAAAGAATTATACGAAGGCCGATGAAATTAGGAATTTGTTAAAAGAAAAAGGTATTGAACTTATTGATCAATCCAAGGACATAACAACATGGATAAGGGTCTAAATTTTAAGAAAAAAACCAATTTGAAATTTTTGTTTTTTAAATACACCTTTAAATGGGAAGATATTAGAAATATCAGAGAAAATTGAAATACATTACTGTGCTCGGTTCTACTGGTTCAATTGGGACTCAAACTCTCGAAATAGCTAGTGAGCAGCCTGATAAGTTTAAAGCCGTAGCTCTTTCCGCAGGAAGAAATATTAATTTATTAACTGAACAAGTTAAAACACATAAACCAGAGGTAGTTGCAATTGATGATGAAAGTCTTATAGAAGATTTAAAAGAAAATATTAATAACTTAGATTTGGATGATGCTCCATTGGTTTTAGGTGGGAAGCAGGGGATTAACGCAGTTGCAGCATGGGACAAGGCAGATACTGTGGTAACAGGGATAGTAGGCTGTGCAGGCTTAATTCCAACAATGTCAGCAATTAATGCGGGGAAAAATATTGCACTTGCTAACAAAGAAACTTTAATTGCTGCAGGACCAATTGTTATTCCTGCATTAAAGAAAAATAATAGCAGGCTTTTACCTGCTGATTCAGAACACTCTGCTATCTTTCAATGCTTACAAGGATTACCTAATTATGAAAATGCAGATTTTTCAACAGGAGAGATGCCTAAGGGTTTAAAAGCTATACATTTAACAGCTTCTGGTGGTGCTTTCAGAGATTGGGCCGTTGAGGATTTAAAGCATGTCACTGTGGAAGATGCGACTTCACATCCTAATTGGGATATGGGAAAAAAAATAACTGTAGATTCTGCAACTCTTATGAATAAAGGATTAGAAGTTATAGAAGCTCATTATTTATTTGGGACCTCTTACGAAAATATCGAAATAGTTATCCACCCTCAAAGTATTATTCATTCAATGATTGAGATGGAAGATTCTTCAGTATTAGCTCAATTAGGTTGGCCAGATATGAAACTACCCATTTTATATGCGATGAGTTGGCCTGAAAGATTTAAAACAAATTGGAAAAGATTAAACCTAAGTGAAATTGGAAAATTAACTTTTAAAGAGCCAGACGAGTTTAAATATCCATGCATGGGACTTGCCTATGCCGCCGGTAAATCTTCTGGGACTATGCCTGCAGTCTTAAATGCTGCTAATGAAATGGCTGTTGAACAATTCCTTAAAGAAAAAATTTCTTTTCAAGAAATTCCAACATTTATAAGTAAAGCTTGTGAATCACATATGGAGAATTTGAATTTGAGTCCCGAATTGGAGGATATTCTTGAAGTAGACAATTGGGCCAGACTTTTTGTTAAGCAAGAAATTAAAAAAGGGAAAAAATATGTAAGTATTGGATAAAAGTGAATATTAAAAAGCATCTTCTACTTTGCGCAACACCTACAAAACAGAAATGCTTTAAAGGCAATGAAGGACAAAAAACATGGGAATGTCTGAAAAAGACTTTAAAAAAATTTGAGAATGATCCCTCTACAAAAAACGTTCATATATTAAGATCAAAAGCTGACTGTTTAAGGGTATGTAAAAACGGCCCAATTCTTCTTATTTGGCCTGATGGTATTTGGTATGAGAAAGTTTCTCCAGAAAAAATTTCAGAAATTTTTACCTCACATATTATTAACGGTAAGCCAATAGAAAAATGGATTTTTAAAAAAACACCATTTTTAAATAGTCCTAAATACTCATAAACCAGTTCTTTACGACTTCGTCTGACCAGCAGCCATTAATCGAATGAAAACCATTATGACCTCCTTTTTCAGTTATTAAAATAGTAAATTTATCAATAGATTCTTTTCTTAAATTCAAAGTATCCTTATATGGAACCCAGGGATCATCCTTGGCATGAATAAAAAGCATTGGAGGTAATTTTTTTATTGAGTTTTGGATTCTAAATATTGGAGAAGCTTTAATATAATAATCCTCTAAAGAATTAAATCCCCAACTAGGAGCTGTAAATTTCTGATCAAATTCTCTTATACTTTTTAAATTTCTAATTTTTATTCTTAATTTCTCGTTATCAAGGAGTTTGCCTTCATCATTAAATCCCTCCCATAATTGATTTTTTAAGCGGTGAAGTAACCATTTTTGGTAGATAGAATTTCTAGGTTTTTCAATACAGAGACTGCATGAAGATAAATCTAAAGGGGTACTCACGCAGGCAAGGCCATCTAAAAGTTTTTCTCCTTTGTTTTTATCGTAATCTAAGCAGGCATTTAAAAGAATTGTTCCGCCTAAAGATAATCCAACTCCGTAAATTGGAAGATTATTCATCTTAATGAGCTTTTTAAATTCTAAGTTAATGAATTTTTTAAAATAATTAATTGCTGAAATAACATCACTGGAGCATCTAGCACAATAATTTCCTTTTGCTAAATATCTCGCTGATCCAGATCCTCTTAGATTTAATTTAAGAACTACAAAACCATTATTTGCTAATTTCCTAGATATTCTTCTTAAACCAAACCGTTTAGTTGAGCCCCCTAAACCATGTGTTACGATTACAAAACCCCTAAGTGAGTTTAAGTTTTCAGGTAATTCTAAAAAACCTAAAAGATAATCACATTCAAATTTTTTAGAAAGAATTTTATTAATCGGAAAGAATATTTTTTTATTTTTTTTTGATTTACCAAAATCAATAACAAAAGTATCTCTCAAAGTTTGTAAGTCGCCCCCTATCCAAGGTAAGACTTCTCGAAATGGCTTATTTTTTGCGTAATCTGAAAAACTAAAAGATATATTATTATTTCTCCCCAACTCCAAGATCCTTTAATTCTCCAATCAAATCATTCAGTACTTTTTTTGCATCACCAAAGACCATTGAGGTATTTGGCAGATCAAATAAATCATTTTTTATTCCGGAGTAACCTGCACTCATACCACGTTTAATTACAAATACCGTTCTTGCTTCCTGCACATCAAGAACTGGCATGCCATATAAAGGAGAAGAGCTATCATTTTTAGCTTGAGGATTTACCACATCATTTGCTCCTAAAACTAAAACAACATCCGTTGCTGGAAAATCAGGATTTACAACGTCCATCTCTTTAAGTTGTTCGTAAGGAACATCTGCTTCTGCTAAAAGTACATTCATATGTCCAGGCATTCTCCCTGCTACAGGATGAATTGCGTAAACAACTTCAATACCATTTTGCTCTAGTTTTTTTGTCACTTCCCTTAAAGTATGTTGAGCTTGAGCTACCGCTAGACCATAACCAGGAACAATAATTACCTTGTTGGCTGCCTCTAAAGTCAATGCACATTCTTCAACACTGCAAGAAGTTATATTTGTATATTCTCCTGAACCAGAAGAGGCTGTACTTTGTGCAGATAAAGATCCTCCAAAAAGAACTGAGACCAATGATCTATTCATACCCTTGCACATTACTTGAGTAAGTATCAGGCCTGCTGCTCCAACCATTGCACCTGCTACTATCAAAAGCTGACTATCTACAACGAAACCTGCTGCTGCTGCTGCAATCCCTGAATAGCTATTTAATAAAGATATAACGACTGGCATATCAGCTCCACCAATTGGTAAAGTAACTCCAATACCTAATAAAGAAGAAACTATAACTAAAAGCCAAATAGAACTTGTATTGCCGTTTATCAAATCAAAAAAGGCTATCAAGGAAGCAACTGCAAAAACAATATTTACAAAATGTCTAACTTTGCTCTGAGTCCATCCTGGAGTTGACAACCAACCCTGTAACTTTGCCATCGCCACAATTGAACCTGTGAAAGTTATGGCACCAACGAATATAGAAACAGATATTGAAACTTCGTTAATCAATGACATAAAGAAATCAAAATTTTCTTGACCACCAGATATAGGAAAAATAGCTACTCCTAAGGCCACTAAAAGTGATGACATTCCTCCACAACCATTAAACAATGCCACTGTTTCAGGCATTGAGGTCATAGGTACTTTTTTTGCAAGAATTGCTCCGAATAAACTACCTATGATTGATCCAACTATTATCCACATCCAAGACTGAATAGCAATTCCAGAAGTGCCTAAATAATAAGAAAGTAATCCTACTACTGATAGCGACATTGCAAATGCAGCTAATCTATTTGCATCCCTTGCTGACTTTACTTTTGACAACCCTTTTATTCCCAACGCCAGTAACAGTACTGCTAGAAGGTCAATAACGAATTTAATGATTACAGGTAGATTCATGTTAAAAATTACTTCTTATTTGATGGTTTACGACTAAACATCGCGAGCATTCGATCAGTTACGAAGAAACCGCCTACAACGTTGAAAAGAGCAAATCCAAGAGAAACTGAACCAATGATTAAAAGTGGTATGTTACCTTCTGCTTTTACAATTAAAGTTAAGGCTGCAAGCATTGTTATTCCTGAAATTGCATTTGCTCCACTCATTAGAGGTGTGTGAAGGGTAGGAGGAACTTTTCCAATTAACTCGAGGCCTAATAAACTACCAAGTAAAAGAACCCAAAGAAGACTTATAAAAGACATAATTTAAAACCTCAATTTTCAAAAACTTTATTTTGAAGAACAACTCCTTCATCGCTTAATAAACATCCAGAAATGAGTTCATCCTCTTTATCTAATTTAATTACACCATCTTTTATAAATGGTGTAATCAAAGATGTTAAGTTCTTAGCATAAAGTGAACTTGCATCATAAGGAACTGAAGAGGGTAATTCGCCCGCTCCAATAAGTTTTACCCCATCTTTAATAATAGTTTCATTTGATTTTGTTCCTGCGCAGTTCCCTCCCTGAGAAACTGCTAAATCAATAATTACTGCACCAGATCTCATTTTTTCAATCATGGGAGCGTCTATTAAAACAGGGGCCTTTTTACCTAGAACTTGCGCAGTACATATAGCAACATCAGCTTCAGATAAATATTTAGTTAAAGTAGCTTTCTGTTTTGAAAGAAATTCGGGTGTTACAGCTTTTGCATAACCTCCAGCTTCTCCAGGTTGTTCATCCACTTCAGGAAGTTCTATAAATCTTGCTCCGAGGGACTCTACTTGTTCTTTAACAGCGGGTCTAATATCGGATACAAATACTATTGCACCAAGTCTTTTTGCTGTCGCTACTGCCTGCAATCCTGCAACCCCACCACCAAGAACCACTACTTTGGCAGGTTGAACTGTGCCTGCTGCAGTCATAAGCATTGGGAAATATCTATCTAACTCACTTGCAGCTAAAAGAACTGCTTTATATCCAGCAATATTGGCCTGAGAAGATAGAACATCTGAAGATTGCGCTCTACTAATCCTCGGAAGCAATTCTAGTGATAAAGTTGAAATCTTATTACTATTTATAATCTTGAGAAGCTCCTTATTACCATATGGGTTAAGAAGACCAAGAAGAACTGCACCTTTCTTCAATTTAGTTAAATTATCCTCTGATGGAGTTTGAACACAAAATATTAGGTCAGCTTCACCCCAAATTTTTTGATCTAAGTTACTTATTATTGTTCCACCCGATTCTTCATATGACAAGTCACTAAATCCTGATAATTTTCCTGCTGAACTTTCAATATAAACATCACATCCAAGGCTTTTTAATTTCTTTACCGCTTCTGGAGTAGCTGAAACTCTCCTTTCACCAGAGCTTGTTTCGGAAGGAATAAGTATCTTTGTCAATTTATTTATTTTTTTAACATACTAAATATAAATTGAAGAAAGTCAAAAGTCTTGGATTTTTGTTAAAAATATATTTTCTTTTCTATAAAAAATAGCTATCTAGAATATAGGCACTAAATATTCAAATGAGTATAAAAGCAATCGAATGTCCAGATGGAGTATGTCACAGTCATCATGGCGGTCATGCTGTTCCAAGGCAGGCTATGCAGAAAAATCTAGAAAAACATGGAAAGGACTGGTGCGAAAAATTAGCCGAGAGAATTTATGAAATGTCGGTTGATACTTATTCACAGACAGTCATGCCTAGTCTCCACTCAGCAGGTTGGCAAAGAAGACATTTAGATTGGGAATTCAAGCTCGCAGAAAATGACTCTGAACCTGATGAAGCTCTTGTTGAAGGAATTATTAATGCCACTGAAAGCTTTCTAAGAAGTAGTGAGGTGCATCGATTATTTATTCAGGAATTAGTCCAGGGCACATTTGAGGAAGCAAATGACAAAAAAATAATTTCTAAAGCAATAAAATCTATTATTGAAGAGGAAATTGTCATTTCACTAAGAGAAAAGAAAGAATCTCTTTTAAAGAAAATATCCGCAAAATTAATTTCAGAAGAAAAAGTTAGTGAGGAACTTGCAATAAATTCAGCTAAAGAGGGTTTTGAGGAAATTGAAAGATTACTCGCAAACCACAGCGAGGCAGTTTAAACCTATTTCTTTATATTTTTTTATAATTCTTTCGAAAATTGGCTCAAATATTAATTAAAGATTAAATTATTGTTTGGAAATACAAAGTTGTAACTTATTAGACAACATAAATGCCATTTTTTGTGTTTATCTAGATACAACTTTTAATTTTCAATGGACAATTTCATTAGAAAAAGAATCGACATTGCAACCTGTTGGGCTACCAACAGAATATCTGCAATGGACACTCTAGAAAGATATGAAGACAGTTATGCAATCGCAGAAGAATTTAGAGAGTGGATATTACATATTGGAGAAAAGAACGAAAATTTAAAAGATTCTGTTTTAAATTTTCCAGAGGAATTAAAAAAAATATTTGACCAAAAAGTCAACGATTAATTACTAAATCGATCGAGTGAAATCCGCCCTACATTATTTGGGTTGATTTATTATTATAAGTAGTGAAATTTGCAAATAAATGGAAAATAAAGAAAAAAATTCTAACGTAGAAAATGTTGTAATTATTGGTTCAGGTCCTGCAGGTTATACAGCTGCGATTTATGCAGCAAGAGCAAATCTTCAACCAATGCTCGTAACAGGATTTAATTCTGGTGGAATTCCCGGTGGGCAATTAATGACTACAACATTTGTTGAAAATTATCCAGGTTTTCCAGATGGTGTACTAGGTCCTGAATTAATGGATCTAATGAAAGCTCAAGCCGAAAGATGGGGTACTAATTTATACGAAAGTGATGTTGTCTCAATAAATACTGATTCGCATCCCTTTGAATTAAAAACTTTAGAAGGAACTATAAAATCTAACTCAATTATTATTGCAACTGGAGCAAGTGCAAATAGATTAGGCGTTATAAATGAAGATAAATTCTGGAGTAAAGGAATAAGTGCTTGCGCAATATGTGATGGAGCGACCCCACAATTTAGAGGCGAAGAATTAGCTGTTATTGGAGGGGGCGACTCTGCATGTGAAGAAGCAGCATACCTCACAAAGTATGGAAGTAAAGTGCATTTGATTGTTAGATCAGAAAAATTAAGGGCTAGCGCAGCAATGGTAGATAGAGTAAAAGCTAATCCAAAGATAGAAATTCATTGGAACACAAAAGTTGATAAAGCGGATGGCTCTGAATGGCTTGAGAAAATAGAAACTATTCACTCTCAAAAAGGTAAAGGGGAAATCAATATAAAAGGTCTTTTTTACGCGATAGGGCACACACCAAATACGAAGTTCTTAGGCAGCAAAATTGATTTAGATAATAAAGGATATATTGCTTGCAAATCAGGAAGGCCAGAAACATCTATAGAAGGCATCTTCGCAGCAGGTGACGTTGTCGATTCTGAGTGGAGGCAAGGAGTTACCGCTGCAGGAACTGGGTGCATGGCAGCATTAGCTACCGAAAGGTGGCTAGCCGAGAAAAACTTAGCGAAAACTATAGTCAGAGAAACACCCGAACCAGAAAAAAAACTAAATTCATCAGATTTTAATGAAGAAGAAGTTAATGAAGATACATTTGATCCAAATTCTGAATGGCAAAAAGGCAGTTATGCATTAAGGAAGCTATATCACGAGAGTAAAAAACCTATCTTAGTAATTTTTAGTTCTCCAAGTTGCGGCCCATGTCATGTTTTGAAACCTCAGTTAAAAAGGGTAATTAAAGAACTTGATGGTGCAGTTCTTGGCGTTGAAATAGATATTGATAAAGATCAAGATATTGCAAAACAAGCTGGTATTAACGGCACACCAACAGTTCAACTTTTTAAAGAAAAATTATTAAAAAAACAATGGCAAGGTGTTAAGCAAAGAAGTGAGTTTAAAAAAGTTATAGAAGATATTATCTAAAGTATCTTTTTATTTATTATTTCTCTTAGGGTTATTTTTATTAGTAGCAGGTTTAGCGCCACCTGCATTCCTTTCTCTATAAGTTATCCTCCCTCTAGAAAGATCATAAGGACTAATCTCCACTAAAACTTTATCTCCAGCTAACAATTTAATTCTAAATTTAGTCAATTTGCCTGCAGCTCTACATAAACATTGATGTCCTTCAGGTTTTTCTAATGTAACCAAATAAAATCCATTCCCCTGTTCTTTTTCTATTACACCTGAAGTTTCAATCATTAATTAATATTTTACTAAGTTCATATTATCAGAAAAAGATTGGCCAAAATTGATTTAAGAAAAATTACATCCGTAAAAATATGAAATTCAATTCAAATAGAAAATTTTATTTCATTAATTATTTGAAGTTGACCGTAATAAAAATTTGCTTTCGCAATTTTTTCAGAATCTTCTAATTGATCAAAAAAAACAAACCCAAGACTTTCCCATAATGATGATCCGCAAACATTATTCAATTCATTTTTTGCTTCTTTTGCAAAATTATCTAGTTTTCGTTCGAGATTTTTAGACTTAGAAACAGACATAATCACTAATATATATATAGTACAAATATACTATATAAGTCTAAAATTGCAACATTAAAAAGGTAGTCTCTTTTTTTCCTCAATATTTAGATCTGCTTCCATTTCTCTTAATCTTTTAAGTATTTGTTGATAGTACTCCTTTATATAGCTCTCTAGTGAAGTCATATCTTCTTTTTTAAGTTCCAATATTTCGTATGTTTTACTCATGTCAGCATCTAATGATTCACCACTACTAGTTACTTCGGCAAAAGCCAATCTTTCAGCAACATTTAAGGAGTCTTGGAAAAAAGAAACTACTTTCTGAGTAATACTAATCAGAAAAGGTGAAACTCTAAAAATTTTAGCTTTCTTTTCACTAAATTTTTCACATAAGGATATGACTTCGTTTGAATCCCATGCTTTCGGACCAACTAATGGCAATGATGTTCTATGAGTTTTTGGATTATTAACTGCTGCAATAATAACTTTTGCCATGTCTTGAGTATTCATGTAAGCGATTTTAGTTGGAGTTCCACTCATCCATACTGCTTGACTATCTAAAATTGGGATAGCGAATTGACCTATAACTCCTTGCATAAAAGCTGCACATTTGAAAATGGTATATTCTAGATCAGATTTCTCAAGAAGTTTTTCAGTACAATATTTAATGTCCATTAATGGAACATTTCTAAATTTTTCTGTTAAAAGAATTGAAAGGAATATTACTCTTTTTACATTTAAAGATTCACAAGCATTGAACAAGTTAACTTTCCCATCCCAATCTATTTCATAAATACTTTTAGGATCATCTGGTTTGCTGGTAGCTGCATCAATAACAACTTCAATATCTTGCAATGCATATTCAATATCAGAAGAATTTAATAAATTACCTTTTGTTAGTTCACAACCCCACTCTTGTAGAAAGGAAGCTTTTCTTGGGTTTCTTACAAAGCATCTAACTTCATGTCCATCTTCTATGGCTTGCTTTGCTATTTGTCTACCAAGTGTACCTGTTGCTCCTACTAAAAGAATCTTCATATTTCAGATTTGCTTAACTTTTAGACCATAACTCAAATTGTGATGTATTCGTGAGAATCAATCTCCCTGAAACTTTAATAACAAAGCACCACCAACCAACCCAATTGGTATCAGTATCCAAAAAACTGCTGCAATACTAAAAATTTCTTTTGCCATTGTAAAATTTAATGATTACTATAATCTACATTCAATATACATTTATTTGTTAAAAAAGTAGATAATACAAATATCTTGAAAGTTTTAAGTAAATGAATAATAATTTTGCAGAAAATATAAACATCCCTAATTACTGGAATTGGAATGGTTTTAAAATTTGTTGGAGTGTTATAGGCGAAGATAATGAGATTCCAATTATTTTTCTCCACGGATTTGGCGCCAATCGAAAACATTGGAGAAACAATTTAGAATATTTTGCGAAAAGGAATTGCGCCACATATTCTCTAGATTTAATAGGATTTGGAGATTCAGATCAACCTGGGATTAGACAAATTGGAAAACTAGATAATGAGATTTGGTCTAATCAAGTGAAAGACTTTATTGCACAGGTGATAAGACCAAAGAATTCTGGGAAAGTAATTCTTATTGGCAATTCCCTTGGAGCACTAGTTGCTTTAACATGTGCTGTTTCATTGGAGGATCAGATTGCAAAAGTTATTGCATCCCCGCTGCCAGATCGAATTCAAGAAAATAAAAAGTCCATAACAAAAAAATCATCACTTATAAAATTTCAAAATAAATTTATAAGAATATTTTTTATATTTTTCCCTTTGGAGATTATTTTATTTTTAATAATCAAATTAGGAGTCATAAAACTGGGACTAAATTCTGCCTATTTCAAAAAAGATAATGTTGATCGCGAACTAATAGATTTGGTGACAAAACCAGTTCTAAGGAAAACTTCAGCTAGATCATTACGAGCAATGTGTATTGGGATGTCTTCAAGAGATGAAAAATTTCAAGCCTCTTATCTTTTGAGAAAACTCAGCGCCTCAAGAAAAGTTCCCTTTTTATTGATTTGGGGAGAAAAAGATAATTTCATACCTTTGTTTGTTGGTAAAAAGATTGCAAATTTCCATAGATGGGTAAAATTAAAAATAATATCCAATTCAGGGCATTGCATCCATGATGAAGACCCTTCAGTATTCAATAGAATCTCTTATGAATGGATTAGAGATTTAAAAACCTTTTAAAATATGAAACATACATTATCAGTTCTTGTAGAAGATGAATCTGGAGCCTTGAGTAGAATCTCAGGTCTCTTTGCCAGAAGGGGCTTCAACATAGACAGCCTTGCAGTAGGCCCTGCAGAATCTAAAGGGATTTCAAGGTTAACAATGGTAGTTGAAGGTGATGATGAAACTCTTCAGCAAATGACTAAGCAACTTAATAAATTATTTAATGTTCTGGGAGTTGTAGATTTTACTAATCTCGCAGCTGTTGAGAGGGAATTGATGTTACTAAAAGTTTCATCAAAAGAGGATAATAGGAGTAATATCCTTGATATAGTACAGATCTTCCGCGCAAAAGTTGTTGATGTGTCAGATATGGCCTTAACTCTTGAGGTAGTTGGAGATCCTGGGAAGTTAGTTGCTCTTGAGAAATTACTCGAGCCATATGGCATCCTTGAAATAGCGAGGACTGGTAAGGTAGCTCTTAAACGCTCTTCAGGTGTTAATACAGAAATGTTGAAAATAAACAAATATTCTCTAGAAATTTAATTAGATATTTGGACTGCCTTGATGTAGTCTTCTTTATTGATTTTTTCAAGTACTTCTAATCCTTTAATAATCTTTCCAAAAATCGAATACCTTCCATCTAGTTCTGGGATCTTACTAGTTACAAAAAAAAACTCGGTAGATGAAGACTTATTCTTACCGCTCTTAACCATAGCAATTGATCCACTGTCAAAAGTATTAACTAAATTTTCAGTTTCAATAGGATTTTTTATTTGATAATTATATCTTGGATTTATTTCTTCTTTGAATTTTATTTCTAAAGGAATTGAGGGACTTGTCTTACTAAGGGTTAGTTTTCGTTCAATATAAAATTTATTTTCTGGATTAACACCACCATGTATAAATCTTATTTGGGGATATTTTATTATTTTATAAAATTTTTGATTTACATAAATATTATTTTCTATGTTTTCCAGAAAGTTTGATACTGTGACTGGATTATCTTTACCAAATAATTTAACCTCTAAATTACCTTTTGTAGTTTTAAAATTTACTACTTTATTAATATTAGTACAACTAAATTTTAGTTTTTGGCAGTAATAATTAGAATCAATCCTATTTTTATAACTACAAGCTGGGGTCAAAATTAAAACTTGTATGAAAGCAAATGCCTTTAATAAATAATTCTTTTTTATTTTAAACCCTCCAAATTAACATTCAAAAATTTAGCCAAACGCGCTCCTTCTTCTTCAACCTGCAGAAGTGGTTTAAGTTCACCTGCTCCACTTAGAGGAAGAGGTTTTTTTCTACCTTTTAGTACTAAAGCAATTCTTCTTCTAGGATTAAAACCCTCACTTATATCCAATTTAACTGATTTAATTTCATCAAAATTTAATTTAACTTCAATATCTTTAAATAATCCTTTCCTTTTTATCTCTACGGATTTTGATGATTTATCAAAAGAATTACTTCCTGAACCAAAATTTATATAAACCAGATACCATAGATAAAAGTTTAATAAATTAGCTATCACCCCATATGCTCCCATTATTATGCCTTGAGGTATAAATAATAAACTCGAAGGATTTCCTAAAGGTAGTAGATCCTTACCTGTATAACTAGATATAGAGGCCAAAAGGAAACCAATACCTCCGATAGTTAGCATTCCTCCAATTATATAATTTGAAATTTTTCTTGATCCACCAATTTTTTGTTCAATTTTATCGAACGACGTAAGGTCTGAATTCATTTTTATCCTTTTTTAGAGCCTAATTCAGATAATTTAACAAACTAAGGGAGTATTCTTACCTAATTTTTAATAAAAAAGTCAGGAAAGCTTTACAAGGCATTTCAGATATACAAATATTTCCCCACATTACTCTCAATCTTTGTTACAGTCACTGCGTATCCCGATGCTAAAAAACGATTTCTCATGACGATCGCAGTTGGTAGCGCCCCACAAAGAGGATGGTTTGATGTCCTCGATGATTGGTTGAAGCGCGACCGCTTTGTATTTATTGGTTGGTCCGGACTACTTCTACTTCCTTGTGCATACCTTGCTATAGGTGGTTGGTTCGTCGGAACAACATTTGTTACCTCATGGTACACACACGGAGTTGCAAGCTCATACCTTGAAGGTTGTAACTTTTTAACAGCAGCTGTAAGTACCCCTGGTGATGCCATGGGACACAGTCTTCTATTTTTATGGGGTCCTGAAGCCCAAGGTAGTTTCGTAAGATGGCTACAACTTGGTGGACTTTGGAACTTTGTAGCATTACATGGAGTATTTGGCCTTATTGGTTTTATGCTTCGTCAGTTTGAAATTGCTGGCCTTGTTGGAATTAGACCATACAACGCATTAGCTTTCTCAGCAGTAATTGCAGTATTTACAAGTATTTTCCTTATTTATCCTTTAGGACAGCATAGTTGGTTCTTCGCACCTTCATTTGGAGTTGCAGCAATCTTCCGTTACATTCTGTTCATTCAAGGTTTTCATAATATCACTCTAAATCCATTCCACATGATGGGTGTTGCTGGAATTCTTGGTGGTGCTCTTCTTTGCGCTATCCATGGAGCTACAGTACAAAATACATTGTATGAAGATACAAGTATTTATACAGATGGTAAGGTTCAAAGTTCAACATTTAGAGCTTTTGATCCAACTCAAGAAGAAGAAACTTATTCAATGATTACAGCTAATAGATTCTGGAGTCAAATCTTCGGTATCGCTTTCTCAAACAAACGTTTCTTACATTTCTTGATGTTATTTGTACCTGTTATGGGTATGTGGACATCATCAATCGGTATTGTCGGCTTAGCACTAAACCTAAGAGCTTATGATTTCGTAAGCCAAGAAATCCGTGCAGCAGAAGATCCAGAATTTGAAACTTTCTATACAAAAAATATACTTTTGAACGAAGGTATGCGAGCATGGATGTCTTCTGTGGATCAACCACACGAAAACTTTGTATTCCCTGAGGAGGTTCTTCCACGTGGAAACGCCCTTTAATAACTTATTAAGAGCTCCAAACCAAAGTATTGAGGAAACTGGTTATGCCTGGTATGTAGGCAACGCTAGACTAATCAATTTATCTGGACGTTTATTAGGAGCTCACATTGCTCACTCTGGACTAATAGTCTTTTGGGCGGGAGCGATGATGCTCTTTGAGGTTAATCATTTTACTTTTGATAAACCAATGTGGGAGCAAGGTTTAATCTGTATGCCTCACGTCGCAATGTTTGGTTATGGAATAGGCCCTGGTGGTGAAGTTACTGATATCATGCCTTTCTTCCAGGCTGGCGTGGTGCACTTAATAGCTTCTGCTGTTCTTGGTTTTGGTGGTATTTACCATTCATTAGCCGGTCCAGAAAAACTCGAAGAAGATTTTCCATTCTTCTCCACTGACTGGAGAGATAAAAATCAAATGACAAACATTCTTGGTTATCATTTGATTGTTTTAGGTGTTGGTGCATTAGCATGGTCAGTAAACTGGTGTTTTATTGGCGGTGCATATGACACATGGGCACCAGGCGGTGGTGAAGTCAGACTTGTTAATCCGACTTTAGATCCAAGAGTAATTCTTGGTTATTTATTTAGATCACCATGGGGTGGAGCTGGTTCAATAATCGGTGTTAACTCCATTGAAGATATTGTCGGTGGACATGTTTATGTGGGTATTACTGCAATTATTGGAGGAATATTCCATATCTTTACCAAACCTTTTGGATGGGCAAGAAGAGCATTCATCTGGAATGGTGAAGGACTACTAAGTTACGCTCTTGGTGGAATTTGTGTAGCAAGTTTTATTGCTTCAACTTTCATCTGGTTTAACAATACTGCTTATCCTTCAGAATTCTATGGCCCAACAAATGCTGAAGCTTCACAAGCCCAAAGCTTTACTTTCCTTGTGAGGGATCAAAGAATTGGAGCTAACGTCGGTTCAACAATGGGACCAACAGGACTAGGTAAGTATCTCATGAGATCTCCTACTGGTGAAATTATATTTGGTGGTGAAACAATGAGATTTTGGGATTTCAGAGGGCCATGGTTAGAGCCTTTAAGAGGACCTAACGGTTTGAGCCTTGAAAAAATCCAAAATGATATTCAGCCTTGGCAAGTAAGAAGAGCTGCTGAATATATGACTCATGCTCCAAACGCTTCTATCAACTCTGTTGGTGGAATTATCACTGAGCCTAATGCTGTTAACTTTGTTAACTTAAGACAATGGTTAGCTGCAGCTCAATTCTTCCTAGGATGGTTTACATTTATCGGTCACCTTTGGCATGCTGGGCGTGCTAGAGCAGCCGCTGCTGGTTTCGAAAAAGGAATCGACAGAAAGAGTGAACCAGCTCTAGAAATGCCTGACTTAGATTAATTTCTATTTCATCAAAAAACCCTATCTAAAGATAGGGTTTTTTTTTTCAAATATATTTATCTGTATAAATTTTCTCTGAGCCATGGCAAACTTAAACCCATTACATTACTGAAACAACCATCTATTTTTTCTATATATTTACCGCCTATACCTTCCAAGGCAAATCCTCCGGCGCAATATAAAGGTTCATTTGTATCTACATAACTCTTGATTTCCCTGTCTTCCAAATTAGAAAAATAAACTCTTGAACTTACTGTTTTTTTTGTTATTTTATTGATTTTAAAAATTTTGGAAGTTGAATCAAAATTCCCAATTATTAGAGTATGACCAGTGTGCAAAAATCCAGACTCTCCAGACATTTTTTTCCATCTTAGAAATGCCTCCTCTTTATTGGATGGTTTTCCATAAGCTTCTCCATTAAATTCAAAAATTGAATCGCACCCAAGAATTTCCAAAGGACCAAAATTAAATTCTTTGGGCAATGATATTTTTTGAATATTTTCAGATATACTATTAGCCTTTTGAAAAGACAATTCCAAAGCTAAATTAAATATATTCTTTTCTTTAATAGTAGTTTCATCAAAGTCACTTGATATTTGGATAAATTCGATTTGACAATTTTCTAGTAATTTCTTTCTAGATTGAGAAGCAGAGGCTAGAATTAACACAAATTTTTTACCAAATTATAAATCAATTTAATAATTAATAAATTTTAAAATTAATATAAATTCTAATGAAGTCAGAAGCAAAACTACATGAAATAAGGAAGCCAATAATGGTACTTGGCACTTCCAGTGGAGCAGGAAAATCGTTAACGGTTACTGCTATTTGTAGGATTCTTAAAAATTTAGGGGAAGAACCAGTACCTTTTAAAGGACAAAATATGAGTAATAACGCTTGGGTTGATTGGGAAGGAGGAGAGATGGCATATTCACAAGCACTTCAAGCTTTTGCTTGTGGTATTAATCCATCTGCAGAGATGAATCCCATTTTATTAAAACCACAAGGAAACTCGATAAGCGAGGTGGTTCACCTTGGCAAAAGCATTGGGACCACAACCGCACAAAATTACTATAAAGATTGGTTTTCCCCAGGCTGGGAAGTAATTAAAAAAAGTTTAAAGTCTATTTACGAAAGGAATCCGAATTGCCGTTTAATTGTCGAAGGGGCTGGGAGTCCGGTAGAGATGAATTTGATTCATAGAGATCTGACTAATTTAAGAGTTGCTAAATATTTAAATGCAAATTGCATTTTGGTTACTGACATTGAAAGGGGAGGCGTTTTTGCACAAATAATTGGTACTCTTGAATTAATGAAGCCTGAAGAAAAGAAGCTTATTAAGGGAATCATCATAAATAGATTCAGAGGAGATCTTTCATTATTTGAAGATGGAAAAAAATGGATAGAGAATAAGACAAAAATCCCTGTTATTGGAATTATCCCATGGTTAAATGATTCATTTCCTCCAGAGGATTCTTTAGATTTAATAGAAAAAAAATCACTTTCTAAAAATCCTGAAATCAAAGTTGGAATTATAAAATTACCATCTATTAGTAACTTCTCGGATTTTGATCCACTAGAAAATGAAGAAACAATATTAATTGAATGGATTAGAAAATCACAAAACCTTAGTAAGTATGACTTCATTATTCTGCCAGGAAGTAAACAAACGATTAAAGATCAAATATTTCTTGAAAATTCTGGCTTATCTCAGAATATAAGAGACTATGCAAAAAATGAAGGGAATATTATTGGAATATGTGGAGGTTTACAAATGTTAGGGAGTACTCTTGAAGATCCCTATTTTAAAGAGGGTTCCAAAAATTATTATGAACAAAAAATTAAAGGTATTGGATTACTACCATTAAAAACGACTTTCTTTAAAAAAAAATTAACACGTCAAATTAACTCTAAATCTATATGGCCATGTGAATCAGAAATTAATGGATTTGAAATTCATAATGGACAAACTATATTAGAGGACATTCAAAGTACATTAAAGATTAATCCTATTTTTGATGATTCAAATCTTGGTTGGTACAAAGAAAATAATAAAGGCGGAACTATTGCAGGAACATACATTCATGGGATCTTTGAGAATGATAGTTGGAGAGCGCAATATATTAATTTAATAAGGAAGAGTAAAAATCTACCAATATTAAATAAAAAATCAATATCTTATAAAGAGAAGAGACAATCCATTATTGATAATCTTGCGAATGAATTCCACAAACATTTAAATCTCAAATCATTTTTAAGTTGAAAGAAACAAAAACTATAAAAGTAATATGGCCAAATAATATAGAAACATTTGTTTCAGAGGGAGATGATTGGTTTTCTTCTGCTAATAAAGCAGGTTTAGAAATCCCTACTGGCTGCCTCACAGGAAGTTGTGGAGCATGCGAAATAGATGTAAATGGTGAAACAGTAAGGGCTTGTATAAGTAATATTAAAAGTAATAAAAAATCTTTATTAAAAGTTTCTTTGACTACAGACCCATTTTGGGAAATCTAAATTTTCTTTTTTTATAATAAAAAATTAAACTTAATTCCTAATCTATAATCTTTAATTTTAAGAAGTTGTCCAATGTCTTGGACTCCAGCGGCATTTGAATAATATAAATCTAACGAATTTTCAAGTGAAAAAGAATACCTTAATGCAAGAGTAGAATTTAAATCTGAATTATTTTTAATTGAAGTATTTATTTCTGGGATAAGCATTAAATTATCAAATAAATTTATATAACTTGAGATGCCTACCCCTCCAAAACTCTCAACCCCACTAAAAAAGTATTTTGGACTAAAGTTTAAAGCTAACCATTTATTGATTCTAAAAGTATTTATAAATTCTGAGAACACATAACCTTGATTAGTTTCATTATTTCTTCCCACTGATGATCTTAAAGAAGCCCAATAGATATCATTTTTTTGTGGACTAAATATTAATAGTTTTCCTCCCAACCTGAAATTTAGATTATTATCACTTAAGTAAGTTGAATATAAATTTGAATTCTTTTCCCCTCCAAAATTTAATCCATCAAAAATACCAATATTTATAAGCTCAACTTGGAAAATATTTGACAAAGAATACCCATAAAAACCAAACAAATTTCCTCCTTCATCATAACTAAAGTTAACTTGCGAAGTTCCAGCTTTAGGAATTAAGGCATTATTTACAGTTATTCCACCATTACTAATTGATTTATCTCTTTCATCTAGTTCAGTTAGATATGTATCATTTCCGTGAGGGTTGTAGATAATATTTGCAGAGTAAAGTGGAAGATTATCTGATGGAATAGTTAATAAACCAGTAGATGGGGTGGCCCCAAATGAGTTCGTTATTTTTCCTTCAACACCAATCTTAGGATTAATATCCCATCCCAAAACAACACTATAAATAGCCTTTCTGTTATAGTTTAGATCGCTATCAAAATAATTATCACCTGGACCTAAGGGAGTTGTATAAGAGAAAAGAAGATTAAGATCTTCCACAGCATCAAATACAAGACCTGTTCCAATATAGAAATTATTACCATAAGCGTTTTTGCCAATTCCTTTTGGACCTAACTTCTCAGGCAAGAATGTCATGCCAGGCATAATTAAAGCAGTAAAATTATTATATTTTTTTGATATTGGCAAGGATAGTGATCCAATCAAATTATCAAATCTATCTCTACCATCTGAATTATCTTTTTGATTAAAAATACTTTTAGAGTTTTTAGATCCGCTAGCTTGCCTCCAATACTCAATTGTAGGCACTATAGAAATGCCAAAGCCATTTACTTTTTCTTTTAATAATTCTTTCTTAAATGAAAAAGCATAGTTTTGCCAATTAAAATTCACTTTTTGACCATTAATTAAATTGTATAAATCATCGTCAGCCTCCGAAAAATAAATGGTCATTAAGGAAGAATCGGAAATCCCATAATCAAAAACAAATGAAGGGTTTTGTTGCCCAGTCCCACCCGAAACACCTCCATCAAAAGATGATTTCCACCTTACAGAGGTTTGAAAAATGCCATAGTCAAGGAAATTATTGAGTGGTAAAAAAGGTTCAATTTTAGTGATAGTGGAACCTGACTTTTTTAAGGGTTCAGATATTCTCTCTTCATTTGATGATTTAGTTCTTTTTTTTATTGAACTTTGTTGTTTTTTATTTCCAAAATAAGATTCATCATTCTTATAGGATCTCCAGATAATCTTTTTAAATGGTTTAGATTTATTTTCCTCTAACTTTTCCCAATTAATCGAATTCAATTTCGACGAATCTTCTCTTACTTTTTCAGCAAATACACCAATAAAGTTTAATAATTGACTAATCACAAATAAATAAAAAATCAGCCTCATGAAAGAACTTCTTATATTTCCAAAGTAATTTTTTCATTATAATTAAAGGGAACAAAATTAATCAATCTCAAAGTTCTCACGAAAATAATTTGCTTGGTGCAAAAAAATATATTTATTGTTCAATATTTTGTTCTAAATTTATCTGCCAATAAAAAGGATTAAAACTCATTTGAAATTATTGTTGAGTTTCGCGGTGCTTAGAAAAATTTTAATTAAACATTAGAAATTATAAAGTATAGAAAAATATAATAAAAAAAAGACCCTAAAAATGTATTTATGAAAATAAACTTTTTTTTGGTTTTTGAATTGGCAATTATATAACTACCTAAAATATGAGGTAAAATCGGGAACGATCTTATAATTATGATATAAAAAGGTTTAAAAGTAAGATTTTTAAATAATTTTAAAAAATAATTATTTTCTATTTTTTTTAAAAAAGATGTTCTTTTTAAAATATTTAAATTGATTTTTCTTAGAATAAGAACCTGAATAAAACTCAAAATAGTTAAAGAAGGAGAAAAAAATAAAACATAATATAACCCAAATAGCTTTATTAATATAAAGTCAAAAATAATGGATAAAGGTAAACCTAAAAATATAGATATTATGTTCAAAACTATCAAATACCTGTATTCAATATTAATTAGTAAAGACTCAACATCATTGTTATATCTAAATATTAATGCCAAAAGATATACAACTAAATAGGTAAAAAAGACTTTAAATATTATTGAGTTAAAATTTAGATTTTTTTTGTACATATAAGTTCATATATTCCACATAATTATCAAAAATAATGATTTTAAAAATGACCTCTCAAAGGTAAAAATTATCAAAGTTAAAAGGATTAAAGTAATTTCTTTTTATTAATAATCTATCTAATAATTTTAGACTATTTTATATCTTTGACTTTATTAATTATTTTTATTAATAAACGGAAATAGCGCAAGTCCATTTGCTTCTATAAAGCAATGTCAGACACAAAAAATAATTCGGAGAGGAGTAAAATTTCATTTCAGTCAAGCAACTAAGTCATATAATGGGATATGCAGGACGAATTATTGAGTATTTAGTGGATATTCATCAACACATCTTGATTATTTATAAAGAACAATTTGGAATATATTAGACAGTTAATAAAAATAAATAGTTTGCAAAAAAAAGACCCCTATTTATAGAGGTCTTTTGTTGGATTTACCGATTAAAGTGTTTCCTAGTTTCCACTGTTTCAGTAAAACCACTCCTACACACAATACCAATTTACGCCATATTTTTCTTTACTGTGGAAGTGTCAGATGGAATGTTACTAAACTGTCACATGTACCAGTCTTTCTTTTTGAATATTTATCACATAAACACTCTAATTTTAGATAAAAGAATTTTATTTATATTGGCTTTAGTAAACTTTGCAATGAGAACTTGATGGGTGGTCTATACATTCTTTTTCCCAATAATCTTGTCTATGGTCTTTTGGTAGTTGATAATTAAAATCATGCATTTTCCAAATATTTGAAGTTACATTTCTAAGGGCAGCAAATGGAGTGGTGAGTCTCATAAAACCTCCTATATCTCTACTCCTTAATTATCCTCCTATTCAATAAAAATAAATAGAGTATTAATACCCGAGTATAATTGCTTTAAGGTTGTCGCGACTATCTTTTTCCATTCATGAGGAGTAAAAATAATTCAGAAGTCAAAAGCACTTCATTAGATTTGTGGATTACTGGGTTCATAGAATTCGAAGAGGGAAATAAATGCCTTCTATTTTTTTTAAAGCTTCTAGAAAATATTATTGACGGAGAGGGTGGCATTCTGAGTAAACTCCAAAATACCTAAATCGAACTGGTATTTTTATGGACTACATGGGGTTTTTTGTACCACATCTAAAAATAACCTGACCACCTTTTTGTCCTACCTATTTTCCTTAGATATAACCTATATTTCAAAATCGAAAAGTTATCTTACCATAAGATATTTTCTGAATTATCCTGTGATTGCAGTCTATTTGGAGATCTTATAACACCATAAGTCTGCATGCAAAATTGATGTATTACGGAGAGGGTGGGATTCGAACCCACGAATAGTTTCCTATTAAACGATTTCGAGTCGTTCGCTTTCGACCACTCAGCCACCTCTCCCATATTTAAAATATAAATTAAAAAATTTATACTAAAAATATATTTAGATTTTTGTTAATTCCAACCAGTTTCTTTCATTATTTCTATTGCCTTACTATTGAATTTGCCAATTTCTTTTATTGTCACATTATCTGGAGTGAAATCTCCAAATTTACTAACAATTCTATTTTGACTTGATTCCTTTAAAGGGTGCTCATAAGTTTTATTAGCTAAACCTTGACTACCTTCACTAGAAGCTAAATATTCAAGAAGTTTAATAGCCTCAGTCTTGTTTTCTGCATATTTATATACGCCCCCAGCAGTTATATTTACATGCGCAGGATTGGGTATTATTAATTTTATTTTTTCTGCTAAAGAAGCATCTCTTGGGCCTTTAACTCCATCAAGCATCCTTGCGACATAATAATGATTAACGATTCCAATACCGCACGTTCCCTGCCCTACAGCTCTTATTAATGAAGAATCTCCAGAAAAATAGGGAGTGGAGACATTTGATATCAAACCCTTAAGCCAAATTTTTGTTTGGCCAACGCCTTTCTTTGCTATTTGATTAGAAACCAAAGATTGATTATAAGGACTTTTTCTATTTCTTAGACATACTTTTCCTTTAAAAGAAGGATTGGTTAGATCCTCAAAATTTTTGATTTTTGTAATATCCACAATATCCGGATTTGTGATGATTACCCTTAATCGCCTAGTAAGGCCAAACCATTTATTTCTAGGATCTCTTAAATTATTTGGAACACTATTTTCTAGAATATTTGAATTAATTTTTTGAAATAAATTTGCCTTTGATGCATTTTCAATTCTTGCTGCATCAACAAGAATTACTAAATCAGCCTGAGAATTTTTACCCTCTCTTTTTAAGCGCTCAATTATAGCTTTTCCATCTGTTTCTATATATCTAACTTTGATGCCAGTTTGTTCTTGAAATTTTTGATAAACCTCTTTATCTGTATTGTAATGTCTACCAGAAAATAACCTAACCTCTTTCTCTGCAGAATTTACAGGTTGATTATTTAGAAGTAGCGATAATGTCACTGAAGTAAAAAATAGCTTTTTTAAATAATTCTTTAATTTCATTTATTAAAATTGTTATTTTGTTAACTTACAACAAAAATTTGGTAGAAATAATCCAAAAATAAAAAATCACTTTGTCATGTATATTTCTTTACCTTAGGAAATAACATTCTGATACTTTCGAGATATAAATCTTACTTTACTAAGGGAAAGCCCATGCGTTCCCTCTCTAGTATCCATGAAGACGCGACTTCTCTAGCTAACTTTCTGATTTTTTCTATATACTGGGCACGATCAGTTACTGATATTACGCCTCTAGCATCAAGCAAATTAAAGCTATGACTACACTTTAAAACATAATCAAGCGCGGGGTAAGTTAGCTTCTTTTCAATTAATGAATTTGCTTCGTCTTGATATATCTCAAATAATTTTCTGAGATTTTCAGGATTTGATTCAGAGAAATTATATGAACATTGACCTTTTTCAAATTGAAGCCAAATATCGCTGTATTTCAGATCTTTATTCCAATTTAAGTCCCAGATACTTTCTTTATCCTGCAAAAACATTGCAATTCTCTCTAAACCGTATGTAATTTCAATTGGTATTGGTTGACAATCAACTCCCCCGCATTGTTGAAAATAAGTGAATTGAGTAACTTCCATTCCGTCTAGCCATACTTCCCAACCTACGCCCCAAGCTCCAAGAGTTGGCGACTCCCAATTATCTTCTACAAATCTTATGTCATGATTTTTAGCCTCTATTCCAAGAGATTCCAGAGATTTCAAATATTTTTCTTGGATCCCATCTGGGGAAGGCTTAATTATTACTTGATATTGAAAATAATGTTGTGCACGATTAGGGTTATCACCAAATCTTCCGTCTGTGGGTCTTCTACATGGCTCAGCATATGCAACAGACCAAGGTTCGGGTCCAATTGCCCTCAAAAAAGTATGAGGACTCATTGTACCAGCACCCTTTTCAGTATCATATGGCTGCATAATTAAACAACCCTCTTTGGACCAAAAATTATTTAAATTTTGAATTATATCCTGAAAAAACATCAAATTTTAAGAAGTTTAGAATTTAGATCAATGCCATTAAACATAATAACAAAACTTAAAACAAAAAATATTTTTAACTCTAATTTCTGAGAAGCATTATCTGGTATTTGGATAGCATAAAACTTCATCCAATATAAACATAAATTAGAAATTAATCATGAAAAAAAATCTAATGGCAAAGGTCCAAAAGTATTAGATTCTTCTGCATCTTCATCATATTGGCAAGTTATTAAAATTCCTTCTCCCAGACCATTCTCAGATCTAACAAAAACATTACCAGTTTTTTGGTTGCCTTTTAAAAAAACATATCCATCAGCATGAAGCGAATCTAAATTACCAAATTTTATTGAGGAATATTTATTAGAAATTGATTTCAGTGCTTCAATAGCTTTGGTATCAGAAGCTGCCATTATTCCTATTGTTATCCAATCGGCATTATAAATATTAGTTTCTAATTCTATTAATAGTTTTTTTTCTTGACTACTGCTTAAATGAGGAGCAGTTCTAAGACTGTTTAAATCAGCTAATTTATTTATTTCCATTAAATTAGTACCTAAAATAATAAATTATTAACCAAAGGTTCTTCCATTCCAAGCCCATAATGAAGCGGGCACATCCTCGAAAGAAATATAAATTTTATCTATTGGAATTCCAATTTTTTCATAAACAAAATTAGATATTTGCTTTGCCATCTCTGAAGGATTTAAAGAGCCTATCGACTTAATTTCTAAAAAACAACAAGGTCTTTCATCATCAAAATACATTTCTAAATTATCATCTAACTTAGCCATAACAAATCTTTTTGATTTATTTGTTAAAGACGCGACTAATATTGAAATTTCTTCAAGTAATTTCTTCTTATCCTCTATTTTTGCTGAAGTAGAAACATTAATATAAGGCATATTTATGCAGCTAAATTATCTTTTTGAAAATCATTTTGTAGATTAAAAGTTTTATTTTTTAAAACTTTTTTTGATGAAAGATATGCCATATCGTATTGACTTATTCCGTTTTTATAGGGATTGAAAAGGGCATTTTTAGATCTACTTTTTTTGCTCCTTTTGAATTCAATCATTTTTACAAAATTATTAATTATTAATTTAACTTTTTTTTAATAGATGTCTAGCTTTTTTAAAAATCTTTAATTAATTAAATGCAAAATATATTTCTGAATCACAATATGAATAACTATTTATTAAATTTGAATTAGATCACTTAATAATCGTTTTGGAAGTTCTAAATAATTATCAAAGAAAAAAACTTGATGAGAGCAATGATGAAGAATTTTATTCTGACCCAAAATTTGTTTATCATTTAGATGCGAACTTCAGGCAATATCTATCAAATGTTTATAAAAAAGAAATTTCAGACAATTCAACTGTCCTAGATTTAATGTCCAGCTGGGATAGTTACTTACCTCAAGAGAAAAAATATAAAAAAGTTATTGGGCATGGATTAAACAAACAAGAACTTGAGAGAAATAAAATTTTTGATACTTATTGGATACAAAATTTCAATTTAAATCAAGAAATTCCTTTAGGTAATGAAAGTGTTGATTTCTGTTTAATGGTCGCAGCTTGGCAATATTTACAATACCCAGAAAATTTATCTAGAGAAATCGTAAGAATTTTGAGTAATGATGGCAAGTTTATAATATCTTTTTCAAATAGAGCATTTTGGCATAAGGCTCCCAACATTTGGACTTCATCCACTGAAGAAGAGAGAATTAAATATGTAAGAAAAGTCTTAATATCAAACGGATTTAATGAGCCAAGAATAATTAAAAAGTTTAATGAACCAGTCCAAAATATCTTCAATTTTTTTAGTAAAGACCCATTTTATTGCTTGATTGCAAGTAAAAAGTAAATAACACCTCTACTGCATTTCAGATAAAGCTTTGAACAAAGATCTATAGCCATACTTTTAAATTTTTACTAATATTGGATAGATAATATTAAAAATATGGGCTCTAAAAGAGAAAAATATCCTGAAAAATGCCCTTGGGATCTAGGACCCAATCAACACTTAGCTAAAGAAGAAAACTGGACTTTAAGATTAGGTGAAGCAAACGTGTGTTTTAGCAAAAACAAATTAGACAATAATTATTTTCATGTAATTAGTAATGAAAATGAAGAACAAATTTTAGCCTTCAGAGCAAGACTTCTTTATCAAAAACTACTTGATAAAGGATTTAGATTGGTTGAATAAAAAACTTATTTCAATAAACTTAAATCCTCGAAAACAAACTTTTGTATTTCTTCTTCTTGATTTTGGTTTAAATATTTTATTGATCTCGAATTTAAAATCCAATAATCTTTTTTACCTATATTTATAAATTCATCTTTGTATTCAATTTTTTGAGAATTTGATTCAAGGGTTTTTGGATTAATTTGTTGACTAGTATATTTCTTACTAAGAAAACCAACTCCAGTATCAAAAAATTCCTCAACAAAAATCTCAATAATTGTTCCATGAATTTTTCTATAAACCATATTAATACAATCATCTTTAACCCTATACTTATCTCCTTCATTTCTCCCAGAAACATTCATTTCAATGCCATTTTCAGAACTTTTAAGTAAATTAAAATTATTTTCTGAATGAACTGAATTAAATTCTCTTTTTACCCTGTGAATACACACTTCAAACAATTGAGAAGCAATACTTTTCTTTATGTTTTCTTCATCTATATTTTTAATCTCAGGTTTAAAGTCTTCACCTAATAAGAACTCACCCTCATAAGAATTATCTTCAAATAAATAAGTACACTTGCCTTTATAGCCTTTGAAATCAGTATTCCATGTATATCTTTTTTCATAAGCATTTTTAAAAATATCTTTGCAACTCTGTTCTTTTAAATTTTTCATTATTTTTAAGATTTACAAGCAATCATACAAAAAGGCATCTCTAATTGGGATAGAAAGTTTTAATTTATTAAATTGACTATTTTTTTAGGTTTTTTGTCAAAAATTTAAGCCAAAGAGGGGATTTCACCTTTAAGCTGAGAAGCCCATGCCTCAAGACGCGAATCGGTCAAATCAGATTCACTATCCTCATCAAGAGGTAATCCACAAAAGCTTTCCCCTATAACACTTTTAGATTCATCAAATGTATAAGAAGATTTATCTACGTAACCGACCATTTCAGCGCCTGCTTTTGTGAAGTAGCTATGAAGTTCTTCCATTGCATCACAATAATTTTCAGTATAGGTAGAAGAATCTCCTAAACCAAAAATTGCTACTTTTTTTCCTGATAAATTTAGTTTGCCTATATCTTCTAATATTGAATCCCACGAAGTTCCAGATCTCTCCTCGTCCGCTCCAGTATTCCAAGTTGGAAGGCCACAAATAATACCTGCAAGATTTTCAAATTCTGAAAGATCATCAACATCTGATACATCTTTTGGTGATTCTGCTGAAGGAATAAAGTTGTGAAGACGATCTGCGACATCTTCAGTTTTTCCAGTTGTAGTTGCGTAATAAATTCCTACTGTCATAAATTTAAATTGTTTTCTTTAAAATAATAGAAATAAACAAAGGAAAAATTTCTCCAAAAAAGACTTTTTCAAGTTAAATTTTATACTAATAAAGGTAAGAAAAAGCTTTTAAAAATAATCTACTCAAAAATCTTTAAGCATGAATAGTAAAACTTCTGATAACAATCTAAATAAAATCATTGATGAATACAAATTTAATGGGCAGAAAAAGTTCAAATTAATTATTTTATTTGGTTTATTAGGAGATTTTGATAGCTTTGAATATGCAATAAATTTGAAAAATTACATCAACAAGAATCAAGATAAAAATTTAGATATTTTTGCAATTGCTATTGGGAACCAAAGTGGGAAAGATAAATTCTGTAAATTTACTGGCTTTAACAAAGAAAATTTAATAGTAGTTTCTGATAATCAAATCCATAATAATCTAAAAGTCTCAAGAGGATTAGATATTGGTTTAGGCGGTTGGATCAATATGCTTTTGATGTTATCAGGGATAAATTCCTTTAAAACTATTAAAGAAGTTATTAGAGGTTATACTGGCGACCGAAAAGCAAAGCAAATTTATTCAGAAGTTGACAAAATTGATGTATTAAAATTTTTAAAATTTTCAGGTAATTCTTTTAAAAAGGTTTTCGGGGATGGTTATTTAAGACCATTTGAATTAGCAACATTTAGACTAAATAATATGAATGAAATAATTCAAAATTGGAGTGATTATATTCTTAATGAAGAATACCTTCCTCAAAGAGGGGCTTCTTTTCTTTTGAATAATAACAATCAAATTATTTATAAATTTTTTTCAAACGATGTGCTTGGATATTCATCAAATATGAGGGATCCATTAGGATTTTTGACTAACTTAATTAAAGAATAGTTTTTAAAATATTTTTATGAATGTAGATATATTTGGATATTTTGCAGCGATTTTAACAACAGCAGCATTTCTACCTCAATTGATAAAAACTTTAAAAACAAAAAAGGCAGATGATGTTTCTTTGACAACATTAATAATGTTTATTATCGGTGTTTTGTCTTGGATTATTTACGGTTATAAAATTTCGTCTACACCAATATTGATAGCAAATTTGATCACCCTGATCTTAAATTTATTGATATTAATCTCTAAAATATATTTTTCAAAAAACTAAATTGAGTAAATTTTTTTTTAAAAGTTATACCCTTTATATTTAATAATTAAATCTTGATTAAAATAGAACAAAAATTTACTGATCTTGAAAACTTCAAAATGCTGGGTTTGGTTTAAAGGAAGCCTTAACGATGGTGGTTATTGGAAAGAGGGGTTTACTTGTACTTTTGATGAGAAACCAGGAGTTTTAATAGAAAGTCCTGCTTACGTAACTTGTCGGGTCCCTTCATGGAGAGTTTTGACTAAAGAACCAGAAAATTTATATAAATCTCCTTTAATTCCTGAAAAAGCAATTTGGAAAATAATTTAATTTCTAAATGAATTAGAAAAAACTTTTTTACTTCACTATGGCGAGTTAATATTGCTTTAATAAATATTTAATTAATACCATCTACTCTCTTTTTATTAATATTATCCCTTTTTTATTCTTAGGTTTTCTTCTAGGAAAAAAGAATCCAAAGATTTCAAAATATATAGCAAGACCTCTAATAAGATTTGGCATTCCATTAAGTGTAATGGGTCTCTTATTAAAGGAAGGCATAGATATAAATCTAATTAAAAGTGCATTTTTAGCATTCTCTGTAATTGGAGTTTTATTAACTTTTATAAATATAATCCCAATATTTAAGAAGAGGCTTCCAAATTACACATTGCAGCTAGCAGGCCTAATAGGTAACACATCATTTCTTGGAATACCAATTGCGCTAGCTCTTCTACCTTCAACAACTATAAATTTCACTATTGGATTTGATTTAGGAACAACACTTTTCGCTTGGATATTTGGACCTTTTTTTCTTCAAGAAAAGGCTAACAGCAATAACATCCCAAACATCAAAGGACTATTAAATGCATTGATAAATAGTCCTGCTTCTAGAGGGATTATTGGAGTACTTCTTGCATATCTTTTTCAAATAGATGGAATTTTGGGCAATTATCTTTGGATTCCTGCAAGAATAGTGATTGCTTTGGCAATAATAATTGTGGGAACAAGACTTGGAATAATCACAAATCAAAATGAGAGGATTTTGGATCTAAATGAGGAAATTAAATTTTCAATTATATTAAAATTATTTATTCTTCCCTGTATTATTTTTTTAATATGCAAATTCTTAGATTTTAACTACTATCAATCATCTGCAGTAATTCTACAGGCAGCAACCCCAACAGCAATATCCACAATATTAATGGCAGAAGCTTATGGTGTGAAACAAAAAATAGCTTCAAAAATTCTTTTCACTACAACCTTAATTTCAATAATTACAATCCCTCTATTAAAAATATTTATAAATTTATTTATTCAAACAAATTGAATAAAGCCAATTTTAAGTACATAATTAATGATTATTGTAAAGAATATATGCTGATAACTAAATAATGTCTTAAGATTTAGTGTATGAAGTCAGCAAACCCTGAAAATGAATATATTCCTTTAGATCTACGGATTTCTGTGAGGAGGGATACTTTAAGGCTTATCTCAGAGATGGCTCAAGATATGGGAATAAGCATTAATGAAGTTTTTAGTTTTTTAGCCGAAGATTCTGTAATCGATCTCGAATTAATGGAAGATCTAAATAAAATTGACATCCCAAGCAAGTGCAGCATTGATGATTTAAAAAATGCTCTTCTTAAAAAAAAGCTTTGTTAAAATTTTTCAACTTTTCTATTTTCCCAGTCAGATTTATAACCACTTTTAACTAAAAATTTCGAATACTTGTTTAAATCACTTTTTTGAATTCGCCATAAATTATAAATCCCAAATTTGCCCAATTTTTGATGATTAATTTTTGACCATTGCTGTCGGCGGGTAGAGTATTCATCTATTACTACCAAAAGAGATTTATATTCATAATCAGGTTGATCCTCATAATTCTCTCTCCTATCAGTATTTAGTCTTTCTGAAAGATTAATTAATCCCTCTTCAGTATTTGGTTCATAAAAAACTATTTGCCTCGAATAATAGTGTAATGACGGTTTTCTTATCCCGATCATTGCTAAAGTTTCCCTCCCCTCGCGAATATCAAAAATTAATTTTGTGATATTCCTTAAAGGTAATTGTCTAGAAGTATCTGCTAATTTCCTTATTGGGGACATCAAAAAAGATTGTCCAATTAAAAGTAAAATTTGAAGGTAAAGAAAGATATTTTTGGATTTTAAAGAAAATAAAATTATTGCAAGAAGTGTAAATGAAGAGAAGAATAATTTGGCTTTAAAAATTATCCCAGAGCTTATTAGTTCAGATGCAAGATTAGGCATTTCAGGATCGTTTATTGAACTTAACCAATTATTTGAGAAAAAGAATGCCATTGAAACACCAAACAAAATTAAAATATTAAAAATCCATAAATATAGATAACTTTTACTTGAATTTTTTAAGTTTATAAAGCTATTACTAATCAAAATTGCCGCTGCTGGAATTGCTGGCAGCCAATAGCTAGGTAGTTTTGTAGCAGAAAGGCTAAAGAAAATTAAAACTGATATTAACCAACATAGTGAGTAAGTATAAAGCGTCTCACTGACATTGCAATTTCGTTTTGAACTTTTCAAGAAATCCTTAAAAGCTTTGAATATCCCGTGATACAAAAAAGGCGTGAAAGGTAATGAGGCCAATATCATTATGTAAAGAAAAAACCAGAATGGTTCAGCATGATTATTTACAACTGAGGTATATCTTTGAAAATTATGGTAACCAAAAAAATTGTCCCAAAAAGGCTTTCCCTCTTTTATTAGTTCTAATATGTACCATGGAACACTTATAAGTATTGTTATTAAAAAACCTTTCTTAGGATTTATTTTACAGAGCAACTTTTTCCAATTCTTCTGACTAAATAAGAAAGATGTAATAGTCAATAATGCCAGAACAAATGCAACAGGTCCTTTAGTTAAAATTGCAAAACCTAAAAATACCCACGCTGAAATACATTGGTCATTATTCTCACTCGCCATTCTTCTCCAAAACAAAAGCAGGCTAATCCCCAAGGTTCCAGTTAAAAGGGCATCACTTACAGCAGTTCTACTCCAGATAATTATTAGTGGAGACAAAGCAAAGCCTAAAGATGCAACTATTGGAGTGAGGAATTGCCTATCACCCTTCTGCGGCCAACAAAACAAAGTATCTCCAATCATCAACATTAAAAATAATGATCCCAAAGCTGAAGGGAGTCTTGCTGAGAGAGTTCCGAAAATATCCCAAATCTCGTTTTTCGGTAATGAGTAAAAAAAACCCATTAGCCAATATATAAGTGGAGGCTTATCAAAACGGAATATTCCATTGACTTTTGGAGTTAACCAATCACCAGATTCACTCATTGCCCGTGCTGCAGCTGCAAACAAGGGGGGGGTTTCATCCACCAGCCCTGTAGAGCCTAAACCTAAGATAAATATAATGACCCCACAAACTAAAACTATCAATAAGGTTATAAGCCTTTTTTTTGAGTTAAGAAGAATCATTTTATATTATTTATATTCATGCATTACCTTATTAAGCCAATTCACAACCTTGTTAGCAAATATTTCTGCGGAGGCATTTTTTTCTACCCATTCTCTACATTTCTGACGCTTTATTTTTTCAATAATCTCTACATAAGAAAGCATATTTTTTTTATCATCCGGATCAGCAAGATACCCTGTTTGGCCATGCTGAATAATCTCACTAGGTCCTCCCCTTTTATAAGCTACAACAGGCACCCCACAGGCTAAAGCTTCTACAATAACGTTCCCATATGCCTCATTCCATTTTGGAGTATTTAGCAACCCTCTGCATTTGCCAAGTTCTTTTTGTAATTCATCAGTTGATAAAAATCCCATCCAATCTATAGCTCCTTGAGGGAATGATTTTTCTATCTTTGAGGCATACATCTCATCTTCTATAAATCCCCATACTTTTAATTTTTCGCCAAGTTGATTTGCTACATAAACAGCATCCTCCAAACCTTTCTCCGGAGCCACTCTTCCAACCCATGCCAAGGGGCCCTTAACTGAATCTTGAAAAATATAATTATCTAAATTAAACCCATTCCCAATAATTGTTGGTTTTTTTATGAATGGATAATCTTTAGCTTGCATTTTCGAATGAAAAGCAAAATTATTTGGATATTTAGCATATACTTTAGAGATTAAATTAGTAATTACTGAACTTTCAGAACCCATACTAATAATATGTGCAATGGGTATCTCTAAATTTAGAGTCATCCAAATAGGCAGCCAATCATAGGACATGTTCAACAATACATCTGCATGTTTAGCGATATCTAATCCCTTTTCAAGCATTCCTACTAAAAGAGAATTGTCTGGGATACTTACGGGAGAATTATAATTTTGATGCTGCCAACTAATTTGATCTACACCTTCCACAAAATGTAATTTTACATTTACATTACTTTTATTTAACTTAGAATTTTTTGGAGCTACAACCTCAACATAATGACCTAAAGAAATTAAACCTGAGACTAAAGAATTTAAAGTTAATTCAACTCCACCACCTTTACCACTCCCTAAAAACCCTATTGGAGTACTTATCAAAACTATTCGCATTATTAGACTTTTTACAAAAAGAAACTAATTAAATAGTAGTATCAGAAAATTTATTTTCCCATAAACTCTTTCTCTGGCTAACAAAAAATACTGAGATAAGAACAAACACCACTCCTATCCACTGCACAATAGTGAGTCTTTCATCTAACCAAACACCTCCACTGAGAAGTGCAAATACAGGTGTTAAAAATGCAAGAGTGCTAAATCCAGTTATTTCTTTATTATTAGCAAAATAGAAAAACAATCCATAAGCTATTGCTCCTCCAAAAATGCTCGCAAATGACATAAGTCCCCAATCAAATATTGACCAATTTGGAATTATTGTGAATTTTGATTGTAAGCAGTGCTTAATAATTAAGGGAAAACTCCCTAAAACCATATGCCAACCTGTAACTGCAACTGGATCACTTTTAGTACAAGTGAATCTAATTAAAATTGTTCCTAATGCCATGGCAAGAGAAGCTGCAAGCATCCAAAGTTCTCCAAAGTTAAAAGCAATATCATTTATAGACTTATCAGACATCAACCACCAATTCCCTAATAATTCTTGTGGAACTCCCAAAAATATTATTCCCCCCAAGCCAAAAAGTAGTCCCAACCATCCTATTGGATTAATTAAATTCCCAAAAATTGCCCTCGCTAAAATAGCTACCAAAAGCGGTTGAGAATCAATTAATACAGAACCTAAACCTGCTCCAGTTTTTTCAATGCCATAAGTTAAAAACAACTGAAAAAAAGTTGCATCAACAATCGTAAAAACAAAAAACCACTTCAAATCGCACTTATAAATTTTTAAATCTCTTTTAAACAAATATGTTGTTATTAGAACAAGAACTCCTGCAGGAAGTAATCTTAAAGAAGCCACAAACTCAGGCCCAGCACTAGATACTAAAGGAGTCATTGCCGCCATTGAAGTCCCCCAAAGTGCAAAAGGGAGTATCATTAAAAACCAATTTAGGATTGAATTCATTAGGTCTGCTGATAATCTTTTTAAAGTAGTTTTATGAATTTACCTTAAAAGAATGATTTGGCCTTTTAGACGAAAGTCAAAAAAAAGAATAGCTCGTATAGTAATTGATGAGCCTATTACAAGTTCAACTAGAGTTTCAGTCCTTAAAGCTCTTAAACAAATTGAGGATAGAGAATTTCCTGCTTTAATCGTGAGAATTGACTCCCCAGGGGGCACTGTTGGAGATAGCCAAGAAATATACTCTGCTATTAAAAGACTAAAAGATAAAGGGTGTAAAGTCATTGCTAGTTTTGGGAACATCTCAGCATCAGGTGGTGTTTACATTGGTGTTGCATCTGACAAAATAGTGGCTAATCCAGGCACAATTACAGGATCTATTGGTGTGATTATAAGAGGAAATAATTTATCTGAATTATTAGATAAAATCGGCATTAAATTTGAGACTGTTAAGAGTGGTGTTTTTAAAGACATACTTTCTCCAGATAAACCTCTAAGTGATGAAGGTAGAGATCTACTCCAAGGACTTATAGATGAAAGTTATAAACAATTTACTGAAGCTGTTGCTGAAGGAAGGAATTTACCTGTCGAAGAAGTGAGAAGATTTGCTGATGGAAGAATTTTCACTGGAACACAAGCACTCGAACTTGGTCTTGTTGACAAGGTTGGTGATGAATTTGTTGCAAGGGAGCTAGCTGCAGAAATGGTTAATATTGATCCTAAAATTCAGCCCTTAACATTTGGGAAGAAGAAGAAAAAAATACTTGGACTAATTCCTGGAAGTAGAGTAATTGAAAAAATTCTCAATAATATCTTTGTTGAGTTTGACACATCTAATAAAGTACTTTGGTTATACAAGCCTTAAATCGATATGTATGAAAAAAATGAAAGATGATTATAAAATTACATTTATTCGTGGAGCTACTACAGCATCCGGGAATTCAGTTAAGGAAATAGAAGTTGCCGTAGTGGAATTAATTGATGAATTAATTTCACGAAACAATATAATTAAGACGAACATACTATCCATTACATTTACAGCGACAAAAGATTTAAATGCTTGTTTCCCCGCTTCAATTGCAAGGAAATTTAACGGACTTGATTCAGTTGCCTTTTTAGACTGCCAACAAATGCACGTATCCAATGATGTTGCTTTTTGTATAAGGATAATGGCTCAAGTTTTATTGCCACCAGATTATGCAATAAAGCACCCTTATTTAAAAGGGGCTGCAAAATTAAGGGCAGATAGATGTTAACCTTAGTAAAATTACTTTCTGCTTTAAATTTAAATAGCACGAACTCAACCTTTAAATTCAATTCTCTTAATGTTAAAAATCAAAAAAAAACATATTTTAAATCTTAAAATTTTAAGATTTTTTATTATTCCTACTATTTTTGTTTTAACTCCTTTTTTTAACAATATCCAAGAGGTTAAAGCAGGGCTTGAGTTCCAATGGGATCAAGACGATAGTTTTAGAAGATTAAAGTGGTTTCAAAAAGAAAATAATAGGAAATTTAAAAATACAATTTATTTTTTCTTGAGGCCCTCTGATAGAAGAACTGATCTCTTAAAAATTAGCTTATCAATTCCTAAAACCTTTAAATCAACTTTAAAAAATGAAAAAATTAGTTTTTGCAAAGTAAGAATAGGCGGTTTTGAGAGTAGAACTAAATGTTTAGAAGATATTCCAGCTGACGTTGAGATTAATACTGATGAATCAGGTTTACGCTCACTGAATATTTACCCATACAGCCCAATCCTCTCTAATAAAGACAGTTATGCAATCGCCTTAAACATCTATAATCCCAAAAAATCAGGTTTATATCAATTTCATTCATACGGGCAACCCAAAGGAAAATCATTTTCAAGTTATTTAGGGAGCTGGACTATAGTGATCGATTAAATGATAAATTAAATAAGGATAATTAAAAAAATGACTAAAAGAACTTTTGGCGGAACTTCAAGAAAAAGAAAACGTGTATCAGGTTTTAGAGTAAGAATGCGTTCTCATACAGGAAGAAGAGTAATTAAAAGCAGAAGGCAAAAAGGTAGAGAAAGAATAGCAGTATAACTTTAAATTTAGATGGCCTTACCTAAGGATATGCGTTTAAAAGGTCATAGGACTTTTAATTACATACATAAAAATGCCAGAACATATCATGGGAAACTAATGACATTTAAAGTTGCAATATCAAATCCAGATATTCTTTTAACCCATAAACAAAAAATTACCCCTAACAAATTTAGGGTTGCAATTGCTATTAGTAAAAAAGTTTCAAAAAAAGCTGTAGAAAGAAATAAATTAAGAAGAATCCTGCAAGAGTGGTTAATAACAAACATTCAAAAAATTAATAACCACAAACCTTATTGGTTACTTGTTAACCTTAAATTTGGGGATTTCTGCGATGATAAAAGCAGACTTTTGGAGGAATTTCAAAATTTAATGTTCAAATCTCTTCTAATCAAATGATTAACATGAATGAAGAAACCTTTTATGAAGGTGGTCCTGCTAAGGGTGATTTAATAATAAATCTACTAGCAGGGATAACTATACTTGGTTTGCCATTTACCTTTGCCGCAATAGTTAGAGCGTTGTGGTTGAGATTTAAAATTACAAACAAAAGAATTACAATAGATGGAGGATGGTTTGGGAAAAACAAAACACAAGTCTCATTAAGTAACATTGAAGAAATCAGATCTATACCGAGAGGATTTGGTTCATATGGTGATATGGTTCTTATTCTTAACGATGGATCAAAGGTTGAAATGAAATCATTACCTTTATTCAGAGAAAAGCAAAAATTTATTGAAGAAAATATAAATAAAAGATCACAAATCCCAAATCTCAATGAGGTAGAAGGATTTGCTAC
The DNA here is from genome assembly GCA_003278525.1 of Prochlorococcus sp. AG-355-P16. Classification (GTDB taxonomy): domain Bacteria; phylum Cyanobacteriota; class Cyanobacteriia; order PCC-6307; family Cyanobiaceae; genus Prochlorococcus_A. Next base: position 11,353 of record QCEQ01000010.1, on the reverse strand, counting down.
TAAATCCTAAATAAATTAATTACAAAAACCTTTTTTTCCTGTAAAATAAAATGTCTATTAAAATTACTCTCTCTTTAATATCGTGATAGGGTTTATTTCTGAAAAGCTACTTATCCCGATTCTAGATTTTTTCTACGGTTTGGTTCCTAGTTATGGTTTAGCGATTGTTGCATTGACAGTCGTAATTAGAATTGCACTTTTCCCTCTTAGCGCTGGTTCCATTAGAAGCGCAAGGAGGATGAAGATTGCCCAACCAGTAATGCAGAAAAGACAAGCAGAAATAAAATCTAAGTTTTCAGGTGATCCAAAGAAACAGCAAGAAGAACTTGGAAAATTAATGAACGAGTTTGGTAGTCCCTTAGCAGGTTGCCTTCCTTTAATTGTACAAATGCCCGTTTTGTTCGCATTATTTGCGACTTTAAGAGGATCACCATTCGCTGATGTCCCATATAACATAAATCTCAAGGTAGTTCCACAGGATCAAGTAGCAGCTATTGATCCAAAACCCTACAAATCTCCAAGACACTCTATATTCATTACAGAAAAATCTCATTTTCCTGTAGTAGCATCAATCCCCAGTGGAACAAAATTAGGAACGGAAGAATCCGTAAAAATAAATTTACAAACAACAAACGGCAATAGCTATTCCGAAGTTTTATCTAAATATGACAATGGATCAAAATTTCTCCCCACTTGGACCGTCTCCAAAGGATCAGAAAATCTTAAAGTTTCACAAGACGGTACAGTAACAGCAATTAAACCAGGGGATGCAACAATCGAGGCAAAAATCCCAGGTTTAGCTGCTAAAAGTGGTTTTCTTTTTATTAAAGCTCTTGGTCAAGTTGGGTTTTATGTAGATGGGGCAATTAATTGGGATATTGCAGCACTAGTTGGTGCCTTTGGATTAACCCTACTTCTTTCGCAAGTTTTATCTAGTCAAGGGATGCCTGCGAATCCACAGCAATCGACAGCAAATAAAATTACACCAATCATGATTACTGGAATGTTCCTGTTTTTCCCACTACCAGCAGGAGTTTTACTATATATGGTTGTTGCTAATATATTTCAGGCATTTCAAACTTTTCTTCTTAATAAAGAAGCTCTTCCTGAGAATCTACAGAAAATTTTGGATCAACAACTATTGGCCAAAGATGCAGTAATAACCACTCCTGCTACAAATATCTCAGATAAAAGATTACCTTTTGAACCTAACAGCAAAAAATAGTCAAAATCTTAAATAATGAATTCTTGGTGTAGAAATTTAGAATTACTTATAAAATCAAGAGCTTCATTAATTTGGATCAGGACTAAAGAAGAGGAAAGATTAGAAAAATTAGTTAACTTTTCTTGTGAAAGATTAAATATTAAAAGATTCGTTTGCTGGGATTGTGTTAGTGGCATTAAAGGATTAATAAATGAACAAGGTAAATTTTCTAACAATCCGCTTGGAGTCCTTAATTGGCTTAAGGAACAAAGCCCTGAATTTTCAACTGTTTTATTAGTAAAAGATTTTCATAAGTTTTATGATGATCCATCTATAAACAGAACTATTAAAGAACTATCTTCAGCACTTAAGAAAACTAATCATAATTTAATTATTAGTTCTCATATATTTCCATCATCAGAAGAGCTGGATGAATTAATGACAATTTTAAATTTACCTTTACCTGATCAAAAAGAATTGAAAAATCTAATAAAAAAAATTGCTATAAATACCAATTCAAATCTTGAGGAAAAAGACTTAAACGAACTTTCCATAGCTTCAAGTGGACTTACTGAAATAAAAGTAAAGCAAGTCACTGCAAAGGCTCTCGCTCAAAGAGGAAAAATAAGTAAAGAAGATATTAAGGATATACTTGAAGAGAAAAAACAAGTTATCGCCAGAAGTGAAATTTTAGAATTTTTCGAAACAAATTCAAGTCAAGATGATATTGGTGGTTTAAATGTTTTAAAAATTTGGCTTAATCAAAGATACAGGGCCTTTTCTAAAGAAGCTAGAGATTATGGATTACCTATTCCCAAGGGAGTCTTGCTCGTTGGAGCGCAAGGAACGGGGAAATCGCTTACAGCAAAATCAATTTCTAAGACTTGGTCGATGCCGCTACTAAGATTAGATGTTGGAAGACTATTTTCTAGCCTTGTTGGTTCAAGCGAGGCAAGAACAAGAGAAACAATATTAAGAGCTGAGGCAATGTCTCCATGTATCCTTTGGATCGATGAAATTGATAAGGGCTTTGGTGGTGATGCTAGAAGTGATGGAGGAACAAGTCAGAGGGTTTTGGCAAGTTTGCTAACCTGGATGGCTGAAAAAGAATCTGCTGTTTTTGTCATTGCTACAGCTAATGCTATTGATAAGCTTCCTGCTGAATTATTAAGAAAAGGTAGGTTTGATGAGATATTTTTTCTAGATTTACCAAATTCAGATGAAAGATTAAGCATCCTAGATTTGCACTTAAAGAAAAGAAGACCAAGTTACAGTTTTCCTCTCTCTACCATCATCGACAGAACTGCTGGATTCTCAGGCGCAGAACTTGAACAAGCAGTAATAGAGGGAATGCACATTTCTTTCTCTGAAAATAGAGAACTGCAGGAAAAAGATTTAATAAAAGCAGTTTCTGATTTAGTACCCCTATCTAGAACAGCTAAAGAACAAATTAATTTACTAAAGGAATGGTCATCTTCAGGGCGCGCCCGTTCTGCCTCATAACTGAAATATATTTTAAGAATATCCGCTAAGTTAGGAATCATTAATTAAGTTAATTTTTAGTCAAAAATCCCTAATAATGAATTTAAATTAACTATCTTAGTTAAGGTATAAAAAAAAAGAGTGTTAGATCAAAAATTAATAAGAGAAAATCCATTATCTGTTGAAGAGAATTTATCCTTAAGAGGAAAAGTTTACAACATAGCCCACATAAATGAATTAACAGTTAAGAAAAAAGAAATTGATATAGAAATATCCAGCCTCCAATCAGATAGTAAAAAATTAAGTAAATTAATTGGTCAAGAAATTAGCACATCTCAAAATCACGATTCTCCAGAACTAAAAAATTTAAAGAAAAAAGGAAATGAATACAGAATCAAAATTTCTGAACTTGAACAGAAACAAAGAATATTAGATAAAGAAGTAGAAAATGAGATTTATAATCTTCCAAATTTTCCTAGCAAAGATGCGCCAATTGGAAAAGATGAAAATGATAATGTCCAAATAAAAACTTGGGGAGATCATTTAAAAAAAGAGAATATTAAATCACATGTGGAAATAGGCGAGAGTCTTAGTCTTTTTGATTCTATAAAATCAACTAAAATTTCAAAAAGTCGTTTTATTACACTCATTGGCAACGGTGCCAGATTAGAAAGGGCACTAATAAATTTCATGCTAGACATCCATACTAAAAATGGTTATTTAGAATTGATGCCACCAGCTTTAGTAAATTCAGAAAGTCTTACAGGATCTGGTCAATTACCAAAATTCTCAAATGAAAGTTTTAAGTGTTCTAATGATGATCTGTGGCTTTCTCCAACAGCAGAAGTTCCGCTGACCGCTTTTAATAAAAATGAGATTATTGATCCAAAGCAGTTGCCTGTTAAATACGTTGCGTATAGCCCATGTTTTAGGAGAGAAGCTGGAAGTTATGGAAGGGATACTAAAGGTTTAATAAGACTTCATCAATTTAATAAGGTTGAACTTTATTGGCTTTGCGATCCAAGTAAATCTTTAGAAGCACATCAACAGATTACTTCTGATGCAGAAAGTATTTTAAAAAAGCTTGAGCTGCCTTATAGATTAGTAGATATTTGTACTGGAGATTTGGGATTCTCTTCTTGTAGAACTTTTGATCTTGAAGTCTGGCTACCAAGTAGTAAATGCTATAGAGAAATCTCTAGTTGCAGTAATTGCTGGGACTTTCAAGCACGTAGATCTTCAATAAGAACAAAGATTGATAAAAAAAATCAATTTATACACACTTTAAATGGCAGTGGTCTAGCAATTGGAAGAACAATGGCTGCAATTCTTGAAAATGGCCAACAACCAGATGGGAGCGTTAAGCTTCCAGAAGCTTTAGTCCCATATTTTGGATCAAATTTTATAAAAACAGCTTAGTATAAATTAATGAACGTTTTAACCTCAATAACAGTTTTAGGATTCCTTATTTTTTTTCATGAGATGGGGCATTTTCTTGCCGCAATTTTACAAGGTATATACGTTGATGGATTTTCTATTGGATTTGGACCATCTATAATTCAAAAAAAATATAAAGACATAACATATTCATTAAGAGCCTTCCCATTAGGGGGATTTGTTTCCTTCCCTGATGAAGAAATTAACAATATAGATCCAAAAGATCCAAACCTTTTAAAAAATAGGCCAGTAATACAAAGGGTGATCGTAATATCTGCTGGAGTATTTGCTAATTTAATTCTTGCTTATTCTATTTTAATTTTAAATGTAACTACAGTTGGAATACCTTATGAGCCAGAACCAGGGATTTTAGTTTTAGCTACACAGCCAGATAAAGCTGCTGATCTAGCTGGCTTAGAGGCAGGCGACAAAATCATAAAAATTGAAACTAATACTTTAGGAGCAGGTGATCAAGCTGTTTCTATCTTGGTAAAAGAGATTCAAAATTCATCAGAGAACCCTATTTCAATAAAAATCGAGAGAGATGGACTTTTAAAAGATTTAACTTTAGTCCCAAAAAATGTAGATGGTAAGGGCACAATTGGCGCTCAATTACAACCAAATATAAGGAAAGAAACTAAAAAAACAAAAAACTTATACGAACTTTTTAAATACACTAATCATGAGTTTTCATCACTTTTAGTTAAAACAATACAAGGTTATAAAGGTTTAATAACAAATTTCGCCTCAACAGCCCAACAATTAAGTGGACCGGTAAAAATCGTTGAAATTGGCGCTCAGCTATCACAACAGGGAGGTACAGGTATATTATTATTCGCGGCCTTAATATCTATAAATTTAGCAGTTCTCAACTCACTGCCTTTACCACTTTTAGATGGAGGTCAACTAGTTTTTACTTTAATTGAAGGATTTAGGGGAAAACCTGTACCAGTTAAAGTACAAATGGTTGTTACTCAATCCAGTTTCTTTCTGCTGGTTGGATTAAGCGTATTGCTTATTATTAGAGATACAAGTCAACTTTTAATCGTACAAAGATTATTAAACCAATAATTAAATTTCAATATTTGACATTCAAGCTGTTAAAATAATGAAAGTTTACAAAAATTTTTAGATGGCAAAAAAGTCCATGATTGCTAGAGAGGTAAAACGCAAAAAACTTGTAAAGAAATATGCTGCAAAGAGAAAATCACTATTAGATGAATTTAATGCTGCAAAAGATCCAATGGAAAGGTTAGAAATACATAGAAAGATTCAAGGCCTTCCAAGGAACTCTGCACCTAATCGAGTTAGAAATAGATGTTGGGCCACAGGTAAACCAAGAGGAGTTTATAGAGATTTTGGTTTATGTAGAAATCAATTAAGACAAAGAGCTCACAATGGTGAACTTCCAGGAGTTGTAAAGTCTAGTTGGTAGAAAAATAATTCTTGATATAAATTATTAATATTTTTTATAATCTCAATAAACAAATTTTTTTTTCAAGAAATTAATTTTTTATACCTTTTTTATAATATTTACAGTTTATTTAAATAATTTACTCAATATGACCCTTTAAGATGTAAGAATAAAACATGTATAGATTTATAATTTAAACAGTGGAAGGACAAAATAAGTCGATCACGTTTGACGGACGAGAGATACGACTAACTACAGGACTATATGCTCCTCAAGCAAGTGGATCAGTAATGATTGAGTGTGGAGATACATCTCTTTTAGTTACAGCGACAAAAACTAAGAAAAAAGAAGTTTCAGACTTTCTACCTCTAATTTGTGATTATGAGGAAAAACTATATGCCGCAGGAAGAATTCCAGGTGGATTTATGAGGAGAGAGGGTCGTCCTCCAGAAAGAGCTACTTTAATCTCAAGATTGATAGATAGACCAATGAGACCTCTTTTCCCTTCATGGATGAGGGATGAAATACAAATAGTTGCCTCATGCCTTTCTTTAGATGAAAGAGTACCTGCAGACGTTTTAGCTGTTACAGGAGCTTCAATAGCAACTCTACTTGGAGAGATTCCGTTCTATGGCCCAATGGCTGCCGTTAGAGTTGGGTTGATTGGTGATGATTTCATCTTAAATCCAAGCTACAGAGAAATAGAAAAAGGAGATTTAGATATTGTCGTTGCAGGATCTACTGACGGTATTGTAATGATTGAGGCAGGTGCTAACCAATTATCTGAGCAAGATACTATCGAAGCCATAGATTTTGGTTATGAGGCGGTTACTGAACTTATTAAATCTCAAGAGGACTTACTAAAAGATTTAGGAATAAAACAGGTTAAGCCATCGGAGCCTGAACAGGATAAAACATTACCTTCTTATTTGGAAAAAAACTGTACAAAAGCTATTGAGTTGGTTTTAAAGAAATTTGATCATTCGAAAGAGGATAGGGATCTTGAACTCGAAAAAATAAAAGTTGAAACTCAAGAAAAAATTGAATCTCTGAAGGAAGATAACCAACTAAAAGTTCTTCTATCAGAGAATGATAAGTTATTAAGTTCTGACTTTAAGAAACTTACAAAGAAATTAATGAGATCACAAATTATTAATGAAGGGAAAAGAGTTGATGGTAGAAATCTAGATGAAGTTAGAAAGATATCTGCTTCAGCTGGAATACTTCCAAAAAGAGTTCATGGTTCAGCTTTATTTCAAAGGGGGTTAACTCAAGTTTTATCCACAACGACTTTAGGAACTCCGAGTGATGCTCAAGAAATGGATGACCTTAATCCCAGTACTGAGAAAACATATTTGCATCATTATAATTTTCCGCCTTTTTCGGTTGGTGAAACTAGGCCAATGCGAACTCCGGGTAGAAGAGAAATCGGTCATGGAGCATTAGCAGAGAGAGCCATAATCCCAGTACTCCCTGGGAAAGAAACGTTCCCATACGTATTAAGAGTTGTTAGTGAAGTACTAAGTTCTAATGGATCTACTTCTATGGGATCAGTATGTGGAAGCACACTTTCATTGCTTGATGCAGGAGTTCCTTTAAAAGCCCCGGTGAGCGGAACTGCTATGGGTTTGATAAAGGAGGGTAAAGAAATACGTATTCTTACAGACATACAAGGAATTGAAGATTTTCTGGGAGATATGGACTTCAAAGTTGCCGGTACTGAAAAAGGTATAACAGCATTACAAATGGATATGAAAATCACAGGTTTACCAGTTAATGTTATTTCTGATGCCATTAAAAAAGCGAGGCCAGCCAGGATTCATATATTAGAAAAAATGCAAGAAGCTATAGACAAACCTCAAGAATCTCTATCCCCACACGCTCCCAGACTATTAAGCTTCAGGATAGATCCAGAACTAATTGGAACTGTCATAGGACCTGGTGGAAGAACTATAAAAGGTATCACTGAAAGGACTAACACAAAAATCGATATTGAGGACGGAGGCATAGTGACCATCGCCTCCCACGATGGGGCTGCAGCTGAAGAAGCTCAAAAGATAATAGAGGGATTAACTAGAAAGGTTCATGAAGGAGAAATTTTCTCTGGCGTCGTAACAAGAATTATTCCAATCGGTGCATTTGTAGAAATCCTCCCAGGGAAAGAAGGTATGGTACATATTTCTCAATTATCCGAAGCAAGAGTGGAGCGAGTAGAAGATGTTGTAAGGCAAGGAGATGATGTAACAGTCAGAGTTCGTGAAATTGATAGTAGAGGAAGGATCAATTTAACGCTAAGAGGAGTTTCGCAAAATGGAGGCATGTCTTATCCCCAACCAACTCCAACTCCTGTTGCCCCTCTTAATTAAAAATAATCAAGAGGATATAGATCATTTACTCTGATAACATCTTTTAAATAATCGCATAATTTCTTATGATTGACTCTATTGTTTGATGCAACGATTATTCCACATTGCTGGAATTTTGTTTGATTATATTTGATATCTTGATTATTTAAATCTGTTAGAGATCCACCTGACGCTTTTAAAATTGCCTCAGGTGCAGCAAAGTCCCAATCTTTTGGACAGTTTTGTCCAGGCATACTTAAAGAAATATACACATCGCTTTCACCTTTTAAAATAGAAACAATCTTACAACCGATACTTCCCATTGAAATAACTTTTTTAAATTTTACTTGTTCTACTAAAGAATTAAGAACTAAATTTTTATGATTTTTACTCGTAACAAGAGTAAGTTCTTTGAAAGACTTTTTTTTTGAATTTGTAAAATTTCTCTTCATACCGTCCCTGAGTTCATACCAAGTTTCTTTACCATCAGTAATCCATAATTCGCCCTTACTAGGAATTAAAACAACCCCTAATACTGGTTTGTTCTTATAATTCAGGGCTAGATGCATAGCATAATTTTCAGAACCCTGTATAAAGTCTCTTGTTCCGTCTAAGGGATCAAATACCCATAACCATTCAGCATTAAAATTACGCTTTTCGGAAATTAATTTCACATTTTCTTCACTCAAAATATCCCAACTAACATTTTTGTATTTTTCATTGATTCTTCGGATAATCAATTTATTTACTTTTATATCTGCGTGTGTGACAGGATCATTAATATCCTCGTTGCTCATAATATTTTTTTTATCCTTTACAACTTGAAAATAGTGAAGAAAAATATCTTTTGCTTCCCAACTGAAAATTCTCAAATCATCGATAAGATGATTAATATCAACACCAATAGGTAATTTAGTCACAAAATGAGTTTATATCCTACATTATCGCATAGAAATGAAGAGCCTGAAAAAGGAGTTTTATACATCGTGGGTACTCCAATAGGAAATCTAAATGATATTTCAAATAGAGCATTAAATATTCTGAAAAATGTATCATTAATCGCTTGTGAAGACACTAGACAAACTAAGAAATTAATGAGCAGGTTCTCAATAAGTAATAAACTGATAAGTTTTAATCAACATAATTCTTATAAAAAAATATCAAGTATAATTGATAATCTAAAGGGAGGATATTCAGTCGCGCTGGTAAGTGACGCAGGTATGCCAAGCATCTGCGATCCAGGAGAAGATCTAATAATTAATGCGAAATTAAAGAATATTGATGTTATCTGCATCCCTGGACCATGTGCTGCGATAACAGCTTTAGTAGCAAGCGGAATGCCATCTTCAAATTTTTGCTTTGAAGGCTTTCTCCCAAAAAAGAAAGTAGAAAGAGAAGAAATTTTTTACAAAATAAGTAGAAATGAGCAGACTACAATAATATATGAATCTCCACATCGAATAATAAAACTTCTTAAAGAATTAAAAGATTTTTGTGGAGGAGAAAGAGAAATTCATGTGTCTCGTGAATTGACAAAAAAATTTGAAGAGCATGTCGGCAATACTATTGACGAGGTTTTAAGTTACTTTGAAAATATGGAGGTATTGGGAGAAATTACAATAGTAATAAAAGGTAGGAAAAAATCGGAAATCGAAAAATTTAATAAACCTATTTTAAAAAAAGAACTTTGTGATTTAATTGAAGCGGGGCTGAGTCTTTCAGCTGCTTCAAAATATCTAGCGAAGAAAAATAAACTCACAAAAAGTCTTATATATGATTTGTATTAGAATCTTTATATCCCTTGACGTTTAGATTATGGTCTTCATAGCAAAAAAAATTTTTTTTACATTTTTATTTAACTCAAGTTTATTTTTTATATTGATTTTGGGGATACAAAATAGCGCAAATAAAGTAAAGGTTAATTTTATAGTTGACGAAACTGTTGAATTACCAACAAGTTTCATAATTGGTATTAGTTTTATTTCTGGATCAATAATTGGCAATCTTCTACCACTGAATTTTCAGAATAAGAATAATAACTTATAGCGATATCAATTTATCCAGCAAAACAATTCTAGAAATCCCCTTAGATAACAATATAGGAGAGGCAATTTTAAAAACTTCTGTATTAGGAACTTTAATTACTTTTTCTTCTTTATTGCAAAATCTCTTAGCAACTTTCAAGTCAAGATATATTTCTATAGTTTTTCTAAGTAATTCATCTTCTGAGAGAAATTGCCAATCAGGGCAGTCCTTTATAAGTTTTGTTTGTAATTCACTATTTTTATCTACAATCATATAAACGGTACTAGGTAAATCTACATCTGATATAGAAATTGAAGATAAATCTTTTTGGGGGCTATTTTCAATCTCATAATCAAGTGGTACTAATTCTAAAAATTGATCTAATGGTGCTATACCATCATTAAAATCTCCTTTTAAATTCTTCTGAGATAGTATTTCTTTATCAGATTGTTCTAAGACATCATTTTTTGAAGAGTATTTATTACTTAAAAAAGTATTGCTGAGAAGTTTTTTCTTGCCGTTTATTTCTCTAAATTTATTATCTCCTAGATATTTCTTTAAGTGTCTTGTAATTGTTAATTTAGTAAATTTAAATTCTTCTGATAATTCATCCAAAGTTTTTCCATTATAAAAACTTTGAATAATCTCTTCTTTTTGTTTCTCTGAAAGCCTTTTACTCAAAATAATAATAACTTTGTTACCTATACATTCTAGGGAAATTTTATAAATAATTCTATTTGCAGATCTTATCTTTAATTTACTAAATAATTTGAAAGGATTATTTTTATTGTATCGAATATAGCCTGTCGGATATAATAAATAAATGCTTCCTTAGCTCAGCTGGATAGAGCAACTGCCTTCTAAGCAGTGGGCCGCAGGTTCGAATCCTGCAGGAAGCGTGAAATTTATAATAAATTATTTCTTATAGAACATCTTTTTTCAAAAGAATTTTATTAAGCTTACTTATATCCATGGAAGTATTAGGGGCAATCCTTACTTCTTTTACTTGGTCTCTATTGATTGGCAAAACTTTTTTATTAGTATTTTTTGCAAAATCAAAAACTGTTTGAGATTTTCCGCCTAAGTTAATAATTCCATCGCAATCTAACAATTTCATTATTATTGGAGCTGCATCTTTGGTGAAAATCAGACTCTTTTTAATGTCTACCAAAGCAGCTTTATGAGGGAAAGGGAAATCACATAAGCATGCTCTTATAATCAAAAATCTATCTAACAGCCTTACTGCACATTCTCCTCCTAATTTTGACCATCCATATTTTGAAATTCCATCATTTTCTTCTGAGAAGGGCGACAAGGGATCTTCTTCTTTGTAGTTTCCATCAATTCCAGGATATACATAATCAGTAGAAATATAAATTAATTTAATATTGCTTTTCATACATGCCAAAACAACATTTGAAGTCCCAATAATATTTGTTTGGATAC
>QCEQ01000009.1 GCA_003278525.1 Prochlorococcus sp. AG-355-P16 | reverse complement strand
ATGGCAGGTTTAACAAGTATTTTGCCCGTTTCATTATTGGGGCCATTAATTTTTTTAATTGGACTTTTATTAATCGGGATCGGACAAAATAGAAGTATTAACTCTATTCAAAATGCGCTTGCTCCAGAAAAAAATACATTTTTGATTGATGCATTAAGGGTTAAGAGTAAATTAAAAAGAGGCCCTAACATTGTTGCAATTGGGGGAGGTACAGGATTATCTACTTTATTGAAGGGCTTAAAAAATTACAGCAGTAATATCACAGCGATTGTAACAGTATCAGATGATGGCGGAAGTAGTGGAATACTAAGAAAACAATTAGGGGTGCAACCTCCCGGAGATATTAGAAATTGTTTGGCTGCGTTATCAAACGAAGAACCTATTTTAACTAGATTATTTCAGTATAGATTTTCAGGAGGAAGTGGTTTAGAGGGACATAGTTTTGGAAATTTATTCTTGTCAGCTTTAACAACAATTACGGGCAGTTTAGAAAAAGCAGTACAAGCATCCAGTAAGGTTTTGGCGGTACAAGGTCAAGTTTTGCCGGCAACAAATATTGATGTTATGTTATGGGCCGAATTAGATAACGGCGAAAAAATTTTTGGTGAGAGTAATATCAGTAAATCAAGAAAATTAATTTCAAGGATTGGTTACTTACCAGAAAATCCTTCTGCCCTCCCGAGTGCTCTAGAATCTATTAAAGATGCTGATTTGATTGTTCTTGGGCCAGGAAGTCTTTATACCTCTTTATTGCCTAACTTGTTAGTACCAGAGATTGTAGATGCTTTATTGCAAAGCAATGCTCCCAAAATATACATAAGTAATTTGATGACTCAGCCTGGAGAGACAGATGGACTTGATGTTTATCAACATATCAAATCAATAGAAAAACAATTATCAAATTTTGGAGTTAATACTCGAATTTTTAATGCCATCTTATCTCAGGATCAATTCGAAAAGTCTCCTTTAGTAGACTATTACGAAAGTAGGGGAGCAGAACCTGTTAAATGTAAAAAAGAAAAATTATTGTCTGAAGGTTATTATGTTTTGCAGGCACCGCTGTATTCAAAAAGAATAACTCCAACTCTTAGACATGACCCTAGAAGACTAGCAAGAGCGGTTATGTTTATATATCGCAAGTTAAAAAAATTAAACTAATAAGCATCTTGAAGCTCATAAAAGTCTGGTTGGATATAATCCTTTCGTAGTGGCCATCCTTTCCAATCTTCAGGCATTAATAGTCTTTTGGGATTTGGATGATCAATAAAGTTTATTCCATACATATCAAAAGTTTCTCTTTCTTGCCAATCACTTCCTTTGAAAATTTCATATAAACTAGGAATTGATAAATCAGAATCTCTTTTTAAGAAAACTTTTAATCTGACTTCTTGAATTTTTTCAATTTTTTGTAAGTCATCAACTGTTATAAAATGGTAGAAACTCACGAGATTTTTTCCTGGTCCCTCATCATATCCCCCTTGACATTGGAGATAATTGAAACCGTAATTTCTTAAGGCAGATACTGCTTCATATAATTTGTTAGGTTCCACAGAAATATTTTCAATTCCTATATGATCATCAGATAAAGATTGATTTGGAATCCCATCTTTAGACAAAGATTGACTAATAAACCCCCCTTTTTCTATTGAAGTATCTGAGGATTTAGCTAAACCGTCTTGTTCCATTAATCTTCTACAGTATTAATAATTTCAGTTTTTTCGGTATTTTCAGGTAATTCGGTTATTTTTTCTTTTTTTGAAGGAGGTATTACCTTGGCTGAAGTTTTGTTTAGATATTCACCTGTATTTTCTGAGAAAACGAGATTCATTTTGTGATCAGATGTTATGTATCTATGAGTTTGTTCTGTTTTTGGGCGTTCCAAAATTGATTCATTACCAACTTTTTTTCTTAATTTAATTACAGCATCAAAAATCGCTTCTGGTCTGGGAGGGCATCCTGGGAGGTATAAATCAACTGGTATTAATTTATCAACACCTCTTACAGCAGTTGTAGAATCTGCACTGAACATTCCCCCTGTAATTGTGCAAGCACCCATAGCGATAACGTACTTTGGTTCAGGCATTTGCTCATAAAGTCTTACAAGTGCGGGTGCCATCTTCATTGTTACTGTCCCTGCAACTATTAGTAAATCTGCTTGCCGTGGTGAGCTTCTAGGTACTAATCCAAATCTATCAAAATCAAATCTTGATCCAATTAAGGCAGCAAATTCTATAAAACAACAAGCTGTTCCATAAAGGAGGGGCCATAGACTACTTAACCTAGCCCAATTATGAAGATCGTCTAGACTTGTCAATATAATGTTTTCGCTTAAATCTGTAGTAACTTGGGGAGCACCGAGAGGATTACAAGTTCCTTCTCGGATTTCTCTTATTGCTTTTGGGGATAATTGTGGATTCAATTTTTTAACTCCATTCTAAAGCACCTTTTCTCCATGCATATGCCAGAGCAATAACAAGTATTGCAATGAAGATTAAAGCTTCAATAAAAGCTAATAATCCTAACCTATTGAAGGCAACAGCCCAAGGATAAAGGAATACTGTCTCAACATCAAATATAACGAAAACCAAGGCAAACATGTAATAACGAATATTAAATTGAATCCATGCTCCTCCGATAGGCTCCATTCCAGATTCATATGTAAGTTTTCTTTCCCCTGTTCTGCCTTTTGGGGAAACGATGAAATTAGTAACTAGAGCCAATACTGGAACAGCTGCTGCAATTAGAAGGAAACCTAAAAAGTATTCATAACCAGTTAATAAAAACATCTTAAAAAATTAATTTTGAATAAAAGTCGCTTAATTTAGCAAAATCTTTTAAAGTTCTTAAAGAACAATAATAAACCGTGAGTGAAAACATTCAACCAGCCTCTGAGGAAAACAAAATAGTTGAAAACTTTGAGAAAGAGAAACTTTCTGAAAATCCCTCAGGAGTAAATGTTGAACAACCTACACTTAATCTAGAACAAAATAGATTCGAATGTAGAAGTTGTGGATATATTTATGATCCGTCTGAAGGAAATAAAAAATTAAACATACCTAAAAATACGCCTTTTTCAGAGTTGGATGGGAATACTTTTGCTTGCCCTGTTTGTCGAGCCGGTAAAAATTTTTATAAGGATATTGGATCTAGAGCAAAACCTAGTGGTTTTGAAGAAAATTTAGTTTATGGGTTTGGTTTTAATAGTTTACCTCCTGGACAAAAAAATATATTAATTTTTGGAGGTTTAGCGTTTGCTGCGGCTATGTTCCTTTCTTTGTACTCTTTGCATTAATATAATTAAATGAAAAAATTTTTTACCAGTATTCCTAATCTTCTTTTATCTGTAGTTCTCTGTTTTGTTTTAAGCAGTTGTTCATCTACAGGCGTCAAGATGAATGAAAGCAGCCCTTGGAAAACAATTCAGTTTGAAGATCAGGCTAATGCTTTAGATGTTGATTTTATAGATGATAATCATGGGTTTTTAGTAGGCTCAAACAGATTGATTATGGAATCTACTGATGGTGGTGAAACATGGGAAAAAAGATCATTAGATATTTCTGCTGAAGAGAACTTTCGCCTTCTCGATATTGATTTTAAAGGTTCTGAAGGTTGGTTAATAGGGCAACCCTCTCTAGTAATGCATACTTTAGATGAAGGTAAAAATTGGACTAGGCTTTCACTTGGGAAGTTACCAGGCCAACCTTTCTTAGTTACCACTATTGATGAAGGAGTTGCTCAATTGGCAACAACCTCAGCAGCTATTTATGAAACCTCCAATAGCGGTGAAACGTGGGAGGCAAAAGTATCAGACCCTTCGGAACAGGGAGGTATAAGAGATTTAAGAAGAACATCTAGCGGTGATTATGTGAGCGTAAGCAGTCTTGGAAATTTCTTCTCTACTCTTGATAGTGATAGTAATACTTGGATTGCTCACCAAAGAGCAAGTAGTAAGAGAGTGCAAAGCATTGGTTATAATCCAGAAGGAAGTTTATGGATGCTTTCAAGAGGCGCGGAAATTAGATTTAATGAAGATTCTAATAATCTAGAAAGTTGGTCAAAGCCTATTATCCCTATTCTTAATGGTTACAATTATTTAGATATGGGCTGGGATCCAAATGGTGACATATGGGCTGGCGGTGGTAATGGCACTTTAATAGTAAGTAAAGATCAAGGTGAAACTTGGAATTCAGATCCTCTTGCTTCTGCATTGCCTACTAACTACATAAAAATAGTTTTTCTTGATAAAGAGTCTTTAGATAATCAAAAAGGATTCATACTTGGCGAGCGTGGTTACATTCTTAAATGGAATGGCTAAATCTGTAATAACTTAAAAAAAATAATAAAAAAAATCTTAATTTTGGATTAATTTAACAACTGTCTGTAACCAAGCTGTTAATTTCTTCGCGAACTTATGATTTTACACTGTAAGATCATATGGTAAACATTTGTGATTATGGCCGCAGGTTCAACGGGTGAACGCCCATTCTTTGAAATAATCACCAGTATTAGGTACTGGATTATTCATGCAGTAACATTACCAGCTATCTTTATAGCAGGCTTCTTATTCGTATACACAGGTTTGGCTTACGACGCTTTCGGTACCCCTCGTCCTGATAGTTATTTTCAGGCATCTGAAGCAAAAGCTCCTGTTGTAACTCAAAGATTTGAAGCGAAGTCTCAACTTGATTTAAGAACAAAATAACTATGTCTAATTCTCAAGCTCCAATGCAGGCTGCGGAAGTCCGCGTTTATCCTATATTTACTGTTCGTTGGCTAGCAGTTCATGCTTTAGCTATTCCATCAGTATTCTTTTTGGGTTCCATTGCTGCTATGCAATTCGTAGCCCGATAAATTTAACAATCATGCAAGTAAACGAAAATCCTAACAAAGTTCCAGTTGAACTTAATCGTACAAGCCTTTATTTAGGCTTACTATCAGTCTTTGTATTGGGAATTTTATTTTCCAGTTACTTTTTCAATTAAATTAAAACTATGAGTAAATTAAAAGGACCTGATGGAAGAATTCCAGATAGACTTCCCGACGGTAGACCAGCAGTTGCATGGGAAAGAAGATGGACTGAAGGAACTCTTCCTCTATGGCTTGTTGCTACAGCAGGTGGAATTGCAGTTATCTTCGTTTTAGGTATATTCTTCTACGGTTCATACCAAGGCGTTGGAGCCGGGGGCTAACAAATCTTACCTTGACCTGATAATCACTAATATCAATTAATCCTAATAAGAATCAGTGAATATCCTTAGCTTCTCTTTTGTGGAGCTTGGGATATTTTCTTTTTGGGTTATCAATCCATCTTTTAATGAAAAATGAGACTTACTTTTTGGTCTTTCTTTTTCAATTAATTTAGCTACTTCAAATATTATTTTATTAGCTACTTCAGTATTTGATCTAAGATTATCCAAAACCATCTCTACAGAAACTTCTTGATGAGTTTGATGCCAGCAATCATAATCAGTAACCATGGATAAGGAGGAGTAAGCTATTTCAGCTTCTTTAGCTAATCTTGCTTCTGTGTGGTTCGTCATTCCAATTATTGAACATCCCCAACTCCTATATAAATTAGATTCTGCTCTAGTTGAGAAAGCTGGACCTTCCATTGCTAGATAGGTACCTCCTCTATGCAATTGTCTACCGCCAGGAATATTTTTTTCTCCGATTTCACTTAATATACGTGATAAATTTGTGCAGAAGGGATCTCCCATAGTTACGTGAGCAACAGCTCCCTCGTTAAAGAAGGTTGCAGGTCTATTCTTTGTCCGATCTATAAATTGATCTGGAACCACTATATCAAGTGGCCTTATCTGTTCTTGTAATGAACCAACTGCTGATGGAGCAATAATCCATCTTACTCCTATTGATCTAAGAGCCCAAATATTAGCTTTGTAAGGGATTTCAGAAGGATTTAAACTATGTTTTCTCCCATGTCTAGGAATAAATGCTATCTCTAGGTTTCCTAGATTATATACTTTTATTGAATCAGAAGGTTTACCATAGGGAGTATTGATTTCTAGTTCTCTTAAGTACTCTATTTGATCCATTGAATAAAATCCACTTCCACCAATCACTCCTAATCTTGATTTCTCAATTGGTAATAAATGTTCTTTATTCATAGTGATGTAAATGACTTTTAATCATCTGGTACTAATTGGAGGAGGACACTCAAATGTTTCTTTATTGAAGAAATGGTTAATGTTTCCGAAATTAATGCCAGAAATTCCTGTTTCAATTATATCTAGAGATTCTCATTTGGTTTATTCGGCTACATTCCCTTCGGTGATTTCAAAATCAATAACTTTAGAAGAGAGTTTAATTGATATAAGATCTTTAGCAAAAAATGCAAAAGTATCTTTTATAGAAGAAGAAGTAAAGGATATTGATTTCAATTTAAAGAAAATTGTTCTAAGTAATAGACCTTCAGTTAATTATTCAAAGTTGGTGCTTAATTATGGAAGTCAAACAATAATTCCAAAAGAATTTGAACCACTAGTTAAAAATCGAAATGCCTTTTTAATTAAACCTTTTTTAAGGTCTTATGAATCAATACTAAAAGAGGACATTTTTGATTCAGTTAATGAACTTCCATTTGTAATTGTTGGGAGTGGCCTTGCTGCAATTGAAGTATCATATGCTTTAAGAAAAAGATGGGGAGAAAGACCTTTAAAACTATTATGTGATTCAAGAAAAATTAATAATACAATTCTAAAAAGTTTACGGAATTCAAATATTGATTTAGTTGAAAAAATTAATTTTGATTATGGCAAGATTCTTTTATGTACTGGAAATACATCTCCGTTATGGGCACAAAAAAAATTATTAGATTCGGATTCTTATGGCAGAATAATTACAAATCAGAATTTGCAGATAAAAAGTTTCTCTGGAATCTTTGCTGTTGGTGATTGCGCAGTTGTAGGTTCAGCAAAAAGACCAGCATCGGGAGTTTTTGCAGTAAAAGTTGTAAATACATTAGTACAAAATCTAAAAAAAGATATAGAAGGGAGATCATTAAAAAAGTGGTTTCCTCAAAAGATCGGATTGCAAATAGTAAATATATTTCCAAGTCATCGTCCAAAGGCTTTTGCTATTTATCGCAATTTTGTTTTCGGCCCTTCTTTTATTTTTTGGATTTTAAAGCATAAAATTGATCTCAACTTTATTAAAAAGTTCAGATCAAAAAGGCTAATTATGAAAGGTAGTGGAAAAAATATTTCATCGAATGATTGCAGGGGTTGTGCAGCTAAAATTCCTCAGATTGTTTTGAATAAATCATTAATAAATTCTAATTTAGATTCTTTTGCTTCATCTCCTGAAGATTCAGTTGAGATATATCAAAATGGTAAAGATATTATCTTGCAAAGTATAGATGGATTTCCTGCTTTAGTAAGTGATCCTTGGCTTAATGCAAAAATTACTACTTTGCATGCTTGCTCAGATTTGTGGGCATGCGGCGCAAAACTTTCATCCGCACAGGCTTTAATATCATTACCAAAAGTTGAAAGGGAGTTTCAGAGTTACCTCTTTTCTCAATCTCTTCAAGGTATTAAATCAACAGTTGAGGATCATGGAGGTAAATTACTTGGAGGCCATACTTTCGAGGCAAGAAGTTTAGCAAATAAACCTTATTCATTAGGAATAGATATTTCTTTAACTGTCCAAGGCATTTTGAAAAATGGAGCAAAACCATGGCTTAAATCTGGAATGAATATTGGAGATATTCTCATGATGTCTAGACCTCTGGGCGTTGGGATTTACTATGCCGGTCAAATGCAAAATATTAATATGTTAGGTAGTTCTTCTGAAGTAATTAATAATTTAGTAAAAAGTCAGCAATATTTGATTGATGAAATTTATCTTTTTCAAAATCAATTTAAAGAATCATTAGTCAATGCTGCTACTGACATTACTGGATATGGATTTATTGGACATCTTAAAGAAATGGTTGAATCATCTAATTTACATAGGCAAAGCAATAATCTTGAGCCACTAAAAGTTCTATTAGATTTATTTGCATTTAAAGCTTATCCTGGAGTATTTGATTTAATAAGAAAAGATGTTAAAAGTACTTTCTTTGAATCTAATAAAGAAATTTTTGACAAAATTTATAAAGTAAATAAGCAAAAAAGAATAATTAATTTTTTAAACGAAAATTCATTAGATCAAGAGACTTTTAACGAGAGAATATCATTATTATTAGATCCTCAAACATGTGGCCCCTTGTTGATTAGTTGCAATCGTAAATATGAAAATGTTCTAAAGGATAAATGGTACAAGGTTGGAGAAGTTGTAAAAATGTAATTAATTTCTATTTAATTTGTCAATTTCCAAGTGTCTTAATCTTTTAATTTCCTTTCCCATTTCCTTACCTGGGTTCCATCCTTCTTTTTTTAAAGTTTCTCCATCTTTTTTTGATTTGATGAATTTGTAAATAAATAACCACTTAAATAATTTACGCCAGTATGGTCCTCCATCACAAATTAATAATTTAACTGTCTCATCATTAAGGTTTCTGTCCTCAATAAATTCTGTCCAACTTGATGGAGAAAAATGATTGAAATTTTTTTGGTTTGTATTTAATATCTTTTTGATATTTAAATAATCTTCTAATATTTTTATCTCACTATTATTTACCAAAAATCTTTGACATGCTTTTTCTAAATCTTCTGAATCTTTTAATAAGTAAAGCATATGATTTCCCTTTAACTTCTTAATCCAATTTAGTCCTCTTAAAAACCTTTTATCGACTTTAATATTTTCATTTAAGATTGAGATAATTTCCCATTTATGAATTATCGAAATTACATTAGTCAAATTATCGTGTTTGCATATTTCAGCTAGTTCCATCCTTATTCGTATGCCTAGTGCAGGAGGGTAAATCATTTTCTGATGAGTTTCTGAACTTTTCCATGGCCATTGTCTAACTGTTTCTTGAGATTGTTTGAGGGAATTATTTGAAATATTGAAATCTAATCTTGAAGCATATTTTGCACATCTAATTAATCTACTTGGATCATCTGAAATACTATTACTGTGAAGTAAGTTCAATTTTTTACTTTTTATATCAGAAATTCCTCCATAAAGATCATAGATTTCCCTTGTCGAGACCTCGAAAGCTATTGAATTTATAGTGAAATCTCTCCTCTTAAGATCCTCCTCAATAGTACTTTGATTTACTGTGGGATTTAAGCCTGGAGCAGAATAAATTTCTTTTCTTGCAGAAGCAATATCAATTTTATAGTCATTAATATTTATTTCTACAGTATTGTATAAATTAAATTCCTTGATTAAACATAAATCTACATTTACGATATTTTTTTTTATAAATTTTGCAAGAGAAATTGAGGATCCTTCAATAACAAGATCAATATCTACAGGTTTAGAAAACGATTTTTTGTGGAATTTACTAATTAACAAATCTCTTAAATAACCGCCAACAAAAGCCACTTTAGTATTGTTATTAGATTCTATGTATTTAGTAATAAGGTTATATAGATTAAATGGAGTTTTGATTAATTCCCCTTGGATGTAATCAGAGATATCGTTCATGAGTTTTAACTTACATAACGAATTGGAGCTAATCTGGGATCTAGAATTTTGCTTCCTTTATCACCAAATTTTACGGCTAAAGATATTTTTTCCCCACTCCCAAAAATATGTATAATTTCACCTTTCCCAAATTTTGAGTGAATTAGCTTATCTCCAACTATCCAGCTTTTCCCTTTACTTGGTCCTGAATATAATTTTCTTACTGCATTTATTGGTTTGTTAACAAATTCATTTGGGTTGTTTCGATCAACTCTTGTTAAACGATCAAGATGCAAATCTCTTCTAATTGAAGCACCACCAGTTTGTGGTAATTCTCCATCCATTAGATCTTCAGGTATTTCCGAGAGAAATATTGAAGGAATTGTTGCTTCACGCATTCCACCCCATAATCTTCTTTCTCTGGCATGACTTAAGAAAACTCTTTCTTTAGCTCTAGTAATACCTACGTAGCATAATCTTCTTTCCTCTTCAAGAAGTGAGGGAGTATCTATTGATCTATGGCTAGGGAAGAGACCTTGTTCTAGCCCAGTGATAAAAACATTTTGAAATTCTAAACCTTTACTATTATGCAGAGTCATGAGAGTTACAGAGTTAGGATTATTTTTCTTCGTATCATTATCAGTTGTTAAGGCTGCTGTAGAGAGAAATCCCTCTACATCTCCACTTTCTGTTTCTTCTTCATATTGAGTAGCTGCATTAATTAGTTCTTGTAAGTTATTTCTTCTATCTTCAGATTCTTCAGTCCCACTAGAGAGCAAGTCACCTAAATAACCACTTTTTTCTAATATAAGTTGTAGTAGTTGTGCAGGACCTGAATTTTCTAGGTAGCACAGAAGATCATTCATAATTTCAGTAAATTTATTAATTCCTTTTGATGATCTGCCTATTGTCTCTTCAAGACTTTGCTTATCATTAAGAACTTCCCATAGTGGGATATTTAACCTATTAGATAGTTCATTAAGTTTTTGAATAGTAGTCTTACCAATCCCTCTTCTAGGAACATTTATGATTCGTAAAAGACTAACGTTATCTGAAGAATTAACCAAAACTTTCAAATATGCTATTGCATCTTTAATTTCTCTTCTATCATAAAAACGCAATCCTCCAAAAATTGTATAAGGAATTCGCCACCTTACAAGAGATTCTTCTAATACTCTCGACTGAGCTCTGGTTCGATATAAAATTGCAAAATTTTTCCAAATTGGGTTTTGATTATAGTTATTGAGTGATTTTATTTTATTGGTAATTGCTTCTGCTTCGGAAATTTCATCATCACAGCTGAGTAACGTTAAAAGTTCCCCTTTTTCTTTAGTAGCCTTTAAAACTTTATCAATTCTTTCCGAGTTGTTTTCAATTAGTGAGTTTGCAGCATCAAGGATATTGGCAGATGACCTATAATTTTCTTCTAATTTAATTAAAGATGATTTTGTATCCTCTTTGATTGAAGTTTTAAAATCTTCTTGAAAACCAATTAAAATTCTGAAGTCAGCCGCTCTGAAACTATAAATACTTTGATCAGCATCTCCAACTACAAAAATTGACCGATCTTCCCAATTGAAGAATTTTTTTGATTCAGTATTTCCAACTGTAATTAATTTTATAAGTTCATATTGTGTTCTATTTGTATCTTGATATTCGTCAACTAAAATATGTTTAAATCTTTTGTGCCAGTAATCTCTGACTATATCATTTTGCCTCAATAAGAAAACAGGCAAAAGTAGAAGGTCATCAAAGTCTAAAGAATTATTTTTTGAGAGCGAAATTCTATATCTCTTGTAGGCTTCTGCAACTGTTTTATCAAAATTATTATCTGCTTTTTCTAAAAGATCATTAGAAGTTAAGCATTGATTTTTAGCATTACTTATTAATCTTTTAATCTTTTTGGGATCATATCTTTTTGGGTCAAGATTCATATCTTGACTGATAATTTCTTTTACTAATGTTTGAGAATCTGTTTCATCATAAATTGAAAATTGCCTTGTCCATTTTAGGCCTTCTGGATCAGTATATTTTTCAATATCGTATCTCAGAAGTCTTGAAAATAAAGAATGGAAAGTACCGATCCATAAGTTCTGAAGCCTTTCTTGGTGAACGTTTGTTATTAATTGATTTTGATCAATTTCTTTGAGAGTTGTCCAAGGCTGACCAAATTGATTTAAAGCTAATTCTTGGGCTAGAAGAACCTCTAGTCTTGCTTTCATTTCTTTAGCAGCTTTGTTAGTGAAAGTGACTGCGAGAATGTTATAGGGATCTATAGAGTTACCCTCAATAAGGTTTGCAATTCTGTGAGTAAGAGCCTTAGTTTTTCCGCTACCTGCACCTGCTACAACTAATAGTGGTCCATAAACGTGTCTTACTGCTTGAAGTTGTTGATTGTTTAGGGACTTAAAAAGGAAATGGTTGGTTTGAGGCACTTTTGGAAGGGTTTTCAAAAATCAGACTTTACTATGAGATTCAGATTCCGTTTCTAGATCTTCTAACGCTTTTTTTAAATTTATAAGTTCATTGTTGTTATTAATTATTTCTTCAAATTTATTTTGAGGCATCTTTAATTTCATACTTCTATCTAGAATTTCTTTTTCCAGTCTTTTTTTATAAGAGGAAATTAGTTTTTTTGATAATTTTAAATCCTGTTGATCCAAAACATTATTAAAAATGTAATTTTATATTAGCGGAAAAAATTTTTTATTTGAATTATTTTAACTATCACTTTGGAATGAAGTTATTAATTAAGAAGCGTTGCGTTAAGTTTGAAATTGTATTGTTTTTACTAGCTTTGTATTATTCTTAAGATCGATCTTAAATTTTTTACTTCAGGAATGTCAGTTTCAAAGAAAAATCAACTATTGTCAGCCGATAAGAAATTAAATGATTTAAGCAATATAAAAGAATTTATTAATACTGCAAACTCAAGATTAGATGCAATAAGCTCCATAACCAATAATTCACATGCAATCGCAGCAGACGCTGTAACAGCAATGATTTGCGAAAATCAAGATTCACTTAATTCAAAAATATCTTTAAATACGACTAACAAGATGTCCGTTTGTTTAAGAGATGGAGAAATAATCCTAAGGATTGTAGCTTATCTTTTAATTACTAATGATGAATCAGTTTTAGAAAAAAGTTGTTTGAAGGATCTTAAAAATACTTATCTTGCTCTTGGGGTACCTTTAAGAAATGCAAGAAGGGTTTTTGAATTAATGCGAGATGCAACTATCTCTGATTTGAATTCAACAATTAATAATATGCGTGGAAACAAAGGCTTTCTTCCTAAATTAATATCTGAAACAGAGTTTCAATTTGAAAGGGTAATTAATCTTTTAAATTAGCTAAATTCCTTATCTCTGAAGTATGGGACGTCTGTATAACTGAGTTATTTTCTGTATTTCTAATTGTAGAAAATCTGGATCTTACATGAGTTGATAAAAATGAAATTCTTTCTTCGGAAACTGTTGATTTATAAATAGTTTTAATATGTAAATTATTTTGTTCATCAACAAAATAATTGGATGATGAAATAAAGGATTCTGTATAACCTTTATTTCTTAAAACAATTCCTGAATTTTTATCTTTGGGTAAAAAAATCAGAATAGTTTCATCTCCCACACTGATATAATCGTTGTCCCAATCACTAATAGCTTGCCAGTTTATAGAAATGGCTATGCTCTCTAGGTTTAAACAAAATTTATAATTTTTAAAAATTTCAATGACTTTTTTATTTTTTTTGTTGATATGTTTTATATATATTTTACTAGTTGAGTTTTCAAATTCCTGAAAAGCTAAAGTGTGCGTACTTCTGATAGATTTCCACTCACCTATACTTTTATCAATAAATTGATTAATTATTGTTAGATTCTTCGTCAAGTTTATCTTCTACGGAATGATTTTCTGCTTTTTGTATCATTCTTACCATTGAATCCACCATTAATCTCTTTGCAGAAGTTACTTTTAATCCAGAAGGAGTAGTTGATATTTGTTCTCCAGGGCGATTATATGAAGTTGGTCTAAATGGAGTCATCTAATAACTTTAAAAATTAATTGATCTCTATTCTTGCATGAATCAATATTTATAAAGTTATTGTTTGCGAAAATGTCATATCTTTCTTCTTTCATTACAAAATTATCAACTGTTTTTTATTTAGGCATTTTATTTTTTGCCAATCCTGAAATAGTCGCTAAAGCAAACATTCCCAAAAGAGCAATCCCTAAAAATAATCCTGCTCCCTGGCTAACTCCAGCTCCTACTGCGACAAGTATTGAGTCACTGATTAGAAGACTTATTAATAATGCAGGGGTAAATATTTTCCAGCGAGTTCCTCCAATACCAATTGCGTAGCTTAGAAAATCAAAAAGGCCAGTCATTAGGAGACCTGTCATAAGAAAGAAATTTTCTTCTAGCTGGTTTTGATTAAAACTTTCAATCTTTTGCATTGCTTTTTGGCCTACTAAATTACGTACAGGAACCCGGCCATAATTTCTCGCAATAAAGAAAGCAGCTTGGCAAAAAACGATATCAGAAAAGATTATAGTCATGTAACCTTTTTGAAATCCTAGTAATGAACCAGCTAGCAGAGAATAAGCAGAACTTGGAAGGGCAGGTAAAATAATACTTACTCCTCTAAGGATGAATATTCCAAAAGGAGCCCAAATCCCCATACTCTCTATTTTGTTCCTTAAAGGTTCAATTCCATAATTTTGGATTAAATAAATTAATACAACAAATATTGCTATGAAAAAAACTACTGAAAGAAATTTCTGTATTTTATTCATTATTTTTCTAATAAATTTACTGGAAGTAAATTCTTAATTTAATATTCGATTCTATCTATAATAGAAATACTAATCAATAAAAATTTTTACAAATTTTTAATCTTATATTTACTTTCAATAAAAGATTTTTGCATTTCAGCTTTAGTCATGGTTGATTCTAAGGATAAATTTAATTCAATATTTTTTAGAAATATCGTTTGTTCATTCATTTCGATAATCTTTTTCTTTTGTATTTCAATAAGACAAACAGATGCTTTGCCTCATGATTGGGTTGGAGTCCCTAAAAGTGAATATGGTGAACAGTTATGGGATAGACAAAGTATAAAAAGGAATGAGGACGGCTCAGTAAGAGTATTGAGTAAATTTATCCCCAAAACAAAAAGTGAAATTACAAAGGATATTCTTTATACCATGGATATAAATTGTTTTGAAAAATCATTCAGAGACGTCGATGTCTCAATTGATGCAGTAAGTAGCAATTTCAATGATTTTGCTGATTGGCAAGATCCAAATGGAGATGAATTGATTCTGGGTGTGATTGGTCAAGTCTGCAGAGTAGAAAACTAAAAATTCCGAATTAAAAAAATAAAAAATAAAGTTTCTAAATGCTTAGAAAATATAAAACCCCATCTATGACGGGGTTTTAAAGGTGCCAGGACCCAGATTTGAACTGGGGACACGGCGATTTTCAGTCGCCTGCTCTACCAACTGAGCTATCCCGGCTCTAACCTATCTACTCTAAATTACGATGTGTAGTTTGTGAAACCCTTTTAATTAAAAATTTTATATCTTCATCAAATATCCAAAAAACTTCTATTTTGAGTTAATCGCTAACAAGGCAGTACCAAATGAAGTAGTTTTTTTACATGAAACTATTGGTATATTGATAATTTTTTCTCTAATTTTTCTCCACTGAGGGTTTTTAGAACCTCCACCAATAGTAATAATTTTTTTTGGGAGTGAACCTGTTAGTTCGCCTAGCTTTTCCCATCCTTTCAATTCGATCTTAGCTAGACCCTCGAATAATGCATGTAAATAAAGTGAGTCGCTAACTGGCCTTGGACCAAGTATCGGCTTTAAAAAAGAATCATTTATAGGAAATCTCTCTCCTTTACTATTAAGAGGCAAAAGATTTAAAGAAGTGTTTTTCGATGGATTTATTTGTCGACTGAGCTCCTTTATTTCTAAATCAGAGAAGAACTGAGACAAGATACCACATCCTGCGTTTGATGCTCCTCCACATATCCAATCACCGTTTACTCTATGGTTTGTAATTCCTTGTTTTTTTATAGGTTTATCAATAATTTTCTTAACTACAATAGTTGTTCCTAAAACTGTGATACCATCTTCTTTACCTAAACCTGCAGCTATTACACTTGCATTAGAGTCAGTGGTGCCTGAGATTAATGTTAATTTCTTATTCAAGTTAAATCTCTCTGCTAAATCAAAATTCACTTGTCCAATAATTTTCCCACTTTTTATTATTTGAGGTAAGCATTTTTGCCATGAAGTATTGAGAAAGCTATTGGGCCATGATTCTTTTTTTAGATCCCAACCAAGTTTTAGATTATTGCCTTCTTCTCCATGAGTCCAATCTTTTAAAAACCAACCAGTGATCCAATCAGATTGATGTCGTAAAAGTATATTTGTCCCATATTTATCTATTAGTTTTAAAGCTTTTGCAAGACTACTGTATGGAGTTCTCAGATGATCTTCTCCAAAAGTCAGTGATTCAAGAAGGGTCTTATTTTCATTACATGCATGATCATAAGGTATTGCTTCTCCTATCGGCTCACCATGTAAATTAGATGCTGTTAAAGTTCCTGAGGTGCCAGAGATAGCCAATTTCTCAAGATTAATTTTTATCCTAATAGGTAAATTAACTAAGAGATTTTCACAAGAATTGATCCAAGAATTTGGATTTTTAAAACTGTATGAATAAGGTACTGAATTTGAATATACTAATTTCTTATCAAGATTAATTATTGATATTCTTGCACCACTGGTTCCAAAATCTAACCCTCCAAAAAAATTATCAGGCATATAAAGTATTTTATGAAAAGATTTTTGAAGCCTCGGCTAATTGGGCTGCTTTTTCTTCTACATTTTCCCAAGGGAGCTCAAGATCTCTTCTGCCAAAATGTCCATAGGAAGCAGTCTTTCTAAAGAATTTACCCCCCATTTTTTTGGGTAGATTTCTTAAGTTAAATTCTTTTATTATTGCTGCGGGTCTTAAATCAAAGTGCTCTTTAATTAGCTTAGTCAAATTAACTTGCGAAAGAACGCCCGTATCAAAAGTTTCCACGAGAATGGATATTGGTTTTGCTACTCCAATTGCATAACTTAATTGTACTTCTGCTTTTTTTGCTAATTTTGCCTTAACTATACTTTTAGCTACATAACGTGCAGCATAAGCGGCTGATCTATCTACTTTTGTGGGGTCTTTGCCAGAAAATGCCCCTCCTCCGTGTCTTGCATATCCACCATATGTATCTACAATAATTTTTCTGCCAGTGAGCCCAGCATCTCCTTGAGGCCCGCCTACTACAAATTTTCCTGTGGGGTTTACTAGAAATCTTGTCTTGATTATGTTTGGTTTGATTTCTAAATCTTCAGTAGCAGGAATTACAACATGCTTCCATAAATCTTCTTTTATTCTTTGACGAATTTCTTCTTCATTTGTTACTCCATCAATCTCAGGATTATGTTGAGTTGAAATTAAAATAGTATTAATAGATACCGGTAACCCTTTTTCATAATCAATGCTTACTTGAGTTTTACCATCAGGAAGTAGATAATTAAGAACTTCTTCATGCCTTACTTTGGCAAGTTGAATGGCTAATCTATGAGCTAAGCTAATCGGTAAGGGCATTAATTCAGGTGTTTCATCGCATGCATAGCCAAACATTATACCTTGATCACCAGCTCCAGTATTATCTTCCAAATCATCGTTTACATCATCTGCATCGTTAACTCCTTGTGAAATATCTGGTGATTGCTCGTCAAGTGCTACTAAAATAGCACAACTGTTTGCGTCAAAACCACCTGCTCTATAGCCTTCATATCCAATTTCTTTAATTACATTTCTAACAAGTTTGATGTAATCGACTTTTGCTTTTGAAGTTATTTCTCCAGTAAGTAAGCAAAGACCCGTATTAACGACAGTTTCGCATGCAACTCTGCTTTCTGGATCTTCTGTCAATAAAGCATCTAACACAGCGTCACTAATTTGATCACATATTTTGTCAGGATGACCTTCAGTCACTGATTCAGAAGTGAAAATGAAATCACTCATTTAAAGAATTTTGAAATTAGACTTTATCCTAAATTAAATTATCGTTACAAATCAATTATTGTAAATTAAAAAATACTTGTAAAAGAAAGATGAGACTTAAGTTAGGATAATCTTTCACAAAATAAATAAGTGAACTTATACTTTTTCAGCTGAAGCTGTGAGGATCTCTTCGTTATCGTCAGTTTGTTCAAATAACATTTGTTTGTATTTCGCAGCCATTTCTTCAGCCTTACTAAAAACTTTTTGAGGATCAGTTAACATATCTCCAGGTTCAGGTTCAAGTGCTTTAGTAGATAATGAAATTCTTCCTCTTTCTGAATCAAGATCAATTATCATGACTTTCATTTGGTCACTAACATTTAAAACATTATGAGGGGTCTCAATATGTTCATGACTAATCTCAGAAATGTGCAATAGACCACTAACTCCACCAATATCAATAAAGGCTCCGTAAGGTTTAATACCTTTTACAGAACCAATAACAACTTCACCAACCTCAAGTCGGTTCATTTTTTTCTCAACCAAAGCTCTTCTATGACTAAGTACTAATCTATTTCTCTCTTCATCAACTTCAAGAAATTTTAAAGGCAAATATTCACCTTCTAAATCGTCTTTAATTTTTTTAGCACTTATATGAGAGCCTGGGATAAAACCTCTCAAGCCTTCTACCCTTACAAGAGCTCCGCCTCTGTTTGTTGCAAAAACTTCAGAATATATAGTTGCATCTTCTTTTTGGAGTTGTCTAACCCTTTCCCATGCTCTTTGGTATTCAATTCTTCTAATGGAGAGGGCTAATTGGCCATCTTCATTTTCTTCGCTCATTATGAAAAATTCTCGACTTTCTGAAGGCTGTAAAACATCATGAAGTCCTTCAACCCTATTTATTGAAACCTCTTGAACAGGCATAAAGGCCGCTGTCTTTGCTCCTATATCTATCATGGCTCCTTTGGGTTCTAGCGCAAAAACGGTACCTTTAACTAGATCGCCAGGTTTGAAGTTATAGTCATACTTACCCAGAAGTGATGCAAATTCTTCTTGTGTAAATCCAGCGTTGTCAAAATCTGTATTTGTTCTGCTAGAGGAAGAATCTGCTGAAGGTATATCGCTCTTCTCGAATGATAAATCCTCCTCATTTTTGGATGCTGAATCATTATCTAGGTCAGACGAATTTTTAATTTCTTGATCTTCAGAAAGTTCTTTAATGGTTTGGGAAGAATTTTCGTTCATTTGCTGTATCGCAGACTACCTAAGGTAGTTAGAAAGGAATGCTATTAGCCTGCAAACTAATAACAATAAAACATTAGTGATATGTATTCTACACTTTAAGATGCTGAATTTATGAAATTGAAGCTAATTGATTTTTTGAAGTTCCTTTTAGAGATTCAAGAGTGGAAATAAAATCTTTTACCCCATTAAATTTTCTGTAAACTGAGGCATATCTTATATAGGCAACCTCGTTTGCTTTTCTAAGATTTTTGAGTATTAATTCTCCGATTTGTGACGATTTAATATCTTTATTTGAGTCTTGAACGATTTGCGATTCAATTCCATCAACGAAATTAATAATTGCTTCACTACCGAAGTTAGTCTTTTCACAAGCTCTGGATATACCAGTAAATAATTTTTGTTTATCAAATAATTCTCTGCTGCCATCTTTCTTTATAACTGAAACTGGCATTGATTCGACTCTTTCATAAGTTGTAAATCTAAAGCTGCAATTTAAGCACTCTCTTCTTCTTCGAACACTTTTACCACTGTCAGCAGATCTTGATTCCAAAACTCTGCTATCGGTGTTTTGACAGGTTGGACACTGCATGTGGTGAAATAAGCTGCACTTCAACTCTAATAGTAGAGTAATATTTTAATTATGAAAAGTAAAAAACCTCTTTAAGAAGAGGTTTTTTACTAATTCATTTTCTATCAAATTTAGGTGGGTCTCTAAAGGCGACAGCAAAGAATAAGGTAACAACTGCGAGAGTTAGAATAAGAACGTAAGCAAAAGCTTCCATAAGATTAAGTAATAAAGTTTAGTTAGACCCTTCCTGGGATTCTTCTAGTGGTTTCGTCACCAAGTTTCTTGAATAAACCAAATTCAACTTGGTCACCAATCTCAGCATCAATACCAGCAAAGGAATTTCTGTAAAGAGTTCTTGAAGCATGCCACCAGTGGCCAAACAAGAATAGCAATCCGAAACATAAATGTGCATATGTAAACCACGCTCTTGGAGAGCTTCGGAATACACCGTCAGATTTGTATGTCTCTCTGTCAAACTTGAATGCTTCTCCAAGTTGCGCCTTTCTAGCTAATCTTTTAACTACTGCAGGATCAGTAAATGTTTGACCATTAAGATCTCCTCCATAAATGGTCGCAGTAATACCAGTCTGTTCAAATGAATACTTTGCCTCAGCTCTTCTAAATGGAATATCTGCTCTTACATTACCTTCTTTGTCTTCAAGAATAACAGGAAAGTTTTCGAAGAAATTAGGTATTCTTCTAACTTCTAATTCGTTACCTTCTTTGTCTTGAAAAGCAATATGACCTTGCCATCCAGTTGGCAAACCATCACCATTAACAAGAGCTCCAACCCTAAACAAACCCCCTTTTGCAGGACTGTTTCCAACATAATCGTAGAAAGCTAATTTCTCTGGTATCGAAGCATATGCCTCTTCCTTAGTTGCGCCATCGTCTATAGCAGCTTGTACCCTTCTATTGATTTCAGTTTTGAAATAGCCCGAATCCCATTGGTATCTTGTAGGACCAAATAATTCGACTGGGGTTGTAGCTGAACCGTACCACATTGTTCCTGCAACAACGAAGGAGACAAATAATACAGCAGCTAATGCACTAGCTAGAACACCTTCAAGACTTCCAAGTTTCAGTGCTCTATAAAGTCTTTCTCCAGGTCTATTGGTAATGTGAAAAATACCTCCAATAATTCCCATGAGTCCAGCTGCAATGTGATTAGCAACAATTCCTCCTGGATTAAAAGGGTTAAATCCTTCAACTCCCCAGGAGGGGGCTACAGGCTCCACATGGCCAGTGAGACCATAAGGATCAGAAACCCAAATCCCTACGTTTGCACAATGAAATGCTCCAAAACCAAAGCATGTAAGACCAGCTAGGAGAAGGTGAATACCGAATATTCTTGGCAAATCAAGAGCAGGCTCTCCAGTTCTTGAATCTTCCCATAAATCTAAATCCCAGTATGTCCAGTGCCAAATAGAGGCTAGCATCAGTAGTCCACTAAATACTATGTGTGCTGCTGCAACACCTTCAAAACTCCAGAACCCAGGATCAACACCTGTAGCACCTGTAATATCCCATCCATTCCAACTACTTGTAATACCAAGTCTTGCCATGAAAGGCATAACGTACATCCCCTGTCTCCACATTGGGTTGAGAACAGCATCAGAAGGATCAAAAATGGCTAATTCATAAAGAGCCATAGAACCGGCCCAGCCGGCTAATAATGCAGTATGCATAAGATGCACAGCAAGTAGTCGACCTGGGTCATTGATGACTACTGTGTGAACTCGATACCAAGGCAATCCCATCGGTTAATTTCTAGTAACTATGCTGAATAAACAGCTAAACATAACGATAGTAAGGGTTTTTTTTCCTTTCAGGGATTTTTGTAAATAAATTTATTTTCTTGCAAAAATTGGGTAAATCAATTTGCAGGACTAAGTTTACAAGGAATTTTTAGCAAAAAATTGTTAATATTTTGGTCACAATTCTCAAAGTAAAACGCCAAAATAAGAAAAATAACTAAAAAAATGGCAACTATCAGATTTATTCGTGAGGATTTAGAAGTTCAATGCAATCCTGGTGAAAATTTAAGGGAATTGGTAATGAAAGAAAACTTACAACTTTACGGATTAAAAGGTATTTTAGGAAATTGCGGAGGGGCAGGACAATGCAGTACTTGTTTTATTTCAGTTGAAGGAGGAAACAAGAATTCTTTAAGCCCTCTCACTACTGTTGAAGAGGAAAAACTCAAAAATAGACCAGAAAATTGGCGACTTGCTTGCCAAACACTGATAAAATCATCTGCAGTAATTCTAACAAAACCACAATCTCCTCCCTCAAATCTGGAAGAACTAAAAAAAATTAGTGAAAATAAAAAATTACCTCGCTAAATTGTTTAAGACTGTTAATCAGTTTATAAAATTTGTTTATTTTTCCACTTTATTCCAAGTTATATGTTTATAGTCTTAAGTACGTGATATTGAACTACTAATTAAATGGAAACAACAAACTTTGGATTCGTAGCTAGTCTTTTATTTGTAGGGGTGCCAACAATATTCCTTATAGGTCTATTTATTTCTACTCAAGATGGAGAAAAATCAAGCTTCTATTCTGATTCTAGTAAAGGTAGGCTTGGTCCAAAACGCTAAAGCTTTATAGATGCTTTGCATTACTGTAGAGGAATTTTTATTTTGGAAAAAAAAACAACTTTCTAAAGGAAGCAATCAAGAATCTTTTGCTGTTTTACTTGATTGTATAGGTGGTATATCGAATAATGATTTAAATTCGATAATCTTAAATCCTAAGGGAAACTTATATTTAAAAAAAAACTTAAAAATTTTAGAATCTATCTGGGACGATCATTTACTGAAATCTTGCCCTATCCAATACCTTTGTGGGATAACTTTTTGGAGAGACTTAAAATTAAAAGTTACAAACAAAGTACTCATTCCCAGACCAGAAACAGAGATCATAGTAGATATTGTCTTCAATATATTTCGAAAGAAGTCAGAAAAATTATTTTTTGCTGAATTAGGAACCGGGTCAGGCGCTGTAAGTATTGCTTTGGCATTGGCTTATCCATTGAGCGAAGGAATAGCAACTGATATAGATCAAGATGCATTAGAAATAGCCACTAAAAATTATATAAATTTTTCTAAAAAAACAAATTTGAAATTTTGTTGTGGAAATTGGTGGTCACCTCTTGAAAGCTTTCATGGAAAATTAGATTTCGCTATTTCAAACCCGCCATATATACCAAGAGATATTTATGAAAAATTACCCAAAGAAGTTAAAAATTTCGAACCTAAAGTTGCTTTACTAGGAGGAGAAGATGGCTTAAAGCATATTAGGGAAATAATACAAAAAGCACCACTTTTCTTAAAAGATAAGGGCTGGCTAATTTTAGAGAATCATCATGATCAGGGCGAAAAAGTAAAACAACTACTTATTAAAAATAAATTTACATCAATAGAAATTGTGAAAGATTTTTCAGGTATTGGTAGATTTACCATTGGAAGATATAAATAAATTATCTTAGGTTCATTATCTAAATGAATTTAGTAGACTCAAAATCCGCTTTGAGGACTCTTAAAAGTGGATTACCTATAATTTTTCCGACTGACACGTTACCTGCAATTGGATGTTTGCCAAAATTTTCAGAAATTATTTATAAGTTTAAAAAAAGAGATAAAGATAAACCTTTAATTCTTATGGGATCAGAACACAAACAACTAATTGATTATGTTCACGAATCTGCTAAAGAAGATTACGAGAATATAGCTTCAAAATATTGGCCTGGAGCTCTGACAATGGTTGTCCCTGCTTCAGAAAAGCGGACTTCAATCCTCACAAGCAATGATCTTACTTTGGGGTTAAGGATTCCAAATTCATATTTAGCTCAATCTCTTATGAGAGAAACAGGCCCATTGTTAACTTCAAGTGCGAATATTTCAGGTTTTAAAGGATCACTTGCAGTGGAAGGTATTGCTCTAGACTTCCCTTCTTTAAAAATATTAAGCCCTATCCCTTGGGAAAAAAGTAGTGGAAAAGCTAGTACTATTATATTTTGGAAGAAAAGCGGAGATTGGAGGTTAATAAGAGCAGGAGAAGTATTAGTTAGGGAATTGCATTAATGTTTTTATTATTATTTTTTGTTTTATTAATTCAATTTTTTACTTATTGGATATTTGAACCTTTCGCATCTTTTTTAGAGTATGTTCTTGAATTAAGATTGTTTCCTATAATTGCTCTGATAGGATTAGTCCTTTTATTTGCAACAAAGAATATTGAACAGAATTAAAAAAATTAAAATGCCGGCTAACAGATTTGAACTGATGACCTTCGCTTTACAAAAGCGCTGCTCTACCGCTGAGCTAAGCCGGCAATCTCTTCATCTTACAATTAGAGAGGGACAATTATCAGTATTTTTTTAGCTTTTTTAAATTTATTACTTTTTATTATCTTTTTTTGCTTTATCAGTTTTATCAGTTTTTTTGAATTTTATT
The DNA here is from genome assembly GCA_003278525.1 of Prochlorococcus sp. AG-355-P16. Classification (GTDB taxonomy): domain Bacteria; phylum Cyanobacteriota; class Cyanobacteriia; order PCC-6307; family Cyanobiaceae; genus Prochlorococcus_A. The sequence goes on along the minus strand of QCEQ01000009.1, from coordinate 25,437 downwards.
TCTCCTGAAATAGTTCTTTTGATTGGTAAATTGGCAACTAATGCAGTCATTCTATCCTCAGTCTCTAAACTTACTGCTACCTCTTCAAAATCGATTTCAACATATTTGGCAACAACATCAAGAATTTCTTTCCTCATTTTATCTAAAAGATCAGTCGTCAAGGAACTCATATCAACTCTGTCATGAGCAAGTACAAGTTGTAATCTTTCTCTAGCTGTATTTGCACTAGACGTTTCCCTGCCTAGTAATTTATTTATAAGATCTCTGAGAGTCATCATTTTAAAAAACCTTTGTTTGCATTAATCTCATGAATTTATCTTTGAGACTTTTACCTTCTTTTTTTGGATCGATAATTGGTACATCTTTATTTGTAAGTCTTTGAGAGACATTCAAATAACATTTTTTTGCAGGAGATCTAGCATCCGAAAGTGTCAGTGGCTCTCCTCTATTTGTACTTATTATTACCTGTTCATCTTCTAAAACAATACCTAACAAGGGCAAAGAAAGTATCCCTTGAACATCTTCGATAGACAACATTTCTTGACTAGCCATCATGTTAGGGCGGACTCTATTTATTACAAGTTGAATAGGCTCAATATCTGAAGTATTAAGAATTCCTATTACTCTATCCGCATCCCGCACTGCAGATAATTCTGGGTTAGTAACAACAATAGCTTCTTTACATGCTGCAAGAGCATTTTTAAAGCCATCTTCTACACCAGCAGGACAATCTACTAAGACAAAATCAAAGTTTTCACTAAGAAGCTCACTAATTTTTTTCATATCTTCGGGCTTCATCCAATCCAACATCCTTGGATCACCAGCAGGTAGAAGAGCAAGATTAGGTTCCTTTTTATGTCTAACCAATGCTTGGTCAAGACGACAATTCTTGTCTAGAACATCTTGAGCTGTATAAATAATCCGATTTTCTAATCCTAGAAGAAGATCTAAATTTCTTAAGCCAAAATCGGCATCTAATACAGCAGTTGCTGCTCCGCTATTAGCAAGTGCTATGCCTAGGTTTGCAGTTAAAGTTGTTTTACCAACCCCTCCTTTGCCTGAACAAATTAATATTGTGCGAGTTTTCTTCCCCACGGTTTTAAAGATTTTCCAAATAATAAAGCCACTTGCAGAAAGTTAAATATTTTAAAGATTAAGTAATTCTTAAATTTATTAAGTTTGAATTAATTTATTGCAAATGATTGATTAATTTTTACTTTCGATTATGTAGGGTTTGATAATTATCGTTTGTTTATCTATTACCGCAATTTCTGGGTAACAATTCTTGGGCTTATCCTTTGGTCCAATAGCTATCACATCTGCAATTCTTAACTGTAAAGGGTTCAGATAAAGTGATGTAATAGAGGAATTTTTATTTCCACTTTTCCCAGCGAACGCTATCCCTAGTAATTTGCCCCAAACGTAAATATTTTTTTTAGCGGAAACTATTGCTCCTGGATTAACGTCCCCAATAATGCATAGATTTCCATTTGAAGATATTCTTTCACCAGATCGCACTGTTCCATTGTGAAGAATATCGTCTTTCTTTTTGGAATCAAATATTAGTAACTTATTTTTAATCTCTTGCTCTGATATAAAAGTTGAATCTATTTTTAAGAACTTTCCACTTAATATTGTTTCTCTTTTATTTGAGTAAATGCAAAAGGAACAAATGTTAATTTTGTAAAAATGGGTTTTTAATTTTGCTAATTCATGGGAATTTATTGACTCATTGACTGCGAAAATTTTTGCTTCTAAAGGTTCCTTGATGGAAGAAAACCTGTTGAAAGTTTCATGGATATTATCTAAATCTAATAGAGAAAATATTTCTAAATATTTACTTTTAGTATTTTTTAAAACGATTTCCATTGAATTAAATCTTAGGCATTGTTTTTCATTAATGAAATTTCATTTTTAATTTCATTTTTAATCATGCTTGGATAAATAATAAAAGAGCTTTCCTGAGATCTCATTAAAGTTTTTATTAATGCAGAACTATTTTCTAATTCTCTTTGATAAGTGCCGTCCCATATTTTTAATGCATTATTAGATTCAAAGCCTTTAAAAGACCTTTCCTTAATCCCGCAAAATATTTCTGGATCATAACCATTCTTTTCACATAATTTTGTGGCAATTGTAAGGATTTTTAATCTATTTATTTTACTTAAAAAACTTATGTCTGATGCCTTTAATAAATCTCTGTCAATAAACATTTTGCATAGTGTGGAAAGTGGCTCAAAAGATTCATCTTTCCATCTAATCAAATGATAATAAAAGGTTACATCATCATTTCTTAAGAAATCATCAAAATCAACCTTTGAAGGTGAAAAAATCAATTTATATAGAGAATCATCTAACCAAATTTTCTTTTCATGATTATTTTTTATTGTGTGTAGTATTTTTTCTAAAATCCATGTTGATATTTCATTTATCCTGTGATTATAAATTGTTCTATACATCAGGTTTCTTAGTACAAGGAAATGTTCAATAGCGATCACCCCTTTTGGTTTGATTCCAATATTCCCATCAGGTGAAAAGGTAAGAGCTGAAATAATTCTTTCTAAATCTACTAATCCATAATTAGTACCTGTGTTGTAGCTATCGCGTAAAAGATAATCGAGACGATCGCAATCTATCTCACTACTTATTAATGTTTTTAAGGGTTTTGAAAATAGTTGTTTTGATTTAAATAATTCACCAATTTTAATCGGTAATTCGTTGTCATACTTTTTGAGGATTGAATTAATTGGAGAATATTTTGTAACTAAGTTTTCAGACCATTGTTCATGATCATGCTTGAATATTGTTTCACTGGTATGGCTTAAAGGTCCATGACCTAAATCATGTAGTAGAGCTGCTCCATAAAGAACAAATTTATTTTCACAAAATGAAGATTTAATTTCAATAAGTCTTTTGTAAATTTTTCTAGCTATACAAAAAACACCAATTGAGTGAGTAAATCTACTCGATTCTGCACCATGAAAAATCAATGATGCCGCTCCTAGTTGTTTTATTCTTCTTAGTCTTTGAAAAGCAACTGTATCAATTAATTCCATTATCATGGATTCCTCTGGCTTTCCTTCATCAAATACAATTTCTTTATGAATTGGGTCATGAAAAATTCTTTTAATACTCATATTTTTAAGATTTTTTATTTTCAATCATTATCTATTTCAAGATTTAATTTCTTCATTGTTTAATTCAGTAGTTTGAATTGAAACTTCTTCTTTTTCTAGAAGCGACCCCAGCAATAATTCTGCATTCCTAACCCATTTATCATCAGTACTTCCATAATCACTTGTATCCGGGAGATCAAGTAATTTGTCAGGAGTCATACCTTGGCCTTGAATATTATTCCCTTTGGGAGTCAAGTAACTAGCTACTGTTATGGCAATACCACTATCTTCTCCCAAACTTTTTAGTGATTGAATTAACCCTTTTCCATAAGTTTTTTCTCCCATAAGAATTGATCTTTCATTATCTTGTAAAGAACCCGCAAGTATCTCACTGGCACTTGCAGTACCTTTGTTTACTAAAGTCACCATTGGCCCGTCAAAAGATGTCTTTTTTTGAGAAATAATTGCATCTTTGATTCCATTTCTATCTTTTGTTTCGACTACAGGTTTCTCACTCAATAATGAGTCTGCTACTGCTATACCTGAGCTTACTAGTCCCCCTGAGTTATTTCTAAGATCTAAGATCAAGCCCTCAACCTCTTTCTCTTTTAACTCTTGAAGTGCCTCTTCAACTTTTTTGGGTACACTTTCGCTGAATTGAGTTATCCTTAAATATCCTATTGTGTGAAAATCGTCTCTTAATCTTTTTGTCCTAACTGGTCTTAGATCTACTGATCTCCTTTCTAGATCAACTTCTCTAATTGCTCCTGACTCCGAGGATAATTCAACTAAAACTTTTGTTCCAGATTCACCTCTTAACTTAGAGGCAGTACCCGCAAGCCCTAATTTTTCTGATGAAATTCCGTCTACAGTCTCAATAAAATCCCCGCTTACTATCCCTGCTTCTTCAGCTGGGGAACCCCCAAGAGTAGAAATAACCTTTACTTTTTTGTCATCATCTTCACCTAATTGGAGCCCAACACCATTAATTTCACTACCAAAATTACTTGATTTAAGAAGTTCATAATCTTTTGGGCGTAAAACTCTCGTGTAGGGATCGTCTAGAGGTCTTAACATGTCTTCAATTGCGGAATAAGCCTCTTCGCTTGTTTCAATTTGTTTCTGTAATGTTTTTTGTCTAATTCTTTTCCATTGGATTTCATCAAACTTTTCTGGATCATAAAAACCTTCGTTAACCAAGGTCCAGGCGTCAAGTACTAATTGCCTGCTATCACTAAGAGCATCCACTCTTCCAATAAATAAAAAATTGATAGAAAAAACAATGATCATTGATGCAGTGATCAAAGTTTTGAATGTTAAAAGTTTGTTAAAAGATGAATTCATTGGGTTAAGTGTTAACACCAAGTAAAAGAATTTTAAGTAAGCTCTTTATATAAAAGCTAATTTTTTTTTGGATGGCGAATTCTTCATCTGTTTATGACTGGTTTCAAGAAAGGCTTGAAATCCAAGACATAACTGACGACGTAACTTCCAAGTACGTACCCCCTCACGTAAATATTTTTTATTGTTTAGGAGGCATAACTTTAGTATGCTTCTTAATCCAATTTGCAACAGGTTTTGCAATGACTTTTTACTATAAGCCAACAGTTACACAAGCTTATAATTCAGTAAGTTACTTAATGACCGATGTAAGTTTTGGATGGTTAATAAGATCTGTACATAGATGGAGTGCATCAATGATGGTTTTGATGTTAATTCTTCATGTCTTTAGGGTCTATCTTACCGGAGGTTTTAAAAGACCAAGAGAATTAACTTGGGTTACAGGTGTTGTAATGGCAGTTATAACTGTCGCTTTTGGTGTGACAGGTTACTCTCTGCCGTGGGATCAAGTAGGTTATTGGGCAGTTAAGATTGTTTCAGGTGTCCCTGCAGCAATACCAGTAATTGGTGACTTTATGGTTGAACTACTTCGAGGTGGAGAAAGTGTAGGACAATCCACATTAACCAGATTTTACAGTCTTCATACTTTTGTATTGCCATGGTCATTAGCTGTATTTATGTTGATGCACTTTTTAATGATTCGTAAACAAGGTATTTCAGGACCTCTATAAACTCTTATACTTTAAACATTATTAGTTCTCCATATGTCTACGTTAAAAAAACCAGATCTATCTGATCCAAAATTGAGAGCAAAGTTAGCAAAAGGTATGGGCCATAATTATTATGGTGAGCCAGCTTGGCCAAACGATTTACTATATATTTTTCCAGTTGTTATTTTAGGAACTATTGCTTGCGTTGTTGGATTAGCAGTTCTTGATCCTGCAATGTTGGGAGACAAAGCTAATCCTTTCGCAACACCTCTGGAAATACTTCCTGAATGGTACCTTTATCCAGTTTTTCAAATACTTAGGGTTGTTCCTAACAAACTTTTGGGTATTGCACTTCAAACCTTAATTCCACTGGGCTTGATGATTTTACCCTTTATCGAAAATGTTAATAAATTTTCGAATCCATTTAGAAGACCAATAGCAATGTCGATTTTCTTATTCGGAACTTTTCTAACAATATATCTTGGCATTGGGGCATGTTTACCAATTGATAAATCACTAACCCTTGGATTATTTTAGGCTCAAATTTTAAACATATCTAGATCGTTATACTCATTCCTTAAAAAGTGATGCATTAATAAAAACCCAACAATTGTCCATGTTTGATAAGTTCTTGATTGTTGCCCAACCCAAGTACCTGTAGGACCATCAAAATATTCTGCCCATTCTTGCTTAGGTAATTGATTAAGTTGACACCAATATGATTCCTCTATTAAAGATTTCATTTCTTCCATGAGAATCACATCGTCAGAACCGTAATTTTTTTGATGCAATAGGACTGCGGTACCAAAAAACCAAAGTAAACTTGGCCAATGACCACCGTTATGGTAACTCCATGGCCAATTCTTTGGATCTGATCCAGTTTTATTTTGCCATTCCTCGACATCCATATGAGGATGACAAATTCTCATGGGCATTTGAGCCATCAAATGCTGTCTGTTATGTAAAACTAATCTAAATAAAGCTCTCTGTTCTTCAGGAGGCAGGACGCCGAACATACATGCTAAAGAATTGCCTAAACTGTAAAATCGAAAGTCAGGCCTTCCTGTCCTTATATTTCCTATTAAGTAACCACCTCTATTCTCTAACCAATCTTGTAGCCAAGAAGGAACTACTTGAGGTTGAACGTTAAATTCATTGAAGTGTTGATCGTCTCCATACTGCTCAGTTGGCCTTCTTCTTAAAATTTGCATTGTTTGGCTGGTAACCCAATAGTGTTTTAAAAGAAAACTTCCTAAATCCTTAACCCATTGATTTGTGAGAATAAGTCTTTGATCTAATAGTCTACTAACATGATCTGCTCTACTTAATTCCATTAGGTTTATGCAACTTTTTAAACATCCATGAAGTAAAACTTCAACTTCAAGAGGTGCTCCCCAGACATCCATAGGTCTATCAATCATAAATGCGCAATCTGGAACAAAAAGTACTGGAGTACCCTCAAATGTTGGATGCAGTACTAGATCTAGTAGAAGTTGAATACCTCTTTGAACTCTTTGACTTTTTCCGAAGGCATAATCACCGCTTTTATTGACATAATACCAACATAAAATGGGCCACCATAAACTTGCATCTGCTGAAGTAATCCTTCCTATTGACCTCTGACCATAGTCTCCAATGAGCTGTCCATTTTCTTCAACGAAACTTGTGGGAAATACGCCACGTGTTTGGTAATTTGCGCTTTGCAACTCAAGACATACACTTAGAAACCTTTTGACAATTTCGTAACGTTTTTGGGTAATGAGGTAAATCATTACAGGAACGTTATCTCTTAAAAATATTTCTCCATAATTTAATTTTTTATTTTTTGTTGGGTGTTCTAGTGCAGCTACGCTTCCAACTAACTCGCCTGATATTTCAACTAAAGTTTTTTCAAAGTGTTTTTTTGCGTTTGTTACAATTTTCTCCTCATCAGAACTAGGTCTTACTCTTAAATTTTTTTGACTAAATCTTTCTGCCATTTCATTAATATCCCTTTATTTAAGCCTAGTTGTTTAGAGAGACTTTGAACAAATAAAAAATTAATAAAAAATTTTTGTATAAAAGGTTGCACATTTACAGTCGGATGGTTTAATATTTTCTTCTGGGCAAAAATTTACTTTTTGCATTATTCAAGAAATTACCTTAAATCTTATTTTTGGTAAATAAATGAATTTTTTGGAGACTTGATTTCGATCATTATTTTCAGCCAGAAGAAGGGTTCTCCCTTCAAAGTGAGTTATGCACTTATTGTGTAACTCTGCACCTAGAAAATTTAAAAACTTAGGAACTGATGCTTTTATTGCGTCAAGAATAACTAAATTTTCTTTTAGTAATTTCAAGATGTATATGCAATGAAGGTGTGAGGTCCCGTCAAGAATATATAAAAAATGTCATCAATTGCTAACTTATGGCTTTGATGCAAACGGATCTGAGATCTTGGAAAGTCACTTTAGAAATATTTTTAACGTGCACTCAATGTAATCCTTAAAATTTAAGGAGGCTGAAACTAAATACAAAAACTGAAGTTTTTATTTGGATAAAGCAATTCAATTTGAGTAGATTTATCTACAAAAGGATTTGAACACAACGGAGAGTTTGATCCTGGCTCAGGATGAACGCTGGCGGCGTGCTTAACACATGCAAGTCGAACGAACCTTCGGGTTAGTGGCGGACGGGTGAGTAACGCGTGAGAATCTGCCCTCAGGAGGGGGATAACGGTTGGAAACGACCGCTAATACCCCATATGCCTACTGGTGAAATGAATTTCGCCTGAGGATGAGCTCGCGTCTGATTAGCTAGTTGGTGAGGTAATGGCTCACCAAGGCTTCGATCAGTAGCTGGTCTGAGAGGATGATCAGCCACACTGGGACTGAGACACGGCCCAGACTCCTACGGGAGGCAGCAGTGGGGAATTTTCCGCAATGGGCGAAAGCCTGACGGAGCAACGCCGCGTGAGGGACGAAGGCCTCTGGGCTGTAAACCTCTTTTCTCAAGGAAGAAGATATGACGGTACTTGAGGAATAAGCCACGGCTAATTCCGTGCCAGCAGCCGCGGTAATACGGGAGTGGCAAGCGTTATCCGGAATTATTGGGCGTAAAGCGTCCGCAGGCGGCTTTTCAAGTCTGCTGTTAAAGCGTGGAGCTTAACTCCATCATGGCAGTGGAAACTGAAAGGCTTGAGTATGGTAGGGGCAGAGGGAATTCCCGGTGTAGCGGTGAAATGCGTAGATATCGGGAAGAACACCAGTGGCGAAGGCGCTCTGCTGGGCCATTACTGACGCTCATGGACGAAAGCCAGGGGAGCGAAAGGGATTAGATACCCCTGTAGTCCTGGCCGTAAACGATGAACACTAGGTGTCGGGGGAATCGACCCCTTCGGTGTCGTAGCTAACGCGTTAAGTGTTCCGCCTGGGGAGTACGCACGCAAGTGTGAAACTCAAAGGAATTGACGGGGGCCCGCACAAGCGGTGGAGTATGTGGTTTAATTCGATGCAACGCGAAGAACCTTACCAGGGTTTGACATCCTGCGAACCTCTTAGAAATTTGAGGGTGCCTTCGGGAATGCAGTGACAGGTGGTGCATGGCTGTCGTCAGCTCGTGTCGTGAGATGTTGGGTTAAGTCCCGCAACGAGCGCAACCCACGTTTTTAGTTGCCAGCATTTAGTTGGGCACTCTAGAAAGACCGCCGGTGATAAACCGGAGGAAGGTGTGGATGACGTCAAGTCATCATGCCCCTTACACCCTGGGCTACACACGTACTACAATGCTACGGACAAAGGGCAGCAAACTCGCGAGAGCTAGCAAATCCCATAAACCGTGGCTCAGTTCAGATCGTAGGCTGCAACTCGCCTACGTGAAGTAGGAATCGCTAGTAATCGCAGGTCAGCATACTGCGGTGAATACGTTCCCGGGCCTTGTACACACCGCCCGTCACACCATGGAAGTTGGCCATGCCCGAAGTCGTTACTCCAACCCTTGTGGAGGAGGACGCCGAAGGTGGGGCTAATGACTGGGGTGAAGTCGTAACAAGGTAGCCGTACCGGAAGGTGCGGCTGGATCACCTCCTAACAGGGAGACAACAAAATGTTTAATATTATTATTTTGTCACCTTAGGTCGATCGGTATCTCACGTTCTTAATTTATTAAGAATTTCATTTCCTAAGTTTTTCTAGGTCACACCCATTATTTTTCCTGGGCCATTAGCTCAGGTGGTTAGAGCGCACCCCTGATAAGGGTGAGGTCCCTGGTTCAAGTCCAGGATGGCCCATATCTCTATGTTGGGGGTATAGCTCAGTTGGTAGAGCGCCTGCTTTGCAAGCAGGATGTCAGCGGTTCGAGTCCGCTTACCTCCACTGATCACCACCTCTCTCATAATTTGAAGAAAGGAAATTTTTTGAGTTGTGATCAAATTCTGAACGAATTTAGCTTCCTAATGAAATCATTAAGATGCTGGATTCATTGAATTAATTTCATTGTTTTCAGAGAACCTTGACAACTGCATAGATTATTTTTAAAGACAATAAGCATCTTTAATGATGCAGATTTATTATTTGTGCGAATGCATTAATAACAATTCTATTAAGCTGATGCTTCAATTTTGAAGTTATTGGTCAAGCTACAAAGGGCTCACGGAGGATACCTAGGCACACAGAGGCGATGAAGGACGTGGTTACCTGCGATAAGTCTCGGGGAGTTGGAAGCACACTTTGATCCGGGAATTTCCGAATGGGGCAACCCCATGTACGGCCAACTGAATATATAGGTTGGTGCGAGCTAACCCAGCGAACTGAAACATCTTAGTAGCTGGAGGAAGAGAAAGTAAATAACGACTCCCTCAGTAGCGGCGAGCGAACGGGGAACAGCCCAAACCGATAGTCTTGACTATCGGGGTTGTGGGACAGCAATATGGATCAACAAGTCTAGAAGAAACGTTTGAATGGCGTGCCACAGAGGGTGAAAGCCCCGTAATCGAAAGATAAGTTGACCAAGCTGTATCCCGAGTAGCACGGAGCACGTGGAATTCCGTGTGAATCTGCGAGGACCACCTCGTAAGGCTAAGTACTACTGTGTGACCGATAGTGAAACAGTACCGCGAGGGAAAGGTGAAAAGAACCCCGGGAGGGGAGTGAAATAGAACATGAAACCGTGAGCTTACAAGCAATGGGAGCCCGACTAATCGGGTGACCGTGTGCCTGTTGAAGAATGAGCCGGCGACTTATAGGTACTGGCGGGTTAAACCGGAAATGGTGGAGCCACAGCGAAAGCGAGTCTTAATAGGGCGTTTGTCAGTGTTTATAGACCCGAACCCTGGTGATCTAACCATGGCCAGGATGAAGCTTGGGTGATACCAAGTGGAGGTCCGAACCGACTGAAGTTGAAAATTCAGCGGATGAGCTGTGGTTAGGGGTGAAATGCCAATCGAACCAGGAGCTAGCTGGTTCTCCCCGAAATACGTTGAGGCGTAGCGTCTAGTGCTCCAGCAGGGGGGTAAAGCAACCATTTCGGTGCGGGCTGCGAAAGCGGTACCAAATCGATATGAACTCTGAATACCCTGTGTGTAACTAGGCAGTCAGACTGTGGGGGATAAGCTCCATAGTCAAGAGGGAAACAGCCCAGACCGCCAGCTAAGGTCCCAAAATTAACGCTAAGTGATAAAGGAGGTGGGATTGCCCAGACAACCAGGAGGTTTGCCTAGAAGCAGCCATCCTCAAAGGAGTGCGTAATAGCTCACTGGTCGAGCGATCCTGCGCCGAAAATGAACGGGGCTAAGCGTTATACCGAAGCTGCGGATAAATTTATTTATGGTAGGGGAGCGTTCTATGTAGGGTGAAGCGTTAGCGTAAGCGGACGTGGACAGCATAGAAGTGAGAATGTCGGCTTGAGTAGCGAAAACATGGGTGAGAATCCCATGCCCCGAAACCCTAAGGGTTCCTCCGGCAGGCTCGTCCGCGGAGGGTTAGTCTGGACCTAAGGCGAGGCCGAAAGGCGTAGTCGATGGATAACAGGTCAATATTCCTGTACCAGTTGTGTTTTGAGAAGGGGGACGGAGAAGGCTAGCCAGGCCAGATGTTGGTTACTGGTTCAAGCGTTCGAGGCTTTGAGAGATGGAGAAAACATCTTGAGCTAAGGCGTGAGTACGAGCTGCTACGGCAGCGAAGTTGGTGATGTCATGCTTCCAAGAAAAGCCCTATACTCGTTAAGACACAAATGCCAGTACCCGAAACCGACACAGGTGGGGTGGTAGAGAATACCGAGGGGCGCGAGATAACTCTCTCTAAGGAACTCGGCAAAATGGCCCCGTAACTTCGGGAGAAGGGGTGCCAGCGAGAGCTGGTCGCAGTGAAGAGGCGCAAGCGACTGTTTACCAAAAACACAGGTCTCCGCTAAGTCGCAAGACGATGTATGGGGGCTGACACCTGCCCAGTGCCGGAAGGTTAAGGAAGCTGGTTAGCTTTTAGTGAAGCTGGCGACTGAAGCCCCGGTGAACGGCGGCCGTAACTATAACGGTCCTAAGGTAGCGAAATTCCTTGTCGGGTAAGTTCCGACCCGCACGAAAGGTGTAACGATTTGCGCGCTGTCTCGGAGAGAGGCTCGGCGAAATAGAATTGTCTGTGAAGATGCGGACTACATACACCCGGACAGAAAGACCCTATGAAGCTTTACTGTAGTTTGATATTGTGCTCGGGCTCTGAATGCGCAGAATAGGTGGGAGACGTTGAAATAGTGCTTGTGGGTACTATTGAGTCATCGGTGAGATACCACTCTTTTAGAGCTAGGGTTCTAACGCTTACCCGTTATCCGGGAAGCGGACAGTATCTGATGGGCAGTTTGACTGGGGCGGTCGCCTCCTAAAAGGTAACGGAGGCGCACAAAGGTTCCCTCAGGCTGGTTGGAAATCAGTCGTTGAGTGCAAAAGCAGAAGGGAGCTTGACTGTGAGACCTACAAGTCGAACAGGGACGAAAGTCGGTTTTAGTGATCCGACGGTTCTGCGTGGAAGGGCCGTCGCTCAACGGATAAAAGTTACTCTAGGGATAACAGGCTGATCTCCCCCAAGAGTTCACATCGACGGGGAGGTTTGGCACCTCGATGTCGGCTCATCGCAACCTGGGGCTGAAGTCGGTCCCAAGGGTTGGGCTGTTCGCCCATTAAAGCGGTACGCGAGCTGGGTTCAGAACGTCGTGAGACAGTTCGGTCCATATCCGGTGTATGCGCAGGAATATTGAGAGGATTTCTCCCTAGTACGAGAGGACCGGGAGGAACGCACCTCTGGTGTGCCAGTTATCGTGCCAACGGTAAACGCTGGGTAGCCATGTGCGGAGTGGATAACCGCTGAAAGCATCTAAGTGGGAAGCCCACCTCAAGATGAGTATTGCCATGGCTTAAGCCAGTAAGGTCACGGGAAGAACACCCGTTGATAGGCTCTACGTGGAAGCTTGGTAACAAGTGCAGCGGAGGAGTACTAATAGACCGAGGGCTTGACCAAATAAACTTAATTTATTGTTTTTAATTTATATAAATATCTATGCAGTTCTCAAGGTTCACACTATCCTGGTGTTCATGGCGATGTGGAACCACTCCGATCCATCTCGAACTCGGTTGTGAAACGCATCAGCGGCGAAAATATTTAGGGGGTAGCCCCTTGAGAAAATAGCTCAATGCCAGGTAAAAATATTTAAAGGGTTTACTCTTCTCGAGTAAACCCTTTTTTATTTTTGGCATCTAGAACACCAATGGGTACTTCTTCCAGTAATCTTTTGTCTTTCAATTAAATTTCCACATTTACGACATTCTTTCCCAGTTCTTCTATAGACATTTGTCTGTAAACCAAAATTCCCATTCTCTCCTTCCAAGTCCCTAAAGTCGCTAAATGTAGTACCCCCAGAACCTATACTTTTTTTTAATACAGTTACAATTGATTCTTTAAGCTTAATTAACTCATTCTTTTTTATTGTTCGAGCTTCCCTAAAAGGTGAGATGCCAGCAGAGTATAAACTTTCATCAGCATAAATATTACCTATACCTGCAACTATTGTTTGATCTAATAAAATAGCTTTTATAGATTTTGTCCTTTTTGAAATAACTTTCTTGAGGTAATTTGCATTAAATTCTTTAGAAAATGGCTCTGGTCCTAATGAACCTAATCCTTTAATTATTTTGTTAACCGATAGGTCTTTATTAATCCACCACATTTGACCAAAACTTCTTACGTCAATGTACCTCAGCTCATTATTATTTTTATCGAAAAATCTTATTCTTGTATGCTTACAAGGATGAGTTGATTTTTCAATGAATTTAAAATATCCTGTCATTCTTAAATGAATTACAAGAAATCCGTTATTTTGTGAATTTTCTAAAGGAAATGGAGTATTCTCATTTTGAACTTCTTTTAATTGAGCTATTAAATATTTTCCTCTTCTATCCCATTTATAAATAAGTGAGTTCAGAAGTCCTTTAGTGAATTCTTTTTTGTTCGATGGGAATGCAACAGTTGAATCCCTACAGACTTCTACTTTTTTAATAATAAAGTTATTAAGTTTTTGCTCTAAACCTCTGCGAACAGTTTCTACTTCAGGTAATTCAGGCAATTATTTAAGCTTTCTCTAATTCACTTTCTGCAAAATTATTTGTATTTGCTCCACCATCAGTTCCGCTTATCCCAGCGTAATTTACTTTATCGAATCTGACTACACAGTTATATTTAATACCTGAGGTATCAACTGAAGCAACTTTACCTATCTCATTGTACCAATATGATTCTGGTCTTTTTACTCTTACGAGATCTCCTCTTGAAATTGCCATTACTATTAATTTAACTTTTTGTAGAATAACTCATCATTAATATTCTTAGACAAATTATTCACAGATATTAATTAAAAGTTTTAACAAAAATCATTTATTAAATTATTTTCGAATTCTTCTTTAGCAGGCTTACTTCCCATCCATTTCCTACCAGGTCTTCTTACATCTAATTCATTTGTAGTACAATTAATTGAAAGAATAAGTTTTTTATTTTCTTGATTAAGTACGTTTAAAACTTTTCTACCTTTAATATCTTTATATGATCTACCTTGGATAATTATAGGACCATAAATTTTTCTATCTAAATCAATTAATTCATTATTTTTTTTATTTTCAGTTGTTTCATAATTTTCTAAATTAATTGTGTTCTTTTTTCTTATAATGAGCTTCTGACCAACTTTTATTGAATCAGGATTATTGAGATTATTAATCTCTATCAGATCGATTACTTTTAAATCATATTTGTTTGATATTTCAGTAAGATTTTCACCAGTTTGAACAATATGATAATTATTTATCAAATCAGATTGTTTTGTAAGATTTCCATAAGATTCAGAAATAATAAGATTTTGGCCAACAAAGATATAATTTTCATCTTTTAAGTTGTTCAATTTAATAATTAAATCTTTATTTATTGAATAGAATTTTGAAATACTTGATATTGTATCTCCACTTTTTACAATATGAATTTTTTTTATTTCAGTTTTTTCTTCATTAATTGATTCTTTTCTAGCAATATTCTCAATTGTGTTTTTTGATGAAAATATTTTTTCTTCTGATTTTATCAATGAGTGATTAAAAAAATTAATAAATATGGCAATTACTAAAAATGCAAATTTCATAAAACTCACTATTTATTTAAAGATAATCTTTAAATTTAAAATCGCTAGGTTTTTGAAAACAATTTAAGAAATTTAAACCTGAAAAATAAACTTTAAAAATTTCTTTACTCTTTCATAGGGGGGATACCGCAGATTTAAATCAAATAAAAAACCTTTAAAAGTAATAGATTTTTGATTTGAAAAATTTCGAAAACCTTCTTCTCCATGAAATTTACCAATACCACTTTGCCCAACGCCTCCAAAGGGTAAATTTGGAATAAGGACTGGCAACATCACATCATTTATACAAATTGTTCCAGAGCTGGTTACTTTTGAAATATGATTATGGATTTTTTTATTGCCTCCAAATAAGTAGATTGCTAAGGGTTTTGATGTTTGACTAATCTGTTTTAAAGCTGATTCTTTATCATTAATTCCAACTACGGGAAGTAGTGAACTGAATAATTCTTTCTGCAAAATATCTGTTTCATTTAATTTAGTTCTCAAAATTGTAGGAGATATTTTCAACTTTTTTTTACTAAAAGTCCCCCCAAATAAAATTCTTTTTTCTTTTTCATATTGTTTGAGAATTTCTACAGTTGATGAAAATTGTTTTTTCTCCAATTTTGATAGGTTTTCGGAAATAGTTGGATTATCTCCGTAAAAACTTACTATGTATTTTTTTAATTTTTCTATAAAAATATTTTCAATTTCTTTATCTACAAAGATATGATTCGGAGCCATGCAGGATTGACCAGAATTAAAAAATTTACCCCAAACAATTCTTTTTGCAGCCACTTCTAAATTTGCATTCTTGAAAACAATTACAGGATTTGTTCCGCTTAACTCAAGAGTTAATGGAGTTAAGTTTTTTGAAGCTAATTTCATTATAGATTTTCCAGTTTCAGTACTTCCTGTAAAAAAAATGTGGTCAAAATTTTGTTCAATTAATTTTATGGATTGTTTATTATCCCCCTCTACTGTGATTAGGACATCTTTACGAAAATATTTGGAAGTAAGCTTTTTAATAAGTTTTGAGGTCGTAGGACATTTCTCTGATGGTTTTATAACTGCAGTATTTCCTGCTGAGAAAATATTTACCAACGGCTTTAAAATATAAAGTAATGGATAATTATAAGGACCAAGAATTAAGACACACCCAAGAGGTTCATAAATAACTTTGGAGGATGATGGAAAAAGATAAAAAGGTGTATCAATCTTTTTTGGTCTCATCCAAGAATTGAGTTTCTTTTTTATAAGTG
The DNA here is from genome assembly GCA_003278525.1 of Prochlorococcus sp. AG-355-P16. GTDB lineage: Bacteria > Cyanobacteriota > Cyanobacteriia > PCC-6307 > Cyanobiaceae > Prochlorococcus_A. The sequence goes on along the minus strand of QCEQ01000009.1, from coordinate 9,387 downwards.
AAATTTCTTCTTTCACTAAAAGTATTTCTGAAAGCCCTTCAATTTCAGATTTGCCGAGATCAACAAAAAGTGATTTAATTATCTCTTTTTTATTTTCATCCAAAAGTTTAGAAACTATATTGATATGACGGATCCGCCATTTTATATCTTCAGTTTTACCAGTGAGAACTGTATTTTTTAATTTATAGATGTCTTCTAAATGAAATTTATCAGAAATTTTCATTTTTTACCTTTGAATAGTATTAAATATATCAGAGGATAAATTGTAAATAACTAAGGTTTTTAGGCAGTTCAATCTAAGCGAATGATTTATGAGAAATAATCAAATTTATTAATATTGCTATTAAAAATTCAAATTTTTCTTGGTTAGTATATTTCTATGAGGGAAAATTTTTCAATTAGATTGATATCTATAAATGAAATACCGGAAGTCACAAACTGGGCAAGGTTAGAAGGATTTTCTCCTGGAATGGATGATTTATCAATTTATAGAAATACAGATAAACAAGGGGTATGGGTAGCTTGTCTAGACAATATTCCTATAGGCTCTATTGCTTGTATAAAATATAATTCCTCTTATAGTTTTATAGGTTTATTTATCGTTAAAAAAGAATTCCGGAATAATGGATATGGAGTGAGATTATGGAAACATGCCCTCGAATATTTGAAAAATGTTGATTGTATTGGTCTTGAGGCTGCCCCAGATAGATTAAATGATTACGCAAAGTGGGGGTTTAGAAAATCTTCCATTACAAATCGATGGAAATTAAATGGTTCTCAAGATTTGCCATTGAGAAATTTCTATAAAGATCAATTTCATTCTTTTAAAGTTGTCCCGGGTAATAAAATTTCTTCTGAAGCAGTCTTAATTTATGATTATCAAAGAGAACCTAGTCCCAGACCACATTTTCTAAATGACTGGTTGAAAAATTCTCATGGTAATGTCAGTGCAATTGTCGATAATAATGGGATGTGTCATGGATTTGGCAGGATAAGACCTTGTGTATTGGAGGATAATGAGCAAGGCTGGAGAATTGGCCCACTTTTAGCGGATACTCCACCACTTGCTGAATTATTAATAAGGGATTTAGTTGGTGATTTAGATGCTCAAATCTTATTGGATTGCTCTAATCTGAACCCTTATGCAAATTATCTTTTATCAAGTTTGGGATTTGAGGAAATATCAAAAACTTACAGAATGTATAAAGGTATTCAACCTCCCTGCCCTATGAATCAAGTATATGGACTTGCCTGCTTGGAACTGGGATGATTTCCTTTAAAACGTTCATTTCCCCTTTTGTTTCTGTAATACTGAAAGAAGTTTGTTTGATTAAGATTAACTTCCTGAAGGTTTCAAAATTTTTTCTACAATATCGGCGTTGATTATAGTGATCTCTCCATTGTCAATATTGGCAACTTGAAACAAGGTCCATGAATTTGGATTTCTAGCTCCTCCAATACAGTCGATAACTTGACCGACCCAATAATTTTCATTCTTTTCCTTAGTATCTTCGCAATTTTCTTTTTTAATTGCGACATAATCACCGGGCCTAACGAAAAGAAACTCAGGAGTTGCTGAGCTCACAATAAATAACTAATAGTATATACGTACTATAGTAAGTTATTAGTTTTGTTGCTGAACTTTGAATTATTTAGCAAACTAGGGGTAATTCAAAAATAAAATGGAATCAACTGAAATTGCTATATTTTCAACATTATTGGGGTTAATTTTAGCTTTAACTGACGCTTATATAGAACGAAATATTCCTGGATAATAAATACTTCTAATTCATTTCTTAAATTAAATAAGATTTAAGCTGGTCTAATATGTCTGCACGGTTGGAAACTAGTTTTGTAAAAACTAAATATATCAACCCTCCCATTGCGAGCCTTCCGTTAATTTTCTCTAACTGCTTAAGTTTTCTCAACAAATTAATCTTGTGGTTAAACAAAATTTAAAGGTTATAAAAAATAAAAAAGTATTGATTACTTCAAAATTAAAAAAAAAATTTATAGAAATATTATTTCAAACACGAATTAAATTTAAAGCCAAGCTTCTTTCATCTCAAGATAAAGTCTCTCGCTCTCAGCAGAATTAATTTTGCTGTCTGAATAGGATTGCTGCTGCTGCTGCTGCTGCTGCTGAGTTGAGTTAGTATTAGGATTTTGGACTTCGCTCATTAGAAGGACTAAATAATTGTGTTTATTCTCTCATATTTAGAGCTTTTTTTGCCAACTTAAATTCTTAAATTTTATTTAAATTTTTTACGCTTTTAATTTTCCTGTTTTGAGTGAATTTATTTCGCTACAGTAGTTTTGGTATATAGGAATTTGACTTCCCAATATACAACTCCTAGGAAGATAGCACTTGCAATAATAATTTCAGAAATGGCTAACATTTTATTTTTCAATTCTATTTTAATTTTGGTATCAATTTACACAGAATGCAATAGGTACTAATTACATTTTAGATTTTAAAAATCTTATTTGATAAAATAACGCTTCGAAATAATATAAAATTTTAAGTTAGATACATATTTTTTCCGTGGGAAATTTCATAAATTCAACAACTCTTATACCTTTAATACCTTTAGTAACCTCTTTTTTTATTCTTATTTTATTGGCGAGTTTTAACAGAACACTTAACAGGTTAACAAAACCAGTTACTGCACTGGTTGCATTATCTTTATTAAGTTCTGCTTTTATAAGCTTATTTGACTATTTTAAGAAAATAGAAGAAGAATTAGTTTTATCTGAATTTCTCAAATTTTTTGAAGAAAAAAATTTAGTTATACATCTCAATTTAGTAAATGAAAAAATTATAATTTTTTTCTCATTAATAATGATATTAATTATTGGAATATCTTTTTATAAATTGCCTAGAAAAAAAGGTTACGTCTCATTAATGATCAGCCTAGGATTAATTTCTTCTTCGGTGATACTCTCAATATTGCTAATAGATTTCTCAGCACTTATCTAAACTGTTGTAAGCATTGACAAAGCTTCGTTAAGTTCTTGGACATGATTTAATTCATCTTGAGCAATTTCTTTTATTTTTTGATCATTTGGATTATCTATTAAATATTTGGAATAAGTTTCAAATGCATGTTCTTCGATTTTTATGTTGACATCATAAGCATTAGCTGGAGAGAGGAAATAATAAAAAACCATGATCCAGTAATAGACAAGCACAAGGTGTCTCGCAAAAAATCTATCAACCCAAAACCTATCTCCTCCTCTTTTCTCCATTTCTTTAAGATGCTCAGTTTCGTTAATAGCTTGATAAAAATGTTCTTTCATTAAAATCATTGTTTTCTCATTTTTAATTCCTAGGGATTCTTTAAAATGAAGAACTGAAAGAAATGCAAAATAAGGGGATCTAGCTATAACTTCTAACACCCAAAATCTTTGTAAAGATCTACCAGAATAGATGAAGTCTAAGAAGTTAACCGTACTATTCAAAATCAACGAATTTAATTTCTTCATAAATTTAGTTTTTCTTTAAGTATAATTACTCAACCGCTCGAGGACTATGATGTATTGAAGTAATTAACCAAAAATTAATATTTATAGTCTAAAAATTGTTACTTCCATTGAAATATTTTTTTTTCATGCATTAATTGGATAGATAAAAATTTTATATGACAACTACTGAAAAAATTGCAAATGCCAAAAAAAGGATTGATGAATTAGAAAGACTTATAAAATTTTGGAATGATTCAGACCATGATGAGGCAAAAATAGTAAATTTTTCAAAGAACATTGAAAATAAAGTTTCTTAGATTGTGAAGATTAAGGCTAATTAAGTTTATCTACTTAAAGTGATTTAATATCTTTGAGGTTTCGAATATTGTTTAATTTATAAATAGAGCAATTAAACCTATTTTCAAAAACTGTAAGGAAGAAATAATCTAAAAGAAAAATAAATATGAAAACCTTTTCAAAAAAATATTTAGTTCCGATTAAATTTATACCATGGGTTTTTTGGGTATTTATATCTTTTATGAGTTTATATTTGTGTAAGATAGCCTGGGTAAATTGAATAATTAATGGATCTAGCTTCTCCTTAGCCAACCAGGAGCACCGCCAAACCAATCCGATATATCATCTTCATTAGGGTTGAAATGATTTTCTTTATCTAGTCCATCTATCCCAAATGATTGTAAGAGGTTATCAATCCCCCCAACATTTTTCGTACCATTCCTTCTAAAACTGTTAGCTTTTTTCAGCCAAAGAGAAATTGTAGAGTTATGGTGTGCAAATTTCTCGACATATATTCTTTCTTCTAATGTAATTGATTTATCTTGAGCAATTCTTTTAATTATTCCTTGGATTTTTAGTCTTTTTGAATTACTAAGAAGCATTTTGCTATCAATTCACTATTCTTTTTATAGGAAGGATTTCTAAATATATCTTGTCAATGTTAATTTCAACAAATTAACTATTTTTAGAGGTTTTTAAGCAATAAAAGTCTTAAGACACTAAAAAAAGAGATCAATAAGTTACTTATGATACCTTTATCCATTTATCAAACTTATAATTCCCATAAATTAGATAAAAAAAATCAATCGATTCTCAAAGACATTTTAAAATTTAAGAAAAAACGACTCAGTTGTTGCATAATAGTAAATCCGTACTATTATTAGTACAGATGTATTATTAAGACATGAAAGTGATTTCATCTTCTCCTTATGCCCCTTTTAATTCAAAAGAGTGGAATTCTCTAATAAGCAAAAATGTAAAGTTTGAAAATACTCCAATAAAGATTCAAAAAAAATTTTATAGAACTTTTACTCTAAAAAAGACTGAAAAAGATAAACTTTTGCAAGAGAAAAATGCATCGCACCAACAAATGCAACTCGTATTCGGATAGAAAAATATTAACTAACAATCTTTTTATTGAATATTATTTTACGAGATCCAATTTTTTGTTAGATTAGTAGAAATACAAGAAGGATTTAATTTGGCTGTTGATCGAGAACTTTTAAAAGAAGTTACCCAAGAACTTTGGAATACCGTAAAAAAACTAAGACCTGAAATAGATCGGCAAACTCGACTTCAATTAGTTTTAAAGGCCTTATTAACTATTGGAGATTTACCGGATCAAATGCAAGCTGCCATGGTAGTAGGTGTTTGCGCAGAAATGGATAAAAGTGATGTTGATAATGTTGAATCTAATTCAGAAACTAATGATTCAAGCGGAGTTGATACTTCTACAGGCAGAAAAGTAGTTAGAAGAAGTTCAGCTAAATAAACTTCAAACGATCATCCTTTAATTTTCTTTGATTCGTTTTTGTTAAGTCTATTGAATAGGTAATAAGAAATTACAAGTAAGAGAGGAACGAATATTGAATGCAAAGTCATCATTAATTCTGTTTGGCCCATTCCTATAAGATTTGACTCGTTTGGAAGTTGTTCTGACCAAGTGCCAACTAAATGCCATGCTTGAGGAATTGATAAGAAAAACATATAAGAGCTATAAGTTAAGTTTATGTTCAGATAAAGATTATCATTATTGAACGTTTTTGCTTTCTTTATTCTTATTTCTTAACTAAGTATTTGTAGAGTTATAAAAAATAACTTAATTCATAAATTTATTTTCTTAAGAAGAGTTTTAAAATCTTTTTTACCAATAATTTTTTCAGCCGCGTAAGCGCCACTTGCTGAAACAGCAGGAATTCCAATACCTGGAAATGTACTTGCGCCGCAAGTAAATAAATTTTTCACTGGAGTTTTGCAGCCTGGGAAAAGCCCTTTTGCTGCAGATAATGCAGGGCCGTAACTACCGCAATAGGTATTGGTGAATTTTTTATGAGTGATTGGGGTTCCTAGCATCTTTAAATCAATCCTTTTATCAATATCAGGGATGAATTTTCTCACTGCATTAAGGAATATTGAACATCTTTCTTCTTTCAAATTTCTATATTCTAATCCCTTTGGATTTAGGTGTTCCCAAATTTCCCAAGGTTCATTCGCGGGAGTATATCCATGAAGAACATGTTTTCCTTCAGGGGCCATATTTTTATCTAAAACAGATGGGATTGAAAATACGACTATATTTCTTTCTGCGGTTATACCTTTTTCCCACTCATCAACATGTATTGCATGTATTGGCAAATTTTCAAGACCATCAGCATCAAAACCTAGATGTATATGAAGGAAAGAATCACATTTATTAGGGTTCAAAACTTTTGTATTCCATTTTTTTGAAATTTCATTTGGAATTAACTTTTTTAAATTCCAAACATCAGTATTCGTGACAACAGATTCACAACTATAACTAGAACCATTATTCAGAGTTATACCTGTGGCTAAATTTTTATTGAAGTTAATTGTCTTTACTCTCGAAGAAAGAATTAATTCTCCTCCATTTTTTTTAAATCCATTAATTAAAGCTTTTACGATAGATTCACTACCTCCTTTGGGGTATTCAAGGTATGAATTTGGTTCAAACCATTCGTTAAATAAAGTAGCCATCGCAGCTGTATTTGTATCATGCATTGACATGCCACTTATCAAAAAGCTCAATAAATCAACCCAATTCCTGAGAAAAGGATCCTTTAGATGATTATTTACTAAATTCCCAAAGCCTTTATTAATTTTTGGTATTTGATTGATATTAGGTAAAAATTTTGAGGTTAAATTTATTAAATCTAAGAAATTTATTGATTCGGGAGAAAATGAGAGTAAAGGTATTTCATTTATTATTTGGCTAAGAGGTTTTATTCCGGAAATAAATGATTCCCATTCTTTTACAGATTTCTCACCTCTTAAAGTTTTAATAGTGTGTTTAAAAGGTTCTTCGCCCACATCAAGATTAAAATTGCCTTCTGGGACAATTACTTGCCAACCTTTGTATTGAAATAGTTCAACTTCTTCATCAAGTAATTTAAGAATTTGCCCTAGGGGATTATTTGTCGGCCATTTACCTATTCCACTCCACAATGAAGGACCTGATTCGAAAATGTAACCTTTTCTTTTGAAACTGTGGGCAACACCACCTGGCTGGCTGTGAGCTTCGCATATAAGTACTTTTTTGCCAGATAAAGCGAGAATCGAACCGCAACATAATCCCCCTATTCCACTACCTACTATTACAACATCGTACTTTTCCATTAAATATTTACTTTACTCTTCTCGCAAAACTATTTAGTTTTAGACAAATGTATTAGTTGAAGTTGTAATACTTAGTACAACAGCTAGGAAAAATATATAAGGGACTGCTTTTAGAGGAATGTATCCTTGGCTTTTAGAAATGAAGTCCATTAATTTAGTTACTTAATGTAAATATAATAACGTGATATTGTTCCTTATGTGTGCCATAAAATTATTTTTTTGGAAATATTTTGAAATAAAGAAATCTTTTTGGAGATATTTTAACTAAGAACATTTTGTACAGAGTTATCCTAGTATTTGATTCTTAGGTTAAAATCTATTATGAAACAATTTCCTGATATTAATGAGATAAAACTTTTAGAAAAAAATTCACAAAAAAACGGTAGCGGAATTTTATATGAGGAATTGTTAGGAATATGGAAGTTTAAGTATGTATGGGGAAAGGAGTCAGATGAAATCAAAAATATACCCAGTTCTATTCTCCAAGTATTTTCGGCAAGACTCGAATTAAAAAGTAAAAATAAAGAGGATCAAATAAATTATGAAATAAAAAATTCAATTAATTTCGGATTGTTAAATATTACTTTTACAGGCAGTGCAGAATTAAAAGGGTTTAGACCTTTATTGGCTTTTTATTTTGAAAAATTGAAAATTAGTATTAGTAGTTTTCCAGTATTTATTAAGGAATTAAAAAAACCAGAAGAAAAAAAAATGCCTTTTTTCTCTCTTGTAGGAATTAGCACTAAAGATAATTGGTTATGTGCTCGAGGAAGGGGCGGAGGGCTTGCAATATGGGTTAAGTCTTAATTTAGTGATATTCTCCTGGATGATCTACCTTTCTTACGGTAACTTTATCAACTTTTTGTCCATTAAATCTTAAGAGATCATCTCCGGAAAAGTCATAACCTAAGCGTTGACCAATTAGGGCTACATCATCCGCTGTAGAGGATGATGTAACCTGCTTTTTTAAGTCTTCATCAGATTGCATCTTGATTAAAAATTTTCTTATTTCAGAAAAACTCATTACTAGAATTTGATTGAACTATCTAAAAGAAATTTATAAAATCTTTTTCTTAGTAAGAACAAGATAAATAGATAATCATTATACTATTTTTATGACTTACTTATTCCTCTATATAGTTGGCATAATTTTAATATGGTGGATATATCGTGTTGGTTGGCTTGAGGCGCTCAAAACAGTAGTTAAAGTTTTAGTCCCCTCAGCGCTTATTATTTTATTTAACATAAAAGCAGGAAGATTACTTTTTAAAAGTCCTTTAGTCGGATTATTAAGCGCTTTGCCTACCTCTATTTTTATTTTTAGAGGTTCATTGCCTTTAGTTAGTTATATAAATAACTGGATTGAAAATAAAATAAATAAGTATGATGATTCGGAAGTTATAGATACTGATTCTGTGTCTTTAGATGATTAATTTAATTTAATTCAATCAAAGCCAAGAAATAATTCTTTGTGTACAACAAGAACATCAAATAAAGTTGTTCCATGAGTAGGACTTAATGGGATTTTGTCTATATTTAATGCTTCTGCACAAATTAAATGACCATCCCATTTTGTATTGTGATCACTTATTTCAATTGACCACTCAATTACTTTTTTGAAATGATCTGGCATCTCCGAACCAATTTTTCTGCAAATTTGACATAGAACTGACAAAAGAGGAGGTTTTGATGGCCTTTTTAAATCTTTAATAAGACTAGGTTGTGTAAAAACACTTGTATAGCGGATGTAGTCTATCAATTCATATTCTTCTTTAGTAAGAGCTGCTTTATCTAATGCTCTTTCAAATTCGTCTATGGGGGTTATGGGCCTATCCAAGATATTATTTTTTGCTGTTTTCTGAATCTATTTTTTTTTGATTAATTTCGTTGGTTTGATTGCTTTTTATAGATTTAGGAGATTCATCTTTATCTTCTTCGTTCATAACTTGATCGATTTCATTTTGAAATTCATTCGATGCTTTTTTAAGACTTTTCAAAGTTTTACCAAGCTGTTTCCCTAATTCTGGAAGCTTTTTTGGACCAAAAATTAAAAGAGCTAAGATAAGTATTACAGTAACTTCAGGCAAACCTACACCAAAAATATTCATAACTGATAACTATTTAACTAATTAGGAAATCTACTATTAAATATAGTCAAATCATGTGAAAATTTCATTCTCGGAACAGCTTTTTTTAATATTAAAAAATTTTGAAAAATATTATTGTTATTAATACTCCTTTAAAGAAAACCAACCAAAGTAATTGATAATT
>QCEQ01000008.1 GCA_003278525.1 Prochlorococcus sp. AG-355-P16 | reverse complement strand
AATTCTTGCTGCAATCTCCTTACCATTTTAAAAACTGAAAAGGTTTCTTCTGTAGTTTTTGTCCAATTAACGTCAGATGGAATTAGAGGCCTTTTAGTATTTAATTCTTCAATAAGCCATTTAATTTTGCCTTCCTCAGACATTTGGTCATATTGCACAGATAAATCAAGATAATTTGTGAGCTCTTGTATAGCGTCACTATGCCTTGTACTCTCTTGACGAATATCTAAACTTGCTAAAGAAAATCCAAAAATATGAACCTGAGTGAGTAAATTGTTTAAAGATTCACAAGTTAAATCTGTACTGATTAGGCTATTTTTGATTAATTCGAGATCATAAGTAAATTCGTTGACAGACTTGTAATATAAGTTTTCAACTTTATCTAAATTTTTGTTATCAATTTCTCCCTCTAAATCAAATTTCCAACCATTATCTGCCAATAAATTATTTCTTTCTTGTGTTAACCTTAATTTTTCTAAAATATAACTTAATTTCAATCTGTAAGGTTCTGATCTATACCTTGTAGCCCTAGCTTCATAGATTTCAGGGAACTTAACTCTGTCAGTTTCGAGTGACTCCAATAGAGAAGAACTGACCTGACTCCATTGCATTGAGACACTTAATTGATCTCTAAGATTAGATGTCGCAATAATATATCTTTCCAACATCAACTGCCTTTGGTAACAAGCAGTTCTCCATGTTATGTCAGGAGTAACAGATGGGTTACCGTCCCTGTCGGAGCCTACCCAAGAACCGAAGTTACAAAAAGATTCAGAGGGCAACTGAACATCTGGATAATTTTCAGAAAGTGCTTCAGAGATCCTGCCCCTCAATTGAGGCATTGCATTAAATAAAACTTGCTGGAAATAATGCAAGGCATAATCTACTTCGTCTAAAACTGATGGTTTAAATTGATGCAATTCATCTGTTCGCCACCAAAGTCTTACTTCCTCTTTTAATTGAGTTTTTAGAGAAATTTTTTCTTCCTTTGTTAGAAATTGCTCAATCTGTATTTTTTTTAACAAATTTGCTACTCTTGTTTGCTTGTGTCTAATCGTATGTCTTACTATCTCAGTCGGATGTGCAGTAAAAACTAAACGGATATCCATTTCCTGCAATAACTCTTCTAATTTACCTGGTGGTACATTTAATTTCCTAAGCCTATAAAACAATTCTCTAAAAGTTACTGGAGCATTTTGCCTAGCCAATGCTGGAGCAAAAGGATCAAGATTGTCTGGCGATTTTTGAACATCCTTATTGGTAAAGCTTTGAATATATCTATCTTCCTCAACTCTTTGTTCCAAAATATTCACGAGTTGAAAATACAATGAAAAAGCTCTTGCTGCAGCGATGGATTCTGCTAAATCCATAGAATTTACAATATCAACAATTTCATTTTTAAAAGTTTTTGAACTATCACCATCAATTTGTTTTGAATAACTTAATTCTTTAAGCTGTATCAATCTTTCTGCTTGCTCATCTGGGCATTCTTCTCTGAGTACAGATTCCCATAAATCCTCTATTAAAAGACGATTTTTATCAAGTGGATCATTATTGCTTATAAGATCCATGTTATTATTTTTTATCTGTCGAAATGATTCCATATAATCATTATGTCACAAGTGAAAATGTTCAGATCAAATGTTTATTTAAATAATCAAACATTCTCACCTTCACTCCTAACCATATCTTCGATAGAAATTTTCATTATTTGCTCAATAGAAAGACCTTTTTCATATTGATCTATCCATTTCATAGATTGATTTCCGTCTTCAAGAACTTTATATATAGGATTCAAAAGATGTTTCATGCCAAAATTTTCTGCAGTTGATGATAAGTCTGATAATAAGTTTTGGATCCATTCTCTACAAATAACTTTTTTACCATTTTTCCAGTGAATTAATTCTGAATTCAGACTATCTCTAGCAGCATTTATCTCATTTTGATCACATATTTCTGATAATTTATCAATTGAAAAAAAACTGGCATTCAACGGATCTAAAGTATTTATATTTTCAAAAAGATTTAAAATCCTTAGTTCTATCATGGCTGTTATCCCTAAAAGCAAGTCAATATCATAAACAAAATCGCAAATTCTTAATTCCAAACGATCAAGAATTAAAGGTCTTTCGGGACCATTTGGTCGAATTGAAGACCAAAAATGCCTGATATTTTGCATATTTTTATTAGCTATATTTTCCTCAATCCAATCAATATAAGAATTATGATTTACAAAAAAAGGTACCTTACTTGGTGTTTTAGGGAACTGCATCCACCTCTGAGAGTGATTCTCGGTAATTTTATTATTTAAAAAAGGTGAACTAGCACTTAGAGATAGATATAAAGCAGCCTCAGATCTTATCAGTCTAATGGCCGCAAAAAGCTTATCCAAATCATCTATTCCTAGGTTTATATGTACACTTGAAGTTGCGATAGAGGTTCCATAATTTTCTTGTATAAATTGATGATAAACATTGTCAATATCAGATCTTTGAAATTGAATATCATGTTTAAAACAAAGTGTGGATGAAGGAATTATTGTTAACTCTTTTTTGTTTAGCCATCGCCTTAACTTTTTTCTTGGAGTAATTAATTTCTCGTATAAAAAATTGTAGTCTTTTTCAGGTTTTGTTATGTATTCAACGTTTCTGTTATCTGGCTCTTTTACAAAATCAGGAAATTTTTTTTCAATTTCAGCGGAAACACCAATATGAGAATTTAAAGAACCTGTGAAAAGTTCCACCTCAAAACCCTTATACAGAATATTTTGACTCATTTATTTATCCAAACATGCTAAAGCTTTTAGTATCCCCTTTGCTTTATTTATCGTCTCTTGATATTCATTTTCAGGCAAAGAATCAGAAACTATTCCAGCTCCTGCTTGAACTGAAACATCATATTTCCCATCTCTTGAGGGTTTAACTATCATAGTTCTTATCGTAATTGCCGTATTTAATGCACCATTAATATCAATAGATCCGTAAACACCGGCATAAGGTCCTCTAGCATCTTTTTCAAATTCTTTTATCAATTGCATAGCTCTTATTTTTGGCGCACCAGTTACTGTCCCAGCGGGAAAAGATGCTTTTAGCAAATCCCATATATCAGCATTATTTCTTAAGATTCCCTCAACTTCACTAACTATATGCATAACATGTGAATATTTCTCAATAACCATTAAATCCTTGACCTTCACAGTACCAATTTCACAAACTCTTCCAAGATCATTTCTACCAAGGTCAATTAGCATTACATGCTCAGCTATCTCTTTTGGATCTTTTAATAAATCCTTCTCTAATTCCAAGTCTTGTTGATTATCAATACCTCTAGGTCTTGTACCAGCTATTGGTCTTAAGCTTGCAACAATCTGACTATTTTTATCTTTTTCAGCTTTAACCATTACTTCAGGACTTGAACCAATCAGATACCATGAGCCAAAATTAAAAAATGACATGTATGGAGATGGATTAACCATTCTCAAACTTCTATATAAGTTAAAGGGATCATTATTAACTTGAACTTTGAATCTCTGACTAATCACTATTTGGAAGATATCTCCCTTTCTTATATATTCTTTTGCAGAAAGAACAGCATCCTCAAAATCTTCTTTCTTCCAATTACTTTCTAGATCTAAATTAAAATTCTCATTTTCATTCCAATCTAAATACTCATTTTCTTTTAGAGGAACTCGCAATAAATTTCTTGTTTTCTGAATTTTAGAAATTGAGTTTAGATACAACTCTTCAATTGAGGAATGTTTTAAAGAAGTTGTATCTGCATAAACTACTGCAGTAATACATCTTTTTATTTGATCAAAAACAACTAACTGATCAAAAAACATCCAAGAACCATAAGGTATACTATTTTCTGGCGTTTCATTTATTGGAACGCTTGGTTCTATTCGATTTATTAATTCATAACCCCAAGAGCCATATAACTGTCCAATTGATGGTAAGTCATCGAGCATGGTTGACTTAAATTCTTTTGTCCAACTTCTTAAGATATCAAAAGGATCCCCTCTAAGTGTCTCAGTTTTGCCGTTATTCCAAGTTTTAACCATCTCTTCTCCATAACAAACGGCTTCCCAAAGGGGTTTAGTAGCAACAATACTCCACCTACCCAAACTTTCCCCACCCTCAACAGATTCAAGAAAAACACCATGAGAATCTTTTGAAGATAATTTTAACCAAGTCGACAAAGGACTTTCTAAATCTGCTGGCCAAGTTTGAGTTATAGGTATAAAATTTTTACCTTCTTTGTAAGCCTTTAAAAAACTATCTTTCTGTGAGCTGATCATATTAGTAATGTCAACCCAAATTATAATTATTTTCTTCTTTTAAATCAACTTTAAGAAAGTTAATCAAAAGTATTTTTTGTTGTAAATTTTAAACCAGCTGGATTAGGGTTCTCACCTATTCTTCTAGGATTATGGCCTACTTTCTCTCTGCCTTCATTTACTTTTTCAGAGAAAACACCATCTTTTGGGTGCAAAAACTCAATATCGCCACCTGGGAAAATTCTGTAGATTTTAAATTCTTCAATTCTTGGCTTGAAGGCTCTTAATTGTGTCCCTAATGCAAGGCATTGTTCTTTTCTTGCAAAGTACATTAAGTTATCTCCTTCATGCATAATAGCCGCTCCACCGGTGGGTAATTCAAATGCTTGTTCCTTTGAACTTTTCCATACAATTGCGTATTTTTCTTCGGTTTCTGCTGAGTTTAATAACCCCCCAGTACTTCCTATATGCTTTGGAAATTGACCAACTAGAGTTTCAGTCATCCTTGATTTAAAGTTATTTATAATAAGAAATTAGCATTCATATTTTGCAAAATTCATAATTCACAGGAATTTTCTACATTATTTAATATATGGAAAATTGTTTCTAAATTTATTTTGAATCTGAAATCGGGAAAAATACTGTCAAACCTGTATCACGTCTTTGTGTGACATGTCCTCCTAAACTAGCTAACAACTTTTGAGTGGCATTTTGACTAAGTTGTAAACTTCCAGTTTGAGGGTTCCAATTTAAAACAGGACCAATATCAGAACCATTATCTTTTTTTATAATTACTTTTTGATTGTTATCTAATTTTTGTACTTTAAGTTGAAGTTTGAGTTTTTGACCAGCTGGCCTTAATTCTAAAATCAATGTACTACCTTCTTTTAATCCTCTAGTATTTTTATCAATTAATCCTCTTAGCATTAATTCTAATTTTTCAGAATCACTCAAAATTTGTGGAAGTTGTTTTGGAATATCTATCTTCAAAGAAATACCACGTCGATTTAATTGTTTATTCCACAGAGGTGCAAGCTTTTTGAAAATTTCAACTAAATTAATTTTCGCCAAGTTATTCAATGATGGCACTTCATTACTGACTAATTCTGCTGCATTAAAGATTAAACCAAACCTATCAATTTGTTCATTACATTCATTATCTATTTGAATTAAACGATTTCTCATTGATTCATCCATTTTATATTTTTTTAAAGTAGAACTTATTAGGGTTCTTATTGTTGCCAAAGGAGTTCTTACTTCGTGAGAAATTGCACGTAATAATTTTGCTTCAGTTATTTGCACATTTTTTTCATCATTTTTCACAGAATTCTGTATATTATGACTTGGCGTATTATTTGCTAATTTTGCCGATAATGTTGGCCAAAATAATTTTTCAAATTGATTGTTAATATTAAGGTTACCTAAATTATTGATTGCATTACGAAATTTTACTCCTTCCTCATAATTTTCTTGATTTAATTTTCCATGCATTAATTCAATTGAAAGTTTTAGGCTTTCTTCATCACACTTCATTAATAGAATTTTCTTATCTTTTTCGCCAACTATTGATAATACGCATTGAAAATCTGGGGTGATTATCATCAAAAAAGGTTCATAGCCATCTTCCTGACAAAGATTTAAGACTTTATAATTACTAACTAAATCGAAATCTTTTTTTATCTTTTCTGAATTATTGACTGGTAAAAAACCTGCATTCTCATTTTGAAAGTATGGAAACCCTTCAGGAGACCAAAGCCATCCATGAAATTGATTTAAAAATTTTTTATCATTAAAAGCTGGCAACGGCGAGGCAACCCAGATCCCCCCATGTTTATAATTCTGAGATAGAAAATCTTTTTGTATAACTTCTAAAGAGGCCCACCACATTCTTCTGGATGTATCATCATTCACATATATGGTTTGAACTCCCTTAATTAAAAGCTCTTGAATTTTTTTTATGGTTATTTGTGATTTCATCAACTTCTTTGTGATCTAGAACGTTTCAATACAGATAAAATAAATCCAATAGATATAAAATTAGTCATCAATGACGTTCGACCATAACTCATAAAAGGAAGGGGAATCCCAGTAACGGGTCCTAATCCAATAGTCATAAATAAGTTAATAATTATCTGAAATACAAAAGTTGAGGCTATTCCAATAACAACTAGAGATTCAAAGTTTGTCCTAGCAATTGATGCAATATTAATAAGTTTTTTAATCAAAAAAAATAGCAAAAATAAAACTATAGTACACCCCACAAAACCTAATTCTTCCCCTAGAGCACTGAATATAAAATCAGTATGTTGTTCAGGTATAAATTGCAAATTAGTGAGCTTACCTTGTAGCAAACCAGTCCCAAATAATCCTCCAGAACCAATTGCAATTTGACTCTGTATTAAATGATATCCGCCACCTAATGGATCTCTATTTGGATCTAAAAATAAAACTAATCTATCTTTTTGATATTCTTTCAGGCCATATTGCCACAAAATTGGTGTAAATTTTGCCACTAATAAATGGAACGATATAGCAAGAGCAGAAAAAATAATTTTCTTTTTTGAAGATCTATAAGCAAGATATCCAATAACTGGAATCCAGAAAATAAGAAGAGTTGGTAAAGTTAGATATAGTATGGATGTGATAATACAAAACACTAATATCAAAATCCACTCTATGGGCATTTGCGACCAATAGAGCATCACACTTGTCAAAACAAGTAAAACTAAAGAGGTACCTAAATCCGGCTGAAAGAAAATTAATAACCAAGGAATAACTACTACTATTAAGGGCAATACTAAATCTCGTATTGTTTGAATTATTCTTTTGTCGAGTACTAAAGCAAGAGTTAATGCAGTACTTAGTTTAGCGACTTCTGAAGGCTGAAAAGAAAAAATTCCCAAGTTAAGCCATCTTTGGGCTCCAGAAACTGAAATCCCAAAGAAATAAATTAGTAATAAGGATATTAAAGTACACAAATAAAATGGAACGACATACTTTCTAAGTCTCTCTAAGGGAATATAAGAAATAAAAAATGCTAAAAAATAACCTGAAAAACCAGTTAAGATATGACCTAAATAGTTCGACACTAAAAGATCACCCTGAATACTTTTTATTAATAAACCTGAAATAATGACTAAAAACAGAGGAATTATAAGTAATGGAGAAAATAAAAAACCTCTCTTAAATTTGTCTTGTTTTTGTAAAAATCCTCTGTTATTTAATAAAGAAATTCTCTTAAACATTAATTATCTATTAACAAATTGATTCTTAATTAATTGAGCTAAATTACCAAATAACACGGAACTTTCTTTATTTGGCTGGCTAACTGAGATTGGTACACCTTTATTACTATCATCAACTAGAGGGATTTCAATAGGGATTTGAGCTAATAATGGTAAGTCATTTTCTTTGGCTAATGTTTGTCCACCACCCTTACCAAAAATTTCATATTTTTTACCTGGCATATCTGGCGGAATAAATACTGACATATTTTCTATAATTCCCAGTAAAGGCACTCCGAGTTGTTTAAACATTGCTAATCCCCTCCTTGCATCTTGCAAAGATACTTGTTGAGGAGTAGTGACAACTATCGCTCCAGAAATAGGCACAGATTGAGAAAGGGATATTTGAGCGTCTCCTGTTCCTGGAGGCAAGTCAATTACCAAAAAATCAAGATTATTCCATTCAACTTGGTACAAAAATTGTCGAATAATACTATTAAGCATTGGTCCTCTCCATATAACTGGCTGACCTTCTTCTATGAGAAAACCCATTGATACCAGTGAAATTCCATATTTATTTATTGGTATTAACCTTTGATCATTTCCACTACCTTCTGTAACCTTTGGATTCTGTTCGGCAACTCCCATCATTGAGGGAGTATTGGGTCCATATATATCCGCATCCAACAAACCAGTTTTTAAGCCTAATTTAGCTAGAGAACAAGCGAGATTAACTGCAATGGTGCTTTTCCCAACTCCGCCTTTACCACTGCTAACAGCTATGATATGTCGTATCCCTTCAATCTTCTGCAACTCTGGAGCATTACTTTGATTTAGAGATTCTGATTTGGAAGGATTATTGTCTATCTCTATTTGGATATCATCAATATCTTCAAAATCCAGTAGTACTTCTCTAACCTCTTGTACAATTCTATCTCTCTGAGAATTTGCAAACGATGGTAATGATAATGTTACGATAACTCTCGGTATAATTACTCTTACATTTTTTATCCAAGCTAATTCAATTACATTTTTCCGTGATCCAGCATCTAGAACTTTTTGTAAAGCAAAATTCGCATCTTCTATTGTGGTCATTAAATTTTTAAATATTTTGACAAGGTAGTCGACAGTTTAAAAGATTAAGAACTATGTCGAACTATCAAATAATAGGCAATAAGTACCCCCTAAGAGAAATTATAAAGAGAAACTTATAATTAACCAAAAAAATTTTTTTCTTCAAGATTTACTAAATACATGTTGAAAGAACCTCCTAAAAACTCGAGAGAAAAAACAAAAAATCTCTTATTAACTCTACAAGACAAAATTTGTTCAGGACTTGAAAATGTAGATGGCAAAGGAAAATTTACAGAAGAATCTTGGCTTAGAGAAGAAGGTGGCGGTGGAAGATCAAGAGTATTGAAAAATGGTTCAATTTTTGAACAAGCAGGAGTAAATTTCTCTGAAGTACAGGGAAAAGAATTACCTCAATCTATAATCTCTCAAAGGCCCGAAGCAAAAGGTCATGAATGGTTTGCTACAGGAACTTCTATGGTTTTGCATCCTAAGAATCCTTATATCCCTACAGTTCATCTGAATTATCGATATTTCGAAGCTGGTCCTGTTTGGTGGTTTGGAGGAGGTGCTGACTTAACCCCTTTTTATCCTTATCTTTCTGATGTGAGAAATTTTCATAACGAGCATAAAAAAGCTTGTGAGAAAGTTGATAGAGATTTGCATAAAGTTTTCAAACCATGGTGTGATGAATATTTCTTTTTGAAGCATAGAAATGAATCAAGAGGCATAGGAGGTATTTTTTATGATTATCAAGATGGTTCAGGCAATATTTACAGAGGAAGTAATCAAAATGGAGAGGCATCAAAAGTATCACAAAGTATTATCAAATCTAATTTGAATTGGGATAATTTATTTTCTTTAGCTGAAAACTGTGGGCAGGCGTTCCTACCTTCATATTTGCCCATTATTGAAAAAAGAGCTTCTCAAACTTATTCATCGAAAGAAAGAGAATTCCAGCTATATCGAAGAGGTAGATATGTCGAATTCAATTTGGTTTGGGATAGAGGGACGATTTTTGGACTACAAACAAACGGCAGAACTGAATCTATATTAATGTCCTTACCGCCTTTAGCCAGATGGGAATATGGATATAAAGCTAAAAAGGGTTCTCGAGAGGAATTTCTCACATCAATTTTTACAAAACCCCAAGATTGGTTAAATGATAAAAAGTTAGAAAAATTTTGTATAGATAATAATATTTTTGATTAAAAATTATCAAATAACTTTTTCAAGTATCCTAAATAGGTGTTTTAAATAAAGAACCGTCACTTTTCAATTGAAGTTTTTCTCCAAGTTCATTTTCTAAAGAGATTAATTCATCCCTATGCGCTCTTAATCTCATGAAAGTTTTATCATTTTCATTTTCGTTTATCAGCCTTAATTCAAATTTCTCCTCTCTTGATGATTTCTTAAAATAAATAATCCCAGATAAAGGGCCACCAACTAAACCTAAAAGAAGAGGCCACCAACCTAATTCAGGATATATTTGAATAATTACTAATCCCAAAGCACAAGAACCAAAACCGCCAAGAAAACCTAAAAAAATTGCTAAAAATTTACTAGAAACAACTTGTCCTTTAAATATTAAAATTCTTTGTTCAAAATCGCCTCCCGTTTGCTTCCATCCCCTCAAATTAAGCCACTGACATAAATCATTTAAAACCTTAACTGGCTGTTGAGTAGATGAAATCTCAACGATGGTTGTTCTATCTTTACTAGAGGCCCTAAGAAAAAAAAATAATCCTATGGCCAAAAGAATAGTGAGTAATAATGTTGAATTTAAGGAATAGGACATTAAATAAATTTTTTATAGTAACTCGAGAATAAAAATTAAAATTACATCTTATTATAATTTTTTAGATTTATTCTGTAAAATAACCTTGATTAGATAAAAATTCTTAATTAAATAAAATCTTAAGTAATATTCTAAGATCTTAAATTTCTTTAAATTCTTGGTAAAAATGACTATTAAAAATAAAAATATTGATTTTCTTTATAGCGATTTAACAGTAGATTTATACAATCTTTACAAGAAATCATCCTACCTTGCTATTGACACCGAAGCAATGGGGTTGATTCATGGAAGAGATAGACTTTGTTTAGTACAAATATGCAACGAATTTGGTAAAACATCCTGTATAAAAATCGAACTTAATACATCTTCTTCTCCTCATTTAAAAGCACTTCTTGAAGATGACAAAATTACTAAAATATTTCATTATGCGAGATTTGATGTAGCAGCTCTAAAATGCAATCTTGAAATTAATACAAAAAATATTTTTTGTACAAAAATTGCTAGTAAGTTGGCAAGAACTTATACAAATAAGCACGGCTTAAAGGATTTAATTAATGAATTGTTAGGGATAGAACTGGACAAAAGCTCGCAAAGTAGTGATTGGGGTAGCAATGAAGATTTAACAAAAGATCAATTAGATTATGCAGCAAATGATGTTAGATATTTAATTGAAGCTATGCATAAATTAAAAGTTATTTTAGAAAGAGAGAATAGATATGAATTAGCTAAAAATTGTTTCGAAACAGTTTCTGTACATGCTGATTTAGACATACTAAAATTCACAAATATATTTGAACATTAAGAATCAATCTTCAGTTAAAAAATTATCTTCACCATCAAAAGTTTCCATAAGCTTATCAAGTATTCTTGAAGAACTTAATTTATCTCCATCATTTTTTTCACAAATTTTTAAGACATTCTGCGCAACTTGTATTTTTTCTTGAATAGTTTTTGAGCCTTCTTTTGCAATTTGAATTTCTACTTTCTTCTTAGCAGAAGATAAGCTTATACTCATAAGGTTTGCAATTTCTGCACAAATTTTTAGATATTGCCGATCATTTATTGGATACATAAAGAATTAATCATTAATAATAAAGTGCCATTTACTAAGATAACAAATGAAGGTTTATGGAATCTACGATTTTGTTACTTGCTCCGGATTCCCCCATTCTTTTTTTTCCAATTTTTGCTTGTTCTAACCTATCAACTTTTCTTTTCAAAAGTAAACTTAAACGTTTTAAAAGAATTTTTTTGTTCTTGCAAACTAAAACACTACCTCCCAACAATCTTGATTGCCTTTTTGCAAATGATTTTGTAAATTGTGGTCCAGTTCCAGGCAGAGAAAGAGATGGGATACCAAGGCCAGCAATTTGCTCAGTAGCTGTTCCCGCATTAGATAAGCCAACTTCTGCCATATTGGCCCATAAATTGAATTTACCTTTTCCAATCACTACATATTGATCTTTCTTTTTCCATACTGAATCTTCATCAATTAGAAATTTAACTTTACTCTGTTTTATAAAACCATAATTATTTAAAAAACTTTGAATTTGAATCACATTCGCATTAATGCTCAACGGCAATAGGATTAACAAATCCTTAGAGAAATGAAAATCTTGTAAACAATTAAGAAAATTATCAAGATTTTTAAGGGCTTCAGGGTATCTACTTCCAACCAATAAAATAATCCTTTTAAAAGAAATAATATTTGATATCTTCTCATTTTTTGTACTAACAAAATCCATCATTGGATTTCCCAAGTATTTTGCATTAATATTTTTTTTATTTAAATTATTAGCAGTGATTTTATCTCTCATAATTAAAAATTTACACCTTGGGGAGTTCATTAAAAACACTTCCCATGGATCCCATTCAGAACCTTTCAACTTATGATAAAAATCGCTTAAATCCCAACCAGGACCACTACTCCAAGCATGATCACTTTTGGGAGTTCCAATAAAACTAAATTCGCATTCTGAACACCATGCGTAAAGTAATGGCAAAAAATCACCCACTGCAATAATTTTGCAGTTTTGTTTTGATTTTTGTTTTACAATTAAAAAATTTCTTAAATTATCAATTAAAAATCCTGCAAATAAATCAAGCAAAAATCCCTTCAGACTTTGATTACTAAAACCTCCACTAGGCAGCTCTTTTAGGCAACCTATTTTTCTAAAATTCTTCGATTTTATTGAATTAAATACATCTCCACTTCCTACTAAAGGTAAAACTTCAATATTTTTATTTTTTATTTTTTTTAATAGTCTTTTTATTATTTCTAATGCAATTACATCTTCTCCATGACCATTACATAAAAATAATAGAGAATGAGTCACCTTACTGTTAATATCATAAAAAGATTCAAGTGGATCTTTTTCGGCGGCATGGCCAAGTGGTAAGGCAGAGGATTGCAAATCCTTTATCCCCAGTTCGAATCTGGGTGCCGCCTTCTTTAAACCACTTACTACTTTCCCTGTAAAGCGTTCCAGCACTTGAAGTTTGGAGTAGCGATTACTATAGGACAAGTAAAACAAAAGAGTAGGACATCGGTAGGACGATCTGATGACTTTTGAGTAGTCGCCCTGTATCTCTATTATGTCCTACCAAAGGCACCAAGAAAAATCGTATGAAGGTGTAGTTAGGTATTGCAAATCTTTTGAGTTTTGTATATTAGTAACATTTTTTTGTGGAAAAAGATGGAATTACTTTTCGATAATTGTTCGGGAAATTAAACCACATTTTCATTCCAAAATATTTGTAATTATTTCATGATCTCACATGCTGATTGAAATTTTTACTTATCCCAAAACTTGAACTTTTTAGAAATTATTAAAAGTTGATTTTGTAGTTCAAAAAATCATTGATAATTGCTTCTATAGAAAAAGAGATCTTTTTAACCTTTAGTAACGTGGGGGTTCTGATTCTTCTAAAGGAAAATAGGTATCCTCATCATTATCTTTTTTCTTCTTTCTGAAATACTCTTCGGATGGATCTAATCCATAATTATCGTAATCAATTTGTTTTTCCATTATTTCTCTAATACGCTTTTAACTTTATCTGAGAATTTTTGATCTTTATCAGTTCTCGTATTAACCTTAATCGTTGTGTAAATTCTAGGTGCACCTTTTGAATGAATTTTCTTATGGCACTTTTTAACACATTCAAATACTATATCCCAATCTCCCTCTATTGCTGTTCCATTCGCTCCTAATTCATAAATAAGTCCTTCATTTTTGATAACTTCAATACACTCTTTGATGTAAGGAGATAAAGAAGTTCCAACTCCAATAGGGACTAAACATAAATCAATACTTACAAACATAATTTTTTACTATTTTGTTGAATCTAATCATCCATATTCTAAGTGATTAAATTTAGCAAAGAAAATCAGTAAGAGTTTCCTGAAAATTAAATGAAAGAGTATTAGTTTGCTCTGTTCGAGTCTTATACACTTCCATTTTTATAAACTTCCTTGTCCACAAAATCGTTAAAGTGTTTTTAGCTAGTGAGTAGTATTTATTATTCTTAATGAATTTTATACCATTAAAATTTAACTAAATTTGTATTTAAATACATTTCTGGTAATACCATCAACCTAATTAACTCGATTAAGTAATTTCTTTAGCTAAATGATAAGCAACAAATGTAGAAAAACTTCTGATTTTTTTAATTTCACTAAATTCTAAAACTTTTAAATTGATATCTTCATTTTGTTGAATGTCTCCAGTCTTAAGTCCATGAAATTTAAGAATTTTTTCTTTTTGCATATTTAACTTGAATGCAAAAATATATACATTTTCATCCATCAAAGATTCACATACTTTAAATGCAGAATTTGAGAGTGGAATTAAATCCTTTTCAAGAATATCTATACCTAGCTCCTCCTTACATTCAATAACCGCACTTTTTTTTATTCCAATATCATAATCAATCATTCCTGCGGGGAATTCTAAAGAATCACCTCCATCTACTATTCGAAATTGTTCAACAAGAATAGTGTATAGTTTTTCATCTTCAATACATTTTATTATTGGTACTATGATTACAGAATCTCCCCTTAAAACTAGGCATCTTGGAAAAGTTTTACTTGAATATTTTTTTTTTAAATTAATATCTAATACTGCTAAGTAAAAATCCTTAAGAGTTCTAGAAATGACAAGTTTAACTTTTACCGATGATATGGATAGATTTTGAGAATTGAACTTTTCTCGCCATTTCATAAATAATTTACTATTTAAAACAAGTGAGTTTTTATTCATAGAGATTATTTCAAGCTTTATAAAAATGAAAAGAACAAATAAAGTAATTAATAATCGTTATCTGCTACGCACATTCCTAAACATCGAACACCATTTGATGCAGTCCTTTTGCAATGATTACATAAAACAGGATCCTTCTCTGAAGAAAGATTATTTTTTGAATTATTTTGATCCTTAAAACTTATTAATTCTTGTGTTGAATCAAATAGAGCCATTCTTGGAATCTTCAACTGAGTCGATACTAACAACAAGTGAAGCATTTGTGTTTGAAGAGGGTATATCCATGATTTTTACAGTTTCTTTAGGATCATCAATAACTTGATTTTCTTCAGTACTCTCCTCAACTGCACAAGCTTCAAGAGCCTCTCGAAGTAGAGAATCAAAAGTTGCTCCAGGCAATCTATGTCTAGCAACTTCAAGAAAAGTTCTCGGTAACGATTCAGATGCGGCATCTCGTAAGGCAGGATTATTCTTTCTATGTTCTTGTTCTTCTTCTATTGATTTAATAAATCTCAGTGTTACATCTCTTTTGGTAGAAGCTTTTATCAGCGTATCATTTTCGGGATGAGTAACATTTGGCTCATTTTCAAGATCACTAAGCCTTTTTTCTAAACTATTTAAAACTTCATTTGCTTCTTTACTAATGTGCGCTAATTGACCATCCGACAAATTAGGTAAATCAGCGACAAAAACTTTTCCATGATCTCTTAGTGTCAAAAAAGTAGGTCTTGGGCCTTGAGCCTGTCTACCGCTTGATTCAGAATTATTGCCTAATGGTCTTTTTGGTGGTGTAGGACCAGCTGAGCTACGTCTACGTGTAATTCTTTGATTATTTGCAAAGGGCATTGAATAAAAGGTTAAATCTAAATACTTAAAACTTCCGATATTATTCGGCTGTAATTTTTATTATATTACACTCAACTTTTTCATTTGGGTATAAAAAATAATTTTTTTAAAACTCATTTAAAAATTTAAAAAAATTTAAGTTAAAATTTCTGGCAAGAATTTACTAATCTTTGAATCATTTTTTCGAAATATCTTTCCAATCTCCCAACTATGTATGTCATGATCTCTACAGATATTTAATATCGAGTCCTTAAATTGTTTATCAATAATTAAACAAAATCCCACTCCAAGATTGAAAGTATTCCAAAAATCTTTTTCAGGAACGGATCCTTTTTCTTTTAGAAATTTAAATAAAATAGGTATCTCCCAAGAACTGGTATTGATATAAGGAATAAAATCGGAAGGAATACATCTTGGTAAATTTTCAGGAATTCCTCCTCCAGTAATATGAGACATTGCTTTAATTTCTATATTTTCAGATAACATTTGGTTAATCACATTATTGTAAATTTTTGTAGGTTTCAATAACTCATCATAAAAATTTAAGTGACAAACTTTTTCAAATTCTTTATCTATTTGATGATTGTTTTGAATAATTTTTCTTACTAAACTAAAGCCATTACTATGAACTCCATTACTATTTAAAGCAATAATTAAGTCATTTTCAGATACTTTTTTACCATTAATAAGCTTATCCTCATCAACTATTCCAACACAAAATCCTGCAAGATCATACTTGTTTTTTGAATAAAATCCAGGCATTTCAGCAGTTTCTCCACCGAGCAATGAACAGTTATTTTCTCCGCAACCATGTGCAATTCCCTGAACAACTCTCAATAACTGTTTCTTATCAA
Organism: Prochlorococcus sp. AG-355-P16; assembly: GCA_003278525.1. Taxonomy (GTDB): domain Bacteria; phylum Cyanobacteriota; class Cyanobacteriia; order PCC-6307; family Cyanobiaceae; genus Prochlorococcus_A. The sequence goes on along the minus strand of QCEQ01000008.1, from coordinate 33,167 downwards.
GTTTACCAGTAGCAATATAATCCAAAAAAAATAAAGGTTTTGCCCCACTAGTAATGATATCGTTCATGCACATAGCAACTAAATCAATACCAACCTCAAAGTGAAAGTTTTTACTTTGAGCTAATTCTAATTTTGTTCCAACACCATCAGTACCTGAAACAAGAACTGGTTTTTTAAAACTATTGATAGGAATTCTAAATAAACCTCCGAACCCACCAATACCCTCAATCACATTAGATGTATGAGTTCCTTCAACTGCCTGTTTAATTTCGGAAACAAATTCTCGCCCAGCTTCTATATCAACTCCTGATGTTTTGTAATCCATAAAATAAAAATGATAGACTTTCCCTATATAGATATTCCTCCTAAGATTGCTTTTGTCCAGTAATTATTTATCAAATAGATTTATTTTTAAAACAAAGTGAAGAAAGTAATCATAAAGAAAACTGAAGAAATAGAAAATTGGAGGAGAAATATAAAAAAAGAAATTAACTTCATTCCAACAATGGGTAATCTTCATAATGGACATATCAAACTAATATCAACAGCAAAAAAAGACAATTCTAATGTTAATTTAGTGAGCATTTTTATTAATCCACTTCAATTTGATAACAAATTAGATTTAGAGAGTTACCCTAAAACAATTGATAATGATATAAAAATCTCATTTTCAAATGGCGCAGATGCCATCTTCATCCCAAGTAATGAAGATATATATCCACCTAATAATAAAAATATCAAATTCTTAAAAGCTCCAATAGAGTTATCTTCTCCATTATGTGGATTAAATCGAATTGGACATTTTGATGGAGTGTGTACAGTAGTTTATAGATTACTGAATCTCATCAAGCCAAAAAATCTTTACTTAGGAGAAAAAGATTGGCAACAACTTTTAATTTTAAAAAATCTTGTCCAAACAGAGAAATTAAATGTTGATATTAAATCTGTTCCTACACAAAGAGATTTTGATGGAATTCCTTTAAGTTCACGTAATGTGCATTTATCAAAAAACGAAAGAAAATTGATTAGGTTTTTTTCAAGTGAGTTATTAGAAGCAAAAAAAATTTTTCAAGAAGAAAAAAAGATCAATTTAAACGAAATAATTAAAAAGCTATCAGCAAAAAAAATTTCAATTGAATATTTAGAACATTTACACCCTCATACACTCAAAAAAGCAACAACTGAGGATAACATTTCGTTAGTTGCTGGTGCGATAAGATGTGGGGAGACAAGATTAATTGATCACGTTTTTCTTATGAAAAGAAGGCCTATTATTGCAATTGATGGTCCTGCAGGTTCAGGTAAGAGTACGGTAACAAAGTTAATAGCGAAGAAACTTAAACTTTTATATTTAGATACTGGAGCAATGTATAGGGCATTAAGTTGGCTTATGATAAAAGAAAGTATTGATTATAAAAAAGAAAAAAAATTACAGAATATTCTTCAAGATATATCTATTGTTTTCAAGTCGAATACTAATTCACAACAGGATGTTTATATTAATAACTACTGTGTTACTGAAGAAATTAGGTCGCAAAAGATAAGTTCTATCGTTTCTAAAATTTCCTCAATAAAAGAAGTAAGAAAATTTTTAGTAGAAGAACAAAGAAAAATTGGAGAATCAGGCGGACTTGTAGCTGAGGGAAGAGATATAGGAACTACTGTTTTTCCTCATGCAGAACTTAAAATATTTTTAACTGCTAGCATCAATGAAAGAGCAAAAAGAAGAAAATCTGATAAAAATAGTAAAGAATCACAAGAAATAGAACTTCATACTTTAAAAGAACTTATAAAGAAAAGAGATTTTGAAGATTCCAATAGGGAAATTTCACCACTAATAAAAGCGAATGATGCAATAGAAATAATTACTGACGGATATTCAATTAATGCGGTTGTAGATAAAATTATTGATCTTTATAATGACAAGATTCCTAAAGAGACTGAAATCAAATAAATTCAAGCAATACTTTCCAAAAAACCGTTTACAGAGTCTTCTAAAATATCAAGGACATAATCGAAGCCCTCATCACCTCCAAAATATGGGTCGGGAACTTCTTTTACATTAAAAACTGATCTAAAATCTTGTATTTTTTTAATTGATGCAAAATCAGTTGAAGCCTCACTCTTTTTAAGATCTTGAATATTTCTAAAATTTGAGTCGTCCATCGCAAGAATATAGTTAAATTCGTCAAAATCTTTGCTATTAATTTGACGTGCCCTGCTTAAGATATTTATATTTCTTCTTTCTGCCGCAATCCTCATCCTAGAGTCTGCTTTTTTTCCAATATGCCAACTCCCAGTTCCAGCAGAATCTACAATAAAGCTATCTGTTAATCCTTTCCTTTCAATTAGCTTTATAAAGATAGCTTCTGCAGCAGGAGACCGACAAATATTACCCAGACATACAAAAAGAACAGAAATTTTTTTCATATGAGTTTCAAATTTCAATAAATTATAAGACTTTTAAGTAGTAAATAAAACTTCTTTAATTAAAGATTCAGTAAATTCTTTACCAAACAAACTCGACAACATCGGCCTTGCTGGATCGTTATCTCTTCTATATTTCAAATAATTATTTTGACCATTTATTAATTCTTTTTGCAGTTCCATATTGGCTTCTTTGCTTTCGAAAAGAATTTCCAAATACAAATCAAGATATTCCTTAAATGAGTTATAAAGCTGATTAGAAATTAAAAAATCACTTCTTTCTTCTTTTGGTAATTTTGACCAGATTACTCCTGGAGAAAAAAATCTAGCTACATCTGCAGACATTTTTTCAGCTAATGGGAGTGATGAATGACAGTGATTTTTGAGATTTTTAAGTTTTTCTAACAACTCATTACTGTATTGATTTTGTATTTTTAATGAAGGCTGAAAATCCAATACCAATAAATGACTATTAGGTAGAGAAACAAAATCTACTCCAAAAAATGGAACATTATAAATAGTATTAGGGATAATTAAAAAATTTAAAACAGAATAACTTGGACTATTTATGCACACTGCTCTTGCAAATTGAATTCTTTTTTTATGCGTTACACCCCAAGTAGAGAGATTAACATTTTTTTTTAATTTTTTTGAACCATAAGTTGAATCCTTATAAGAATATTCCGAGGGTATTATTTTTTGTAAACAGTTATGTTTACTTAAATTATTAGTTAAATATTTTAGAAAATTATGCCATCTCCAATCTGGCCTGTAAAAAATAGTATCTTGTATTAACATTCAATGAATAATCTCATTATTTAACGTAAAAAGAAATTTATTGATAAATTTTTTTGTCCATTTTTCTCCAAAAAAAGATTTAAACAATTTATCTGCAGGGTCTTTTTCAAAACTGTACTTATCATATTTAATTTGATTAATCTTTATTTCTTCTGCATTTAAAAATTGATTAATAGGATTCGATTTATAAATGTTCAAATAGTTATTCACAAATAAATGGAAAATATTATTTAAATCTCTATCAAGATTTAATTTATTTCCTCTACATATAATCACCCATGGGGAAAAATACTTTTTTGAATCATATATATTCTTCATTTTATTATTATCAAATGCAGAATATTTTTTCTTAATACTACCTAAACTTGAACAATATTTTTCAAGATACTTGTCTTTTTGAATTAAAGGTTGATAATCAAGTATTGCTAATAACTTTTGAGAAGTTCCAAACCATAAAATATCAGCTCCTAAAATAGGTATTTCACTATCAAAATTTGGATATGCGACCGTATTAAGCACTTGCAGTTTTTTTCCACCATCTAATCTTGTTATTCGCCACTTTCTATATTCGGGTGATGAAAAAAGCCAATTTTTAATAATATATTTTGAGTCTTCATTATGATATTCTTTGAATTCGCTAGATATTTCTAATTCATGACCATTTAATTCATCAATTTTGGTTTTAAGGAAATCAAGTAATGAATCAAACATAAATTACTAGATCTCAGTGCTTCCTTTTCTTACTTTTTTTGTTAGGTAATTAAATACAATCTTGCCTAAAACAGCAATCAAGTTACCTTCAAGCTCCTTAAACATTTTCATATTGTAAGTAAAAGCTTGATTAGCTTCATCAATAATTTGATCAGCAGTGTTTTGATTTATTGGAAGTTGATTCAAAGTAAGGGAATATTCTTGCTTGAATTTTTTTTCATCAGCAATTAATTCAAACTCATAAAAATTTAAACCATCATTTCCCTTCAAATTTAATGCTTTCTTAGCGATCCTTTTCAAAATTTGCCCCCCAGATAAATCTCCTATATATCGAGTGTAATGGTGACCAACCAATAGCTCTGGTGAATTTTTTGCGACCTCTCGAATTCTTTCAACATATTCTTTTGCAGAGTTAGAAATATTTATTTGATTCTTCCAGTTTTCACCAAAATAAAATTTAAGGTCGTTTACAAGAGTCTCTTTCCTGAATAATGATTTAAAACCTATAGGTTTTATTACGGGATGTTCCTCATTGACTAGTCTTTCAATTTCTTCTTCCATGGCTTCATAAACAAAATATAAATCACTAATTAATTTTCTATAAGATTTTTTTTCTACAACTCCTTTTAAAAAACAAGCCACAAAGCCAGTATTTTCTGCCATAGTGTGGGATTTTTTTGTCCCCTCTCTTAATTGTCCTGCAAGAGCGACTGCCATATTTTTTGAATTATTTCGTAAGTGTATTTAATCTACAAGAAAAATACACAAAACAGCTAATATTTGTTACCAGCAGAAGTTGTAGAGAATAACTTATAAAGTTCTTTACAAACCAAAAAAAGATTATCTTTTTGTTCTTTTTGCGGTAAGTGAGTACCAGTCATTTCCCAATCTCCGATGGTAGCTACTCTCCATCTTTCGGAGGGAACAATCATACCTCTCATTATTATTCCTAACAATTTTGGAACTCTTTCATTATTATTTTCAATTCTTAATTGTAAGAGTATTGCTCTACATTCAATAAGAGGACTCCAACCAGGGAAATGAAACGCAAAATCAATAGTATCTTGCATGGATTCAATATTTGAGTTGTCCCATGGACTAAAGTTTACGCTTGCATCTGGAAAATATTTCCGAAATAAAGCTGCAGTAGAAGCAATTTTATTAGCTATTTCAACATTACTTACATTTGAACTGGCATTCATAAGTTGCTGACGTATTTTTTTGAAAATGACATAATTTGCTTTCACTTGCTTATTAACTACTATTTCTTTTAATAAAGATGTTGAAATGCTGATTAATAAAGCATTCTCTATTCACATTTGAATAATAAATTTCTAGGTTTTAAAGAAAATAACTCATCGCAAATTACAATACGAGGAACTTCAATGAGTTATCTTTTATTAATTCAATACTATGCCAAAATTTGAAAAATTAACTTTACCTTATGAAGGCGAGATAATAACTTTTAATCAAGGCAAACCAAATGTTCCTAATAATCCAATTGTCCCATTTATTAGGGGTGATGGTACTGGAGTTGATATTTGGCCTGCTACTCAAATCGTTATTGATTCAGCGATTCAAAAAAGCTATGGAGATGAAAGAAAAATTAATTGGTTTAAAGTCTATGCTGGCGATGAAGCTTGTGAACTTTATGGAACATATAATTATCTCCCTCAAGATACTATTGAAGCAATTAAACACTTTGGTGTAGCCATCAAAGGTCCTTTAACAACTCCCATCGGTGGAGGGATCAGATCTCTTAATGTTGCATTAAGACAAATCTTTGATTTATATAGCTGTGTTAGACCATGCAAATATTATTCAGGAACTCCAAGCCCTCACAAAAATCCCCAAAATTTAGACGTTATTGTTTACAGAGAAAATACTGAGGATATCTATATGGGAATTGAATGGGAAGCGGAGGATAATAATTGTCTTGAATTAATTAATCACTTAAATAACTTTGTGATACCAAAAAGTAAAAATTTAAAAAATAGATCCATACCACACGGATCAGGTATTGGAATAAAACCGGTGAGTAAATCTGGTAGCCAAAGGCATATTAGAAAAGCTATTGAACATGCTAAAAGATTATCAGGAGATAAAAGGCATGTGACTCTCGTACATAAAGGGAATATTATGAAATATACAGAAGGTGCATTTAGAGATTGGGGATATGAATTAGCAGTAAATGAATTTAGAGAAGATTGCATTACAGAAAGAGAAAGCTGGATTTTAGATAATATTCAGAAAAATCCAGAAATTACAATTGAAAATAATGCTCGAAAAATTGAACCAGGTTTTGACAAGCTTACAAATAATAAGAAAGCATTCATTTGCGAAGAAATTAAAGAAGTTATTGCATCAATATCAAATTCTCACGGAGATGGAAAATGGAGAGAACTTATTCTTGTTGATGATCGCATAGCTGATAGTATATTTCAACAAATTCAAACTAGACCTCAAGAATATTCAATTCTTGCAACATTAAACCTTAATGGAGACTATGTTTCTGATGCAGCTGCAGCAATTGTTGGGGGCCTAGGCATGGCTCCTGGTGCAAATATTGGAGATAATGCAGCAATTTTCGAAGCTACACACGGTACCGCTCCAAAACATGCAGGCTTAAACAAGATTAATCCCGGCTCAGTAATTCTTAGTGGTGTAATGATGCTTGAATATTTTGGTTGGGACGAAGCAGCTAACTTAATTACTAATGGGTTAAGTAAGGCTATAGAACAAAAAAAAGTCACCTATGATCTAGCACGCTTAATGGAACCAAAAGTAGAACCATTATCCTGCAGTAGTTTTGCTGAAGAAATTATCTCAAATTTCTAATTTTAAAAATTATTTTTATTTTCAAAAACTTTCCAAATATTTACTAGTGAATCTTTAGTTCCAATGTTTCCAGGGTGAGTAACAATAGGAAGTTTTTCTCCATTTTTTAGGTTATGTGTCACCACTGAAATGCCTGTTAAAATCTGTCCTTCAAGATAAACATAATCTGCATTAAGTCCATTACTAAGAATTAAATTTGTTGTTATTCCACCTTTTGAAATCAAATATCCTATTTCATACTTCAAATCTGAAACTAATTCAGCAATAAAACAAGCAAGTAAATTATAAAAATTAAATAGTTCAGCAGAATCTAAGGACATAAATTTTCTTGAAGTAAACAAAACAGGAGTTTTCCCTTTCTCAAAAGAATATCTAATTTCTTTCAAAAAATTATTTTTAAACAAATTCCTTCGCTTCTGATTATTATCTGATGAAGTAATTTTAAAGAATTCAAAAACATCTAATTCAACTGGATTACAATTACTTATTTCTAATAAATTATTTAATTGTATTGTTGTAAGTTCTACATAAGATCCAACAATTATAAGTCCTGGAAGAAAACGCTTTTCTTTATTTCTTATTCTTAAACTAGAGAAAAATATTTTACTCTGAGAGACACTTTTTTTCTCAGAAATTGAACTTATAAAACTTGCTGCAGTTCGAAAAAGGAATTTTTTCTGTTTAATTAATTTTTTTATTACTAAAGAAAATTTTTTTAGTTGGGAAGAATTTTCTACATCTACGATTACATGTTGATTATTCTTCAAGTTCGTTATTTTTTTAAAAACAATATTATTTTCTTCATCATTTAGCATTTCGATATCTGACAATAAAAGATTTTGAATATCTTCAAAATTTATTTGAGCTTTACTCTGCTGAAATAAAAGATTCTTGACATTACTTGTCTCATATCCAAAAATTTTATCTTTTGCAAAAATTGTTTGACTAATAGGGGTATTATCAACAAAATGAGATCCATTAATTGTAAATCTTTTACCCTCTATGAAAGCTGGAATGTGAAACGTGGCATCAAAAGGACCCAAGCCACTATTTATAGCACTTGGCTCCAAAAAGTTATGTCCTCGAAGAGTAGAGTCTCCTCTACTTATAAAAATAATATCTTCTTTATAGGCTTGAGAAGCAATTACAGTCTTGAGATTTTTGCAAATTTCCTCTATTATCAATTTCGCAGCATTTTCCGATAGTGACCTTGTATTAGCCAAAATAAAAAATAAATTAGATTTAGATTCAAAACCTTTGACTAAAGTTGAGCAGTCCCACTTAAGCAGTAATAAGCAATCATGAACAGTTTGAGAACCTGTAGGATCATCATCTATAACGACAAATTTCATAAGTACTGCAAATTACTTAAGAGATTTTATTTGTATTGAGGCATTTAACCTTCTACTATTATTTGAAGGAATCATAATGTTTCTAAATCCATCAACAAAAGCATTTCGGGGACTAGTCCAAGGTTCGAGACATATCATTTTTCTTGGAGGATCACTCCAAATAACTCCTAAATCAAGAGGGTAGGGATGATTTAAAGTTACCTCTCTTTTAAAAATTTTGTCTTTAAAAGAGCTTCTACCGGAAGTATACATAAGCAGATCAACTCCTAAATTAATTTTGTTTAATTCCTCCAAAGTATTACTTATAACGTTTCTTTCTTGATCTTGACAATTAATTGGATTATCAATAAATTCTAAATTTTTGAGATCTGAAACATTAAAATAAGGGTGCATACCGAAATTTATAGGCATAGCAAAGTCTGTTTTGTTATGAATTGTAATTTCAAATTCTAAAAAGTTAATCTTTAATTTAGTTTCTATTATTAGCTCGAAATCGAAAGGATAATATTTTTTGGTTTTTTTAGATGCATTTAAGAATAAGCATAAAAATTTTTCATTTTCATTGAATGAGTATTTCCATTGCAAATCCCTGGCGAAACCATGTTGTGGCAATTGCATATAGCCATTTCCAAATACTGAACTAGAGGTATTGAGATTTCCACATATTGGAAACAAGATTGGAATACCTCCCCTAATACTTTTTGTCTTGTCCATAAATCTTTTTTCATCGAAATAAAGTATTTCATTACCATCCGAAACCCAATTTGTAATAACACCTCCTCTTTCAGGACAAAATTTAATGTAGTTATTTTTATCTAATTGAAAGACAAAAATTCCTTGATCTTGATTAGATAATTCAAGTTTCACAATTATTTATTAAAGAGAATCTACCCAATCCAAAATATGCTGATTAACTAATTCAGGTATCTCATCATGGGGACAGTGTCCTGCTTTCAGAATAATTTCTTTTGTATTCTTTGGTGTAAATTTTTTATATAGGTTTCTTTTTTTTGGAGTATTCATCCATGGATCTTGTCCTCCCCAAAGAAGTAATAATGGTGCATTTAGCTTTGCGAATAACTCATCCAACGGCAATCCCTGAGGACCTGATGGGTTAAATACACTTCTAAAAACATTAAAAGCTCCGAAATCTAGCGAGGGCTTCCTTATTGACTCAATTAAAAAATCATTAACATTTTTTTTATCAACATAAACTTGATTCAAAGTTTTTTTAATATTTTTTGGATTTCTCATATTCTCAAAAATCAAACGTTGAAGAACAATATTTTTCAAGAATATGCCGGCAACTGTTTCAATTGAAGTTTGCAACATATTCTTTTTGATAGTTTTTTCTTCACTAAAATATCCAGCAGCATTAAGTAATATCACTCCGGCGTTTAGCTCATTTAATTCTGCACCAGCTGCTAATGCTGCATAACCACCTAATGAATTTCCAACAACAATTGTAGGTTTTTTTATTTTCTCTTTTACATAAGCGATAACCTGATCTTTCCATAAAGATCCTGAGTATTCGACGTCTTGAGGCTTAGGACTTTTTCCAAAACCTAGTAAATCGATAGCGTGAACTTCGTATTTTGTACCTAAAACAGGGATATTAAATCTCCAATGATCAGTAGAAGCACCGAAACCATGAATTAATAAAATTGCATAATCTTTTGATGTTTGTTCAGGTTTAACGGAAACTGTATGAATTGGGTAATTTAAAAAATTCCAGTCATAATTTACATCACTATCTATTAGAGCTGATTTTTCCATTTATTAAAAATCTTTTTGTTATGTAATTCTAATAAACTTATTTCCTAAAGAAGACCAACAGGATCAGCTGCAACATCATCTGAAATTTTATTACCATCATTTGGGGGCTTATCTTTTAGAACAATTCTCAAGAGAACAGGTGCAAGAAATGTAGTTCCTATAACCATTAATAAAATAGCTGCTTCAAGAGAAGGAGTTAACAACTTAGCGCTTGTTCCTAGTCCAAGGAAAATTAAACCAACCTCTCCTCTAGGCATCATGCCCAAGCCTACAACTAATCTATTTGTAGGTTTATCACTTGAAAATACCCATCCTGCCGCAATTTTTCCAATAATCGCTACAACTAATAAAAATCCTGCGACTACCAAAGCTGACCTACTTGTTGGATCAAGTGGATTGATAACTGATAGATCCATTCCAGCTCCCACTAATACGAAGAAAATTGTCGCGAATAGGGATACCAAAGGTAAAACGGATTGTTGAATTGCGTGATTATTTTTAGAACTACTAAGAATTAATCCAGCTGCAAAAGCACCTAAAGCTGCTTCCAATCCAATGGCTGTTGCTACAAAACAACACAACACCAGTATCACAAAAGAGGCTACGACTACGGCTCCTGGGGCCTTTAATCTATCCAATAACCAATCAAAACCTGGGGCTGCTGTTCTACTTAATGCGATAGCAGCAATAACAAATACTACAGCTGCTGCAACTAATTTGACGATAGGAGCAATTTCTAAAGAACCTCCTGCAGCTAGGGCGACTACAACTGCAAGAATCACAATACCCAAAATATCATCCAAAACAGCCGCTCCAATAACAATCTGACCTTCTCTAGTTTTTAAATATCCCAACTCACCAAATACACTTGCAGTAATTCCTATACTTGTTGCCGTCATAGATGCTCCAGCAAAAACTGCTGGAATTAGATCTACTTGAAAAATAAACATTAATCCAAGAGTTCCAAAGGCAAAAGGTAAAATTACACCAGCCATAGCAACAGTAAAAGCCTGAGCTCCGACGGCTACTAATTCCTCTAACTCACTTTCTAATCCTGTTAAAAACAAAAGAGCATATAACCCAAGAGTTGCTACTGCTTGGAGAGATGGAAAACTTTCAAAATAAATATCCGGTACTGCTTCAGGGGGAATTGATGCCAATGAACTAATAACATTTACAAGTCCTTCATTAAGTTCAGTTCCAGCCGAGGGAGGTATTAATAAATGGAATCCTGATGCTCCTATTACAACCCCTGCGAGAAGCTCACCTACAATTGTTGGTAAGCTGAGTCTTACTAATACTTCTGCTAATGCTCTTGCAGCTAAAAATATCAATAAAAATCTTATAACTCCTATCAAAGTTTCAGCAACTTCTAAATCATGTGCACTTAATTCAGCAAGTAAAGGATACATTTGAAATGTAAAAAAATAAACTACCTAATTGGAAGATAGTTTATGGAGGGCCCACTTTAAGAAATATGTAAAAAAAAAGCAAAAATACTCAACAAGTGTGGATCTGAAGGTACAACAAAGAAATTTTCAAAAAAATGGCTATTGTCTTATATATGACTAATCCAATGAATACCAACGAACCCTTTGATCTACGTTTGCCTACCCCAGGCTGCTACTTAGATCCTGAGAAAGCTGGCATGGATTCGGATGCTGTTTTTCAAGGAATGACAGCTCATCTCTTTTATACTCTTGGAAAGTTAGCTACTTCTGCAAGTCCTCATGACTTGTACATGGCATTAAGTTACGCAGTTAAAGATAGGCTAATGACAAGATATTTAGCCAGTCAAGAAGTCATAAGAGAAAAACCACAAAAAACAGTCGCCTATTTGTCAGCAGAATTTTTAATAGGTCCCCAATTAAGTAATAACCTTCTCAATCTTGGAATTACTCAAGAGGCAGAAGATGCTTTAAAAAGATTTGGCATTGAATCATTGTCAACAATTCTTGAAGTTGAAGAAGAGCCTGGGTTAGGTAATGGTGGACTAGGCAGACTTGCGGCATGTTACATGGAATCATTAGCATCTTTGCAAGTACCAGCAGTTGGCTATGGTATTAGATATGAATTTGGCATATTCAATCAGTTAATTAGGGATGGTTGGCAAGTTGAAGTAACTGATAAATGGTTAAAAGGCGGATGGCCATGGGAACTTCCACAACCAGACGAATCATGTTTCGTTGGTTTTGGAGGCAGAACTGAAAGTTATAGAGATGATAAAGGGAACTACAGATCAAGATGGATTCCTTCAGAACATGCGATTGGAGTACCCCATGATGTCCCAGTTTTAGGATACAGAGTCAATACATGTGACAGATTAAGATTATGGAGAGCTGATGCTACTGAAAGTTTTGACTTTTATGCATTCAATATTGGTGATTATTATGGTGCAGTAGAAGAAAAAGTTGCATCTGAAACTCTCTCAAAAGTCTTATATCCAAATGATGGAACTGACGAAGGAAGAAGATTAAGACTCAAACAACAACACTTCTTTGTAAGCTGTTCACTTCAGGATATGTTGAGAAGCCTTGAAAAAAGATCCATCCCAATATCAGAATTCCCTAAGCATTGGACAGTACAACTAAATGATACCCATCCTGCTATTGCAGTTGCAGAATTAATGCGACTTCTTATTGACCAATATCAAATAGGTTGGGATAAAGCTTGGAATATAACAACCTCCTCAGTTGCTTATACCAACCACACATTATTGCCAGAAGCTTTAGAAAAATGGGATTTAGGTCTATTTAATGATCTTCTTCCTCGTCATCTAGAAATTATTTATGAAATTAATTGGAGATTTTTACAACAATTAAGACTACGTTATCCAGGTGATGACAAAATCCTTCAAAAACTCTCAATAATAGATGAAGAAGGCTCCAAATCAGTTCGGATGGCTCACTTGGCTACAATTGGAGCACACCATATAAATGGTGTTGCAGCTCTTCACTCAGATCTAATAAAAAGGCAACTTATGCCTGAATTCGCAGCTTTATGGCCTGAAAAATTTACTAATGTAACTAATGGCGTTACTCCAAGAAGATGGGTCGCCCTATCTAATCCATCACTATCCAACCTTTTAGAAGAAGAAGTTGGTCCAAATTGGATAACAAATATGGAACTTCTTAAGAAGTTAGAAGAAAAAAAAGATGACAACAATTTTTTGAAAAAATTTGAGGAAACTAAATTAAATGGTAAAAGAAAATTAGCAAGTTTTATCCACTCAAAAACTGGAATACTTGTAGATCCATCAAGCTTGTTTGATGTTCAAGTAAAAAGAATTCATCAATATAAAAGACAACACTTAAATGCACTACAAATTATCGCTCAATACTTAAGGATCAAAAATGGTACAAACAAGTATGAAGTCCCGAGAACAATAATATTCGGAGGTAAAGCTGCGCCAGGTTACTTTATGGCAAAGCTGATGATTAGATTTATCAATGGTATTGCTGATGTGGTTAATTCAGATCCAGATATGGATGGTTTATTAAGAGTTGTTTTTCTGCCAGACTATAACGTTAAACTTGGTGAAATAGTTTATCCCGCTACGGATCTTTCAGAGCAAATTTCTACTGCTGGTAAAGAAGCTTCTGGAACTGGAAATATGAAGTTCGCCATGAATGGGGCTTTGACGATTGGTACCTTAGATGGAGCTAATGTGGAATTGAGAGATCTTGTGAACAAAGAGAACTTCTTTCTTTTTGGTAAAACAGAAAGCGAAATTATGAATTTAAAACATAATAATTACTCTCCCAAAACTTTTATTGATCAATGCCCAGAACTTAAAGAGGTGCTACGCCTGATTGAAATTGGCCACTTTAGTAATGGAGATAAAGAATTATTTAAACCTTTATTAAATAGCTTAACTGGACATGATCCATTTTTTGTTATGGCTGATTTTGAAAACTACTTGCATAAGCAGGATGTAGTCAGTGAATGCTGGAATAATAAAAAATCTTGGAATAAAATGGCATTATTAAATACTGCTAGATCAGGCTATTTTTCCTCAGATAGATCTATAAGAGAGTATTGTAAGACTATTTGGAAAGTATCTCCAATGCCAGTTGAAATTACTTGCGATATCGAAGAATTAACTAATTAATATTTTTCTTATCTTTTGAATCTGGGGTTTCATGAAATAATCTATTCAAAATTAATCGATCTATATTTAATGGGTCTGGAGCTAATTCATTAGCAATTTCTTTAAATCTTGATTCAATATTGTTTGATATTTTTGTATCGAATATTCTTTCCATTAATGCTTCAATTGAATGCAAATAAGCATTAACATTTTCAAGTTCATCTAAAGTTTCAGTAATTTCCGTATTAGAAATATGTTTTTCTTCTAGATTGACATCTTTATTTGACTCTCTTTCAGATAGCTCTCTCTGCAACTCATCAGTAATCTTAGTACAAAGAGTTCTGAAAGATTGAATAGATGCCCAATTCAATTCTTGTTGCTGCTTAAAAGTAGGAAATTCTCTAATAAGACGATCATGCTCTTTATAAAACCTCTTACAATCAGAGCATTGACATTGTTCTTCAGCCAAAAGAAAATAAAATTCTTTTTATATCATCTCACTATTTAGGCAAAATTGTTGGGCCATCCAATAATTCGTCATTTTCATCGAGAGAATCTGGACTATCTGGCAATGGTATCTCAATACTAGTAACCAAATTAATCACATCTCTTAGTCTCATAGAATCAGCAAACCATCCCATTGCTTGCTCGGCATCACCTCTTTTTTCAGCGTCATTTGCTTGATCTTCATGAGCTTCCGCCAAAAGAGCAAGCCAACACAGGCATCTTGCTTGAACTATTGAAAGATCCAAATCATTAGGTTGAGATTTAGAAATGCGTTCTTGCTCTTGTTGAATTAAGAGCTTTAAACGCATATCATGCAACTTAGCCATAAAAGATTTATTACTAACTATACGCTAGCTAGAGAGTAGCAAGTTTGCACACATACTACATATAGTTTTTTATTTTTTACGGGACTGGCGGGAGTCGAACCCACGACCTACGGTTTAGGAAACCGTTGCTCTATCCTGCTGAGCTACAGCCCCAATAGATGATTTTTGGGGTATTAAGCATTATGCTAAATGAAAGCAGGAGAGGCAATCGCAAGAAAGTTTTATTTTGTTTCCAAAATAAAACTTTCTTGAGGAAAGTCCGGGCTCCCACATGGTCAGGCTTGCTGGGTAATTCCCAGTGCGGGCAACCGTGAGGATAGTGCCACAGAAACATACCGCCTAATACTTTATGTATGGCAAGGGTGCAAGGGTGTGGTAAGAGCGCACCAGCAACATTGAGAAGTGTTGGCTAGGTAAACCCCGGCTGGGAGCAAGGCTTAGTAGATTAACGACCATTACAAAATCTACTTTTAAGCGCCGCTTGAGACTGTGAAGTAATTCCAGTCCTAGATAGATGATTGCCCATCTTAATTAAGATGAACAGAACCCGGCTTATGACCTGCTTTCTAATTTTTGTGATTATTCAAATCAGATGACAAATATCCTTGACGCAAAGAGAATTAATCAAATAACTACTTTTTTAAAATCTTTAAATATTAAATCAAAAAGATTTTCTGAAATAATTAAAACTCAAGATATTTCTATAATTAAAAACTTCAATCAAGCATTTATCCACTCCTCAGAAGACAAAATAATAAATTACGAAAAACTAGAATTTTTCGGAGATGCTGTTCTTAGATTAGCTGCTTCTAATTTTATTGAAAAAAAATATCCTCACATGAGTGTAGGAGAAAGATCAGAGCTAAGATCACAAATTGTAAGTGATGAATGGTTAACTAAATTAGGGGAAAAAATTGATATAGAGAAATTAATAATTAAAGGACCAAAAGCTCTCGGTGATGAGAATTCAAAAAATACAATTATTGGTGAATCTACAGAAGCTTTAATCGGTGCTGTTTACAAGTGCTTTAATTCAATTCAGGAAATAAATCTTTGGTTAGATAATATTTGGGAGAAAGATTCAGAAATATTTTTAAAAGCTCCATACAAATTCAAATCTAAGACAGTATTGCAAGAGTGGTGCCAAAGCAAAGGTTTGGAGTTGCCACAATATAAAATAATTGAAATCTCAAAGAAAAATGGGGATCCCAAAAGATTTTCTTGCGAAATATTTATAGAAGGATTCAAAGAATCATCTGCATTCGGCAAGTCCCATAAACAAGCAGAAACAAATGCCGCTAAAGTTTTGATAGAAAAATTTATGGCTATAGGTAAAATTTAAATTTTATACTATTTCTAGATTGGTTAACTGAAAAGTTATGAGTTTATCCCAATTACCCCCTTCAAACAGAACTGCCGCTCTTTTTTTTGTAACTCTCTGTACAAAACCTTTATATCCTCTGTATATAGAGTTGGTGTCTTTTACAACAACAAAAGAACCTGGGAGTATAGGTTTAGTAGGTAATTCCATAAAAAACTTTTTCTAATACAATATATGATAAATAAAAATGAATGGTTGACTGTTGGATTGATAACATCATGTCATGGAATTAATGGACAGGTGAAGGTCAAATCTCTAAGTGATTTTGAAGAAAGATTTTTAAAACCTGGAATTAGATGGTTACAAAAAGAAAATGAACCTCCTTCAAAAATAAAACTTATATCTGGTTTCAAACAGCCTGGCAAAGAAACCTTTATAGTCAAACTTCAAGGAATAAACACAAGAAATAAGGCAGAGCAACTGAAAAAATCGAAAATTGTTGTTAAAACAGATAATTTACCCAAATTAAAAAAGGAAGAATTCCATTTGTTGGAACTTATAAATCTGGAGGTCAAGACTTTGGAAAATGATGAATTAAAAACAATTGGGAAAGTTATCAATTTAGAAAATGATATAAACAATTTACTTGTTATTGAATTATTTGAAAATAACAAAGAAGTTCTCATACCATTTGTAAAAGAAATAGTTCCGTTAGTAGATATAAAAAATAATTTTCTAATCGTGAAACCTCCAAAAGGTCTTTTAGAGCTATAAGTTAAAAAAATTTAAATTTGTAAGAAACTCATTATTCCACAGTTACACTTTTAGCTAAATTTCTTGGTTGATCCACGTCAAGTCCTCTATGAGCTGCAATATGGTAACTCAATAATTGTAAAGGAACTATGTTAAGTAAAGGTGAAATCCATTCACTAGAGGAAGGAACTTGCATTAAGTAATCAAAAATTTCAGTTCCATTACATTCAGGAGCAATCCCAATCAAATATGAATCTCTAGCTTTTGCTTCTTGAGCATTACTGATAACTTTATCAAAAACTTCACCAGGAGAAGCAATAGAAATTACAGGTACTTTTTTATCTAGCAAAGCTATTGGACCATGTTTCATCTCACCAGCTGGATATCCAGCTGCATGAATGTAACTAATTTCTTTGAGTTTTAACGCTCCTTCAAGAGCAATAGGATAATTTATTCCTCTCCCTAAAAAAATAACATCTTTAATATTAAAAAAATCATGTGCTAGCTTTTCTGAAGATTTATTATGATGTTCTAAAAGATCTTCTATTAAGGAAGGCAATTTTATAAGTTCAGTTATCAAATTTCTCATTTCATCTGAGCTTTGAGTACCTTTAATTTCCGCAAATTTTATCGCTAATCCATAAAAAGAAAGTAATTGAGCAAAAAAAGTTTTTGTTGCTGCGACTCCTACTTCTATTCCTGCACAAATATCGATTATATTTGAAACCTGCCTTCCTATCGAACTCTCTTTTCTATTTGTTATTGCAATAAGATTAGGTTGAAAATTTTTATCTTCAATCGCAGAACGTCTTTTAATTTCCATATCGATAGCTGCAATTGTATCAGCAGTTTCTCCAGATTGAGTGACTCCAATAGTTAATGTGTTTGGCAGCAATGGCGGTGGTGAATATCGAAATTCACTTGCGTAAAAGACATTTGTGGGGACACCTGAAAATTGTTCTAGTAGAAAGCTACCCACCATTGCAGCATGTTTACTTGTACCACATGCAATAATTTCAATTCTTTCTATTGATTCAAAAAACTTTGTATCAAAAGGATAATTAATTTGATGTCGGCCCACTTCTAAGTCTTGAATTAAATAATTTTCCAACCAGTTTTTTGCGGTCTGTGGCTGATCATATATCTCTTTTAACATATAGTGTTTAAAATTCATCTTATCCATTATTTGCTCTGAGACTTTTAGAGAAACTGGATTACGATATTGTCTTTCATTGTCTGTGTCATATATTTCTATTCCAAGAGGAGTCAACAAAGCTATTTCTTCATCTTCCATAGGCAAAATGATATTTGTAAAGTTTGCGATAGCTGGCGTATCACTTGCACAAATAAATTCTCCTTCGCCCAAACCAATAATCAAGGGGGCTTGTCTTCTTGCAACTACCAGAGAGGTTGGAGCATCAGCCCATAAAACTGCTAAGGCATATGATCCTTCCAGATCAGATATAACATTTCTCACTGCAACTAATAATGTTGAGCCATTATTCTCAAGGTTGAGTTTACTTAATGTATTTAACTCTCTTTTAATTAGATGTGGAATTACTTCAGTATCTGTATCAGAATTGAAAATAATGCCCTCTTTCTCTAATTTATTTTTTAAGTCTTGGAAATTTTCAATAATGCCATTCTGAACAACTGCTATAGTTCCTGAACCATCGAAATGAGGGTGAGCATTTTTCAACTCAGGTTTTCCATGAGTAGCCCATCTGGTATGACCTATGCCGACAGTTCCTGAAATATTCTCATTCTTAAGATTGTCTATTAAATTCTTAAGTTTTCCCTGAGCTTTATTACAAGTAATTGAATTTTTTTCAGGATTGATTATTGCAATACCTGCAGAATCATATCCTCTATACTCAAGTTTTTCTAAGCCATTTATCAATAATGGTAGAGCTTTTTTATAACCTGTTACAGCAACTATTCCACACATACAAAAATTTTTTTTCAATTATATTTGAAAAAAAATAAGTATTTTTAAAACATGGACTCTCTTAAAACTGCACTATGCAAATTAGTATGCTAATCCCATGCTCCTTGAAGTTTCATCTCCTAAATAAACACGAATACTTAGGAAATCTGTCGGACATGCTGTTTCACATCTTTTGCAACCTACGCAATCTTCAGTTCTTGGCGATGAGGCAATTTGCCCAGCTTTGCAGCCATCCCATGGAACCATCTCCAAAACATCAAGTGGGCAAGCCCTTACACATTGGGTGCATCCAATGCAAGTGTCATAAATTTTAACTGCGTGTGACATGTAAAAATTGTCTTTAGAACCTCGTTTTATAATACTATTGTCTTACAAAGAAATTAAAAAAATTAAGATATGCTTCACTCTTGTTAACTCTAGGGCATAAAATCATATAGATAATTAGTAATTTCCATAAACTATGTCACAAGAAATCCTCGAAAAAGTTTGTTCAATTGTTTCAGAGCAATTAAGTGTTGAAGCAGGAGAAGTCAAATCAGATTCAAATTTCCAAAATGATTTGGGTGCAGATTCTCTAGATACTGTTGAATTAGTGATGGCTCTCGAAGAAGCATTTGATATTGAAATCCCCGATGAAGCAGCTGAAGGAATCGCGACAGTTGGCGATGCAGTAAAATTCATCGAAGAAAAAAAAGGTTAATAAAGGATGCCAAATTTCCATCGAGTAGTTATTACCGGTATCGGAGCGGTAACTCCAATTGGTAATAACATTGATGAATATTTAGTCGGTCTGCAAAAAGGTACTAATGGGGTCTCAGATATTACTCTCTTTAATCCCGAACAACATCCTTGCAAATTTGCAGCAGAAGTAAAAAATCTTCAATCCGAAAATTTTATTGAAGCTAAAGAATCCAAAAGATGGGATCGTTTTTCCCAGTTTGGAGTTATTGCTGCAAAGCAAGCCTTTAGTGATTCTGGACTTGAAATTACTGAAGCTAATGCATCAAGAATTGGAGTGATTATTGGTTCTGGTGTTGGAGGCTTACTGACTATGGAAAGTCAAGCTCAAATATTGAGTCATAAAGGGCCTAAAAGAGTAAGTCCATTTACAGTCCCAATGATGATTCCCAATATGGCCACTGGATTGGCCGCAATCGCTTTGGGAGCAAAAGGTCCAAGTTCGTCTGTTTCAACTGCTTGCGCAGCCGGTTCAAATGCAATTGGTGATTCTTTTAGATTACTCCAACTTGGAAAAGCAGATGCAATGATCTGTGGGGGAGCAGAAGCAAGTATTACGCCTCTAGGAGTAGCTGGTTTTGCCAGTGCCAAAGCTCTTTCTTCCAGAAATGAAAGCCCTCAAACTGCTAGCAGACCTTTTGATGCAGAAAGAGATGGATTTGTTATTGGAGAGGGATCTGGAATTCTTGTTTTAGAAACTTTAGAAAATGCACAAAAAAGGAACGCGAGAATTTATGCAGAAATAGTTGGATATGGAACTACATGTGATGCTCATCATATTACTGCTCCATCTCCAGGCGGCGTTGGAGGGGCCGAAGCCATCAAATTAGCGATAGAGGACGCTTGTCTTAATATTGAAAAAATTGATTACATAAATGCTCATGGCACTAGTACATCAGCTAATGATAAAAATGAAACTTCTGCAATTAAATCTATTTTTGGAGACAGATCTTACCTCATTCCTGTAAGCTCTACTAAGTCGATGACTGGTCATCTCCTAGGAGGCTCAGGAGGTATAGAAGCTGTAGCTTGTATACTTTCTTTGACACATAATTTTATCCCTCCTACAATTAATTACGTCAATCCAGATCCTGAATGTGATCTTGATTATGTACCAAATGATGCAAGAGAAGCTCAAGTAGGAGTCGCTCTTTCAAATTCTTTCGGCTTTGGTGGTCACAATGTTTGCCTTGCTTTTAGCAAAATGAATTGAAGACAACCAACTCTGTATTTCCAACTCAACTTATTTTAAAACAATGGTCGCTGCATCTGTTTCATTAGAATCACTTTGTGTAAATAGTATAAGAATGCTTGCTGTAGATGCAGTAAATAAATCTAATAGCGGACATCCTGGATTACCAATGGGATGTGCTCCTATGGGTTATGCATTATGGCAAAACATACTTAACCACAACCCGAATAATCCAAAATGGTTCAATAGAGATCGTTTTGTATTATCAGCTGGTCATGGCTGTATGCTGTTATATTCCTTACTTCATTTGACAGGGTATAAATCAGTTTCCATAGAAGATATTAAAGAATTTAGGCAATGGGGATCAAAAACTCCTGGACATCCAGAAACATTCGAAACTGAAGGTGTTGAAGTTACAGCTGGTCCTCTTGGAGCAGGAATTTCAAATGCAGTTGGTTTAGCAATTGCTGAAACTCACTTAGCAGCTAAATTTAATAAGCCTGATTGCAATATAGTTGATCACTATACTTACGTAATAATGGGTGACGGCTGTAATCAAGAAGGTATTGCATCAGAGGCATGCTCATTAGCTGGTCACCTTAAGCTTGGAAAATTAATTGCACTCTATGACGATAATCAAATTACAATTGATGGACGAACTGACGTTTCTTTCACCGAAGATGTTTTAAAAAGATACGAAGCTTATGGATGGCATGTACAACACGTTGAAGATGGAAATCATGATGTTAAAGGAATAACTGAAGCTATTGAAAAAGCAAAATTAATTACAGACAAACCTTCAATTATAAAAATTTCTACAACCATAGGTTATGGTTCGCCTAATAAATCAGATACTGCTGGGATTCATGGGGCAGCTGTTGGAGAAGAAGAAGCTGCATTAACTAGAGAGTTTTTAAATTGGGAATATCCTCCCTTTGAAATACCAGATGAAGTATATGCACATTTTAGAAAATCAATAAGCAAAGGTGAAAGCTTAGAGAAAGAATGGGATTCTAAATTTGAAGAATATCTAGATAAATATCCCTCTGAAGGAGCAGAGTTAAACAGGATGTTAAAAGGCCAATTACCTGAGAATTGGGACTCAGATCTCCCTTCTTATACCCCTGATGATAAAGGGTTAGCTACCAGAAAGCATTCACAAATATGTCTAGGCGCTTTGGGACCTAACCTGCCTGAATTAATTGGTGGATCCGCAGATTTAACTCACTCTAACTACACAGATATTAAAGGAGAAACCGGTTCATTCCAACCTCATAGTCCTGAAAAAAGATATTTACACTTTGGGGTACGAGAGCATGCTATGGCAGCTGTACTTAATGGAATTGCCTATCACAACAGTGGTCTTATTCCTTACGGTGGAACCTTTCTTGTTTTCGCCGATTATATGAGAGGTTCAATGAGGCTTTCGGCACTCAGCGAACTTGGAGTAATCTATGTATTAACCCATGATTCAATTGGTGTAGGAGAAGACGGACCAACACATCAACCTATTGAAACTATCCCTTCTCTGCGTGCCATGCCTAACATGCTTGTTTTCAGACCAGGAGATGGAAATGAGACAAGTGGAGCTTACAAGCTCGCCATTCAAAATCGAAAAAGACCTTCAGCCCTTTGTTTAAGTAGGCAAGGTATGCCAAATCAAGAAAATACTTCGATCGACAAAGTTGCATTAGGTGGATATGTGGTTTCCGATTGTGAAGGAACACCTGATCTAATATTTATTGGTACTGGAAGCGAACTGAATCTTTGCATTGAAGCAAGTAAGGAAATTTCAAGTTTAGGGAAAAAAATTAGAGTTGTTTCCATGCCTTGTGTAGAACTTTTCGAAGAGCAGGAAGAATCTTATAAAGAAAGTGTTTTACCTAGTAGTGTGAAAAAGAGAGTTGTAGTAGAAGCTGCCCATTCATTTGGTTGGCATAAATACACAGGTTTTGATGGAATTTGTATTACTATGGATAGTTTTGGCGCATCAGCACCAGGTGGAGAATGTATGAAAAATTTTGGATTTACAGTCGAAAACGTAGTTAATAAGACGAAGGAAATTCTATAACTAGTAACTAATAACTACGCAGAAGTATTACATCCTTCAAGTTTATCTTTTAAGTGATCAAGAGATTCATCTGAAATCTTTGAATTCATTGGACAATGTTTTGGACCGCACATTGAACAAAACTCGGCCTTTTTAAAGATTTCTTCAGGTAGTGTCTCATCATGGTACTGCTTCGCCCTTTCTGGATCTAATGACAGTTGGAATTGTTTGTTCCAATCAAAGTTATATCTTGCATGACTAAGTTCATCATCTCGATCACGAGCGCCAGCTCTATGTCTTGCTATATCAGCTGCATGAGCAGCTATTTTATAAGCAATTAATCCTTCACGTACATCTTCTGCATTTGGGAGCCCTAAATGTTCTTTTGGGGTTACATAACATAACATAGAAGTTCCATACCATCCTGCCATCGCCGCCCCAATAGCACTTGATATATGGTCATAACCAGGAGAAATATCTGTTACTAATGGGCCAAGTACATAGAAAGGAGCTTCTGAACATTCTTCCATTTGCTTTCTCACATTAAACTCAATTTGGTCCATAGGTACATGACCAGGACCCTCAACCATTACTTGAACATTATGCTCCCATGCTCTTCGAGTAAGCTCACCTAAGGTCTTCAGTTCAGCTAGCTGTGCATCATCAGAAGCATCATGCAAACATCCAGGCCTTAGTGAATCTCCTAGAGAAAAAGTGCAATCATATTTCTTAAAAATCTCACAAATGTCATCAAACCTCGTGTATAAGGGGTTTTGCTTAAAATGATGTAACATCCATTGGGCTAAAATACCTCCCCCCCTACTGACAATTCCAGTAATTCTTCCTTTGACTTTCGGCAAATGCTCTATTAGTAGCCCAGCATGAATAGTTTGATAATCTACGCCCTGCTGACAATGTTTTTCAATAATATGAAGAAAATCGTCTTCAGTTAGTCTTTCTATTGAACCATGTACACTTTCTAGTGCTTGATAAACAGGAACTGTTCCAATAGGAACAGGAGACTCATGAATAATTGCTTGCCGAACTTCATCTAAATTTACTCCTCCTGTAGAAAGATCCATAACCGTATCAGCCCCATATTTGACTGCCAATTTAAGCTTCTCTACTTCTTCATTGATATCACTTGCATTAGGAGAAGCACCAATATTGGCATTAACTTTGCATCTTGAAGCAATGCCTATAGACATTGGCTCAAGATTCAAATGATTAATATTAGCTGGAATAATTAATCTTCCTCTTGCCACTTCTTCCATTATTAAAGAGGAAGGAAGATTCTCTTTTTTAGCAACAAAATCCATTTCTTCAGTGATATATCCCTTTCTCGCAAAGTTCATTTGAGTTACGTTGTCTTTGCCAATGCGAGGCTTAATCCAAGAACTTCTCATAATTTACAAATTTTTTAAAAGTATTATTACTAAAGTTTGATCAAATCTTCACTTCCCTGCATCAAGGTTAATGATTCAGGTTCAAAGGGTATGATCTCAGCTAAGTTAAAATTCTTAGCACCCCTAGTATTAATATTATTAATAGCTCTTTTCTAAAAAATAGTCATCTCATGTTGCGTAAAAATAAATAAAATTATTTTATTTAGCTTTTTGATAAGACTTTATCTTTTTAAAAATATTTTTCCTATCCAGTTGTCTGCTTATACCCCTCTCCAAAATAATTACAATCCCCATTAAGCCAATAGGTAAATAAAAAATCTTCCTCGAATTGTCCCTAAATATTAATCCGATAGCTGATATAAGGATCATGAAAGGGGCCACAAAAGATAAAATAAATCTTTTATTAATATTCATTTACCAATTGCATTAATTTTCTCATTGTTTAATTTTACTATGGATTCTGTTATAACTTTAATACCAACAGCAATAGCTCTCTCATCTGGATCAAATTTAGAACTATGAAGCGGTGCACATCCATTTGAACTCGAAACGCCAAGCCTAAACATAGCTCCCGGGATATCTTTTAAAAATTCAGCGAAATCCTCAGCTCCTAATGATGGTTTCTGTAATTCGATAACATTTTCTTGACCTAAAACCTTAATTCCCGAATCTCTAAGGACTCTATTAATTTCAGAATTATTATTAACTGCTGGAGTGATTTCTCTAAATATTACTTTTGCATCAGCTCCACAACTATTAGCTAAAGACGTGATATTTTCATTGAGCCAATTACCAATATTCGTAAATAATTTACGATTAGTACATCTAACAGTACCAATTAAATTAACCTTTTCTGCGAGAACATTAAATGCATTTCCACCATTTATTTTCCCAAAAGTTATTACTACTGGATCTAGAGGGTCTAACTTCCGTGTTATTGATTCTTGAATTCCCGAGATAACTTTTGAGGCCGCCCAAATAGCATCAACTCCTTCATGAGGTCGAGCACCATGCCCTGATTTTCCTTTAATCTCTACCTTAAGTTCTCCAGCAGCTGCAGTTAAACTTCCCTCTTTAATACCAATAGTCCCTACGGATAAATCCGGGTAGACATGAACTCCCAAAATATGGGTTAAACCATTAGTTGCACCATCCTTAATCATCCATCTAGCTCCACTCGCAATTTCTTCGGCGGGCTGAAAAATTATCCGAGTCCCAAAATTTAGTTTTAAATCCTTAATAATTTTTGCCACACCCAATCCAATCGAGATATGCAAATCGTGACCACAAGCATGCATGACACCATCTACTTTGGAAGAAAAACTTAATTTAGTTTCCTCAAATATTGGTAAAGCATCCATATCCACTCTTAAACCTATAATACCTTTATCTAGGGGGCCAAAATCAGCTATAACTCCAGTCCTACCTATAGATTCTCTAACATTCCAACCAATATCTTTTAAAAAACCACTAATCAAGATCGCTGTTTGATTTTCAAGTCCACTTAATTCCGGATGTTCATGGATATGCCTTCTTAAGTTAATGAGTTCATCATTAAACGAATCAATTTTCTTATGTAACTGATCTCTATTCATTACTTATTTTAAATCGATAAAATTCATTAAATCTTTAGTTGGTTTTGGAGGCCATCTTCTTATTTTTTTCAACCATTCTTCATCACTATATCTGGGATCTAATTCAGTTACCGCTATCCAATTACTCTCTGCTTTACCAGATTCACCATTAGACCAATTCAAAGCTGTTAAAGCTGCCCTAGCATCTGCAAAAGTTGGATAACGTCTAATTAACTTTATTAATTCTTTTTCAGCTTCATCAATATTTCCCAACTGGAAATCAGCTAACGCCATACTCGATCTAGCCATCGCAAATCCAGGATTATATAAAGCAGCTTTTGAAAATAAATCTCTAGCTTTTTCCCAATGTGATGTAGATCCTTCTACATTAGCCAAATTATATAATGCAGAGAAATTCTTACTATCTTGCGAAATAACAAACATATAATCTTTTTTTCGCTTGCGACCATAAACCCAATGCTTCCTCTGCGATCCCCCTGTTAATGTAGGGATCTATTTCACTAGGATTCAAGCTTATTGCTTTATTTTGGTCATCTATTGATCCCTTAACATCTCCTACAACAAGTCTTACATTTCCTCTATTACTTAAACCTGCAGCGTCATCAGGATAAGAATCGAGATATTGATTCCATTCTTGTAAAGCGAGATGAAATTTTCCGCTTGAACTAAGTTCTAACGCATTTTGAAACAAATCCTCTCTCAAAGATAATGAATAGCATGGTGCAATATAAAAAATATTGAAAAAAATAAAAATTAATAAAAAACAAACCTTAACTTTTTTAAAAGTTATCATCTTTTGAATCAATGTACTTTTTTCCCAAAGCTGTAAGCAATCTTCCTCGAGGAGTTCTCGTGAGAAAACCAATTTTAATGAGATATGGCTCAACTACAAATTCTAACATTGAAGAATCATCGCCCAACCCTGATGCAATTGAATCAAGGCCAGTTGGAATATTATTATTTTGATTAAGAAAAGATAAATAGTGTCTATCTAAAGAATCCAATCCTTTGTCGTCAATTTGGTAAGAATTTAAAGCTTTTTTTATTAAATTTACTGAGATAGTATTAGTTTTCATAACAACTTGAGCATAATCTCTTACTCGTCTTAATAATCTTAAAGCAATTCGTGGAGTCCCTCGAGATATCTTTGCTAAATCATAAGATGCTTCATCTTCTAAATTGAGGTTTATCAATCGGGAGAAATTAACAATAATTTGTTTTAATTCATCACATGTATAAAATTCAATTTTCTGAGATATCCCAAATCTGTCTCTTAGAGGTGCACTTATTGAGGCTAATTTAGTTGTCGCGCCAATCAGAGTAAACCTAGGAAGATTAATTGTTCTGCAACGGGCTCCCCTATTAGCTCCCATAGTTAAGTCAAGTCTAAAATCCTCCATTGCAGAATATAACAACTCTTCAGTTAACCTATTTAAGCGATGTATCTCATCGATAAATAAAACTTCACCTTCTTTTAATCCAAGAAGTAAACCTACAATATCTCTTGGTCTTTCAATTGCTGGTGCAGTTGCAATCCTACATTTTGTATTCAATTCGTGGGCTATCAAAGAAGCAAGAGTAGTCTTACCTAGACCAGGCTGTCCATATAAAAGAGTATGCTCCAAAGGTTCTTTTCTAATAATTGAAGCATCTATAGCTATTCTTAAAGAAGATTTAAGTTGTTCTTGGCCAATAAAATCTTTTAGATTACGAGGCCGGGCTAAATTAAAATTATTATTTCCCTTTTCTTCTGGAATGTTTTTTGAATCAACTAGCCTAAGTTCTTTTTTACGAAAAGAAAAGTCATTATCGCCTATATTGGAAGAAATTATTGCCATAATGAAAGGTTAATTGCAATTGTTCTGAGTAGAAAGATTTTTTAAAATTAAAATGGCAAAAAATTCAACCAAAGTTAAAAAAAATACTAATAAAGCAAATAATTTTAAACTTCTAGCTGATAATAGATATGCAAAATTTCAATATGCAATATCTGAAACAATCGAAGCTGGAATTGAGCTTTTAGGGACTGAAGTAAAGTCCATTAGAAATGGAAAAGCAAATTTAAGAGACGGATACTGTTCATTCAGAGATGGTGAGATCTTATTATTAAATGTTCACATTTCACCACATAAAAATGTGGGGTCTTTCTTTAATCATGATCCACTAAGAAATAGAAAGTTGCTACTACATAAAAAAGAAATTATAAAAATGAAATCTAATACTGAAAAAAAAGGAATGACTATTGTTCCATTATCTCTTTATTTAAAAGGCTCATGGATAAAACTAACTATTGGAGTTGGCAAAGGAAAAAAATTACATGACAAACGACAAGATGAAAAACAAAAAAGCATAAAAAAAGAAATCAACTCTGCATTAAAAAGATAAAAGATTAGGCAGAATTATTGAAAATATCAATCTAAACTCACTGAACTTGGAGGTGGGGAAGGATCTGGATCTGCAATTAGCATATGCTGCAATACAGTTTCTGGCCTCTCACTATCTCTCCAACGAATTTTGTATGCAGGCATTTTTGTACCTCTACTTGTAGTTTGCTCTACTGGTTCAATAACCCATCCTCTTCTTGATCGGCCTTGAGGATTTCTTTTTACTACTGCATCCGCGTGTTTGAAACGGAAACCAACACGTTCACCACTCATTTAAAAAATTTCGTATTGGATTAATTTAACTATTTTACTTCATTCGAGGGTAATTTTTCACTTTTTTTGGAAGTTATTTCTGGTTTTAATAATGGGAAAGGGATTACATCTCTAATTGATGCGCTATTAGTAATTAACATAATCAGCCTATCAATGCCTATACCTAATCCTCCCGTAGGCGGCATGCCAATCTCTAAAGCATTCAAAAAATCTTCATCTATACAGTGAGCCTCAAGATCTCCTTTATCTCTAAGAGATTGCTGTAATTGCATTCTTTCTCTTTGATCTACTGGATCTATCAACTCACTAAACGCATTTGCCAGTTCTCGACCAACAATGAATAATTCAAATCTCTGAACTATTTCTTTATTATCAAGATGAGGCCTAGCTAAAGGAGAAATTTCAACAGGATAATCAATAACAAAAGTAGGTTCTATAAGTTTTGATTCTATTTTTTGCTCGAAGACCTCATTTAAAAGTCTTCCCATAGTATTTACTTTATTAGAACAATCAACATTGATATTTTTAACGGCTTGTTTTGCTGCTAGAAAGTCTCCACTGAAAGAATCAAAATCAATCCCTGTATATTTTTTGACAATATCTTTCATGGATATTCTTAACCAAGGCTTAGAAAAATCAATTTCTTTATTTTGATAATTTATAATTAAAGATCCACATGCATCAGCTACTATATCTTTAATCAATTCTTCAGTTAAATTCATCATATCTACATAATCAGAATAAGCTTCATAAATTTCAACTGAGGTGAATTCTGGATTATGCCTTGTACTTATTCCCTCGTTACGGAAGATTCTTCCCAATTCATATACTTTCTCAAAACCTCCAACAACCATTCTCTTTAAATGTAATTCTGTAGCTATTCTTAAATACAACGGAATATCTAATGTATTGTGATGAGTTATAAATGGTCTTGCTTCAGCACCACCTGCTTCAGATTGCAGAATTGGAGTCTCTATCTCTAAAAAATTCCTATTATCTAGCCATTTTCTTATAAAACTTATACATTTCGCTCTGATTTTAAATACATTTTTAGAGTGAGGATTTACTATTAAATCTAAATAACGTTGTCTATATCTTTTTTCGATATCAGTCAATCCATGCCATTTATCCGGGAGAGGTTGTAATGATTTGGATAACATTTCCCATTTTTCTACTTTAATTGAAAGCTCACCTTTATTAGTTTTTTTAATAGTTCCATAGACGCCTATCCAATCACCAATATCTACTATTTCCTTTAGATCTTCAAAAGAAAGTAATTTTTGTTTTTCTAAATTGAGATTAATAATCCTTTTATCTAGATAAAGCTGAATCTGACCTTCTTGATCGCATATTGTGAAAAAGGCAATTTTGCCCATTACCCTTTTTGCCAGAACTCTACCAGCAATGGAAACACTGAAGTCTTCCTCTTGACCATTTTCAAGATAATCAAATTCTTTAATAAGAAAACTGGTAGTATGTGTTACCTTAAAGCTCTGTGCGTAAGAAGCAAATCCTTTATTAACTAGTAAACTAGCTTTTTGTAAGCGCGCTTCTTTTATATCAGACAAAATTTACTTTAATATATTTGTTTTATTTAATAAAATTATCAGACTATTGCTCAACTTGCCAAAGATGTTGCTGTTTCGCCAACTCTCTGAGATGCATAACCAATCCCTCTAACAGTTAATATTAATTCTGGATTTCTTGGATCTGGTTCCAATTTACCTCTTAGTCTTGCAACATATACATCAACAACTCTTAAATCTGCCGCTCTACGAGGAGGATAGCCCCACAGCTGTTCCAAAATTTCTGCTCGAGGAACAACTTTACCAGGTTCGTCAAATAATAACTCTAGGAGACTAAATTCAGTATAAGTTAGACTAATTCTATCTCCAGCTCGAGAAACTTGTCTGCGATTAGTATCGACAACTAAACTTCCAAATTTCATAACTCCTTTACCAGAAGGAACTTCTTTGGTTTCAGTAACCGATACAGTTGGCCCCATTCTTCTCAAAATTGTAGCTATTCTGGCCTCTAACTCTTTTGGGCTAAATGGTTTAGATAAGTAATCATCAGCCCCTAAATCCAAACCAGCAACTCTCTCTGAAATGGCTTCTAGAGCGGTTAAGAATATTATTGGAACTACTGACTCAGCTCTAATTCTTCTACAAACAGCAAATCCATCCATTTTTGGAAGCATAACATCAAGAACTATCAAATCTGGGGAATCCCTGTGAAAAGACTCAAGAGCTTCTTCTCCGTTAGTGGCTGAATACACTTGATATCCTGCTAATTGAAGCCTCGTAACTAATACCTTCAAAACTGCAGGTTCATCATCAACAACTAAAATTCTTGCTTTTGACATAGTTAAAAAAGATTTCTCAATATTTCAAAGCAAAGAACTATTGCATTGAATTATTATTCTAACAATTAAAAATATAACATTACGAACCCTCAAAGAGATATTCCTAAGATTTAAACACTTTTTAAATGATTTAAAAATACATAAAATTTTTTTCAAACACTTTTACCTCTCGGCAAAATTTATAACTATATTTTTCTTCTTGAAAATTTAAACATTCTTAAAAGTTGGGAGCAGATAAAGGGGGCAAAAAAACCTGTCAAAAAAACTTCCGCTAAGATATTTTTAATACTGGGAATCAACATTAAAGAATTACTATCTGAAAAATTTCTAAACAAAATTTGTAAAAAATAAAGAGTCCCACATAAAAAACTTCCAAAAGAACAAATTAAACCATACCTAAAATGTCCAACAAAAATATCACTATGTAATTTAATTCTCCCAAACAAAAATCCACAAAGAATTAAGCCTGGTATTTGAGTAAAATTATTATCTGAAGTTAAAGAATCTAAAATTAGACCTAAAAAAAAACCAAATATTAATCCATTCATTGATCCATTAACCATTGACCATGGCAACAACCAAAATAACGGCCAATATGGCTGAACACCCAAGAATCCAATCCAATTAGGGTGCCACAAAAAAATAATTGGGATAAAAATAAAGCTTATTATGGATAATTTTTTTGTAAAAAATTTATTCATTAAATATTTACTTTTAAAATTTGCACCCAATCAATTAAGTGAGGTTTTGCCAAAAGTGAAATTTTGGCCGTTTTTTTTGATTTCAATGTCTTATCTACAGATTGAACAATACCAATAGGAATATTTGGAGGTAATAGAGTACTAGCAGGAGATGATGATACAAAATCTCCAACTTTAATATCAGAATCTTTTGAATAAAGTATTAAGCTAGGAGAATCATCTCCCAGACCGACGAGTAATCCATTTATTTGAGTTCTATCAACCCAAACGCCTAACTTACTCTCTGGAGAAGTTATTAATGTTACCGACGAAGTCAAAAAAGAAGTATTCTTTACTCTCCCCAATAATCCACCTGGACCAATAACAATATTACCAATTTCCACTCCATCTTTTGAACCTTTATTTAAGATTATTTGTCTCCACCAACTCCCTGTTTTTCTCGAAATAACTGCAGCTGAAATATTCTCATTATTAGATGATTCTTGAAGAGATAAGATTCGCCGCAATCTATTATTATCTTTTTTAAGAAGGTTTAACTTTATTGCATATTCTTGGTCAACACTTTTAAGAATAATTTCTTTTTGAAATTTACCAGGCCAAAAAGGCTTTGAAATAAAATAATAAAGGTCCTTATAAATAGATCCTTTTGATATTCTTACAACTACCAAAAATAGAAAAATTCCAAAAATTGTCCAATTTTTCTTTTTATGCCACCAACGACTAGTAGAAATTCGTCGGATATCTAACATATTATTAATCTCTGATCGCGTTCCTTATAAAGGTAATATCATTGGTGTCACTGAAGAAACGACAACTGGAGTTGCAAGACTTTATCAACTACAAAAGCAAAATGCTTTACCTTTCCCTGCTATTAACGTTAATGATTCAGTAACTAAGAGCAAATTTGATAATTTATATGGCTGCCGAGAATCTCTAGTTGACAGCATAAAGCGCGCAACTGATGTGATGATTGCTGGGAAGGTTGCTTTGGTAATGGGTTTTGGAGATGTAGGTAAAGGTTCAGCCCAGTCTCTAAGAGGACTTGGGGCTATTGTAAAAGTTGCTGAAGTTGATCCAATTTGTGCTCTTCAAGCGGCAATGGAAGGTTTTAGCGTTGTTACGTTAGACGATGTTGTGGAAGATATAGATATCTTTGTTACAGCAACTGGGAACTATCAAGTAATTACAAATGAAAATCTCGTCAAGATGAAAGATGAGGCCATTGTTTGTAATATTGGTCATTTCGACAATGAAATTGATGTGGCTTCATTGAAAGATTATCCATGGGAAAATATTAAGCCGCAGGTTGATCACATAACTTTACCAAGTGGCAATAAAATAATTCTTTTAGCCGAAGGTAGATTAGTTAACTTAGGCTGTGCCACAGGACATCCAAGTTTTGTTATGAGTAATTCTTTTACTAATCAAGTATTAGCTCAAATAGAACTTTTCAATAAGTCAGAAAAATATGCTAAGGAGGTTTATGTTTTACCAAAGCATTTAGATGAAATGGTAGCTAGATTACATCTTGATAAAATTGGTGCAAAATTAACAAAACTAACTAAGGAACAAGCTGACTATATTAATGTCTCTGTTGAAGGACCTTACAAACCAGA
>QCEQ01000007.1 GCA_003278525.1 Prochlorococcus sp. AG-355-P16 | reverse complement strand
CCAAGAAGATTTTGATTTTTCTGATAATGAATCCCAATAATTTTCGTTATCAATTAATTCACGTATTTTTCCTTTAAATCTATATTGTGATTTGGATTTCAAAAAGAACCATAATATTTCTGCATTAGGGTTGGATTTTAAATGCCCAATTTTTTCACTTCTCCTATCTGTAAAAATTATCATTGAACTATCTTTATGCCATCCTCTAAAAACAACTGTTCTTAATCTTGGCTCATTTTCTTCGCTAACTGTTGCAAGCTGTATCCATCGATTAGAGGGTAATTTCCCCTCTTTTTTTCTAGAAGATTTTAAATCTTGTCTCCAACTTGGTAAGTTGTTATCAAGCATTTAATTTAGGCAAAATAAGACCACTTTTCTTTTTGTATTCTTCGAATGAATCATATTTTGAGAGCGATTTATCTTTTTTTATCATTCTTGGTAGAAAAACTATAGAGAAAAATATTGCAAGAATTACTAATGGTATGAAACTCATTGAAAGTATGGCGAATGATAGATAAATTAGTATTTCTCCTAGATAATTTGTATTCCTTATATTTTTGAAAAATCCTTCTTTAATTAGATCTTTTTTTAATTTAAGAGAAAAATATTTTTGGGCATCACTAGCAAAGTGTAGAAACACACCAATTATATTTATAGATACAGATGCAGCTATTACGATATTTGGAACAGATTTCTGAGATGAGATAAGAATGTAGGGAGCTACCCAGTAACTTCCAAGGAAAATAAAACCAGTAACTGAAGTTATAAAATTGATTTTTTCTTTAAAATAAGGATCTGGGAATATCTTTTCTTTTAGAAGCCAAAGTAATCCATAAGTACCATGCAGAGCTAAATAGACGTAGGGAGCGATCGTAAAATTATCAAAAAAAATCATAAGAGCTATCACTACAAATGCCGTGAGCCCCTTATGTAGATTAATTATTTGATTAAGTTTCATCTTTTTTAATAATCTAAAAAATGAAATTATTTTCTGTGGATATAACCTAGGTCGTCAAAAGTTTTAATGGGCGATACTGGATTCGAACCAGTGGCCACTACCGTGTCGAGGTAGTGCTCTACCACTGAGCTAATCGCCCAAATTGAGGAATTTTTAATCCCCCTTATAAGAAAATAGCAGGTTGCGTTTCATTTTCTAAGTAATTTAACTTTCCATCGTTCTCTTTTGGTTATTTCTAAATTTAGAATTTCGATAAATCCTTTATTTTCAAGTTCTAGTTTGTCGCCAATTTTTAGATTAATTGTTGGCTTATTA
Organism: Prochlorococcus sp. AG-355-P16; assembly: GCA_003278525.1. Classification (GTDB taxonomy): domain Bacteria; phylum Cyanobacteriota; class Cyanobacteriia; order PCC-6307; family Cyanobiaceae; genus Prochlorococcus_A. The sequence continues at coordinate 60,787 of QCEQ01000007.1, read as the reverse complement.
ACTTTGCTTCCATTTAATCTGAGCATTCCATTCTCTATCCTTTCAATGATTTTGGTTCGTGATACCCTAAAGCCCGCTGAAGCTATAGCATCTAATCTTGTTGAAGCCTCTACTGTATTGATAAGTTTTTTTGATCTTCCAGTAGGTATTTGTAATTCATCTATACCTACTACATTAACTTTTACTTTTACGTCTCTCAAATAAAAAATCTTTTCATCTAGATGCTTAATATCTAAATTATCAATTATCCCTTGTGCTCCCCTATCGCCAATAGTCCATATATCTCCAACTTTTATTTGATTAACCCCATTTTCAATTAAGAGGGATCTAAAATCATCTTGTGTAGCATTATCAAATAAAAAATTTCCATTAATTTTTATTCCTTGAGCTGGAAAATTACTTTTTAGCGCATCCTCCTCAGGAATATTATCCCCTCTAAAGCAAGCTATCCTAGATCTTTGAGAAGAGGAGAATCCTCCATAAATAAAAAATTTGAAATCATTTAAATTTTCAAAATCTTTTAAAATATCTTCGCAAACATAAGTTGAATTAAACCCAGTCCAATAAGTTTCCCAGTGTTTGTAAGCTAAGTTAGCAATATTTATTAATTCCTCAGTTTCTTTTTTGTAGTTTGAATTTATTAAGATTTCTTTTAAGTCAATCATTTAGCCTTCTAAAAAAATTATATCTTTTGCTTCTGATTGTTTTATTAAAGCCCAAGGTAATTCGGTCCCAATTTGATTTTCAAGCAGAACAAGCCATTTACCCTCTTTATTAAAATTAATGATTGATCTTAATTCTTTATTTCTATTAATGTTGATACTTGCAGAAGAAACAATGCTTCCTAAATATCCTGAACCCATTCCTAAAAGACCTCCAATTAATGATTCCCCGATGTTATTTAAACCAAGAAAGCTGAAGGTAGATAAATTTGTCATATTAGAAAAAGCTATTCCAGCTATAAACCCAAACGGCATTAGCCATCTACTCATATCTTTTTGCCTGATCTCCCTATCAAGTTTAGGATTTAAGACTCTTATATCTTCAAAATTTTGAGATTTGAATAAGATATTTGCTTTCGCATTTAGCAATTCTTTTTCGTCTGATGATATTTTCTCACTTATTGGTGGGATCAAAATAGCTTCAGAGAGCATTACTGATTTTTCGTTGAAAACATCAAATAGCTGGATACATTTATTAATGTCTTCAAATATCACAATACTTTTAGTCAATTTCACTCCTCAAATGTTTGTGTGTTATTCAAATTAATAAATTAAGATACATACACTATAGATTAAGTTAAAGTAAAAGATTAAAGAACCAATCTTAAATGACAAAAGTTCTCATTACAGATCCAATTGATCAAACAGGAATCGATATTCTTTCACAAGTTGCTCAGGTTGATCAGAAGATAGGAATCTCAGACTCTGAGTTAGCTTCCATTATTAAAGATTATGATGCTTTAATGATTCGCTCTGGTACTCAAGTGACTGAAGAGATTATAAACTCTTCAAGTAAATTGAAAATTATTGGAAGAGCAGGAGTTGGAGTCGATAATGTAGATGTTAAGGCTGCTACGCAAAAAGGAGTCCTAGTTGTTAATTCCCCAGGGGGTAACACAATAGCAGCGGCTGAACATACTATAGCTATGATGTTGGCCTTATCTAGGCATATTCCAATTGCTAATAGTAGTACTTTATTAGGTAAATGGGAGAGAAAGAAATTCGTTGGGAATGAGCTTTATAAGAAAAAATTAGGTGTAGTAGGTTTAGGTAAAATTGGTGCTCATGTAGCAAAAGTTGCTAATGCATTAGGAATGGAAGTTTGCGGATATGATCCCTTTGTTTCAACTGAAAGAGCTCAACAAATCCAAGTTAAACTTTCTGATCTGGAATATTTATTCCAACAATCCGATTATGTAACTTTGCATTTACCTCGCACACCAGAGACAGAGAATTTAGTAAATATGGAGGTGCTTAAAAATATGAAAAGTAGCGCAAAATTAATTAATTGTGCTCGAGGAGGCTTGATTGATGAAGAGGCATTAGCAGAAGCTTTAAATAAATCATTGATTGCAGGTGCTGCAATAGATGTCTTTTCTAAAGAACCTTTGGAATCTAATTCACCACTTTTGAAGGTTGAAAAGAATCTTATTCTTACCCCCCACTTAGGAGCATCTACTCGGGAAGCACAAGAAAATGTAGCTGTTGATGTTGCGGAACAAATAAGGGATGTCTTGCTTGGTTTATCTGCTAGAACTGCAGTAAATATTCCTGGTTTGAGCCCCGATATTATGGATAGTCTGAAACCTCATTTGCAGTTAGCTGAAACCATGGGTCTGCTTATAAGCCAGCTTTCAGGTGGGCAGATACAGAAACTAGAAGTAAAGCTTCAAGGTGAATTTGTTCAACATCCTTCTCAGCCATTAATGATAGCTAGTCTAAAAGGCCTTCTAAGTAAAGCTTTGGGAGATAGGATTAATTATGTGAATGCTTCGCTAGAAGCAGATTCAAGAGGTATTTCAGTAGTCGAGAATAAAGATGAGGCAAGACCTGAATTTGCTAGTGGTTCGCTTCAGTTAACCACTTATGGAGATAACGGCGACCATAGCGTAGCGGGAAGCATTTTTGCTGATGGGGAATTAAGAATTATTAGTATTGATCAATACCCAGTTAATGTATCGCCAAGCAGATATATGTTGGTTACTAGGCACAGAGATATGCCAGGCATTATTGGCAAGTTGGGGTCTTTATTAGGTAGCAACAATGTAAATATTGCTTCAATGCAAGTTGGGCGCAAAATTGTTAGAGGGGAAGCTGTTATGGTTCTAAGTATTGATGATCCAATACCTAATAAGGTGCTTGATACCATTATTGAAGTAGATGGGATTACCAACGCTAATCCAGTTACATTATGAAGTGGCTTGACCTAGTTAATGGAAACTAAAGATTGGTATAAACTAACTTTTCTGATAGAAAGTGATTCTGAAGAAATTATTATTTGGAAATTAAATGAGCTGGGAATATTCAGTTTTTCATTTGAATATTTAATTAAAAATGAAAATAAAAAAGAAGTTAATATATGGCTTCCAATTGATGATTGGGATGAGAGTTCTAGAAGTGGTTTTGAAAAAATAATTAGCAAACTTCTAAATATTAATCCCCCTAAGAATAAATTTTTTAACTGGAGTATTATCAAAGAGGAGGATTGGTTAACAAGTTGGAAGAAATATTGGGCTCCTGAATTAGTAGGAAATCATTTTTTAATATTGCCTTGTTGGATAAATCTAAATAAAAAATTTAAAGATAAACAAATAATAAAAATTGATCCTGGAGCAGCTTTTGGTACAGGAAGTCATCCTTCAACTTATCTTTGCTTGGAAAAAATGGAGAATATTTTATTTTCTGATAAAAAGGTATTAGATATTGGGAGCGGTAGCGGGATTTTGAGTGTCGCCGCAAGATTGCTTGGCGCTAAAGAGGTTTTTGCAGTGGATAATGATTATTTAGCTGTAAATTCAACAAAATCTAATTTCCAACTAAATTTCGGTAATTTAAACAAATTAAATACATATTTGGGATCTTTTAATGAGGTAATTTTAAAAAATCAACTCGAACAATTTGATTTTGTTTTATGCAATATTCTTGCTGAAGTAATAAAAGGAATGATTCCAAATATCTATAAGTGCTTGAGAAACAATGGGGAAGTCATTTTCAGTGGAATTCTGAATTCACAAAAGGATGAAATTATTAAAATATTAATTCAAAATGACTTGAAATTACTGGATGTATCAACTAGAAAAGATTGGGCATGCATTTCTGCGCAAAAAGCCAGCAATCCAACCTAAGCATAAGTTTTTCTTATGGATACTCTTTCATACATTTTATTGTGTCATTTTTTACTTCAAAATCTCACATATCGACCAAATCGATGTTAAAAATGTATTTGATAGGTATTAATTACCAACAATTTTTTATTTAAATGGCTTCTTACAAAGTTACTCTCATCAGCGAAGGTGAAGGCCTCAATTCAACTATTGAAGTACCTGATGACCAATACATTCTCGATGCGGCTGAAGAACAAGGTATTGACCTTCCTTATTCCTGTAGAGCTGGAGCATGTTCAACATGTGCTGGAAAAGTTACTTCAGGTAGTGTTGATCAATCAGATCAAAGTTTCTTGGATGATGACCAATTAGAAGCTGGTTTTGTTCTTACTTGTGTTGCTTATCCAACATCTGACGTAACAATTACAACTCATGCTGAGGAAGAATTGTACTAATTATAAAAATTTAGCTTTTTTAAGTTGATTATTAATTATTTCTCTGCCACCCTCTATAGAGGTGGCTTTTTTTTGTAAATGGATAAATTTGAACTTTTCAAGTCTGGTAGTGTTCAATCAAGTTATGGAGGTCAGTACAGTTATAAGATAATTGGGCCATGTTGCAGACTTTATGATAGGGAAGAGTTGCCCTGGCCATGTTCAAGGCTTGCTTGGAGAAGTAAGGAGCCTAGTTGGAGAAGAATAGGATCTAGGTTCGTTGCAGATATGGCTTCAAGAAAATGCCCATCTTACTCAGTAGAGATTTTGGAGCCTGGATCAAAACCTATTGAGACAGTTATAACTCTTTTTTCAAAGAAATTTTCTTCTGATATACAAGAATGGTGGTACAGCAAAAAGCCAGGCTCAATGAAGCCTGGCAATATCTACCCATCTGAAGTTAATTAGATTTAATATCAGGCTTTTGGTTTAGGAGGTGTGTAACCTTTTAGGCCAGTACATTCTAGGCTATCGGCTGTATTTACTCCTGTCTGTGAATTAGTACCTGTTGCTCTCTCGCAAAGTGATTTTCTTGTCTTTAAATCAAGGTTTGCGTCAGTAAAGTCTGCTCCATCAATAATTGCACCATCAAAAACACTTTTCATTAGCTCACCATTAGTAAGATTCGCATCTGTAAAATCAGCATTATCAAAGCGTGTTGCATATGCAATAAGATCTTTCATATTGGCTCCTTTAAAACTAGAGTTTTTTGCAGTTGTTACACTCATATATGCACCTTGAAGATTAGCTTCTCCTAAATCTTGATTAGATAAATCATATTTAACATATTCAGTATTATGCAGGTCGGCACCGTGAAGATCATCTTTTAGTACGTCAACTGATGAAGGATCACTAGGATAAAGAGCATTTGCAGAAATTGGATTAATGAGTAAACCAATAATTAACGGAAGAAAAATAAATAGTCTTTTTAGAGACTTATGTAGTGATGAAAACATAGAAACCATTTCGATCAACATCAATATAGAAAACCTATGACTATTATTCCATGGGTTGGTCATTTACGACCCTTCTTCTCACGAACTGTTGCAGTTTATTTTATTTCTGCCGTTAGAAAATCTTTTGCAAGCTGAGTATTTGGAAAAACTTTTTGAGCCTCTTTAAGCAAATCGCTTGGCGTGATTGCATTTTTATTGGTGTATCTTGGACTTAAATGAGTAATAATTAATTTTTTTGTGTTAGATAATAATGCTGTTTTGGCAGCCATAATTGTAGTGGAATGTAATTTTTCGTAGGCCATGCGTTCATCCTCCTCTGAAAAAGTCGATTCATGTACTAGTAAATCGGCATTTTTTGATAGTGAAACAGCTGATTCGCTAAACACTGTATCTGTGCAATAAACAAAACTTTCACCTTTTCTAGGAGGTCCACAAAATTCTTTCCCATCGAATGTCCTACCATCCGCTAATACGACTTTTTTACCTTGTTGCAGTTCTGAATAAATTGGTCCAGGTGCTATTTTTAGAGACTCTGCTTTTTTGATATCAAATATACCTGGTTTATCTTTTTCACTAACCCTATAACCATAAGCAGGTATTTTATGTTTTAGGCAGGCACAATTTACTTTTATTTTGTTGTTTTCAAATAGGATTTTATTTTCTGACGCAAAATTTTCAACTTCCACAAAATTTAATGGGAAAGACAATTTACAAAAACTACTTTTAAGGGCTGAATTTATAAAACTTCGCAACCCTGAAGGACCGTAAATTTGAATACCCTCACTATTTCCTGATAAACCTAAGGTAGCTAAAAGTCCAGGCAAACCATAAATATGATCACCATGCATATGAGTAATAAATATTTTCTTGATTTGTGAAGATTTAATATTGCTTTTCATTATTTGATGTTGCGTTCCTTCTCCGCAATCAAAAAGCCAAACTTCTGATGACTGTGATAATTTAAGTGCTAGGGAAGAAACATTTCTCGTCAAGGATGGGACACCTGAGCTCGTTCCTAAAAAGGTGATATTCACTTATTTATGATATTTTTATTGTTATATCTGGATTAAATTTAGACTTTTAGTCAAACTTAGGCAAATTAAGCATTTGTTTTTAAACAAAGTGATACTTAAATTTAAAAATAACTATAGAAAATGTTGCCTAATAAGTATTTTATTTATTTGTGTTTTTCAGAGTGAAAGTGTTTTTGCATCGAGAGAACCAATCATTAGAGTTTTGATATCAAAAAATAACAATTTAAGGATCAGATCAGATAGATCAATTCCTTTAACAATAGAGGGTAAATTTTTTTCACGCAAAAGAATAAAAGGTCTAACTTTGAAAAATGAGAAAAATAGAAAAATTTTATATTTTGATAAGAATAAACAAAAAAAATATGACTTAAAAAGTAATCAAAAATTTCAAGTGAGTTCTTCCGATGGAAGAGGTATTTGGGTAGGTCAGAAGAGATTTGCTGGTAAGCTTAATCTCTTTGTACTCGACTCCGAAATATTGGTAGTAAATGTTTTAGGAATAGAAAAATACCTTAATAGCGTAGTGGGTTCAGAAATGCCAACAAAATGGCCTATTGAAGCATTAAAGGCACAAGCAATAGCCTCAAGAACTTATGCTTTAAAGCAAAAGGGAAATAATTTATTTGATATAGATTCAACCCAGAAAAATCAAGTCTATAATGGCTTGGAATCAAGAACTTATAAAACTATCAGAGCCGTTAAAAGTACAAGATCTTTGGTTTTAACGTATAAAAATAAATTAATTAATGCTTTGTTTCATAGCAGCTCAGGTGGAATGACAGAAAATAGTCAAGATGTATGGAAAAATAAATATCCATATTTATCAAGTGTGAAAGATTTTGATAAAAATAATCCAAAATTTAGATGGCAAAAAAATATTTCGAGTAATGAATTAATAAATTTATTTCCAAAGATTGGAGGTTTAAAAAATATAGAGATTCTAGATATTACTAGTACAGGGAGGGTAAAAAATTTAAAACTTATTGGAGCTTATGGTTCTGATCAAATATCTGGGGTAGATTTTAGAAAAAGATTAGGCCTCAACAGTAATTTTATCAGATTTAAATTTTTTGAGGAAGAATTAAACAACAATACTCCTCAAAAGAAAGGGTTGATAGTTTTTGGACAAGGATCAGGTCATGGAGTCGGAATGAGTCAGTGGGGGGCTAAATATCTGGCTTCTAAAGGCCAAAAAGCTGAAAGAATATTAAAGCATTTTTATAAGGGTGTGCAGATTAAACCTTTTAGAAAAGATTACATATAGAAGTTATTTAGCATTAAGGACTAATTTTGGATTTATATTGGATTGCTCTTCATTTAAGAAACCTATCCCAAGTAGTATTTGTTTTTTATCTATTACTTTTATGGGTTTTTTGTAGTCAAAAGATTTGTTTTCCTGGAAGTAATTAATATCAACTCTAATTGCTCTTCCTGTTTGCCAAAAATTGATTTGTTTTTCATTACTCAGGACAAATGTTGAAATGTGATTAAGAGCAGAAATTGTTGGAATAATGAAATTTTTCGAGTTTTTTTTATCTTTTTCGATATCAGATATTTTTATCGAGTTATGTTCATCAAAGCCACAAGCTGAAATTCTTTTTAGTTGTAGAAGGCAACCCTCGGAATTAAGAATTTCTCCTAAATCTCTTGCAATCGCTCTTATGTATGTGCCAGCTGAACATTTGATTTTTATTTCTATGATTCCATTTATTTGGTCCCATTTCATTAAAGTAAGTTCGTCTATCTTTACTTCTCTTGGTGCTAATTCAAAAACTTCATTCCTTAAAGATTTCTTATAAGCCCTCTCACCATTAACGTGCACACTAGATACTTTCGGCGGAATTTGTTTAATAATTCCTCTAAATCTATTTAAGTATTGATCTAATTTTTCATCACTGATTTTAGGCCAACTTTTTTGATTAATTATTTCTCCGTGAATATCATCAGTGTTAGTTCTTATCCCTAATTTAATTTGTCCTATGTAAGTTTTGCCCTGAGGGAGATATTGAATAAATCTTGTTGCACTGCCTATCGCGATTGGTAATATTCCTATAACTTCTGGGTCAAGAGTTCCTGTGTGACCGACCTTTTTCTTATTAAGTAACTTCCTTATTTGTTTAACACAATCATGTGAAGTACATCCTTTATCTTTATTAATTACTAAGAATCCATCTTTAGTTTCCATTTTTAATATTAAGAATACTTTGAGAAAGATTTATAACCATCCTATGATTTTGATATTGGAAATTTAGAGAAAGAAATTGAAAAACAATAATTCCATTTTAAAAGAGTTTATAGACAATGCTTTTAATTTGAAATCACACTTAATGGAATACTTATCTATTGAAGAATGTGATTTAGATGGATTCCTTGCAAGTGCAAAGATGAATTTGGCAAATTCACATCCTCGCGATGCTTTGAATGATGTTTCAGATTTTTATACTGAGATTGTAGGAGATAGGCATGTAGCTGATTTAGCTGCTTGGCATATCACAAGTAGGGACTATATAGCTGATACTTTAAAACTTCAGCAAAGATTTTCTAAAGATTTAGTTTTGGATTTTGGAGGAGGTATTGGTACGCATGCCCTAGCTAACGCTATGTCTTCAAAAGTTGAACATGTTTTTTTTGTAGATATTAATCAAACAAATAGAAATTTTGTTGAATATAGGGCTAAGAAATTAGGAGTTGAAAAAAAACTTACTTTTTGCAAGACAATTCAAGATACACAAATATTGAAATTTGATACTATAGTTTGTCTTGATGTTTTGGAACATCTTGCAGATCCAGCTTCTCAAATCAATCATTTCAGAGAGATTATGGATAGTAATTCTATTGCTCTATTAAATTGGTATTTCTACAAAGGAGATAACAATGAATATCCGTTTCATATCGATGATAGTCATATTGTTGAAAAGTTTTTTGAGACTCTTCAATCAGAATTTTTAGAGGTATTTCATCCTATTCTTATAACTACAAGAGCTTATAGGAAAATTAGATAACTATATTAACTCTTTTTCTATTTCTTAAATTTCGTTTAATGCTTTCGAAACTTACGGTTCCTTCTTTTAGTGCAAAAAGCGTGTCATCTTTACCTTTACCAACATTGTTTCCTGGCAAAAATGATGTACCTCTTTGGCGAATTAAAATTGATCCAGCAGTTACTTTTTCTCCACCATAAGCTTTGACACCCAGTCTTTTGGAATTTGAATCTCGACCGTTTCTTGTAGAACCTGTTCCTTTTTTATGTGCCATTAGAAGTGTTTAATTTGTTGATTTTTCTGATTTTGGTTTAGCTTCCTTTTTAACAGTTTCTTTTTTCGAAGAAGACTTAGGAGTGCCTTTACCTACTGATATTGATTTTACCATAACTCTTGTAAGTTCTTGTCTGTGACCCATTTTTCTTCTTGTCTTTTTTTTCGGACGCATCTTATATACAAGGATTTTCTTATCCCTTTTATGGGAGACTACTTCTAATTCAATTTTTGCATCCTTTACGTAGGGTTTTCCAACAGTGATAGATTCTTTGTCTTTTAAAAGTAAAACTTTTTCTAATGTAATCTTATCTTTCTCTTTTGCATTTAACCTGTCTATATCATAGTATCGGTTGACTTCAAACCAAAATTGTTGACCCGAAGTTTCTGCAATAGCGTACAATTCATTATTTTTTGAAGAATTGTTTGAGGAGTTTTTAGAATTTGTCATATTTTAAAGACGCTATGAGGCTCAAATTGATAATTTGATTAAGCCTAATAAGCAATCATAGTAATTTGTTTATTTTCTTATTTTGTAGTGTAATAAGTCAAGGGTTGTTTTAAATCTTTTATATCAATTCAGGACCTATAACAATGGCAGCAAGAAAAACATATATTTTAAAACTCTATGTTGCTGGAAATACTCCTAATTCAATGAGAGCTTTAAATACTTTAAGAGAAATTTTAGAAAACGAATTCAAAGGTGTTTATGCTTTGAAGGTTATTGATGTACTCAAACAACCACAACTTGCTGAAGAAGATAAGATTTTAGCTACCCCAACCTTAGCTAAAATTTTACCGCCACCAGTGAGAAAAATAATAGGTGATCTTTCAGATAGAGAAAGAGTTTTAATTGGTTTAGATCTACTTTTTGATGAATTAACTGAAACTGAATATAGTAGAGATAAATAATATATTTAAAAGTTTTATACTTAAAGATAAATTCAAAATTTATTTTACTTTTGTTTAATTAACACAAAACTATGAATGATAAGAAATTTGGCAAATCAAATAAAATGCAAGTACAAAAATTACCAACTGGAATAGAAGGCTTTGATGATGTTTGTAGGGGTGGGTTGCCTGTATCAAGAAGTACACTAGTGAGTGGTACGTCAGGAACTGGTAAAACTGTTTTTTCACTGCAATATTTACACCATGGAATTTGCAATTTTGATGAGCCTGGGATCTTTGTAACATTTGAGGAATCACCTCTAGATATTGTTAGAAATGCAGCGAGCTTTGGCTGGGATTTACAAGAATTAATTGATCAAAATAAACTTTTTATTTTGGATGCTTCTCCTGATCCTGATGGTCAGGATGTTGCGGGGAACTTTGACTTGTCTGGTCTTATTGAGAGAATCAGTTATGCAATTAGAAAATATAAAGCTAAGAGAGTTGCAATAGATTCAATAACTGCGGTCTTTCAACAGTACGATGCTATTTATGTTGTAAGACGAGAAATATTTAGACTCATAGCAAGATTAAAAGAGATAGGTGTGACGACAGTTATGACTACAGAAAGAGTTGATGACTATGGACCGATTGCTAGATATGGAGTAGAAGAATTTGTATCTGATAATGTTGTCTTATTAAGAAATGTTCTTGAGTCAGAGAAGAGAAGACGAACTTTAGAAGTTTTGAAGTTAAGAGGTACTGTACACATGAAAGGTGAATATCCATTCACTATGGGAATGGATGGAATAAGTGTGTTTGCCCTAGGAGCAATGAGATTAACGCAGAGATCTTCAAATATTAGGATTAGCTCTGGAGTTAAGGATCTTGATGATATGTGTGGTGGAGGATATTTTCAAGATTCCATCATCCTCGCGACTGGAGCTACTGGCACGGGCAAAACAATGCTTGTATCAAAATTTGTTGAAGATGCTTATAACAACAATGAAAGAGCAATACTTTTTGCATATGAAGAATCTAGGGCTCAATTACTGAGGAATGCTACTAGTTGGGGAATAGATTTTGAAAAAATGGAAAGTGATGGGTTATTAAAAATTATTTGCGCATATCCTGAATCAACTGGTTTAGAAGATCACCTTCAAATTATAAAAACGGAAATTAATCAATTTAAACCAAAAAGAATGGCAATTGATTCTCTCTCTGCATTAGCAAGAGGTGTAAGTTTGAATGCATTTAGACAGTTTGTAATTGCTGTTACCGGTTATACAAAACAAGAGGAAATAGCAGGCTTCTTTACTAATACTGCAGAAGAATTTATGGGAAGTCATTCTATAACTGATTCTCATATCTCAACTATTACAGATACCATATTGTTGCTTCAATATGTAGAAATAAAAGGTGAGATGGCACGTGCTATAAATGTTTTTAAAATGAGGGGATCATGGCATGATAAACGAATAAGAGAATTTATTATTACAAATAGTGGCCCAGAAATAAAAGATTCTTTCTCTAATTTTGAACAAATATTTAGTGGTGCTCCTCACAGAGTTGTGCCTGATCAAAATGTTCAAAATGTTTTTAAAGGAATAGATAATAATTAGATAATTTATTTAATTTCAGAACCTGAATAAGAATCTAAATTATTAATAGTCTTTGTCAATAATTCATCTTTATCAGATTGTGCTAAGGCTAAATCAAACCAGAAAGTTGTTCCAACTCCTAATTCACTTGCCATACGAATTTCTCCCCCGTGTTTTTCAATTATTCCTCGCACTATAGATAAACCTAAACCGGTACCTTGCTCAGTATGAACAGAATTCTCTACTCTATAAAAACGATCAAATATTTTTTCTTGATCAGCTTGAGATATTCCTGAGCCAGTATCAGCAATCTCAATTCTTACTTTTGGGAGTGGTGAAACTAAATCACATTTGGGGGCTGAATCATTTTTAATACTTGGAGGGAAAGCAGGACATGAATCTGGCCAAGTATAAGCTCTTATAATTAATGAGCTGTTTTTTGGACTAAATTTCAATCCATTACCCAGCAAATTATCAAAAACCTGTAATAGTAAATCAAAATTTCCAAGAATTGAAGGAATAGTTTCCTCAATATCATGAGCTAATGAAACATTTTTTTCTATAGCATTAAGTCTATAATTTCTAAGAGTCTGTTCTATTGCTGGTTTTATGTCCATTTGCTCTAGTTGGACAATTTTCCCAGACTCCAATCTTGATAAATCTAATACATCATTTACAAGTCTTGTTAACCTATCAGTCTCTGAATTGGCAATTCCCAAAAATTCTATTTGTTCCTCATCAGAAAGCTGATCTTTTAAATCGTGTAAGGTCTCTACATAACTTTTTATATTAAAAAGTGGTGTCCTTAATTCGTGCGAAACATTACTAATAAATCTATTTTGTGCGGCATTAAGTTCAACTTCTCTAGTTAAGTCTTGGATTGTTACGGCAATTCCTTTTAATTCAACTTTATTTGTATCTAAAACTGATTGTAAGACAATCCTTAAGGTTCTTGCAGGTTCTCCTAAACTGAATCTTAAATCATCCTTCTCCTTTTCCCTGTTTAGAATTGATTCTATATTCGTGTGTAAGTCGTTAGATAAAATTTCGGGGATTTCATTTAAAAAATATTTACCCTCTAAGAATCTTCCTTCCCAACGAAATAGTCTCTTTGCTGTTGGATTAGTAAGTACAATTTTTCCTTGTGAGTCCAATAGTATGGCACCATCGGCCATCGTAGCTATAAGCGATTGCTGCTTGATTTGAGCAGCTTTTAATTCTTCAATATTAGCTTCGTCATAATTTTCTAACTGAGTGGCCATCCGGTTAAATCCATTTAAGAGTTCTCCCAGATCACCTGTCATAGGTAGAGAAATCCTAGATTTAAAATTTCCTTTTGAAATTTCTCTAACACCTCTTACTAACTCTCTAACAGGTCTTGTAATAGTTAGTGCATTAAATACGGCTCCAAGTATTACTAAAACCCAAATAGAGATAAAAACTGCTATGGTTACTTCCCTAGTTAAAGCAGCACTGGCTAGTGCTTTTTTATTAGGAGTGACTCCCAAAGCTAAAGTTCCAAGATATTTGCCTTTCCACAACATTGGGACAAATACATCTGTTACTTGACCTTGAGGTGTCGCATGCTGCCTAATCAATGGAAATTGTGGTCTCTTCTTTAATTCTGAGGGTAGTTTTAATCTTCGAGTGAGCTGAAATTGACTGTCTGAGCTTGTGGGTGTTGCGCTGATTGGTATCCCAAGCTGAACAATATCTTCAGCATCAGTAAAAAAAATATAGCGCAGGTTTCGACTTGATCTCCAAAACTTTTCAGCTACATTTGAAATTTCTTTTTTTTGATTATTAGCGACTAATTCTGTTACATTTCCAGATAACAATAAGCCAAGATCTCGAGCATATCTAGTATCATTCATTCCTGCATCCCTTTGGATACTATTTAACGCAAAAAAAGTTATTCCTGTCATCAGGAGGCTTACCACAAGAGTTGCAATGGCTAATAACTTTGTTCTTAAACTGAACCCACTCCACCAAGTGAGGAGTCCATTAATCCAATAGTTGTTATTCATATCTTCATCATTAGTGATGTTATATTTTCCACTTTCTCGGTTATTGGAATCTCCCATAAGCTTAATTCTCCCTAGAAAAGTTTTTCCTGACTTGATAACCTATGTCATTTCTGAAGTAAATACCCTCAAAATGAATTTCCCTTAAATTCTTGTATGCCTTTTCAAAAACAATATCAAAATCTTTATCTTGGCAGACAACACTTAAAACTCTTCCTCCATCAGTTAGTAATTTCCCATTTTCACTTAAAGAAGTCCCTGAGTCGAAAATTTGACAATCTTTTGAATCAATATTACCTATATTTATTTGAAAACCAGTTTCATATTCGTGAGGGTAACCTTCTGAAGTAGCTATTACGCAACCACTAACTTTGTCAGAAGTATTAATTTTTTCATCACCAGTTAAGTTTCCCATTGAGCATTTTTCTAGAAGAAATACAAAATTTTGATCCATCAAGGGCATTATAGTTTGGCATTCTGGATCACCAAATCTGCAGTTATATTCTATAACTTTTGGCCCAGATTCTGTGATCATTAACCCAAAGTAAATTACGCCTCTATAGTCAATATTTCTTTTAATAAGTTGATTTATTGTAGGTTCAATTATCTCTTTAATAATTCTGTCAAGGTAATCTTCTGTTAATAATGGAGCAGGAGAATAAGCCCCCATACCTCCTGTATTTGGCCCTTTATCTTTTTCATTAAGTCGTTTGTGATCTTGGGCGGATGGAAGTATTACGTATCTCTTCCCATCACATAAAGCAAAAACTGAGACTTCTGGCCCTTGAATTTTTTCTTCTAAAACAACTACATTCCCAGAATTACCAAACCTACCATTAAAAATTGACTCTGCTGCTTTAAAGCATTCATCCTTTGAACTAGGAATAAAAACACCTTTGCCTGAAGCTAGACCATCAGCTTTTACTACCATTGGAATTGATGATGAATTGATAATTTTTTTAGCTTCTTCTAGAGAATTGACTTTCCAAAAATTTGCAGTTGGGATATTTGCATCTTTCATAAATTCCTTAGCCCAAGATTTACTAAATTCTAATTTTGCTCCATCTTTATTAGGACCAAATACTTTAAAATCTTTTTTGCGAAGGAAATCAGCTAATCCATCTGCTAGGGGTATTTCTGGTCCGATTACAACTAAATCTATTTTAAAAAAATTAAGTTTTTCAACTAATTCATTTCTATTTTTTATATCAATTTTTATTCTTTCACATTTATTTATTCTTTCTGAACCAGCGTTGCCAGGTATTAAATAAACTTTTTTAACTATTTCATTTTTTTGAATAGCCCAAGCCAAAGAGTTTTCTCTCCCACCATTCCCAATTATTAATATATTTTCTAATCTAATAGAGCTCCTAGAACTTGGTGAATGAATTCCCATATATTTGTTTTTTTTAGGTTATGAGGTTTCGATGAGTAATCAGTTAAAATGAAATAAAATCATTTGAAGTCGATCTCTAATAATTATGTTAATTACAAAAAGTACTTTAGTAATCATAATGAGGCTTTAAATTCATGAATAATAGATATGAGTTGATTTACGAAGGAAAAGCCAAAAAAGTTTTTGCTCATGATGATGTTGATAAAGTAAAAATTGAATTTAAAGATGATGCTACAGCTTTTAATGCTTTAAAAAAAGAAAAATTTGAAGGTAAAGGCAAACTTAATTGCTTAATAAGTGCAAGAATTTTTGAAATTCTCATTAAGAAAAATATTCCTACTCATTATATTGAACTTGAAAATGAAAATACAATGATTGCAAAAAAAATAAAAGTTATCCCCTTAGAAGTTGTTCTAAGAAATACTGCTTATGGTTCTTTATGTAGACAAACGACTATCAAGCCAGGCACTTTACTGTCAAAACCATTAATTGATATCTATCTTAAAAATGATGAACTTAATGATCCCCTTATCACTAAAGATAGAATTGAATTAATGAACATAATAAGCTCTCATGATTTAGATTTAATAATAAATTTAACCTTAAAAATCAATGTAATCCTGAAAAGTTTTTTTAAAAATATTCAACTTCAACTTGTGGATTTCAAGTTGGAATTTGGTTATGATTTCAGTAATAATATTGTTCTCGGGGATGAAATAAGCCCTGATAATTGTAGATTGTGGGATCTAAATCAAAAAAATGATACTATTGTAAGCTTAGATAAAGATAGATTTAGGAATGATTTAGGAGGTTTAATTGAAGCTTATAGTGAAATTCATAGAAGAATAAATGATTTTTTTGACCCAATTGATTAAATAATGACTTATTTATCTTGATCAAAAGTACTATGCAAAACTATTTTTTAAAATTTGGGAAGGTTTTCACAAATGTTGCCTGCTCGCCATTGATTTTGATATCAACTAATTCAGAACTTGCTGCTAAGTTTTTGCCAAATGACGTTGATCAATCAATAACAACCTTAGAAATACAAAATAATAATAATGGTTTATCTGAAGGGATTGATATCAAACAAGAGAAAAAATTTCTTGCAGAAAATAATAATGAGACTAATGAAGAAAGTGTTCTTATCTCAGAAATAATTATTGAAGGTTGGGAAAATCATCCTGAGGGTAGAAAACTTGAATTGGCTGCATATGACTCTATGAGCATAAAGCCTGGAAGTATTGTTGATAATCGAATTTTAAATAGAGACCTCAATGCAATTTATGCTAGTGGTTGGTTTTCTGGAGTTAAAATAAAGTCTCAAGAAGGGCCGCTGGGCGTGAGGTTAATAGTAAATGTAGTACCTAATCCAATTTTGAAGAAAGTTGAACTTAAACCAATAAATTCTTTAATCTCGAGTGAATATGTAGATGATATTTTTAATAATTATTATGGGACTACCCTTAACTTAAATGAATTGCAAAATAAGATAGAAATAATTAAAAAACGTTATGAAAGAGAGGGTTATTCTTTAGCTAGAATTAATGGACCTGATAGAATTTCTGATAATGGAGTAGTAACATTAAAAGTCTCTGAAGGTATAATATCTGATGTAAAAATAAGATTTCCTGATTCTGAAGGTGAATTTATTATTGATGGAAAACCTAGAAAAGGGAAAACAAAAGATTGGGTCATTAATAGAGAATTAAAAACACAACCTGGTTCAATATTTAATAGAAAAATTTTAGAAGCTGATATTGGTAGACTCTATGCCACATCATTATTTGATGATGTAAAGGTTTCACTTGGCCCTGACAATTCAAATCCTGGTCAAATTATAATTTTTTTAGACTTGAGCGAGCAAAGAACAGGATCATTAACAGGTGGACTTGGTTATAGTAATGGTGCAGGTATCTTTGCATCAATTGGTTTGCAGGAAACAAATGCATTTGGAAGAGCATGGTCTACAAATATAAATCTAAATTTTGGAGAATATTCAACTACCTATAATTTTTCTTTATCTGATCCATGGATTAAAGGAGATAGACATAAAACATCTTTTAGAACAAATTTCTTTTTAAGTAGAGATTATCCCCAAGAATTTAAAAGTGAAGAAAATGGGAGATTATATGCTGTAGATGATCAAACACCATCAAGCTCTGATACTTTTTCATCAATAGTTTTAGAAAAAACAGGTGGCGGATTTTCTTTCTCAAGGCCACTAAATGGTGGAGATCCATTTAAGGTCGCAAAATGGAGAGTACTTGCAGGAATGAATTTTAAGAAAGTAAAGATGATTGATGGTGATGGAAATAAAAAACCTTATGGTGATAGGACGCCAACTGCAACCAGAAATAATATTAGCGATATTATTTGTATTGGATTTACTCCAAACGATGGTTCATGCCCTGAAGAAAATACATTAGTGAGTGTTATTGCTAGTACTTCTAGAAATAATTTGAATAACTCTATCAACCCAACTGCAGGAAATAAATTAACCTTGGGCACCGAACAATTTGTTTCAGTGGGTAAGAACTCTCCAACTTTTAATAGAATAAGAGCCTCATATTCATTTTTTATTCCAACAAAATTAATAAATTTAACGAAAGCATGTAAGTCTGGTAATGCTTCTAGTGATGACTGTCCTCAAGCTATTGGGTTTCAATTTAAAGCGGGAACTATTGTTGGGGAATTGCCCCCTTACGAAGCATTTTGCATGGGAGGAACATCATCTGTTAGAGGGTGGGGATCTTGTGATTTAGCTGTAAGTAGAAGTTTTGTTGAGGGCACAGCAGAATATAGATTCCCTGTTTGGAGAATGCTCTCGGGAGCTTTATTCGTTGATGGAGGAAGCGATCTAGGCTCTCAAAAGGAAGTTCCTGGGAAACCCGGTAAGTTATTGCAAAAATCCGGTTCTGGCTTTTCCCTTGGAGGGGGAATTGGGGTTAAAACGCCAATAGGTCCATTAAGATTAGATGTCGCTAGCAAGGACCTAAGTGGAGATTGGAGATATACACTTGGAGTAGGATGGAAGTTTTAAGTGTTTTCTTGGCCTGCTAATTATGATTATTGCTATACCTTGGCTGGTGTTATCTCTAGAGAGGGTATAGGCCTCCACAGTGGAGAAAAAACGAGAGTTACAATTTCTTCTTATGAGAAAGAAGGATATTATGTCTCTTTTAAGGATAAACCTAACGAGATTTATAAGTTAACTCAAGATTTAATTGGAAGTACGATGCTTTGTACGGCGGTTAAATTAGGGGGAAGAAATTTGTATACAATCGAACATTTATTATCTTCAATGGCAGGGTGTGGGTTGAGTTATATACATATTGAAGTTGATGGGAAAGAGATTCCTCTTTTAGATGGATCTGCAATCCAGTGGGTTAGAGATTTTGAAAAAGCAGGTATAAAAAAGGCAGCTAGACCAGATAATTTTTTTCGAGAGATTAATAAATCAATAATTTTAAATAAAGAAGGCTCAGTTATAGCAGCAACCCCTTCTGAAAAGACTACAATTATATCCACTATAAGTTTTGCCTATAAAGCAATTGGAAATCAAACTTTTGTGATTGATTTAAATCCAAAAAGTTTTGTTGAAATGATTGCTCCTGCCAGAACATTTGGTTTTAAAGATCAATTTCAAGAGTTAAGTGAACTTGGATTAATAAAAGGTGGAAGTTTGGAAAATGCCCTTGTTTGTGACGGTGATAAATGGGTTAATCCACCATTAAGATTTGATAATGAACCAATAAGACATAAAATTTTAGACCTTATTGGGGACTTGGCTTTGGTAGGGTTACCTAAGGCTCAAATTTTAGTTTATAAAGGATCACATTCTTTAAATGCTTTATTGGCCTCATCGCTAAAAAACTAACTTTATCTTAAATTGTTTTGGAAAAGAAATTATCCAGTGAAAATAATCAACTTTCCTCTGAGCACATACTAGGTTTGTTACCTCACAGATATCCTTTCGCACTTGTGGACAAAGTCATAGAGCATATTCCTGGGGAGAAAGCAGTTGCAGTAAAAAATGTAACTATAAATGAGCCTCAATTTCAGGGACACTTTCCTGAGAGACCCTTAATGCCTGGGGTTCTTATTGTTGAATCAATGGCTCAAGTAGGTGGGATAATTGTAACGCAAATGCCTGATCTTCCTAAAGGACTTTTCGTTTTTGCTGGAATCAATAATGTTAAATTCAGAAAACCAGTTGTGCCAGGAGATCAATTGATAATTTCTTGTGAGTTATTGTCTATTAAAAGAAAAAGATTTGGGAAGGTTAAAGGTGAGGCGCACGTTGATGGGAAGTTGGTTTGTGCTGGAGAATTAATGTTTTCATTGGTTGATTAGGGATATGGATCATAAAAATAATAAATTTAACTCAAGCTTTGGTAGCGTAAAAGTGCACCCAAATGCTTTCGTTGATCCAAGTGCCGAATTACATGATGGGGTTGTTGTCTCTCAAGGAGCTATTATCGGTCCAGATGTGACTATCGGGAAAGGAACCGAAATAGGCCCGAACGCTATTATTTCAGGAAGAACTCAAATCGGTGTTAACAATAAAGTTTTCCCAAGTGTTTTTATAGGTCTCGATCCCCAGGACCTTAAATATAAAGGGGCCCATACTGAAGTAATTATTGGAGATAATAATACTTTCAGAGAATGTGTAACTATTAATAAGGCAACTGATGAGGGCGAAAAAACAATTATTGGAAATAATAATTTGTTGATGGCTTACACTCATATCGGCCATAATTGTGAACTTGGTAATAGGATAGTTTTATCAAATAGTGTTCAAGTTGCCGGCCATGTAAAGATTGAAGATAAAGCTATTATTGGCGGTTGTTTAGGTATTCATCAGTTTGTACATATTGGATTTTTAGCAATGATTGGAGGGATGACTAGAGTAGATAGAGATGTACCTCCTTTCTGCTTAGCCGAAGGGCATCCGGGAAGATTAAGAGGTTTAAATAGGATTGGGATTAAGAGAAGTGGTTTAATGGAAAATAAAGATTTTGACTTAAAATTACTTCAAAATACTTGGAATCAACTTTTTAAATCTAATGATGCGATTTCAAATTCATTAGAAAAAGTAATGAAAGGAGAATTAGATATTTCATCTTCAAAATTATGTAATTTCTTAAAAGAGTCAATATCTAAAGAAAGACGAGGACCAATGCCTTTAGTGAATTTATGAATAAAAAGATATTTATAAGTACTGGAGAAGTCTCTGGAGATTTGCACGGAAGTTTGTTATCAAAAGCTTTATTAGAGGAATCTAAAAAAAATTCGATAGATTTAGAAATTTGCGGATTAGGTGGGGAAAGGATGAAGAAAGAAGGTGTAAAAATTCTTCAAGATACTACATCAATTAGTGCAATAGGAATTTGGGAGGCTTTACCTCTTATTCTTCCAACAATAAGAATTCAAAAAAGATTTTATAAATTACTAAAAAAATATCCTCCAGATTGTTTAATTCTTATTGACTATATGGGCCCCAATATAAAAATTGGAACAAAATTAAAAAGATCGAAAACTAAAATTCCAATTTTTTACTATATTGCTCCTCAAGAGTGGGCTTGGAGGGTTGGCAATAACACAACAACAAATCTAATAAAATTTTCTGATAAAATTTTCGCGATTTTCAAGAAAGAAGCAGCATTTTACAAAAAGAGGGGCGGAAATGTTTCGTGGGTGGGACATCCAATGATTGATTTGACAAAAAAACTTCCTCTAAAGAAAGATGCCAGAACTATTCTTAACCTTCGCTCTAATCAAAATATCCTGCTTTTGATGCCAGCATCAAGACCTCAAGAATTACGATATGTATTACCTACTTTTATGAAAGCGGCTAAAAAATTACAACAAAAATATCCAACCTTGGTGGTCTATATTCCCTCCTGTAGGAGTTCTTTTGATGAAATATTTAAAAAAGCCTTTAGGAAATATCAAGTTAAAGGACATGTAATTTCTCAAAAAGATAGTGCAAAATTTAAGCCTTATATTTATTCGCTCACTAAAATTGCTTTTTGCAAATCTGGGACAGTTAATATGGAATTAGCTTTATATGGCATACCGCAGATTGTTGGTTATAGAGTCAGCAGGGTAACTGCTTTTATCGCTAAAAAAATTCTCAATTTCAAAGTAAGATTTATTTCCCCTGTAAATTTATTAGTTAATAAATTAATAATACCTGAGTTTGTACAGAATGAGTTTAATGAAAAGAAAATCTTCTATAAATCTTGTAGGATTCTTGAGGGGAAATCAGAAAAAATAAGAATAAAGAAAGGTTATGCTTTTTTAAAAAAAGAATTAGGTGAAGAGGGCGTAGTCCAGAGAGCTGCTAAAGAGATTATTAATTCTATTATTTGAACTTTATAATAAAAAAATGAAATATTTTTTACCTTTAGTAATTGCTCTTTCAATGGTTATCAACCCTGTAAATGCTTTTGCAGAGGAATTGATTCTTGCAGGAGGTTGTTTTTGGTGTTTAGAACATGATTTAGAGTCATTAAGAGGAATAAATTTTGTACAAAGTGGCTATTCAGGTGGAGATCTACTAAATCCTACCTACGAAAATCATGAAGGACATCAGGAAGTGGTTTTGGTGGACTATGATTCCCAATTGATAACTTTACCAGAGATACTTAGGCTCTATTTTAGAAATATTGATCCTCTAGACGGCAAGGGTCAATTTTGTGATCGTGGAGATTCTTATAGGCCAGTGATCTTTTTCAAAGATGAAACTGAGGAAAGTGATGCAAAAAATGCAATTCTTTCGGCCTCTAATGAATTGCGAGTGCCATTAGACAAAATATCTGTAGAACTAAAATCAAAAGGTAAATTTTGGTTGGCTGAAGAATATCATCAGGATTTTGCTGAGAGAAATGAATTAAAATATAAGTTCTATAGATTCTCATGTGGAAGAGATCAGAGGTTGGATAAATTATGGGGGGATAACGCTAGATCTATAAATCTTTGGACTGAATGATTTTAAATAGACTTATTTATTTTTAATCCATTGAACAAGAGTTTTAACTCCAAAACCGGTTGCTCCTGATGGGTTTATTCCCTTATTCTTATCAGTCCAACAAGTCCCAGCAATATCAATATGAGCCCATTTAATCTCTTTATCAAAGAATTCTTCTAAAAACAAAGCAGCAGTAATTGACCCACCTGCTCTAGGACCTGTATTTTTCATGTCAGCTATATGAGACTTTAAACCTTCTTTGTAAGATTTTTGTAAAGGCATTTGCCATAATTCTTCTCCAGACTGGGCTGATGCAGCTTTTAGGTCATTTGCTAGATCATCATTATTGCTCCAGAATCCAGCTACATCATTCCCTAATGCAACAACAATAGCTCCTGTTAAAGTGGCGAGATCTATTATTGAATCCGGTTTTAAATTTGATGCGTAAGTTAAAGCATCAGCTAATGTGAGTCTACCCTCTGCATCAGTGTTATTTATTTCAATTGTCTTACCATTAGATGCTTTAACTACATCCCCAGGATGAACTGCAGATCCATTTATCATGTTTTCGCAAGATGCCACAATAAAATGAATTTCTAATCCCTTTGGTTTTATTGCCCCGAGTGCTTTTGCTGCTCCTAAAACTGCAGCGCTTCCGCCCATGTCATATTTCATCATTTCAATTTGAGAAGCTCCCACTTTCAAATTGTATCCTCCAGAGTCAAAGGTTAAACCTTTACCAACAAGCGCAATCTTTTCTTTTATAGGCCCTTCTGACTTTAAAGTAAGATGTATAAATTTAGGATCTAGATCAGAACCTTTAGCTACAGCTAAATATGCACCCATTCCTAAATCTTCACATTCTTTTGCCTCTAAAATTTTTACTTCCAAACCATGATCTTTAGCTATTTGAGAAGCTTGTATAGACATTTCCTGAGGTGTAAGACTATTTGGAGGGGCTGCTACAAGTCTTCTAGCTAGTTCTACACCTTCACATATTTGAGATGTCTCTTGAAAGCTAATATTCTCAAATTTTTTTAAATTCAAAAACTCTATTTCTTTAAGAACTTTCTTTTCATCTTTTTTCTTATTGAATCTATTGTCCTTATAGGCAGATAATCTGACTGACTCTGCTAATTGATTTATGTCTAGTTGTGAATTTATAAATTCCCAAGGTAGCAAGATGCTCATTTTCTCATTTTTATCAACAGTTTTCCTAACTAGATTTCCTAAGGAGTTTTCTATATCACTTTTATTTAGGTCTTTTGATTTGCCAAGACCAACTATGAATAAAGTTTCTAATTTTTGATCTAAAAATTCAAAGCTTAAAGTTTTTCCTTTTTCTCCTTTAAATTTTTTTTGGGTAACTTTTTTTAGTAATAATTTTGGGTCAATAACAAACTTTATGTTTTCAAGTTGGCTTGCAATTTCTTCCTCTAAAACTCCAAAAATTAATGAAGCACCTTGCCAGTTATCTAGATTTTTTTGGAATGTGGAAAATTGCATTTGTAAAATGGATTTAATTAACTTTTAATTGTTTGTGAAAGTAGTTGCCCACCTATCTCGAGTTTCTTTATTAAAAGGTGGTAACCATAAATATATCAGTTGCTGTTCTAATTTACGTCTTAATTTTACTTCTTTAGGTACATCTAAGAAGAAACGAATATCTTGGTGACTTGAGAGTTTGTTATGAGCTAGGGCTTCTTTATAGTTCATGAGGTAATTTTTACAGTCATGTTCTCCCTTCCATCTTTTATTTGCTGAATTTGTTTCTCCTATATAAAGGATTATTTTAGATCTCTCCATAGAGTCAATTACAAAATACATTGCTGGCCCATTGTGTATATATTGATTGGTTCTCCAAAAGTTCAATGATAATGGCTGCAAGGAAAAAGGATCAATTTTTCTTTCATCGGAAATTGTATTTATAGGAAGACTTGTTTGGTGCAAAGTTTTGTTGTTCGTATCTTTTGAAATTTTGAATTGGTGATTATATATTCTATCCCTCCATTCAGTAATGATTTCGCTTTTGATTTTTAGATTATTTGAGTGTTGAAAATTAATTGATGTATTAACATTTGAACCAAATAATTCAAATTGTCTATTTTGGTTTGAAATATTATTTATGTTAAATTTTTCCAATATTTATGAAATATGTCTACTTAATTTAATTCTGAAAAAATATAAATCAAAGAATTATTTATAAACTAAAATTTATTAATCTTCTAATCAATTTAAAAGATTCTTGTTATCTTGTAATTGAGCCTTAATCTTGCGAAGTAAAAAAATAGAAATGGGATTCTTTGAGTCAGACATCGTTCAAGAAGAAGCTAAAAAGCTTTTTACAGATTACCAAGAACTTATGAAACTTGGCTCTGATTATGGAAAATTTGACAGAGAAGGGAAAAAAATGTTCATAAAAAAAATGGAATCTCTTATGGATCGTTATAAGGTTTTTATGAAGAGATTTGAATTGTCTGAAGATTTTCAGGCAAAAATGACAGTAGAACAATTAAAGACACAGTTAAGTCAATTTGGAATTACTCCTGATCAAATGTTCGATCAAATGAATAAAACCTTAATAAGAATGAAGGATGAACTTGATAAAACTTCTTAAAGTTAGCGGTTAAAGCTTCATGACAGATAATTTAAAATTGCCATTATGGCTCTCAAGAGGAATAGAAGAATATTTTCCAATTAAGGTAACAGATGAAACCTTTTCGGAGATAATTGATAATGCAAAGAAAAATAATAAAAAATTAAGGGTTAAACTAGGGATCGATCCAACTGGAACAGATATTCATCTTGGGCACAGCATATTGTTTAAAAAACTTAGGGCATTCCAAGATAATGGACATATTGCAGTTTTAATTATTGGAGATTTTACTGCTCAAATTGGAGACCCAACCGGTAAAAACAAAACAAGAGTTCAGTTATCGGAAAAACAAGTCAAGGATAATGCCAAAACATACTTAACCCAACTAGGGATGGGAAAGCCAGCTAATGAATCTATTTTGGATTTTCATTCAAAAGATAGAATAGAAATTAGATATAACAGTGAATGGTTAAAAGGATTAAATCTTAATTCGATAATTGAATTAATGGGTAGTACAACAGTTAGTCAAATGCTAGCTAAGGAGGAATTTAATAAAAGGTACACTTCGCAAGTTCCAATTGCTTTGCATGAATTCTTATATCCATTATTACAAGGTTACGATTCGGTAGTTGTTCAATCAGATATTGAGCTTGGAGGTACAGATCAGAAATTTAATATTGCAATAGGAAGAGATCTTCAAAGGCATTTTGAACAAGACCCTCAATTTGGTGTCCTGCTCCCAATTTTGACAGGTTTAGATGGAATTAAGAAGATGAGTAAATCTGAATTTAATACCGTCGGTTTGACAGAAGATCCTCTGTCAATGTATTCAAAATTAGAAAAAGTACCCGATAATATAATACCTACTTATTTTGAATTACTTACTGAATTAGATTTAAGTTTTCTTGAAAACTCAAATCCTCGTGAATTACAGAGAAGAATGGCTTTAGAAGTTACTACTTTATTCCATGGAGCTGAAGAAGCATTAAAGGCGCAATCAAACTGCGAAAAATTATTCCTTGGACATAAAGAAAAAGTTGGAGAAATTCCAGAGATTTCTTTAAAAGAAGTAGTTTTTCCAGTAAAGTTTTTCTACTTATTAAGTGCTCTTAAACTTTTCAAATCTAGCAGCGAATCCAAAAGATCTATTAAAGGAGGTGGTGTAAAAATTGATAGTCAGAAAGTAATAAATCCTGATTTAGTTTTTAATTCAAAAAATGATTTGGAAGGAAAAATTTTGCAAATTGGGAAAAAAATAACTAAGAGGTTTGAAAACTGAAAATTGATAAATAACAGATTTAATTCAGAAAATAAAATAATATTGGCAATGGATGGATTAGATGTCTGTCAAGCGAAATTACTTTTGGAAAAATGTCCGAATATTAAGTGGGTGAAAGTTGGTTTAGAGCTTTTTGTTAGGGAAGGTCCAAGAGTTATTGAAATATTAAAAGGTTTAAATAAAAAAATTTTTTTGGACTTAAAATTTCATGATATTCCAAATACCATGCGTGCAGCATGTTACCAAGTTTCAAAATTAGGAGTTGATATAATTTCTATTCATGCTTCAGCAGGTCTAAAAGCTCTTAAGGATTCGAAAAAAGCGTCTCTAGAAGGTGCTGCCTCAGTAAGTGTAAAACCACCATTAGTCGTAGGAATAACTGTTTTAACAAGCTTTTCTCTAAATGATTTTCAAACTGATCTTGATAGAAATAATTCAATTGAAGAAAATGTATTGAAACTTGCAAAGTTGTCTTTTGATGCCGGATTAGATGGATGTGTTTGTTCCCCTTGGGAGGTAAAAATGTTGAGATCTATTTATGATGATAATTTTGAACTTATTACACCAGGGATCAGATTAAATATTGACAATAAAGATGATCAAAATAGAGTTATGACTCCGCATGAAGCTATAGATAATGGTGCTTCAAAGTTAGTCATTGGAAGATCAATATCAAAAGCTATAGATCCTAATAAAACTCTAATAGAAATATTTAAATCTATTGATTCTCATTAATTTTGGATTCTTCTCCCTTAAGTAATCTTGTAATGTTTGTTCTATGTTTCCAGATTACTAATAATGCCACAATTAAACTTATAAAAAAGTATGAGTGCATAAATTTACCTAGGTAAAAAAACATAAAAATAGGAAGTAAGATTGCAGCTGAAATACTTGATAAAGAGACAAATTTAGTTTTTGTCAGGACTATTAAAAAAATGCCAAGAGATGCTAGTCCAACTTTCCAAGAAAGAGCTAAAAACATACCTAATCCAGTCGCAACAGCTTTCCCTCCTTTACCTTTGAGCCATATTGGCCAAATATGTCCTGAGATAGCGGATATCCCTGCTATTACCTCTATTAATTCTTGATCTATATAATACTGAGCAATTTTTACTGCAATAAGGCCTTTCCCAACGTCAATGATAAATACAAAAAGTGCTGGCCATTTCCCAACATTTCTCAAGACATTTGTGGCTCCTGTAGATCCAGAACCTATAGTTCTTAGATCTATATTTTTGAGATATTTCCCAATTAAAAAACCTGTTGGAAGTGATCCTAAAAGATAACTTATAAAAATTATTAAGATATTCATAAAGCCTAGTTTAGTTCAAGATCATCGTAAATTTCATTATCTGATCCAGCAAATGCAACCCATAATGGGAATTGAAGTATTGGAATTTCAACAGAGGTTTCTGCTGCATCAATTATAATAAATGGCAATTCTTCATTGGCTTCTAGTCTATCAGCTCTTTCGATTACACCTTCAGGCCTTTCAAAAAGAACAATCCCACTATTAGGTCCAAAGTCATCTCTTGTGAGACCAAGCGAATCTTGAAGAATTCTTCTCCATTCGCCTAATCGTTCAGGCTGCGAAGCTAAGATAAGAGTCTGAAACTGATCTCCATATAATTGGCCAAGAATAGATATTAAACCTGCTGATAATAAGGCATTTTTTTGACGAGATCCTCTACTTTCAAGAGAACCTCTTCCGCCCATGTTAAAGAACCAATCATCCATAATTTCTATATCTGATGAATCAAGACTCCGTCTTAATTTCCAAGGTTCTGCATAAAAGTCAGGTTGTTCTTTGAAACTTGTAAAGCAACTTTTTATTATGTCTTCATCTGGCTTAAATGTTTCAGAAAGAGCAGTAACATTAATTATATTATTTGTGCTATTGTCTTGCTTTTTCTCATCAAGTGGAGAAGGCTTTACGATTATCGGTTGAGAAACTAATTCAAGTTTCTCTACGTTTTGTGAAAGATTTTGCAAAGCTCCAGATAAGTATTCTTGAAAGCCTTTAACTCTTTTGGCAATATTATCTGATTGTCCTTTAAAATTTGACTCAATATCTTTTTCTATTTCATTTTTTTTTGTTTGTAACTCTTTTATTTCTTTAACTAAAGAGTCTTTTTTTGAAACGAGATCTCTAAAAATTTCATTAGAAATTTCATCAAAAGATTTAGTTGATTTATCGGTTTTTGGTGTAATTTTTTTATTTTGCGTTGTAATTTTCTTACTAATTTGTTTGGTTTTATCATCTGAAATTGACTGATCTGTTGTTAATTCCTTCTCAGGATTATTGTCGGAAATTTCTTTATTGGTCATTTAAATAATTTTGATGATAAGGCAAAGTCTGAATTTTAAGAATTTTTAATTTCCAGGGAATCAACTTTTTTTAAGAGCTCATCTTTTAATTGCTTTGGATTAAATAAAATTGGTAACAAATGAGGACTGGATTTTTCTCTAAAATAAAAAATACCTGGGATTATAGGGAAAAAGAATTTCCATGAAATCCAGTTCTTAAATGGGAAAGTTCTAATCACTTTCCCTAATTGTAAA
Organism: Prochlorococcus sp. AG-355-P16; assembly: GCA_003278525.1. Taxonomy (GTDB): domain Bacteria; phylum Cyanobacteriota; class Cyanobacteriia; order PCC-6307; family Cyanobiaceae; genus Prochlorococcus_A. The sequence goes on along the minus strand of QCEQ01000007.1, from coordinate 31,898 downwards.
ACGATAAAATCATCATTTGTTATTTTAATCCTTAAGGTGAATGACTGAAGTAATAGAAAAAAGCTAAAAGAAGCAAAAACTATTGTTGGCCAAGAACCAATATTCAAAAACAAAAGCATAAAACTTAAAACTATTAGAATGATTGGCAACTGAAATGAGGGAGATATTATTACTGATTCCTCTTTTTTTGATTTGGTATTAAACATAGTATCATCCAAATAAAATTTGTGTTAATAATACATCCATTAAAGATACAGTAACGAGAGTCATTACAACTGCACCTGTTGTACTTGTTCCAACTTCTTTTGGACCTCCTTTAGTTGTAAGTCCATATCCACAAGCAATGATTGAAATAAGTAATCCGAATACTACTGATTTTATTAACATTGAACTTAAGTCTGAACTGGTTAAACTCACATTACCTGATCTGACAGATGTCCAAAAAACTATTGGAGGAACTTTATAAAAAATTGTGCTCCAAATTTGTCCACTCCATAAAGCTACAGATAAAAACAAAAGACACTGTATTGGAGACATTATTACCATCGAAAGTAACCTTGGGACTACCAAATATTGGACCGGTTCGGTCCTTAACATGGTTATTGCCTCAATTTGTTCTGTGACTTTCATAGTGCCCAGTTGAGCCGCATAGGCAGTAGCAACCTTCCCAGTCATTAAAGTAGCAGTTAGTAGAGGAGCCATTTCTCTCGCCATGCCTACTGCTAATAAACCTCCAATTTCACTTGAAACCCCCATATCTGTAAGTTGTGATGCAACTTGAATATTAAAAACTGTACCTGCGGCAATTCCTGTAATTAATACAATTAATAAACTGCCAGGACCTGACTCCATAAGTTGGTCGAAGAGATCATTTTTGGAAATTTTACCCTTAAAGATAAAATTAATTGCTTGCCCTCCAATGATTAAGCTGCTTAGAAGTCTTTTAAAAAAATTAGGGTAATACATATCTTTATATTAGTTTGTAATTAATTTTCGATCCCATTTTCTCATGATTAAAAGACCAATTATTACCAATATTGAGGGGATAAAACCAATACATAATCTAATAGTTAATTGTGCTGTGTAACATTGTTCAATAATATTTAGACCATCTTTACTAACAAAGCATGATTGATAACCCGATAAATATAATAAAAATCCTAATAATTGAACACTAAACGCAATACCAATCTTCTGAATAAGTACCATCCAAGCAGTATATAGTCCTGCTGGTTTCTCTGGGTCTTCGTCTATTGCATCAGGAAGTAGTGACCAAGGGATAAGAAAAGCGGTTGAAGCTCCAATTCCAATAAGACAGATTATGAAAATTAAAAGAATGAACAGAAATATGTTGCCGGCATTTAATAATAAAATATCTCCAACCCCTGAAATTTTTGATATCGAAGGTAAAAATAATGCTGCCGTACATGAAATAATCCACATAATCCCTCCATAGTTTAAAGCTGAAATCCTGTTTAATTTATTTGATACTCTGGTCCATATTTGTAAACCTACTAAAGCGCTAATTTGAAAAGGAATCGGGATCCATTTCGCGATATACGTTGGTACATTAAGAACATCTTCTACATAGATTAACGCTACTGTTTGCATTAACTGTAAGGCGCACCAGAGAAGAATATAAAGCGTGATAACTTTTAAAAATTTTTTATTTCGGAAGATCCTTTTAAATTGTAGTGTTATGGCTTCAACTTTACCTGAAGGCCTTCTTGCTTTTTTGGCGAATGGAGCCAATCCCCAACAAGAAATTAATGTTGCAGCAATTGCAATACATCCGCTTATTTTACCCATTAAAAAATATTCATTGTTTACTGATCCTTCAGAACCCAATACAACACCAGCAATTATTAAACCAGTTAATCCTGCAATTATTGAGCCAGTAAATCTGGATGCGTTTAGTCTTGTTCTTATTGCTGTTTTTTCAGAAATTTCAGTAGATAGAGCTGCAAAAGGAAGATTAATACTTGTATAAGCAGTCATTACGATTATAGAAATAATGGCATAGTAAATAGTCTTGGTTAGCACGGAGCCAGAGGGTGTCCACCATATCGCAGCTAAAGAGAAACCAAGAGGAACAGATGCTACTACCATCCAAGGGATTCTAGGCCCCCATCTTGATTTAGTGCGATCACTTAAAAATCCAATTAACGGATCATTTACCGCATCCCATATCTTTATTAACATTAATAATGAACCTGCAATTATTACTGGTAAACCAGCAGAAATAAAGAATTTGAACAGAAAAAAACCAAATTGAGTCGCGACTAAACCTGTGCCTGCATCTCCTAGCCCATAAGAGAACATTAATCTTGTTGTAGATCTAGTAATATTTTTTTTCGAGTGTGAATTTTCCAATCTTTTTGATTTGTTGATTGTTTGATAATGTATTATTGCAATGGTAATTCTATTACTTAATGCGGGCGTGGTTTAGTGGTAAAACCTCAGCCTTCCAAGCTGAAGATGCGGGTTCGATTCCCGCCGCCCGCTTTAGAGTATTTTATTATTTTTTGCACCAAATACTTCTTCTGAAATCATTAATAAAGAGCTTCTACTCTTTATTGAAACAAATTTTTCATTGATAGTTAAGGGTTCAAAAATCTCAGACATATTAGTGTCAATAACTTTTAACCAATTATATTTACATTTCGGCAAGGGAAAATCGATACCTTTTGAATATGCGTTTAAACCTATCCATACTAGCGGATTACTAATGTCTTTATTAATGCTAAAAGCAACTGTGTGAGACCAACTACTCCAATCGGGGTTATCTAACTTTGTTCCATGCCAATGATATGTTGGAAGATTTTCATTAGTTTTATTATTAGGGAAGAATGATGGATTAAAAATGTTTATTAGTTTTTTTCTGACTTTTATAACGTATTTAAAGTATTCTAATAATTCCAAATCTTGTTGACCATGTTCCCAATTCATCCAGCCCAATAAATTATTTTGGCACCAAGAATTATTGTTACCTCCTTGTGATCTTCCTATCTCATCACCCATTAGTAACATTGGAACACCCTTAGAGATAAGTAAACTAAGAATAAGATTTTTTTGTTGTCTTTTTCTTAAATCGTTAATTAATAAGTTTGTAGTCGGTCCCTCGATACCATGATTCCAAGAATTGTTATGGTTATCACCATCTCTGTTTTGTTCTCTGTTGGCAAAATTATGTTTTCTATTGAAAGTGACTAAATCTTTTAGAGTGAATCCATCATGTGAAGTAATAAAGTTTATTGATTTTGGAAAAATAGTATCTTCTTTATAAATCGATGGAGAACCTTTGATTTTATCGCTCATATTCCAAGCTGCATCTTTATCCCCCTTCCAAAATCTTCGCAAATCATCTCTAAAATGACCATTCCAAGTGAAAGTATTCTTAGATGGGAAATCCCCTAATTTATATAAACCTCCACAATCCCATGGCTCACTTATAAACTTTATATCAACAAGTTCTGGTTCACATTCTATATCTTCAAAAATTGGAGGATTATCGAGTGGGGAGAGATTTTCTCCTCTTGATAAAGCAATACCTAAATCAAATCTAAAACCATCTACTCCAAATTCACTCGCCCAACACTTTAATGATTCAATTATTAGTTTTCTAACTAAGCCTCTGTTTGCTGCAATAGTATTCCCACAACCAGAAACGTCCTGATAATTTTTATCTTTCCCAATAAAGTAATAAAGGTTTTCATCTATACCTTTCCAACATATTGCAGGTCCTTTGTAATCTCCCTCAGAAGTGTGATTGTATACGACATCTAAAATAACTTCAATGTCTGCCTTATGACACTCCTCTACTAATTTTCTAAATTCCTCTCTATTCTTTTCAGCTGATTCATTCGAAAGGTATTCAAAATGGGGAGTAAACCAATTAATTGGACTATAACCCCAAAAATTCTCTAAACCATTTGGTGCATCAGTTGGATCAAAACAAAAAATTGGAAGTAATTCGATTGAGGTAATTCCCAGTTCTTTGAGATATGGAATTTTTTTTAAAAATTTCTTGAAACAACTTTCAGTTGAATCAGGTGATTCAGTGAAAGATTTGATATGGAGTTCATAAATAATTGTTTCTTCCCACGAATGTTTCGGTCTTGGATAGTCTTTAAAATTAAATAATTTTCTCTCGCAAACAACGCTTTTAAGACAAGAATTAGTATTTTCTTGCGTTTTTAAAGCATTTTCTCTTTTATAAGTTCCCCAACCAGTTATACCCCTTGAACATGGATCAAGTAATACTTTTTTTTCATAGTTATTGTTGATCGAATTATTTTTTTGTTTTACTCTAAAAGCATAAATACAACCTTCATTTAGATTTTTTACCTCCGCATGCCAGTAGGGACCTGTATTATGATTCTGATCAAGTTTTAATATGCTTTTTGGGGAAATAGAGTCTTCTTTCTCAAATAATAAGATTTCTACATATTCTGCATTTGTGGCTACTAGGGAAAAATTAACCCCTTGTGAAGTTAGAGAACTTCCTAAGGGAAATGGGTTACCTTTATTGATATGAGTCACTTTCTATTTATCATTGATTAATTAAATATTGAGATAATTTATTCAAATTACTGATATTAGAATAATAGATACAAAATTAAGAAAAAAACTAAAATTTAAGGTTTCACTAATCAACTTTATTAGGTTTTGAGATTATTAATTTCCAAATTAATTACGATTTTTCTATCCATCCTCTTAATGAATAAAAAGATTAAGAGAAAGCATAATTGAGTTTTACGAGATTTTTCTTGATTTCAAAATACAAATTATGTTTTTTCATGTGATGAGAAGAAAATATATCTGAAAATTAATAAAACATAATAAATAGCTCAAATTCTTAACTTTGTTTATCTTTGACATTTCTTTTCTGATAAATAAAGTTAGATTTTTAAAGGATAAATCAAGTGTTACCAATGGTTTTAGCTGTTTTATAGTTAAAAGGGCTAATTTTATATAAGAAAAAAGTGAGCCTATAAAAATAAGTAATGGAGCTAAAAATGTCCCTAAGATTTGTATAAAGCTTTGCGCCGCCGGCATTTTCGGTTGCCGTATTTGTATTTGCTCCATATGATATGCAAGTTCGAGGTTTTTAGGCTTGCTTAAAAAACTTGTCTTTAAATCTCTGCTTTATAAACAATTCAATGAACAAAGCTGATTTAGTAAACCTTGTTGCTGCTCGTACAGAGCTCACAAAAACTGATGTTTCTTTAGTTGTTGATGCAGCTATTGAAACTATTGTTGATTCAGTAGTGGAAGGCAAAAAAGTCTCCTTACTAGGATTTGGTTCTTTCGAGCCAAGAGATCGTTCTGCAAGACAGGGATTAAACCCTAAGACAGGCGAAAAAATTGCAATACCTGCTAAAAGAGTTCCAACATTTTCTGCAGGTAAACTTTTTAAGGATAGAGTTCAAGGTTAATCTCTTTAATCTATTTCTTTTTTAATGTCAAAGGTGCTCTTTTAGAGCATCTTTTTTTTTTTTTCAATAAAATGAAAATAGCTAAATGACCAAAACTATAAACAAGGTATCTAGATTTTGGAATCTTAGGAAGTAATGAAATATTTAACTTTTCTACTACTAAAATTTTTGTTGTTAACTAATTTTGTTATGGCAGAAACAATACCAGCAAAATCCAAGATTTTAAAAGAAGCAAGTCACTGTAATACAGATTCTCAATCCCACCTTTGTAAAGAGTTAGTTTCTGAAATAGAAAAACTTCAATTACATGTATTTGACCAAAATAGATTCAAATGTCAATCAAGTTTATTGGGAATGCAGTCAGCAATTATTGAAGCTTATTTTTTAAAAAATTTCTCGAATGAAAGAATTTCATTTACGATCCCATATGTGATTAAAAATTGTTAATTATTAAAAAATTTTATTTTTTTGGAATATTATGAATTTGGATTTTAAGTTTTAATGGTAAAAGGTTTCTCTGATAATGAAGTTAAAAATGATGTTGCAATAGAAGAATCAAAAAAAGAAAAAAAAGGCTTAGCAGCTTTTCTTAAAGGCAAGAAATTTACGTACACTTTACCAGGTAAAAAACAAATAAATATTTTTGGATCAATAGTATTAGGCTTAAATTTGATTCTAGTATTGCTAGTTATCCTTTATTTAAAGAATCAAGAATTCCATGACTTTGTTTTTAATGTTGGTCGTTAAATATTTTTAGATCAAAAAAATTTTTTAAATGATATATTTAAATTTTAGAAATTCTTATGAAGGTAGTAAATTTAGTTTTTCAAATATTTTTTTTGTTAGTGATCCTAATATTTTTGATATATTTTCTAACAGGTTTTGACTCTGCTTTTGAGGCTGACCAGAATTGTCATTCATATCTATCAAGTTACGAAAACATATCTGGAAAATATGGTTGTGATCATGATACCGAGACACATCAGTGGATACTTTACGAGTCAAATGACAAAAAAGAACCAGCTACAATTATTAAGAAATTTAGGTACAAATTTTTATAACTCAAGTTTTTTATAAAAAAACTTTGCACTTATTATTGATATTATCGCTGTAATTGTGAAAGTAAGATATTGATATATGCTTCCTTCTAAGTAAATTTTATTTTTATAAAGAGGATAGTCAATGAAAGAGCCTAATGCTCCCCAAATTATTACCCATACAGATATGTATAGGATTGCTTTTATTGGATTAGATTTTTTTTCTTCCATTTTTAATTGATCCCAAAAATTGAAGAAGTCACAGGCCTGCCGCTAAAAACCAACTCGGTTAATATGAGCATTAAGAATCCAATCATTGCTGCTCTACCATTCACAAGTTCTGCACTGCTATTGAATCCAAAAACATTCTTCACTTCATCCCCCTGATTGTCTACCCATTTTGAGTATTCATTTTCACTTGATGATGTATTAGTAGTAACATCATTTTGATTTTCCATTGGAGAGCCGTTTTCTTGCATTGATTTTAAGTTTATTCTAATAATTTTTAAACTAATATATTATTTAATCAAATTCGATATTATAAAAAAAATTAAGGCAAAAATTATTATCCATAAAAATTGTAATCTTGTAATTAATTGACAAATTAATTTGATTTTTTCTGCAGTGCAATTATCTCCAGTCTTATTAATTATTGGCTTTTCAATAATTTCATTTTTATATTTACTTTTGCCGCCCAATTTAATACCGGAAATATAGGCAAAGACAGCTTCTGAAATCCCAGCATTAGGCGAATCATATTTTTTACCATCAAGATAACTTTTTTTTATGATTGATCTATACTTATTAATTTTGGCGCTAACTAAAGGTAACGTGATTAAAACTAATCTTGAAGGAACAAACGTAAAAATATCTTCGATTTTTGCACTGAAAAAACCCAAGTATTTATAATAATCATATTTGTAACCTATCATTGAATCTAAAGTACTTATCGCTTTATAAGAAAAACCAAGTGACAAAGGTCCAGGTAGAAATATTGAAAACTTCATAAAAATAATTCCAATAAACATCCAAAATAATGGTCCAAAAATTCCATCAACAGAATTTTCGGTAAGGCTTTCGGTACTTGATCTCAAAAGATGTTTTATGGAAGATGACCTTACATCCCTACTTACTATTCTCTGTACCTTCTCTCTGATTATTTTCTTATTTTGATTATTAATTTCCTCGCATTCTATTAGCTCTGCAATCTCTTTCACACTTGAAATAAGTCCTTTAGTTGCAATACAACTTGAAAGTCCAAAAAAAATTAACGATCCACCAAAAAAATAATTTCTTGATTGCTCATAACTTAGTTCTATCAATTTTCCTAAACCAAAACTCATTGAAATAGTGGATATAGCTACGAAGAAACCACCCCAAAACAATATATTTTTATTTTCTCCAAAATTATTTATTAAGTAATCAGATATTTTTTTTATGTAGAAGCCAATTACTTGAACAGGATGGATTAAGAATCTTGGATCGCCGATCAATAAATCAAAACCAATCGAGCCAAGAAATATTAAAAATAAATTTATTTCAGCCAACTGAACATCGAGCGCAGACCTTTACCCACTTTCTCAATTTCATGTTTTGAGTTCTCTTCTCTTAATTTTGTCATTAAGGGTTTGTTTTTATCGCATTCTTCCACAAAATTCTTAGCGAAAGTTCCATCTTGAATATCCTTTAGAATTTTTTGCATTTCTTTCTTTGTATCACTATTGATAAGTCTTTTACCACTTACATAATCTCCATATTCTGCAGTATTTGAAATAGAATCTCTCATTTGAGATAAGCCTCCCTTCACCATTAAATCAACAATAAGTTTAACTTCATGTAAACATTCGAAGTAAGCAAGTTCGGGCTGATATCCTGCTTCTACAAGAGTTTCGAAGCCTGATTTGACGAGTTCTGATAATCCTCCGCATAAAACTGCTTGTTCGCCAAATAAATCAGTTTCTGTTTCTTCTTTGAAGTTTGTTTCAAGAATCCCAGCCCTCGTTCCGCCAATCCCTTTAGCGTAAGCCATCGCCAATGATCTTGCACTTCCAGAAGAATCCTGCTCTACTGCAAACAACGCTGGAACTCCTTGACCATTCTGATATTCCCAACGAACAGTGTGTCCGGGTCCTTTTGGGGCAATCATTACAACATCCACAAAACTAGGAGGTTTGATAAGTCCGAATCTTATATTGAAACCATGAGCAAAACTTAATATCTTTCCTTCTTTTAAGTTTGGTTCTATTTCTTTAAGGTAGACATCTTTCTGAAACTCATCTGGGAGGAGAATCATAATCCAGTCTGCTTTTTCGCAAGCTTCAGAAACACTAAATACCTCTAGACCATCGCTAATAGCTTTGCTTTCAGATTTACTTCCTTTGTATAATCCAACAATTACGTCCATACCGCTATCTTTAAGGTTTAGGGCATGCGCATGACCTTGTGAACCATATCCAATAATCGCTATTGTTTTCTTATTTAAAAGTCTTAGATCTGCATCTGTGTCGTAGAAGAGTTGGGTCATTAGTTGTAGCTTCTTTGCATTTGGTAATTATTATTTTAGACATCAAGGAGTAAATAAACCAAAAAATTATTAATTTAAAAATTAAAGTTAAAATTTGAGTTAGAAAATTTTAAGATTGATTTGCTTCGCTTGGATGTGTAATTACTCTATCAATTAAGCCATAATTTTTTGCTTCTTCCGCACTTAGAAAATAATCTCTATCAGTATCCTTTTCAATTTTCTCAAAAGATTGGCCTGTCATATCTGCCATAGACATATTTAACATATCTTTAATTCTTAAAATTTCCTTAGCTTCTATTTCAATATCACTTGCTTGGCGTTGAGATGTCCCTCCTAAAGGTTGATGAATCATTATTCTGCTGTGAGGCAAAGCAACTCTCTTGCCTTTAGTGCCAGCAGCCAACAGGAAAGCTCCCATAGAGGCCGCAAGGCCAACGCATATGGTTACTACATCACTTTTTACGTATTTAATAGTGTCAAATATAGCCAGGCCAGCAGTTACTGATCCTCCTGGGCTATTTATATACAGATAGATAGGTTTGGAATTGTCATCAGAATCTAAATAAAGCATTTGTGCTACGAGGCTATTAGCAATACCATCATTCACTTCTTGTCCAAGAAAAAGAATTCTTTCAACACCTAATCGTGTATATATGTCGACCCATCTTTCGTATTGACTTCCTGGAAGTCTGTAAGGCACGCTTGGAGTTCCTATTGGCATGATTTTAAAATAGTTTTGTGAGTGTTAAATTTTATTTGGTAAATCTTTTTGACTTGTGAGTATTCTATCGATAACTCCATAATCTAGAGCTTCTTGGGGGTTGAGATAACTCATCCTATCAGAGTCTTTTGAGAGTTCTTCGATGGTCTTTCCAGTATTGCGAGATAGAATCTCTAGCATTGATTTTTTATTTTTCAAAACTTCCTCAGCTCTTATTTGGATATCGGTTGCTTGGCCTCTTGCTCCGCTTATAGGTTGATGCAAAACAATAGAGGCATGAGGAAGAGCGGCTCTTTGCCCTTTAGTGCCAGATGAAAGAATAACTGCAGCAGTCCCCATTGCTTGTCCGATACATATTGTGTGAACTGGAGGTTTAATGTAGCTTATTGTGTCGCAGATAGCGAAAGCTTCTGTTTCAAAACCAACTGCGTCACCAGTGTACCAACTTGTCCCGGTTGAATTGATATAGAAATAGATTGGTTTTTCTGGATCATCGAACTCTAAATAAAGAAGTTGAGCAATGATTAGCTCAGTAACATCCATTCCTAGTTGTCTTTTCGCATCATCATCTGAAAATAATGGTAAACCAAGATAAACAATTCGCTCTTTCAGTAAAAGAGAGGGGAGATCAGGGGGCGGGGTCCTCATAACGGTGTTTTCCCCGTAATAAGGAGCAGATACAGTCATTTGTATCACAAAATTAAGATTGAACTGATTCTAGCTAGATTTAGCCCTGTGTCGCTGGTGATTTAAAAGATTTGTTTGACTCAGGATTATTTATTAGTTTTCCAAAGACCATTCTTCCAGTGGGAGTTTGTAATGCTCCTGTGATGACAATATCTAATCTGCTTCCTACAAAATTCTTTGCCTCATCAATAACAACCATTGTGCCGTCGTCTAAATATCCAATACCTTGCATTTTTTCTTTGCCTTCTCTCACGATTTTGATATTAAGTGACTCTCCTGGTTGTACTTCTGGCCTTAAAGCAATAACCAAATCACTTAAATTCATAACTTTTAATTCTTTAACTTCAGCAATCTGAGAAAGATTATAATCAGCCGTAATTAAAGTTCCTGTCATATCTTCTGTAATTTTTAGGAGTTTTTCATCTACCCCATTACCTTCATATTTTGTTGGGTTTATTACAAGTCTTCTCCCATATAAATCTCTTAATTCTTTTAATAACTTGAGACCTCTTCTGCCTTTCGACCTTTTTTCATTACTGCTTGAGTCAGCTAAAGTTTGTAATTCATCAATTACACTTTGAGCAATAATTAATTGCCCTTCCAATAAGCCGCAACTTAATAGGCCATTGATTCTTCCATCAATAATTACGCTGGTATCTAGAATTTTTGGACTTGCGGCAGGGAGGATTCCTTCATTGACTAGATATGCATCAGTGTTATTTGGATTGAATAATCTCAATAATGTCCTTCCATGAGTATCTGCCAACTTGTAACCAAGCACACCAAAGAAAATGTTGCTTAATATAGCTGCTAAGGGTTTTGCGAAAAAAACCTCTCTAGGGAAAGGAATTAATAGTATTGGAGCAAGTAGAAGATTCGCAACAAGTAATCCTAAAATTAATCCAACAGACCTACTTATAAGTAAGTCAGTAGGCATTGTTCTTATTTGATCAAGAAAAGTCTTTCTAAGTTGAAGGAATACAAAACCAGCTGCTAATCCTACAAAAAAACCGATTATTGCTAAAACAATTCTAAAACCTTCTACATTAGATACCTGTTTGAGAATGTCTACTGGCAATAAATCAACACCAAGCCATCCAGAAGCAGCCCCAGACAATACAAATAAAATTAATACTAAGATATCTGTCATATCTATAATCTACTAGGATTTATTAATTGAGTAAATAAGGATTTTATTTTTTTCGATCCTTAATACTTTTTTGGAGCTTAAAAATGAATTTAGATTATGAATAATTTTCCAAGAAGTGCTTATGTGCACATTCCTTTTTGCCACAGAAGGTGTTTTTATTGTGATTTTGCAGTCATTCCACTAGGAAACAAAGTTGAAACTTTAAGAGGTTATGGAAGCAAAACTGTTCAAGAGTATTTGCAATTTTTATATAAAGAAATATTGTCAATTAAGCATAAATCCTCTCTATCAACAATTTATATAGGAGGTGGTACACCATCAATTTTAGATCCTACCCAAATCAAAGAATTAATTCTTCTTTTTAAAGAAAATTATGGAATTGACTATGGTGCTGAAATCACTATGGAGGTTGATCCAGCTAGTTTTACTCAAGATGATCTTTTTGGATTCGTTAATGCTGGGATAAATAGATTTAGTCTCGGAGTACAAAGTTTTAATAATCAGATACTTAAAAAGTCAGGCAGGCGTCATATTAGAGAGGATGCTGAAAGATCTTGTTTATGGTTGAAGAAAGAATATGATTCTGGGTTAATAAAAAGCTGGAGTTTAGATTTAATTCAAAACTTGCCACTTAGTGGATTTAAAGAATGGCAAGATGACTTAAAAAAAGCAATAGAATTTTCACCACCGCATCTATCTATTTACGATTTAAATATTGAAAATGGCACTGTTTTTAAGAAATTAGCTAATTTAGGCAAATTAAAACTCCCTAGTGATGAAGAAGCTTTTAGGAATAGTGAATCAACCCATTTAATTTTAAAAAACTCAGGGTATTCCAGATATGAAATCTCAAACTATTGTCTTCCGCGACATCAATCGAGACATAATAGAGTTTATTGGAGTGGTTTAGGTTGGTGGAGTTTTGGTCAAGGTTCCACTAGTTCACCTTGGGGGGAAAAGTTAACTCGACCAAGAGTTAGTAAAGAATATAAAGAATGGGTTATTAGACAAGACGAATTTAATTTAGATTCATCCCTAACTAATAAGGAGTTTGTCTATAAAGAACTTGATGAGAAAATAATGTTGGGATTAAGACTCAAAGAGGGTGTAGATATCAAAGAAGTGTTTAAAGAACAAAACTGGGAAAACAATAAATTTGAAAGCAACTTAAGTAAATTACTTGAAGAATGGAAAAGATTTCTTGAAAGTGGATTATTAGTAAGAAAGGGGAATAGATTCTTTTTAAGTGAGCCAAAAGGAATGGAACTAAGCAATCAAGTTCTTGTTTCTATGTTTAAGTGGTGGGATGAGATTAATTAAGTCTTTCAGAGTCTACCCATTCTCGTAATTTATCCTTTAATAATTTCTTCCCTTGAATAATAGGTTGGCAAAATGGTGGTTGATCATCATTGAGGCCTAACAAATCTGCAGTTACTCTTACTTGACCATCGCAATAATTACCTGCACCAATACCTATTATCGGAATTGTTAGAGAATTTTGTATTTCTTGAGCAAGCAAATCAGGAATATGTTCAAGAACTATTGAGAAACATCCTAGTTTTTCAAGAATAGAAGCCTCTTTCTTAATTTTTTCTTGGCTTGCTAAGCTTTCTCCTTGTTTTTTTAATCCAATATTTAGATAGCTTTGTGGTGTAAGACCTATATGACCCATAACAGGGATTCCCATTCTTATTAATCTAGAAATAACTTTTTGTATTTCTGGTTCAGCCCCCTCTACCTTTACTGCTTTTGCATAAGTATTCTGAATGATTTTCCCTGCATACTCAACAGCTTTGTCTTCTCCACATTGGTAAGTAAGAAAAGGCATATCTGAAACGACCAGAGGTTGCTCCTCAATTTTCTTTTTAAATCCTCTTGAGACAGCATTAGTATGATAAATTACGTTATCTAAAGTTAATGGCAATGTCGATTTGTATCCTAAGCAGACCATTGCTAAGGAATCACCTACAAGAACGACATCAACATTGGCTTGTTCTGCAATAGATCCTGATATGGAATCCCATGCAGTTAGTGCAATGATTTTTCGAGATTTTTTTTTATAATTAACCAAGTCTGAAGGTAACATAATAAGTTTATGTATCTTTTTTAATCAAGAATTGCTAGTATATTCGTGACTCGGCCTTTCGCGGTTTTAACGCCTAAACCTGGTCAGGACCGGAAGGTAGCAGCCACAAGGGATGCTTGAGGCAGGCGAGATAACCGAGTCACTCTATTTTACCTTTTAACCTATATCTTTTTTATTTTGCCTTAATTTCAAGAATTCAGGAATACTTGCTCCAGATTCTTTATTTTCTGAATAATTATATAAGGGTTGATTAGATAATCTGTTTTTAATTCTTTGCTGATTTAATGGTTGGGTTGTTTCAAATCCTGTAGCAATTACAGTAACTTGTATCTCTCCTTCCATTGCTTCATCTACCACTGCACCAACAATAATATTTGCTTCTTGATCAACAACATCATAAATAATTTCAGATGCTGAGGTCATGTCTTCTAAAGTCATGTCTTTGCCACCAGTTATATTTATAACGCAGCCTTTAGCTCCATCAATTCTTGCTGCTTCTAATAAAGGACTATTCATAGCTGCCTGTGCTGCTTCTATAGCTCTAGATCTTCCAGAACCTATACCTATTCCGAGAAGGGCAGTGCCAGCTTCCGTCATAACTGATCTTACGTCTGCAAAATCAACATTAACTAGTCCTGGGCAAGTAATTATGTCACTAATGCCTTTGACGCCCATCCTTAGAACATCATCAGCATTCCTAAATGCTTCTTGAAGGGGAGCTCCTGCTATAACGTCTTTTAATCGGTCATTTGGAATAACTATAAGAGTATCTACGTTTTCAGCTAATCTTGCGATCCCCTCCTCTGCTTGACGCATTCTTCTTTTCCCTTCAAAAGAAAATGGTTTAGTTACTATTCCTACTGTTAGTGCCCCACTTTGTTTGGCTACTTCTGCAACTACTGGAGCTGCTCCTGTACCAGTTCCTCCACCCATTCCAGCGGCTATAAATACTAGATCAGATCCTTCTAAAGCTTGTTGAAGCTCTTCTTTGGATTCTTCGGCGGCTTTTTGCCCAATACTTGGATTCCCACCTGCACCTAAACCTCTAGTGAGGTTTTGTCCAAGTTGAACCCTACTCTCTGCAGAAGATTGTAGTAAGGCTTGTGCATCGGTATTGAGGACTCTAAATGAAACTCCTTCTAGATCACTGTTTATCATTCTATTGACTGCATTACTGCCACCACCACCTACACCAATAACTTCTATTTTGGCGTTTTGGCTTGGAAGGATTTCTCTCGATTGATCAAAGTTTGGATTGTTACCGAAGCTCATCTCTTAATAGGAATCTAATACTAGTATTGGGTGCATTATGAACTTACTGAGCTCATCTGTAGGAATTTGTTGAGGAAAATCCTGAAAATATTTATTTATTAAATATTTTGTTTTGAATGCAAAACCCATATCAACACTACAATAATTAAAAAAAATTACTCAAAAACCTTTTTCAAATATTAGGGTTTGAACACTTTTATTTTTGGTTTATTTGGATCAGTAAGATCAATATTATCTATTTTTTCAGAAAAGTTATTTCTCTTAAATTCATTTTTTAAGTTATTGATTATTTGTAATTGATAGTTGATTAGATTTGGATTAAATCCTAGTAATATAGTTTGTAAATCTTTTTCCTCAATAGTTAAAAAACCATTTGGTGAAAAAGAGATTTTGACTATATCGAAATCATAATTCTCTTGGGCTATAAAAATTTCAGATAATACCTTTTTGAATTTTTCTTTCCATCCAAAAACTTTTATCGTTAATTCTTTAAATTTTTTTTCTTCAACATTTTGTTTTTCGATGAAAATCCCGTCTTTATCAATAAAGCCAAATATTTTTTCTTTATTCAATAATCTTTCGCCGTAAGCTATTGGTGTTCTTGTATTAACTTTGACTTTCAATCCAAAAGGAAATAATTCTCTGTTTACAGAAACATTCTTTAGTGACAAATTTTGTTTTAACTCTTTTTCTAAAAAATACGTATTAATTGAAATTATTCTGATTGGAAATTTTAAAGATGAATTTTTTACAATATCATTCTTTGAGAATAATTCACTTCCAGAAATTCTTATGTCCTTGATATTTACCTTTTTTAGTGTTTTTAGGCTTATTAAACTTGTTGAAAATAAAAATAAAAGTAGTAATAAAAAGTTTCTATTGTTAATTTTTTTCTCGTTTTTCACAAATCACATCTAGCTTTTTCCATCAATTGCTCCATCCATTCTCTGGCCTGGTCTGCATCTGAAAATGGCACATCCATCTCTTTCCCATCGCCTACTAATCTCAACCTGCATTTGCCTTGAGATTCATTTGTAAGGGGAGCCTCTCCTGAAGTTAGGGACATTAATTCAACTAACTCTAATTTCTTAATTGTGAAACTATCTTTTTCTTCAAATGTACCTGCTTCAAATGCACTCCACTTTAATTCCCCATCTTTTAATGATGCTGCACCTGAACTATCTAACTTGCAAAGTTCAGAACCACTGGCCCAGTTCCTAAAAAGATTTTGCCTTCTTCTTTCTAACCATCCTAGAGCAGTTAATAATATAAAGATAAAAAGCAATGGTAACCAAAGAAGTCCATGCAACATTTGATTTTAATTATAAATCTAGGGATATATCTACCAGTTTAGCCACAAGTTGTTCAATTTTTAAACCTGAAGCTTTCCAAAGCATTGGAAACATACTGTTTTTAGTAAAACCAGGGATTGTATTTATTTCATTTAAAAAAATTTTATTTGAAGATTTTTCTAAAAAGAAATCTACTCTTGCAAAACCGAAAATATTAAGTGCTCTACAACTTTGAATAGCAATTTCTTTAATTTCTTTTGTAATTTTAGAATCTATTTCAGCTGGGATAGTTATTTGATTATTTGAGTAATATTTTGAATCGTAATCATACCAATCACTTTCATACTTTACTTCGCCTATCTCAGAGGTTGAGAGTTTTGACTTCCCAATTATTCCGCATTCAATCTCCCTTACCTCTAAACCTTCCTCTACTAGAATTCTTTGATCTATTCCCCGAGCCTTTTCTAATGCCTGCAATATTTCTGATTCATTTTTAACTTTGGAGATACCAAGAGATGATCCAGAGTTGGATGGTTTAACAAAAACAGGAAAATTTAATTTGTTTAAAATTTCATTTATTAACTTATTTTTTATTTCCTCATTGTTGAAATCTTCATTTTGAAAAACTAGATAATTAACTTGTGGAAGTTTAAGATTTGAGAAAATTGATTTCATTAATATTTTATCCATTCCAAGTGCAGAGCCTAAAATTCCACATCCGACTAAAGGCTTCTTTGTAAATTTCAGTAATCCATGAATCGATCCGTCTTCTCCATTAAATCCATGTAAAAGAGGAAACCAAACATCAACATTTTGAAATTCAATTCCGTCAAGGAAATTAATTTTTTCTTGATTAAAAGTTTCTTGTTTTTTTGTTTTATAGTTTTCAATTTCACCAATTAGGATTTTTTCTGAAATATCACTATCAAGCCAATATCCATATTTGTTTATGTAAAAGGCTTTAACTGTAAAGCGTTCTTTGTTTATTTGTGCATTAAATGCTTGAAAAACTGTTTTTGCAGAGGATATCGATACTTCATGTTCATTGGAATGCCCGCCAAATATTAATCCAATACATTTTTTCTTTCCCCCGATCATTTAAAAAAGTTTATAAAGAAAGTTCGCCTGTTAAAGAAAAGGGTCTTGCTTCATTTATTCTGACATTTATCTCATCTCCAAACGAAAAATTAAAGTTAATGTTTTTGGGAATCTCTACAAAAGTTAATCTATTTGTTCTAGTTCTACCCATAATTTGAGAGGAATTTTTTGGATTTAAACCCTCAATTAAAACGCTTTCGATATTATTGATATATCTTTGATTTCTACTCCTAGCCGTTTTCTCGACCAAATCATTAATTTCCTGTAATCTAGCTTTTTTTACCTCTTCCGAAAGTTGATTCGTCCAAACTGCTGCAGGCGTATTTGGTCTAGGAGAGTACGCTGCTGTATTCACCTGATCAAAGCCAATATCTGATATTAGCTTTAATGTATCTTGATACTGTTGTTCTGTTTCTCCTGGGAAAGCAACTATCGCGTCAGCTGTAATTGATGCATCTGGCATTAATGACCTTATGTTCTCGATAATATTTTTATACTTTTTAATAGAATATCCTCTTGACATTTGCTTTAAAATTTCATCATTTCCACTTTGGAAGGGGATATGGAAATGTTCACAGACTTTATCAAGTTCATAACAAGCTTGAATCAACCTTTTTGAAAAATATCTTGGATGACTAGTAGCAAATCTTATTCTGCGAATTCCTTTAACATCATGAATATAATACAAAAGATCAGTTAGGGTATTCTCTTTTCTCCCCTCTTTTGTAGTTCCTGGAAGGTCTCTACCATAAGCATCAATGTTCTGACCCAAAAGAGTAATTTCTTTAAAATTATCATCAGCTAATTTTTGGATCTCACTTTTTATCGCATTTGGATATCTTGATTGCTCTTTCCCTCTGACAGAGGGGACTACACAATATGAACATCTTTCATTACATCCATAGATGATATTAACCCAGCCACAAATAGAGCTTTCTCTTCTGGCACTTGTTATGTCTTCAGAAATGAAGGTTTCTTCTGTGGCAGCAACTTGATTGCCTAAATCAACTTTCCCAAGAAGATTCTCAAGATTATTTACTTGTTGGGGTCCCATAACTAGATCAAGTTCTGGGACTCTTCTTAATAAGGACTCTCCCTCTTGCTGTGCAAGGCAACCTGCAACAACAAGTTTTAAGTTAGGTATTTTGTGCTTTCTTTTTGCTTGTCTTCCTAGAAAGCTGTAAACTTTTTGCTCCGCATTATCTCTGATTGTGCATGTATTGTACAAGACTAAATCGGCATTTAATTCATTATCTGCTCTGGTATATCCCATTTTCTCTAATGTCCCAGCCATTCTCTCAGAATCAGCCTTGTTCATTTGGCATCCAAATGTTGTTATCCAATAACTGCCAATAGTTGAATTCCTTTGAGATTTTTTTTCGTCTGATTTTGTTTTTGTTAGCACTTTGCTAGGAACTTTTTATGATTCTTTAATTCAAAATTACAAGCTAAATAATTTTGCTGCAATATTTTTGAGGGCGAGCGAGGGGATTCGAACCCCCGAATAGCGGCGCCACAAGCCGCTGCCTTAACCACTTGGCGACGCCCGCCTCACATTTATAAATTTAACAACTTGAGGGTAATTTTTCATAGTTATTTTTATCTTTTAGCGAAATTTGAATTATTTTCTAATTCAGTAAAGTTTTCTTATGCTTTAAAATAAAAGAAAATTTAAAATTTTGAGTAATTCCGGCACAGCTGAGGTTCTTATTCCCAGAAGCCTTTGTTCAATAGAAGATATAGATGACCTCATTATCGATGTAGAGGATTTATGTTCAGTTTCCATTTGTTGGGAGGATGGATTTGTTTCTGAGTTAAAGCCTTTAAAAAATAAAGTTACAAAACCAAAAAATATTTTATTCCCAAGATTTGTTGAAACGCATTCGCATTTTGATAAATCTTTTACATGGGCAGACTTTCCTAATCTGGAATCAAACTATGGAGGAGCATTATCAGTAAATCTTGAAGAACATAAAACTAGAACTACAGATAAGGTTCTTGAAAGAGTTGAGAAATCATTAAAACTCGCCATACAAAATGGATACCGAGCTATTAGAAGTCATATTGATACTTACAAAGGCCAATCTATTGATACGTGGATTGAACTTTTTAAGTTACAAAAAAAATTTTCATCTGAGTTGACTTTACAATTCGTTGCTCTAGCTCCATTGGAATTCTGGGATACAACTAACGGAGAAGATTTGGCAAAAATATTTTCCTCTAATGGAGGTATTTTAGGAGGTGTAATTGTTCCTCCTTTCAATAAAAAAGATACAAGCAAATTTCTCGCAAAGATGCTTCTTCTAGCTAGTAAATATAAATTAGAAATTGATCTTCATATAGACGAATCGACCATTGAGCCTGGAGCGGGAATAAAAGTTTTATTAGAGACAATCGAAAATTTAAAAATTAAAAGTATTCCAATTACATGTAGTCATTTGAGTAGTCTTATTTCTCTGAGTCATAGAGAGATTTTAAATTTAGGAGAAAAAATGGCTGAGAAAAATATTAAAGTTATTGCTTTACCTCTAACAAATTTTTGGCTGCTTAATCGAAGTAATAAAACTACTTCTTTAAAAAGACCAGTTGCTCCAATAAAGCAATTACAAAAATCACACGTGGATGTATCGCTGGGTAGTGATAACGTTCAAGATCCCTGGTACCCATTTGGTAATTTTGATCCTTTTTATATGTTGTCTTGCTCTATGCCTATGCTTCAACTAAATCCCTGGGAGAGAATGACTCTATCTTCTATTTTTTTTGCTCCAAGCAGATTATTAAAGTTAAAATGGGATGGTTTAATTAAAAAGGGTTGCCCTGCTGACTTTGTGATTTTAGATGCACAAAGATGGGCAGATGTTTTTTCGATTTCATTAAAGAGAAAAGTGTTTATAAAAGGCGATTTATATTGCTAATCGGCTAATTTATATACAAAACAATAAGAATTCAATTAATGACATCAAATACTCTTAAATTTTTAGACAAATTTAGGGAAGTTAAAAACTTAGAGATAATTGAAAGCCAATCTGATATAAAAAGGCTATCAAAAGATTTTTATAACTACTCTCCAATCCTTACCGAAAAATTAGACGAATGTAATGCTGATTTGGTGGTAAGACCTATTGATCACAAAGCAGTAAAGGAAGTAGCCGAAATTTGTTGGGAATTTTCTATCCCACTTACTTTAAGGGGTTCAGGTACAGGAAATTATGGACAAGCTGTCCCATTGTTTAAAGGAGTTGTAATGCAGATGAGTCACTTTAATAAGTTAGAAGAATTTGATCCAGATACAGGTTTTGTAAAAGTACAATCTGGCTGTGTGATGGGAGATTTGAATAAACAATTAGAGAAATATGGGAGGGAATTGAGGTTGCTTCCTAGTACTTGGAAAACTGCAACAATTGGAGGTTTTATTGCAGGTGGATCAGGAGGTATTGGTTCAATTAGGTGGGGATTTTTAAGAGATCCAGGAAATCTTATTGGTTTAGAGGCAGTAACGATGAATGAAAAACCTGAATTATTAAAATTTGATGCTGAAGAATCCGAACCTCTAAATCATGCTTATGGGACTAATGGAATAATTACTTCTTTAATACTTGCTACTGATATTAAACGTAAGTGGTATTCAATAGTTATCGACTGTATTGAATTTGAAAAAACAATAGAAATATTGAAAACTCTGACCAGCGCCGCAATTGATCTCAAGCTAGGAGCAATTCTTGAAGATGAAATTGTAGACCAAATGCCAAAATGGCTTAAAAGTAATGCTAGAAGTCACAAGATATTAATTCAATCTACTTTTGGAGGAACAAAAACGATCGAGTTGATCTGTAAAAAATTCAAAGTTGAATTTACCTTCCTTGGGGAAGAAGAAAAACTCGTTAATGGAATTTCTGAAGTCGTATGGAATCATACAACTCTTCATATGAGGTCTAAGGATAAAAATTGGACTTATTTACAGATGCTTTTGCCACTTAATAATGAACTAGAATTGATTAATTTTCTAAGAAAAAAATGGGATAGAAAAGTTCTTTGGCATTTAGAGGCAGTTTCTCAACAAGGATCACCGCGATTAGCCGCTTTACCTTTATTAAGGTGGAATGGGATAGATGAATTATATGAAATAATGGAAGATTGTAAGAAACTTGGGGCGTTTATTTTTAATCCTCATGTTTTAACAGTCGAAGGCGGAGGCCTAGGAGTGGTTGATGCAGATCAAGTAAAAGCGAAATTAAAATTTGATCCTAAAGGGCTATTAAATCCTGGAAAATTGGAAGGTTGGGAAGTAAAGGAACAATTTAATATTTAACATTTCTGTTTATTTGCAAATTTAATAAATTCAGCTACTAAAAAAATAGAACCCGTTAGGACTGGATGATTAGGGGGCCATTTTTCTAGGGAAAATAAGTATTCAATCGCAAGTTCAAATGTTTTAAATTCAATTGTTTTTTGAAGGTCAATTTCTTTAATCTGAGAAAGATCTTTTAATTGCCAACTAGGTTGGTTTGGCACTGGCACAATTAATAAGTGATCATTTTTCTTTAGAAGCGTTTTTAATATTGCGTAAAAATCTTTTTGTCTTTGGACACCTAAAATCCAATAAATTCCTTTATCTTCATTCTCCCAATTGATTCGCTCATGAGAGAGTGCTTTTGCAGCAGAATAATTATGCGCACAATCTACAAGAATTTCTTTGTTCAAAAAATTTATAATTTCTAGCCTTCCTTGCCAAGATGTCTTTTTAAGACCTTCAGATATGTGAGTTGCTTTTATATTAAATCCTAAATTATTAAGCGCTTCAATTGCTCCAATAGCCACTGAAGCATTTTGCTTTTGAAAAATTCCTTTTAATCCAAGTTCATAGCTGTTTGAAATTGAATCTTTCCAGATAATTTCTGCTCCAACCTCATTAACTTTTTTGGTTATTAAATTTTCAACTTGACTATTTTGTTTGCATGAGATGACAATTGAGTCTTTTTCGATAACTGCTAATTTTTCTTCGGCAATTTTTTCAATAGTATCTCCAAGAAATTCTTTATGGTCTAAGCCAATATTCCCAATAGCAATTATTGGTCTAGATTTATGGGCTGTTGTTGCGTCTAATCGTCCCCCTAAGCCAGCTTCAAGAATCAGCAATTCAACTTTTTTATGGTCAAAGAAATTTAGTGCGCAGCAAATGATTTTTTCAAAAGGAGTTAATTCAAATGTTGAAAATTTCTCTTCTATTAATCTATAGATTTTTTCAAAATCAGTCTTGTTAATATTTTTTTTATTAACTCTAATCCTCTCGCATACGTCCAAAAGGTGGGGAGATGTCGTTACGCCAAAATTCCTTTTAGCTTCAAAAAGTATATTTTCTAAATATGCCGCGATTGATCCTTTCCCATTGGTTCCAATAATTTGTATCGCAGGGATATTCTCGCAAGGATTACCAAGTTCTTGAAGTGCTTTTTTAATTCTTGATAAACCTAACTTGATATTATCCCTTTCATATTTGGGTGATAATTCAAAAAAATTTAAATTTGCATTTTTCAAAATTTAAATTTCTATAACTCTTCAAAAATTGAATTTAGCTTATTCAAAAGAATATTTATTTCTCTTCGCGATATAACTAATGGTGGGACAATCCTTACAACGTTTCCTCCTGCAGGAACTACCAGTAATCCTTTATCAAAAGCTTTTAATGTAATTTTTTTTGCATCAGCATATTCATCATTGATCACAAGACCTTGTATTAAACCTAAACCTCTTTTCCCGGTAATAATATTAGGAAATTTTTTTGACAATTCTTCAAATCCAGCACATAATTGTTCTCCTCTTAGATAAACATTATTGACAAGATTTCTTCTATTGATTTCTTCTAATACAGTTAGGGCAGCTTTACAGGCGAAAGGGTTCCCCCCAAAAGTGCTTGCATGATCACCTGGAGAAAAAATGTTGGCTTTTTCTTTTACTAATAATGCTCCAATTGCATGACCTCCACCTAATCCTTTAGCAAGGGTGAATCCATCAGGTTCAATTCCTAAATTCTCATAACCCCACATTTTTCCCGTTCGACCTACTCCACTTTGGACCTCATCAAGAATGAGAAGAGAATTATATTTATCACAAATATCTCTCAGGCTTCTAAAAAATATTTTATTTCCAGGAATTACACCACCTTCTCCTTGTATTGGTTCAACTAAAACGCCGGAAATTTTCTGATCATTATTTTCACACTCCTCAAAAATTTTTTTTACCGAATCAAAATTGTTAAATTTAAAAAATTTGAACCCTTGAATCATTGGTTCGAAACCTTTTTGATATTTGGGCTGTCCAGTAGCACTCAAGGCTGCCAGCGTCCTTCCATGAAAACTAGATTCTGCTGCGAGAATAATTGATTCTTTACCTTTATTTGTTGTATTACCATATTTTTTAATTAATTTAATTGCTGATTCATTTGCTTCCGCACCACTGTTGCAGAAGAAGACGCTTTCGGCACAACTCATATTCGTTAAAGTTTTGCTTAATTGTTCTTGTTCTTCAATGTTGTAAAGATTGGAAATGTGCTGAATTTTTTTTAGTTGACTTGATAGCTTCCTTCTTAAAACTCTATCGCTATGCCCAAGACTACAAGTTGCGATACCAGCAACTGCATCAAGATACTTTTTACCAGTGTTGTCCCAAAGCCAACAACCTCTTCCTTTTTTAAAAGATATATCGAATCGACTATAGGTATTCATCAAAGTGGGAGCGGTCGGACTTGAACCGACATACCCGAAGGTGCCGCATTTTGAGTGCGGTGCGTCTACCAATTCCACCACGCTCCCAAGGCTTTTGAAAAATTAACATTATTATAACAAAATTCAACTAATTGACTATTGCTTTGGACAAGGAACAGTGATCAAGATAACGTTTATTAATAGTTAATCTTTTCGTTAAAAACATAGAATTACATTTATTAATTTTGCTGACAATAAATAATATTAAAATACATAATTTTACATGTTTGATACAATAACGTAGCAAATATCTTATAAAAACCATCTTTTGAGGACAAAGCTTCATACTCAGTAATATTATGTTATCGTAAAGAAAAAATTCAATGACTAAAACTAAAGCAAAAAAATTATCTTTAAAATTCGTTCCCTATCTTTTCATTATAGTTACTATTTTGACAGCATTTGCTTCTAACAGCGGAACATGGGCATGAATGATATCAAGATTAGTGGTTTAAATAAAATTTGGTCTAGTCGCTTCTTAGTGTTATTCCTCATATTTTTAGGTTGTATTTCACTTATCAATATTGCTTACGTTTAAATAAATTGATAATTTTTATCCTCTTTGCAATTTAAGCAGCACTATATCGAGGAACATCTGCAGGGTCCGAAATTGTTTTTAATTCTTTATTTGTCAAAGTCTTTTTGTTAAACTCTCTTGTTATTTTTACACCTAATATTTTTAATTTTGATTCAAAATTTTCATAACCTCTATCCAAATGTTCTAAACCATAAATTTTACTAGTGCCTTCAGCTATAATCCCAGCAATTATTAATGCAGCTGAAGACCTCAAATCAGATCCAACTAAATCCATCCCCTTAAATTTTTTAACACCTTTGATAAACGCTATATTTTTATTTAATTTTATATTTGCCCCCATTTTGTTAAGCAAATGAACATGGTTCATTCTGTTTTCGAAAATTGTTTCAGTTATTTTTGATTCACCATTTGCGATTGCCATTAAAGTTGTAAATGGTGCTTGTAAATCAGTTGGAAATCCTGGGAAAGGAGCTGTTTCAATATCTACCCCTTTGATCTTTTTACCCTTTATTGTGATTGAATTACCTTTAATCGTAATTTTACTTCCACTCTCTTGGAGCTTATTCGTGACAGCTTCAAGATGATTAGGAATTACAGGAGAAATTGTTATTGAAGAGGAAGTCGCAGCAGCAGCTATTAAAAAAGTGCCAGCTTCTATTCGATCTGGAATTACTTTATGAGTACAACCACACAGCTTATTAACACCATCAATAATTATTTTTTCTTTGCCAGAGTCGTAAATTTTTGCCCCCATTTTATTTAGCATTTGGCATAAATCCTGAATTTCAGGTTCTCTTGCAGCGTTCTCAATGGTAGTTCTTCCATCCGCTAATGATGCTGCCATAATTAAAGTTTCAGTAGCTCCTACGCTTGGGCACTTTAATTTGATATGGGTACCATGCAGTTTATTAGTCCCGTCCTTTATTCTTGCTTTGACAATTCCTTCTTCAATAATAATTTCCGCTCCTAAGGATTGAAGTCCATTTATGTGCTCATCTATGGGCCTTGAACCAATATTGCATCCTCCAGGCAAGGGGACTTTAGCCTCTCCATATTTACTTAATAATGCACCTATACAAAAGAAACTAGCTCTTAATCCATTAACAAGTTCATATGGAAGATCTTTAATAGAAATATTTTTTGGATCTATCTCTAAGCGATTGTTTTTTTGTATTAATTTAATACCTAAACTCTTTAGGATATTCCCCATTTTTTCTACATCGGTAAGACGAGGAACATTCTCAAGAATTATCCTTTCATTGGTTAGCAATGATGAGGCCAATAAAACTAAGGCAGAATTCTTGGCACCACTTATTTCAACTTTTCCATGTAAGTTACCTTGGCCAAAAATCTTTAAATTTTGAGATTTAAGATATGACTTCTTTTTGCTTACGCAAATCATTAAGGGTTAATTTATTAGATTCATCATGACAAACGAAAACTTGTAAGTCCACCTTATGTAACGTCATGAATATTAATTAAAAGTGAAAATGTATTTTTTGATTTATTGGTAAATAAAAATTTAATAAATAATTGAACAAAATATTTATGTAATTAAAATGTAGTTGATAATGCATTTTTAAAATTACTCATAGAAAATACTTTTTTAAAAATAACTAGTAAAAACAATAAACTAGTTAAAAGATTTAGATCATTTAAAAGAGGATCATCTCCAAAAGATCAAGACTTTTTTTCCATAGAAGGTACCCATCTTATTGAAGAATTGCTGAAGTCTGGGAAAAATCCCTCTAAGATTCTAGTTACCGAAAAATGGCTAAGAAAGAATCAAAATCTAAGCAAAAAATTTGATGAGTCAGTAATAAATATTGTCTCAGAGGAAGTCTTGGCATCTGCGATTTCAACAATTAATCCAGATGGGATAGCAGCTTTAGTAGAGATTTCAACAATACCTAATTATCAATTTAATAGAAAAGATGATTTTGTTCTTGTTCTAGATAGGATTCAAGATCCTGGGAATATGGGTAATCTATTTAGAACCGCTTTAGCTGCTGGTGTTAATGCAATTTTTTTAGCTGGAGGTGCGCACCCATTAGGCCAAAAGGTATTAAGAGCATCCTCAGGTGCAGTTTTTCATCTGCCATATTTAAGATTTGATGGCATTGAAGAAGAAATATTAAATTCTTTACTTAAGTCTTTGTCTGAATTATCAAATGTAGGATTTAAGATTTTCTCTACTAGTAGCCATAATGAGAGTTCAATAAAACCTTCAAAACCTTATTGGGAAGTTGATTGGTCTAGACCTACAGCATTAATTTTGGGTAATGAAGGTCAAGGTATTCATAAAAAAATTCAAGAAGCTTTTAATGAAACAATTACAATTCCGCATAGTGAGATTGTAGAATCATTAAATGTGGCTTGTGTTGCAGTTCCTTTATTACTAGAACGAAAAAGAGTCGCATATACCTCTAAATAAATAAATAAAAAGTGACTGATTCAAGTTTTGATTTTGATTTAATCGTAGTAGGAGCAGGATACGGAGGTTTTGATGCCGCTAAACATGCTGCTGGTAAGGGACTGAAAGTCGCAATAGTAGAATCTTCTGATATGGGAGGCACTTGTGTTAACAAGGGTTGTGTTCCATCTAAAGCTCTTTTGGCTGCAAGTGGAAAAGTTAGAGAAATAGCTAATTATGAACATTTAGCTAAATTTGGTATACATGCTTCACCAGTAAGGTTCGAGAGATCAAAAATTGCAGATCATGCAAATAATTTAGTTTTAAATGTTAGAGAAAATTTAACAAAAACTCTTAAAAGGAGTGGCGTAGAAATTATTTTGGGCATTGGAAGAATTGAAGGAAATCAAAAAGTAGGTGTAAGAGATAAAAACGGAATTGATAAAATTTTCACATGTAAGAATATTGTTATAGCAACAGGCTCTTCTCCTTTTGTACCCCGTGGAATAACTTTGGATAATAGGACCGTATTTACTAGCGATGATGCGGTTAAACTTGAGTGGCTTCCAAGATGGATAGCAATTATTGGAAGCGGATATATAGGTCTAGAATTTGCTGATGTTTATACCGCGCTTGGTTGTGAAGTTACCATGATCGAGGCTCTGGAGAATATTATGCCAACATTTGATCCAGACATCACTAAAATTGCTAAGAAGAATCTTATTCAAGCAAGAGATATAGACACAAAATCAAATGTCTTTGCGACAAAAATAACACCTGGATGCCCTGTAAAAATAGAACTGACTGATGCAAAATCTAAGGAAGTTGTAGAAACTTTAGAAGTTGACGCTGTACTAGTTGCAACTGGCAGAAGTCCTAATAGTAATAACTTAAATCTTGAGTCGGTTGGTATCGAAACAGTAAAAGGTTTCATTCCTGTAGATGATCAAATGAGAGTTAAGAATGGTGATGAAATAATACCTAACATTTGGGCTGTTGGAGATGTAACGGGTAAACTAATGCTTGCTCATACAGCTGCCGCGCAGGGTACTATTGCTGTTGATAATATTTGCGGAGGTAATGTCGAAATTAACTATAAAAGTATCCCCGCAGCAACCTTTACTCATCCAGAGATAAGTTCAGTAGGGCTCTCTGAAGTTGAAGCTAAAGAGATATCTGCAAAAGAAAATTTTACTTTGGGAGTTGTCAAAAGTTTCTTTAAGGCTAATTCAAAAGCATTGGCTGAATTAGAGAGTGATGGATTGCTAAAGTTGATTTTCAACAAAGATAATGGGAAAGTATTAGGGGCTCATATTTTTGGGTTACATGCAGCTGATTTAATTCAAGAAATTTCGAACGCTATTTCAAGGAACCAAGATGTAATTGAATTATCTAAAGAAGTTCATACTCATCCTACTCTTAGTGAAGTAGTTGAGGTCGCATATAAACAGGCGGCTTCTCAAATAAAATAGTATCTAAAATTAATGGAGATAAGACGCAGGCCACCAAATCCAACAGTAAGGGTAGAAAATTTAGAATATGCTGTACCTCATAGAGAAGCACAAGCAAAAAACATTCTGGAAGAAATTGTATGGCACAAGGATATTGAAATTAAGAATTTTAAAAAAATAGTCTCTTTAGAAGATCTCATCAAAAAGATTGAAAAACTTCCTACTCCCAAAGATTTTTACAAAAATATCTTGGAGTCAAAAATAAAACCAGGAGTTATTGCTGAAATAAAAAAAGCTAGTCCGAGTAAAGGAGTTATTAGAGAAGATTTTAACCCTGAAAACATAGCAATTTGTTATGAAGGATTAGGTGCATCATGTATCTCAGTACTTACCGATAAAAGGTTTTTTCAAGGTAGTTATGAAATACTCGAAAATGTAAGGAAATCTACTAATCTCCCGCTACTCTGCAAAGATTTTATTATTTCTGCTTATCAGATTTATAAAGCAAGGGTATCTGGTGCTGATGCAATATTATTAATCGCTGCGATTTTAAGTGATGATGATTTAATTTATTTAAAGAAAATAGCTGATAATTTAAAGATGAGTGTTCTTGTTGAAGTTCATAACTCTAATGAATTAGAAAGGATTTTAAAGTTAAAATCTTTTAATTTGGTTGGAATAAATAATAGGGACTTAAAGACTTTTAAAACGGATTTAAAAACATCAAAAGAATTGATGCATACGTATGCAGATATATTTTTAAAACAAAATATTATTCCCATAAGTGAATCTGGAATTAATTGTGCCGAAGATTTAGATTCGCTTAGATCTATTGGAATCATGGGTGTATTAATTGGTGAAACTTTTATGAGAGAAACTAATATTGAACAATCGTTCAAGAAATTATTTAACTCAATTTAATATTGACTTCAAATCGTGCTATAAAATCTAATAAACAGAGTTGTACTGAATATATATATGCAGACCGTAATTTTAACAGGTATAGTCGCAGGATTTGTGCACGTAGTTAGTGGTGCTGATCATCTAATTGCAATGGCACCAGCAGCGATTAATAATCCCCAAAAAGCTCTTAAAAATAGTTTCTCATGGGGCTTGGGCCATTCTTCAGGAGTCCTCTTGTTAGCTTTTCTAGCGATTTTTATTAAGGATATTACACCATTAAACAAATTTTCTAGTATTGCCGAATTCCTAGTTGGAATTTCACTTCTAATTGTTGGAGTATTTGCTTTAAAAAATTCTTTTCAATTAAGTATCCACTCGCATTCCCATAAGCATGAGAATGGAATTGCCCACCGTCACTTTCACTTTCATGTGAAGAAACAAATAAATAAAAATAAGCACTCACATGCTTTGACTGGTTTAGGCTTGCTACACGGTATAGCTGGAGGTTCACATTTTCTTGCAGTTCTTCCTGCTTTAGCATTACCTTTAACAAGCGCTTGCTTATATTTGATTTCATATTTGATTGGTTCACTAATAAGTATGAATCTTTTTACTTGTTTAATATCTTTTACTACCTTTAAAGCAAGTCAAAAATTTATTAAAAGATTAATAGCTGTAGCAGGAGGGCTTTCCTTTTCTTTAGGATTATTTTGGATTCAAAGAAGTGCTTCTGTTTTTTTGAATTAAAAAATTTTTTAATTTAGGAATAATTAATTTAGAGGTAACAATCCCAATTATTTTTTCGTTATTGATTAATCCAAATTTATTACTATCTTCGCTAAATTCAATATTGTCGCCAATAACCTCAACGTAATTGTGATTTACTGAATGTATTCTTTTTATTAGGTTTTTATTTTTAATTGGATGATTAAAAATAACTATTTGTCGATTTTTAAGTTTTGATTTATTCTTTCTATATTTTTTAAAAAATATAATATCACCTTCTTTTAGGTAAGGAAACATAGATTCACCAGAAATAATCGCGGTTTTTCTTAAACCTAAAAAAAATAAAATAAAATCAAAAAAACTTTTGAAAATAACTCTGCTTAACTAGCTTTTACAAAAGCGTCTGATCTTCCTTTTGAAGCCCAGAAAATATTATGAATTTTTTCTACATAACTCATGAGTTCTTCAGCTTGGGCTAGGTCAATATTAACTTTGCAGGCACTGCATAATTTGGCCGCCTTCCAAATGGTTTCATGTAAGTCTGGATAAGTTTCTAAGTGAACTGGTTTAAAGTAATCTGTCCACAAAATTAGAATCTCTTTCTTTGTTTCTTTTGCTTGTTCTTCTTTAACTGCAACATATCTAGAAAATGTATTACTGTATGCAGCCCACTCTGCTGAATCAATGCTAGAAGGAGCTTCTAATGCAATAAGTTTTTTTGTCATTGATAAAACTGCTTCAGCTGCAACTCTCGTAGATGCTGGATCGTAAACACCACAAGGACCATCGCAGTGAGCATGGACTGTCATTGGGGATTTTTTATCTAGAAAAGATTTGATGAATTTACTTAACATTTCAAATATTTGGTGTTATGTACATATTACTTGGAGATTAACTAAATTGAAAAGCCTTAGATATTTTTCTTACTTAATTTAATTGACTTTTAATAATTCAACTTCAAATATTAAAGTCGCATTGGCAGGTATTACATTCCCAGCTCCTCTCGATCCGTATCCAAGTTCTGGAGGTATTGTTAATTTTCTTTTGCCTCCAACTTTCATGCCTGCTACACCTTCGTCCCAACCTTTTATTACTCGTCCAGCACCTAAGGGAAAGCTGAATGGAGCTCTGCCGATACTGGTATCAAATTGTGTCCCGTCTTCTAGTATTCCTGTGTAATTTACAGTAACTGTCTGCCCAGCACTAGCCTCATCTCCTTCCCCGTTTACGATATCTGCAATAATTAGACCACTTTCTGTAGTCCTTGAATTGTTGTCTGATGATGTTTCTTCTGCCATAGCGAAAAGTATAGGATTTGGATCTGATGGGTCTAGTTCAAATAAATTATTATTTGAGACATTTGATGATTTTGCAACAGGTGTTCTTTGAACTGACTGAGTTTCTGATTCAGCAGCATTAACAACTTGAGGTGAATTAAATTGACTGAAAATAGTTAATGAAACACAAAAAACAAAAACTACAAAACTAATAAAGACTTCTTTCACTTAAATTTTGAAAGTAACTAGAACTTAGTCTACAGAATGAAGGTACAATAAATGGGTGATTATAAATTTAATTTCGTAATTTTAGATTGTTAATCCCAACTCAAATTAAAAGTCTAAGACAATATTTTTACCCTTGTTTGGGAGGGATTTTAGGGGGAATTTCAGTTTCAACTAATTTATGGCTGATTTTTATGCCGATATCATTATTTATTTTATGGAAGGGAAGTGAAGGAAGAATAGCAAATTTTAGTTGGGGTTTTTTCTTTATTTTGATAAGTCATTCTTGGCTTTATGAT